>JBGAFW010000042.1:0-85508 GCA_044227045.1 Labilithrix sp.
GGCTTTCACACGATGCTCCTGTTCGTGTTGCCGTGGCTCACCGGAGCGCTCGTGGGCGTCGTGTTCGACGTGCAGGAGGTGTCGGAGACCTCGGGGCAGTTCGCGAGCTTCTTCGCGATCGTCGTCGTCCCACTCCTGATCCTGCAGCTGGTCGCGATCACGGTGAAGGTGAGCCGTGACATTCGCGTCGAGCGGGCGGAGGGGCGTCGTGGATTCGGCGTGCTCGTCGCCGCGATCGACCGGCACGTGCGCATCCTCACGAACCGCGGCATCGGGATGGCGGTCGTCTCGATGATTATGGTCGCGCTCGCGCTGAGCGCGAAGTGGGGCCAGTTCGGCGTCCTCGCGATCGCCGGGCTCGCGATCATGTACATCGCGTCGACCTCTGCGACGATCGTGAGCGCGTTCTCGGTGCGCGCCTTCGACGATCGCGTCCGGCGAGGGCGCGGGGCGATCGATCGCGAGATGTCGCCCACCGTCGTGGACGCAGGGGACGCCGTCGAGGAGCGCTTCTTCCTCGCGCGCGTCCCGGTCCCGCCGGGCTTTCGTCTCCACATCGAAGAGGAGCTCCCGTTTCGGCTCGGCGGCGACACGAGGTTTGCGCTCGATCGCAGCGTGTCGCGCGCCGAGGTGACGGTGAGCGCTCCGCTGCCGCGCACGCCACGTGGCCTCTACAAGCTCGGGCCGGCCGACATCTGGTACGAGGACATCCTCGGGCTCACCCGCGTGTACGTCGCCGCGCGCGCGACCACGTCGCTTCGCGCCTTGCCTCGCCTGCGGCCGGTGGTGTTCGAGCGACGGCCGCGATCGAGCGCCAAGTCGGAGGGACCGCTCAGCGTCCTCTCTCGCATCGCGACCGAAGAGCACTTTCGCACGCGGCAATACGTGCCGGGGGACGACCTGCGACGCGTCCATTGGAAGCAGTCGATCAACACGGGCAACTTGATGGTGCGCGTGCCGGAGTCGATCCCGTATGCGCCGACGCGCGTGCGCCTCGTGCTCGATACGTTTCTCCCGCCGGGCTGGCGCATGGCCGCGAACGCGGGAGGACGCGCGCTGAAGAAGGGCGAACGCGCGGTCGCGCGCGCGCCCGACGCGATGGACGACGTGCTCGATCTCCTGGTCGAAGGATGGATCGGCCTCGCGCACATGCTCCTCAAGCGCGGAGAGAAGGTCACGCTCGTCGCGCCGGTGCGTGATCCGGACACGCTCCAGACAGTGATCCGCGAGATCGAATGCAAGCGCGGCGAAGAGCGCAAGTGGCGCGCGATAGGCTCGGACGCGGTGTGGCAGCACGACGTCACGCCCGACTCGCTCCAGACGCAGATGGATCCGAAGAACCCGAAGGCGAGCGCGATCTTCGTCTCGGCCGGCCTCTTCTTCCAGTCACGCCCCGTCCCCGGCACGAGCTTCGTCATCGCCGACGGCGCCTCGGCGGTCCCCGACGAGCCGGCCGACGATCTCGGCATGCTCCGGAGATTCTTCATCTCGGATTATCCCGTCGGCGCCGACGACAACAAGCTCGACATCAAGAAGCTCTTCGCGCCGAAGCCGCCGAAGGCAGAGAAGGTCCGCGCCGAGCTCGCCCGCGCGACCGCCGCGGCGATCGAGCACGCCCGATCGAACAGCGCGCCCGTCGTCATCGCGCGCCGCCGCGGCTTGAACATCTCGCTCGAGGCTCCGTAGTCATGGGGGCGAGCCGCACACGCGTCCCGCGCTGGACGCCGCCGTTCGTCGACGCCGTTCGCCTCGCCTGGCGTCCGATCGTCGCTTACAACGTCTTCGTCGCGCTCGGGTCGCTCGTCATGCTGCTCACCGCGGCGTGGTATGCGCATCGCAACGACAAGGACGTCATCATCATTTTTCTCGGCCTCGCCGCGGGCGTGATCGGCGTGCTCCTCGGTCAAGCGATCGCGCTGCTTCGTTTCCGCGCGCTGCCGGTGTTCATGGTCACGGCGTTCTGCGGAGTGATCGCGATCTGGATGCTCAGCCAGTCGCATGCGCCCGGCGGCGAATACGTCGCGATCCCGATCCTGTTCTTCATCTTCGCGTTTCCGTGCGGCCTCCTCTCGCTCATGCATCGCTACGAGCTGATCGCGTCGTTCTGGCCGGCGGTCGGATGGATCGGTGGCGTGTTCATCATCCTCAACGAAGAGGGCCGCGTTCACACGTGGGAAGAGAGCAAGATCAAGGCGTGGCTGCCGGTCCCGCTCGCGTACCTCGCGGGGTTTCTCTTGTGCTGGCTCATCTACCTCGCCGCCAAGCAGGCGACGCGCGTCGAGATGTGGCAAGCGCTCTCGGGGGCGATGGCTCGCCGCGTGTCACGGAAGAAAGAGACGCGCGTGAGCGCGCTGCCGCGGCGAAACATCCTGCCGCTCCTCGTCCTCACGCTGCTCCTCTTCGGAGGCGTCGCCGTCCTCGCCCCGTATCTCTGGCGCACCGGGAAGGGCGATCACGAGGCGCACGAGCCGCACGAAGGCAAAGAGCAGAGACCGCTGCCCGAGCCGCCGCCGATCGACGGCGAGGGCATCATGCGCCAGATGCAGAAGCTCGCGGACGCCGCCAAAGAGACGCTGCCGAAGCTCTGGCCGCTGCTCTTCTTGCTCGTCCTCTATCGCCCGGCCAAGCGCGCGCTGCTCCTCACGCACCTGAAGGCCCCGATCACGCCCACGCCGCCCTCCGAGCGCATCGACAACCTGTGGGAGTACGTCCGGATCGCGGCCGAAGACGTCGGGATCGTCCCGACAGCCTCCGACTCGGTCGAGGGTCTCTTGAAGCGCGTGCCGCCGAAGCTCCAATCGCCGGCGCTCGTGCAGGCCGCCGAAATCTACATCCGCACGCGCTACGGCTTCACGGTGAAGAAGGGCGACGCGATGCTCATGCGCCTCCACGCGACGCAGGCCGCGAAGGATCTCCGGCGCGATCAGGGCGGCTGGAACGCCTTCACGAACTGGTGGCGCGGCCTCTCGTAGGAGGACGCCGGCCCTCGAGGAGCTCTCGCTCCTTGGCGAGGCCGAGCGCGAGCGCGTCGGTGATCGCGCGCACGCGGGCGGTGCGGCGTAGATCTTCGTGCGTGAGGATCCAGAGCTCGGTCGCGAGCTCGTCGATCGTGCCCGCGCGGACGCGCTGGAGCGCCGGCATCGTGTCGCCCACGTAACACGGCAGCGCCGCGACGCCCGCACCAGACGCCGCGCCATGCGCGAGCGCCATCACGCTGTCGAAGCGCATCGCGATCGTCACGTCGGATGGGAGCGCCCGCGCCATCCACTTCGCGATCGTCGTCTGCGCGAGGCTCTCGTCGAGGCCGAGCCACACGTGCTTGGCGAAGTCGACCCGCGCCGGGACGCGATCGAAGTACCGCGGGGTCGCGTAGATCGCCATCGCGAGCTCGGCGACGCGCCGGCCCACATAGCTGGGTGCCGCGCTCTTCGACGGACGCACAGCGACCTCGGCGTCGCGACGCGCGAGGCTCAGCATCGTGTTCGTCGTCGTCATGTCGATGCGCACGCCGCTGTGCTCCGCGCGGAACGCCTGGATGATCTTGGGCAGCACGGTCAGCGCGAGCGTGTCGGTCGTGGTGAGCCGGATCGTCCCCTCGAGCCGCAGATCTTCGCCCGCGATGCGTCGCTCCGCGTCGACGAAGAGCTCCTGCATCTGCCTTGCGCTGGCGACGAGCTTCTCTCCGGCGGGTGAGAGGACATGGCCGGTCGTGCGACGCTCGAACAGCTGCGTGCCGAGCTGCTCCTCGACCGCGCGGATACGCCGGAGCACCGTCGTGTGGTTCACGCCGAGGAGACGTGCGGCGGTGACGAGCGAGCCCTTCTCCGCCAGCGCCAGGACGAAGGGAAGC
Source organism: Labilithrix sp. (assembly GCA_044227045.1). Lineage (GTDB taxonomy): Bacteria > Myxococcota_A > Polyangia > Polyangiales > Polyangiaceae > Labilithrix. Next base: position 3,851 of record JBGAFW010000042.1, read on the forward strand.
GCGCCCCAATCGACGCCGGATCGTTCGGGCGCGGGCGTTCTCGAGTTGGCGCGGGCGTTCTTGTGCATATCTGCACACGTATTATGCGTCTCTGCATATTCCGTTGCAACGGAGCACACCTATGCTCGAAGGCATCCCAAACGTCTTCTTGCACCACGGAGCTGACATCATGGCCGCCTCAACCACTGTCCCGGAGACCTCAACTTCCCCCTCTTCGTTGCCGGCGCTCGCCGGCGATCGCCTCGCCAGCCTCTCGGCATTCGGGCCCACGATCAGCCGCGTGGGGCTCGGCATCGTCTTCCTCGCGCACGCCTACGCGAAGGCGGCGCTGTTCACGTTCGCGGGGACGGAGGCCTTCTTCACCGCGCACGGGTTTCCGGGCTGGACGGTGTACCCGGTGTTCGCCGGTGAGGTGACGGGCGGCCTCGCGCTCATCGCAGGTTTTCGTGTCCGCGCGGCGTCGATCGCGCTCATCCCGATCATGCTTGGGGCGATCGTGCCGCACGTGAAGAACGGGTTCTGGTTCACGTCGCCGAACGGCGGCTGGGAGTATCCGGCGTTCCTCGTGCTTGCGCTTTTCGCGCAAGCGCTGGCCGGCGCGGGCGCGCTCTCGGCCTCGTCTCTCTGGGGCAACACGGCAACGAACAGGTAACGACCGAGTCGCGCGAGCGCGGCGGAAGGCCTAGCATTCCGGCCATCAGCATGAAGTCGTCGCTCCGCGGTTTGCTGCTTACCGGTCCGGTCGGTCTTGCCATCTTGACTTCCGCTTCGAGAGCGGCACCGACGGTCACGCCGATCCGTTTGGAGCCAAGGCCGCAGGTCAGGCTCGCGCCGGCCGGATCAAGGACGCGGCGCAGATCATCCAGGGGCCGCTCGCGCGACACAAAGCACGCGTGGGCGACTTCATCCTCGCCAACGATCGCATCGCGCTCTACATCGAGCAAGAAGGCCGCGCGAACGGCTACAACCCCTTCGGCGGAGAGATCCTCGCGATCGAGAACGTCGGCGACGACGGTAAGCCGAAGGGCGTCTCGCTCTACAACGAGACGCTCATCGCGCTCTCTCGCCAGGCGGTGAAGCCCGACAAAGTGACCGTCCTCAACGATGGCTCCGATGGCAAGGCCGCCGTCATCCGCGCGTCGGGCGTGTTCACGAACATCCCGTTCATGGACACGTTCCGCGCCGTCTCGGCCGACGAGTACGATTTTCCCGGTGCGATCGACTACGTGCTCGAGCCGCACGCAGAGAAGGTGCTCATCCGCCTCTCGTTCGCGAACACGCGCGACGAGCCGGTCGACTTCACGAACCGGCAGAACATCGGCTTCTTCCAGTCGAGCAAGAGCAAGATCTTCACAGCGGCGAGCGGCTTCGCCAACCCGAAAGGCCCGACGCCTTGGGTGGCCTTCGACAGCGGCGAGTCTGGGTTTCTCTTTCGCGCGGTCGGCCAGGACATGAACGCCGATCTCGAGGTGAGCGGCTTCCGTCTCTTCACGTTGAAAGGCCTCGGCGCGAACGCATGCGAGAAGAAGACGGTCGACTACCTCGAGCTCTCGACCGGAGCGCCAGGCATCGACGGCCTGCTCGAAGCGGAGCGGCGCGTGTACGCCGAGCCCGCATGGCGCGAGGTGAAAGGCACCTTGACCGAAGAGGGCGGCGGTCCGCTCGCCGGCGCGTGGATTCATGCGCTCTCGCCCGACGGCAAGTACCTCACGCGCACGCAAACGAACGCGAATGGGGAGCTCGTCCTTCACGTCCCGAATGGGCCGGTGAGCTACGTCGCGTCGCTTCAAGGCTGGGCGCTCCCCGCCGCGACGCCGCCGAGCGACGCGGCCACGGTGACGCTCACGCTTCCACCACGCGCCACGATCGAAGTGAAGGCGACCGACGCGACGACGAGCGAGCCTCTCCCGGTTCGCGTGCAAGTCCTCCCGACGGCGGCGCCCGTGCCTGCGCCCGACGCGTATGGCCTCCACGAAGAGATCAACGGTCGGCTCTGGCAAGACTTCGCGATCACCGGCACGACGAAGCTCCCCGTCCCGCCGGGCGCGCACCGCGTGATCGTGTCACGCGGCTACGAGTACGAGATCGTCGACACGCCGGTCACCGCCGAAGCGGGCAAGACCGTGACGGTCGAGGCGAAGCTCAAACATACCGTCGACACGACCGGCGTGATGTGCGCGGACTTCCACGTGCACTCGTTCTTCTCCGCCGACTCGTCCGATCCAGTCGAGGCGAAGGTGAAGGCCGCGGTCGCCGACGGCCTCGACATCCCCGTCTCGAGCGAGCACGAGTGGGTCGTCGACTTTCAACCCATCGTGCAGAAGCTCGGGCTGACGAAGTGGGCGTTCGGGATGCCGAGCGAGGAGCTCACCACCTTCACGTGGGGACACTTCGGCGTCGTTCCTCTTTATCCGAAGCCCGATCAAGCGAACAACGGCGCGGTCGACTGGGTCGGCAAGAAGCCGCCGGCGTTCTTCCATCAAGTGGCCGAGCTGCCCGAGAAGCCGGTCTTCATCGTCAACCATCCGAGCGGCACGGGCTTCTCGTCGTACTTCACCGCGTCGGGCCTCGATCGCGCGAAGGCGTCGGGCGATCCGGAGCTCTGGACCGACGAGTTCGGCGCGGTCGAGGTCTTCAACGACAGCGACCTCGACGACAACCGAGACAAGTCCGTCGCCGACTACTTCGCGCTCCTCAACGCGGGCAAGACCATCTGGCTCGTCGGCAACTCGGACAGCCACGATCAACGCGGCACGTTCGTCGGCTATCCGCGCAACTGCATTCGCTTCGGCCACGACGATCCGGCGAAGCTCACCCCCGAGGCCGTCCGCGACGCCCTTCGCTCGGGCGCGTCGACCGTGAGCGGCGGCCTCTACATCACCGTCGAAGCACCAGGCGGCGTCGGCCCTGGCGGCACGGCATCGGCCGGCGCCTACAAGGTCGTCGTTCAGTCACCGAGCTGGTTCAGCGCGAAGTCGCTCGAGGTCATCATCGACGGCGCGACGACGGAGACGCAGCCGCTCACGCCCGTCGCGACGCCAGGACCGAACGATCCCGGCAAGCGCTACGAGGCGACCATCAACGTGGCGCCCACGCAGAGCAAGCCTCGCCACTGGGTCGTCTTCCACGCGAAGGGAGATGGCGATCTCTCCCCGCTCCATCCGAAGCGAAAGCCCTTCGCGGTCTCGAACCCGATCTTCTTCTGACCGATCTTCTTCTGACCGATCTTCTTCTGACCGATCTTCTTGTACCGCCGGCGACGCTTCTCATGGCGTCAGCTGCATCGAGAAGCTCTTCAGGCGGTAGCCCTCCATGCCGCCGCCTTTGAACGTCTGCTTCGCAGGGCCGAGCGCCTCGAACGGAGTCGCGCTCGAGGTGAGGCGCGTCTGCACCGCGAGATCGCATCCGCTAGCGCCGCTCTTCAGCTTGAGCTTCGACGAGTCGAAGCTGAGTGGGTAGCTCTGCTCGCATTTGCCCGGCGCGGTGGTGGGCGAGCAGAGGTCGATCTGTTGCGACTCGCCTTCGATGCAGGAGCCTCCGACCTCGGCCTTCGCTTGGAGCGACGGGCCGAAGAAGCCTGGCCACTTCGAGAGATCGGGCGCCGGGTCGACATCGACCGCGACGCTCTGCCCAAGCTTCACGCTCGCAGGCGGCGACTTGATGACGAAGGCCTTGTAGAGCTTCATCGTCGTCTTCACGCGTTCGAGGTTGCGGACGAACGTGATCGCGACGTCGGTGTCGCCAGCGGGCGCCGGGGTGATCTCCGCGATGTAGTGCACCTTGCCGTCGAGATCGACGCGCTCGACGCTCGGCACGCGGGCGCCGTTGACGTCGATCTCGAACGCGTCGCCGCCGCGCAGCCGGACGAAGCCCTTCGTGCCGAGAAGCGCGGTGTAGATGCGGAGCGACCCTTCGTCCGCGAACGCGCCGTACGAGGCGTTCATCTCGCCGAGCGCATACGAGTCGGAGTACTCCTCCGAGGAGCTGCTCGTCGTCGACGTACACCCGACGCCGGCGAACGCGAGCGCGATCGAAAAGACCATCCAAGAGCGTGCAAGCTGCATGGATGGCCTCGAAGCGATTTTCGTACCACCACGCTCACCTCACGAAAGCCTGGAAATCCAGCCTCTGCGATGGCTGGGCCCTGTTGCTTCGTGAAGATGGTGTGGTCGCGGCGCGACTGGACGTGAGCACGTCCAGTCGTCGCTCGAGTCGCGCAACGCCTCAGGGATCGATGCGGATCACGCGCGCTTGCTTGCGATCGACGAAGTAGATCTTGCCGTCGGGGCCGAAGTTGAGGCCCGCGAGCGAGCCCGCCGGCAGACCGGTGTCGAGCGACTTCACGAGCGTGCCGTCGGCGATCTTGAACGCGTGGATCTTGCTGGTCTTGGCGTCCGTCACGAAGACGAGGCCGCCCGACGACTCGATGCCGCTCGGCTGCTGGAGCACGCCGCCGGTCGTGAGCACCTTGAGCGGCGCTTCGTAGAACTTGCGCTCGACGATCGGCTCGTTGCCCTGCATCGGCGCCACCGCCTGACCCTGCGAAGGATCGAGGACGAGGATGCGCTTGTTGCCGGTGTCGGCGACGTAGAGCTTCTTCTCGTCGGTGTTCCACGCGACGTGGCTCATCACGCCGTCGACGCCCTTGACCTGGTTGTTCCAGAAGCGGCGGATGACGCCGTCGGAGTGGTCGTCGTTGCCGGGGCCGTGATCGACGCGGAAGTCGTAGAAGTCGACCGACTTGTTGAACGAGTTGAAGACGAAGTACTGGTTGCCCTGCCCTGCCCACGCGATGCCGCGGCAGTAGGGCGACGAGTGAAGCATGTCGAGATGGCTGCCGAGCCCGGTGAGCTGGTTCATGCCGCCGAAGATGGTGAGCTCGGCCGAGTACATCGTCGGCCCCATGAAGTAGTTGCCGCCGTTGTCGTTGTCACCGCAGGTCGCCCAGAGCTGGCCCCACTGCGAGCTCGTCCCCGCCATCGCGATGCCGGGCGGGAGATTCATGAAGTGCTCGTACGCCGGGTCGCGGCGCTCGATGACCTGCGCGCGTGACGTGCCGATGTTCTTCACGACCGTCATGTGGCTCGTGGCGTAGTTGACGATCCACAGGTCGCGCGGGCTGTGCGGGTTGAACTCGAGGTCGACCGGCTCCCAGCCCGGCGTGCTCTGGTGAACGACCGTGAGCTGCGGCGCGGTCGTGCCGCTGCCGAGCTCGTAGGCCGCCGGCTTGTTCGTGTAGTTCTTGCGCCCGTAGGCCTGGCAGGTGACGCCCGGATCCGTGCACCGATCTTCCTCGAAGAGGGGCTCGTCCTCGGGCGCCGACGAACAGGCGAACATCGAGAAGGAGGCCGAAAGAAGGGCGATGGGGATCAGTGTACGGATCGTCATGGGTAGGTCTTCCTCGCTTGCGGGACGACCAGCTACCACATGTCGGCAAACGCGCAACGTGCCGCGTCATGAATTTAGCCCAACCGGCCCACAATCCAAAATCCCCGCCAAATTCCGATGACGCAATCCGTCCTGAGTTCGTTTTTGTGAGCTCGTTCGCGCAGAAGTCTGCGCGACTTGCGCAGGGCCGAATTCGTGTCACCTTCAGCGCCCTACATTCTCGCACAGTGGAGCTCTGGATGGCCTTCTCGCGTGATCTCGTCGTGGCGCTTGGCTCGGTTGGTCTTCTCTTCGTCGCGGGCTGTTCGGCGGACGCCGCGGACGGGGCGGGTGCAGCGGCGCCCGTCGACGTGAGCGGCGAAGGCACGGCCGAGGACGACGTGACGGCGATGAAGTATTACGACTGCCGCGGCGGTGACTCGAACGACTCGATGTCACGCCTCGAGATCGGTCTCGGCGCGACGAAGCTCGACGTCACCGATCTCAGCAAGGACGCGGCGCCGCCCGACAGCGGCAAGATCGATCGCGACTACAACCCGTCGGCGCAGTACGCGGGCGCCGTTCGGTTCCTTGGATGGGAGAAGATCCTCACGAGCTTTGGTGGCGGTGACGTCGCGCACATCGAGTTCATCGTCTCGAAGGAGATCAAGGCGAAGCAGGCGGCGGGCAAGATCTGGATGCGCACGTCGGGCTCGGGCGGCGACACCACGCAGTTCTCCTGCAAGGCCAAGGCGGGGAAGCTCAAGGTCGACGCCGCGAAGAAGGCGCGCCTCGCCTGCAGCATTCAGCATTTGATCTGCACCCACGACAACCCGCCGGGTGACACGTGCCTCTCGGACGTCTTCCTCAACCAAACGTCCGACGACGAGGCGACGCTCAAGCTCACCTACCTCGATCACTTCGGCGTGCACGTGGTCGAGCGCAAGGTGCCGCTCGCGGCGTCGGCGCTGCAGCGAACGACCAAGAAGGTCGAGGGTACGTGGGCCGGCAACCACCTCGAGCTCGATCACCGCGGAGGCGTGACGTACACCGGCACGTTCAAGCTTCCGGGGAGCGGCGGCTCGAGCGAGGTGCAGTGCAACGACCTCGCGATGTTCGACTGACGCTCAGCGGCACTTTCCGAGCGCGTTCCAGAGACGCGCCCAGTTGGCTTGCGAGAACCTCGCTCGCCCGCGCACGGATCGAAACGACACGTTCGTCTCGTTCAGGTCGAGCTCGACGAGCTCACCCAGGTTGACCGCGTTGTTCGTGTTCGCGCCCGTCGCGGCGCCAACGCCGAACGTGAACTCGTAGTCCTTCTTTCCCTTCGCGTAGTCCGTCACGGTCTCCTTCGGCGCGCCGAGCTCGTTCGTGAGGCAGGAGACGAGGCGGGAGCGGCCCGACGCATAGGCCGACGTCTCGTGGAACGACACGCTCGTGAGGGCACCGTTGGCGGCGTTCGCCCACGAGAAATCGACGGAGAAGAAGAGCGGATGGTCGACGGCGATGACGTAGCTCGTCGGGCTCTGCGCGATCACCCCTGGAAAGGAGCGCCGTAGCGCGGCATGGGCGCTCTCGAGGGGCGTCGCAGGATCGAACACCGCGAGCTTCGCGCACGGGTAGCCCAGGCCAAACACGTCGACGAGCTCGTCGCGGGTCGCCTTGAGCGGAAGGCCGAACGCCGCGTTGAGGATGATCTGTCGTCCGATCTCGAGCTGCCGCGCGCGCGACGGATTCGGTTGGTTCTGGTACCTCTCGTCGACGCTGACGGAGAGGTCTCCGTCTTTCAGGTCGAGCCGAAGCGAGACTGGACCCCATCGCCAGTTGCCGCTCTTGTCGAGGCCGCCGTGTAGGTTCGCCGACAAGCGATCGACGAGGCCTGGCTCGAGGACGGCGTTGCGCGTGGCTTTGATGTCGAAGCTGTAGAGGACGAGCCCCTTCGACTCGTCGGTCCAATGAAAGCTCGCCGACTCGTACGATTTCGCCGCGCCCCGCCGGAAACGCGAGCTGACGTATGTGCCCGAGCCGGTCGTCGACGGCAGGTCGGAGGAGACTTGCTGCGGGCTGCGGTCGAGCGGCTCGGCCGCGATCACCTCTGGCGTCGCGCCGTGCGCGTACGGCCAAATGGCCTCACCGCCGAGGATGATGAAGGGCGTGAGGATCGGGACGAAGATCACCACGAACCCCAGGCAGCCCATCGAGTCTTTCTTGTACTTGAGCGGCTTGTCGGAGCTGGCGGAGACGTGCGCAGGCGGAGTCCACTCCTTGGGCGGCGAGAAGCTGACGTTCTCGAGCTCCTTCATGATCCGAAGGCGCTTGCTCTCGTTCTCGACGCCGCAGTAGTTGCACTTCATCAGCATGCGCTTTTGCTTGCTGATATCGAGCGGCGCCCCGCAGTGACCGCACTCCACGATCATGATGGCGGGATACTACAACGTTTTACTTCGCGGCCGCATTCACACGGTTGGATGACGCCGCCCCGAGCGCGCGCTGAAACGCCGCAATCGACCGCTCGTCCACGGCGCCGCCCGTGTAGACGATGCGCCCGTCCCGGTCGACGACCAACGTCGTCGGGACGCGCTTTTCTCCGAGCGTGTCGGCGAAGCGAAACTCTTCGTCGACCAGGATCATGTACGGCATTCGATGCGCCGAGGCATAGGTCGAGACGCGAGCGACCGGCTCTCCCACCGCGACCCCCACGACGACGGCGCCTCGGTCCTTCGCCCACGCATCGAGCTTCGTCAGCGCGGGGAGCTCGTCCCGGCATGCCTCACACCACGTCGCCCAGAGCGTGACGAGCGCAGGCCGGCCCGCGATCGCCTTCCCGAGCTGCGTCTCCGACCGATCGAGCCCGAGGACGTTCGCCGTCGGAAGCGCGGGCTCGTGCGCGGAAGACGCGGCCGGCGAGGACGACCCGGTCGCGGGCGCGGTGGACGCGGACGGTGTAGCCGGTGGTGGTGACGATCCTTCGCAACCGCAGAGCGACGCAAACGTCAGAGAAGCGAACGTCAGAGAAGTCAGAAGCGCGCGCCCGCCTGCCACAGAGCGACGTTAACGGTGAGTCCGTCGGTACGCCAGTACCGTTCGTACCCAGCGTCGATATGGGCGCTTCGAAAAGGCAGGCTGGGCAGATCGGCGGTGACCTTGAACCCTGCCGTCTGCGCGTCGAATGCGCCGAGGTCGCTGTCGGCGGTTCGGTACATCGTGGCGCGCGTGCCGAGCGTCGTGAAGAAGTCGGTGGCCGTCTGCGTGTGGTAGCGGTACGTGCCGCGCACGTAGAGGAGCGGGGTGAGTCGCTGCAGAAGTTGCACCTCGGCCGAGTGCGCGGCGATGCCCCAATTGTCGACGTAGAGTCGGTAGAAGCCCTTCAAGGCTCCATCCCACGGAAGATATTGGGCGAAGCGCGCGACGAAGGCGTGGCGAATGCGCCGGCGCGGCATCAGCTCGAGCTCGCGATCGAGCGTATCCATCGGCACGGAGTTCCACGTGTTCGACAGCTCGCCGAACTGCAACGACAGCCCGTAGTTCGCATGCACCACCGTGGTGGGCGAGACGATCTGCGTGAAGCCGAGGTTGCCGTTCGACGTGCTGCGCGACGCGCGACCATGACGATGGCCGAGGATGTCGTAGCGATCGAACCAGTCGTAGGCTTGGTTCGCGTTGGCCGAGATCGTCGCGTTGTCGTCCGCGAAGGAGAACGTGCCGCCGGCGCCGGTGCTCCACGACCGGAAGTTCTCTTCGGCGTGCACGCCGCTCTTGCCGAAGACGCTGAGGCCTTGCTTTGGCGCCTCGTACGTCGTCGTCCAATCGAACGAGAAGGCCTGGTTCTGCCTCGACGCGTTGCTCATCACGTCGGGCGGGACGCGCTCCTTGTCGTTCGCATTCGGAGAGGCGGCGGTGATGAGGTCCACCGGCGCCCAGAAGCGATGGACGATGTTCTCGTTCTGGCGCGCGATCACGAGGAGCTGCGGCTGAAAGACCGTGAGCCGCTCGCTTCCGGGCGAGGTCGCGCGCGGCCCTGCCTTCGATTGGTAGCCAAGACCGTCTTGCTGGTACGCGGTGAGCGCGGTCTCGACCGACTCGAGCACGAAGCTATGCCTCTTCTGATGCAGGCTCTTCTCGATCTCGGGGTCGAGGTGGAGCGTCGTCTCCGCGTCGTCTGCGTGCGCGCTCCGTTCGAACACGCACGCGAACGAGAGCGCCGCCATCGAGACGAGGAGGCAAGAGGACAGCGAGGTCGAGCGAAACAACAAGGACGTCTTCTTCGTCGCCGTTTGGTCAGTGGCACCCGCATCCGCCGCCCGCAGCCGATCCGTCCCCGCCCGCGGCGCCTTCGCGCGTGTTGTAGAGCTTCTGCTTTCGGTAGGTCTCGAGCTGATCGTCGGTGAGCGACATCATCGGGTCCGCGAGCTTGCCGCGACGGTTCTGCGGGACCGCGGCGCACGCCGTGGACAGGAGGCAGAGGAGACCGCACGTGACGAGCACGAGCGCGTGGGTTCGATTCCTGGTCATCATGTTCGTCCTTCTCGAATTCGTCGTCAGAGCGTCCCGCCAAGCATCGCGCCGTAGGCCGCGCCGGAGCTCGGGCCGCCGATCATCGGCGTGAGGTGAATCGCTGGCGCCGCCGTCTTCTTCGGCGTTCGCTCGCTCACGCGCACCGCGTCGAGCGTGCCGAGCGCAGCGCCGAACACCGACGTGGTGAGGAGGCCGATATAGGTATATTGCACGGGTACGGAGGCGATCGTGATGAGGTTCGGGACGAACGCCATCGTCGTCGCCATCGCCACCTCCGACGCGAAGGGGATGAGCGCGAAGAAGAGGCCGCGCCTCGTCTCGTGCACCACCATATGGGCGAAGAGCGGCGCGAGCGTCAGCCCGGTCTGCATGCCGAGGAGCGCGGCGTTTCGCCGACGCGGTCGCCGTGACCGAGCCCGCGAGCAGCGCGAGGAGCGGCTTCGGCGCGTCCCCCTCGTCGTCTTCTCTCGCCGGCGCGAAGCTGCTCGGTGAGATGGGCGGCGGTGAGGATGGCGCATCGACGAGGAGCGGCGCGTCCTTCGTGTCCTTCGTGTCGTTCGCGTCCGCGGCGGCGTCCTTCGCGAAGAGCGCGACGTGCAGCGTCAGGGCGAGCGCGATCGCCCACGAGCGCTGACGGCGACCGGCGCGATCCACGAAACCCACGCGACGAGGGTAGATCGCATGGGGCGGAAGCGCACTCTCGGACGCACGCCCTCTGACTGTCTTCCTTGGCGCGCGCGCTCGCGGACAAAACGAACGAGGCGAGCATTTTGCGCTCGCCTCGCTTGCTTCGTCAGCTCACCGGCTCGCCGACTACGGCGGGATCGGGTCCGGCTTGACGCCCTTGATGACGGCGTTCTGGCAGCCGAGCTCGACGTTGGTGTTGCCTTCCTTCGTCTTGACGATCTTGAACTCGACGCGGCGGTTCTTCTCCCACGCCTCTTCGTTGTGTCCCGGATCTTCCGGACAGAACTCGCCGTAGCCCTTGGCGCGGAGCTTCGACTTGTCGACCTTGCGGGCGATGAGGGCAGCCATGACGCTGTTCACGCGGTCTTGCGTGAGGCGCAGGTTGTACTCGTCGGTGGCGCGCTCGTCGGCGTGACCGGCGACCTCGATGAGCGTGAACTCGGGGTGGTGCACGATCGTGGTCGCGACCGCGTCGAGGATCTCGTTCGACTCGGGCAGGATCTCGGCCGAGTTCGTCCTGAACTTGATCTTCTTCAGGATGAGGATGTTGTCCTTGTCGATGACGACGATGCCCTTGTCCGGGCAGCCGTCTTCGTCTTCGAAGCCGTTGAAGGTCTCGGGCTCGTTCGGACACTTGTCGACGACGTCGAGGATGCCGTCCTTGTCGTTGTCGGGATCCGGGCAACCGTCTTGGTCCTCGAAGCCGTCCTTGTCTTCCGGATCGTTCGGGCAGACGTCCTTCTTGTCCGGGATGCCGTCCTGATCGTTGTCCGGATCGGGGCAGCCGTCCTGATCTTGGAAGCCGTCCTTGTCCTCGGGATCGTCCGGGCACTTGTCCTTCGAGTCGAGGATGCCGTCGCCGTCGCGGTCGCCGTCGGAGCCTTCGGGGCATCCGTCTTCGTCCTGATCGCCGTCGCGGTCCTCGGGCTCGTTCGGACAGCGATCGTCCTTGTCGAGGATGCCGTCGTTGTCGTTGTCCGGATCCGGACAGCCGTCTTCGTCCTGGAAGCCGTCGAAGTCTTCCGGCTGATCGGGACACTTGTCGACGTCATCCTTGATGCCGTCGCCATCGCGGTCGCCAATCGAGGGCTCGAAGATGAAGCCGATGAAGGCGCGGATGTCCGCCGCCTCGAAGCCGCTCGTGTAGCGAGGGCCTGCGCCGAGGAACAGGTAGCTGTTTCGCTCGACGAACACCTTCACGCCGCCGGTGACCTCGTTCGAGGGCTTCAGCTTCCCGGCCGCGTCGCTGAGCAGATAGGTGCCGTACGTGTCGCCGACGACGTCGACCGCTTCGAGGATGCGGTACGCGAGGCCGACGCCGTAGGTGAGGCGGCTGCCGTCACGGAATTCGCCGTCCTTCAGCGTGATGCGCGTGTCGCTCGCGCCGTGGCCGCGGAAGCCCACGTTCGCGCCGACCTTGAACTGTCCGATCGATCCGAAGCGCTTCTCGCCGATGATCTGCGGCCAGTACCAGAAGCCAGGATCACCGCTCGCGTTCTGCGGAGCGTCCGAGATCGGAATGCCGACCTGCACCGCGGCGGCGAGGCCGAAGCCGCGCTCGACGCGGAGGATGCGCGCCTTCGCATGAAGCGCGATGAAGCTCACGTTCTGGAAGTCGAGGACGTTCGAGCTCCATTGCGTGCCGTTCGTCCCGTTCGCGAGCGGACCGGTCTGCGTGGGTCCTGGCGGCGTGAGCTTGTCCGAGAACTGCTGCTCGCCGCTCATCAAGTTGACGGGGAGCGTGAGGCCCGCGACGAGGATGTTCGCGATGCCGTAGTTGAACGAGAACGTTCCCTGGAACGAGTGATCGATGAGGTTCGCGCTCTGCTGCCCCTTGTCGACCGTGCGGAGGAGACCGCGACCGTAGTCGATGACGAGGCCGAAGCTCAGGTCGTTCTTACCGAGGATGTCGGTGCCGTTCGTGTGGAAGAAGCCCTTCGAGTCCAGCGCCGGACGGAAGAGGTGCGTGTCGAAGCCATCCCCGTTGTTGTCGGGAATCGCTTGCGCCCGCGCCTCCTCTTCCCCGCCAAGGGCCATGCACGAGAGGCCGATTGCGGATGCAATCGCGGCTCGGCGGAGCACACTGGCGTGGTGCTTTAAGGTGAAGCGAAGCGACTCGTTGGTCCGTTCGTTTCGACGATGTCGACGCACGAGACGACGCTAACACAATGGGAAAGTACGAGTGAAAATAGGTACACTCTCCACAGGCCGCTCCTAGGTCGGTCTTCTGCGCTGGTTCGCGCTCGGCTCGGTCGGCTCCTGTTCCTGTCGCCACGTCGCCTTCTCCTTAATAAGCACGCATGGCTCCCGTCCCCTCTCGACCACGCTCTCTATTAACCGTCGCCATCCTCCTCGTGGCCGCGGTCGCCCTCGTCTTCTGTGTGGGGGAACGCAGCGCCCGCGCGGATTTGAAGCTCGATGGGCGCTGGAAGCAGAGCCCGCTCCGTGAAGACTTCACGGTGCAGCAGTGGCTCGATGCGGGCTGTGGACCGCACCCGCAGTCCACGACGACCGGTGGTGGGGAGATCATCAGCATCCGTCTCGAGGGAGACGAGCTCGCCTTCGTCGGCGGCGGACGCGTCTATCGAACGAACGCCTGCTACGACCCGATGCCCACCCTCTCGCGGGAGTCCCATTCGCGAGACGCAAGCGGGAAGACCTGGCGCACGCGCTGCACGACGGCGCCGGCCGACCCGCGAAAGACGGTGCTGAACACGCTGGTCGTCGCGACGACGGACACGCACATCGATCTGATCGAGACGGGTCGCTACGAGATCACGCTCGAGAACGGCCGCTGCATGGCGGACGTGAAGCGAACGCGGAGCTTCGACCTCGTCGAAGGCGACAACAACACGACGCCGACCGCCACGGCGACGACGCCGCCCACCCCCACGCCGACGCGCGATCCCGAGCCCAAGCCCAACGCGTGCGCGAGCCCGGGTGAGCCGAACAAGCTCGAGGTGCGTCCGTCGAAGAAGCTCCTTCGCACGGGCGAGGCGTTCAAGTTCCGCGCGCTCGTCCTCGACGCGAAGGGATGCGACACGCGCACGGCGACGACATGGAAGCTCGCGCCGGAGGCGGAGGGCAAAGGCGTCACGGTCGACGGGGCAGGCAACGTCACCGTCACGAAGGAGGCGCCCGAGGGTGCCGTCGAGATCGTGGCGACGGCCGCTGGAAAAGACGCGCGCGTCACCGTCGAGGTCACGTCTCCGGCCCGCTACGACGAGCTGCTCGCGCGCTCGGGGCTCAACTCGGCAGGCGAGAACGACGAAGCCTCGACCGCGACGATCGCCTCGCAGTCGCTCGGCGCAGGCGAAGGCCGGGTCGAAGATCGAGCGCGCGAGCGCCGACTCATCTTCCTCGGCATCGTCGGCGGCGTGCTCGTCGTCCTCGCGATCGCCGCGATCCTCCTCTTTCGGCGATCGAAGCGCGCGCAGGCGCTGCTCGAGCAAGCCGACGAGCGTCACGAGGCGCGCGTGCAGCAAGTTCTCGATCGCCGCCGTCGCCGTGAAGAGGAGCACGCCGCGCAGCTCCGCGCGCACGAGGAGAGCGTCCGCGCGGCGAAGAACGCCGAGGCGCTCGAGGCCGCCGCTCCACAACCTGGTGCGGCCCCCACGACAGCCGGCAAGACACTCCTCATGCAGCAGTCGCCGATGATGCCCACGCGAAGTGCGAGCGAGATGGTCTGCGCGTCCTGCGGTCGCGAATCGCCGCCGGGTACGACCTACTGTCCTCACGACGGAAGCGCGCTCGTTCCGGCTGCATCGAAGGGTGCCATCCCCTACCCCGCACCCGCCGCGATGGCGGCGAAAGCCTCGACCCGTGGCAAGATCTGTCCGACCTGCGGAGAGCGGTTCGACGGTGGAGCTGACTTCTGTGGCAAGGATGGGACGCAGCTTGTCCTACTCAATTAGCCTGAACGAATGCTCTGGCTGCGAAGCGAGCTGCCCGACGGTGGAGGTGTGAGGGTGCTCTCCATCGCGCATCGATAAGCGGCGGACGCTCCAGTTGCCGCCCTCAAACCTCGAGGGAAATGGCCTCGTCTACGGGATGCTCGTCCGGAGATGAGCGTGCGCGTTTGCTCACACATGAGCACTCACGCCATCACGAAGGCGTCTCAGCAACCTCGTGCATCGCGGGCGAGCGAGAGGGTCGCGGTCGACGAAGCTCGAGAGGCGTGATCCTCCGGCGCGGAAAAAAAGTGATGAGAACGTTTCGTTTCGTTCCACGTCTTAGCGTGGCGTGGACGATAATCAGACGAGGGGAGTTTCTTTCGAAACTGCCCAACGCTCATGTCTCGAGACACGTCGAAGTTGTGGCCGCATGTCACGTCGGGAACAAACCCACGTAGCTTGATCGCTTCGATCGGCGGCCGCTATACTCACGATGCAACACAAACTGGCTGATTTCCGGGAGCAAAGCGCGCTCCCTCCCTTTGACAACTCCCGCCAAAGAATACGCGCTCTCGTAAGGACGGTTCTGCGATGAAGATTCAGTGCCAGTCTTGCCAGGCCAAATACACAATCGCGGACGAAAAGGTCCTGGGCAAGGTCGTCAAAATTCGCTGCAAGAAGTGCAGCTCGACGATCGTGATCAACGGCAACGAGCAGCAGCATGCCGAGGACGCCGCGGACACGCACGTCTTCGACTATGCAAACCAGTCCAACGAGCAGTGGACGGTGAACGTTGCGGACGGTGATCAGCGAACGATGACCGTCGCGGAGATCGCCGCCGAGTACAAGACCGGCGTGATCAACGATGAGACCTATTGCTGGAAGGACGGCATGGCCGATTGGCTTCCGCTCCGTGAGATCGAGCAGATCTTCGGCGCGGTGAAGCTCGGACCGCAAGCGAGCCGTGCGCCGGAGGTCTCGGTCACTCCGTCGGTGCCGCCGCCCGCAGCCGCTCCGCTCTTTGCTCCGGCGTCCGCCGCGGCCGAGAGCCCGTTCGCCGCGCCTGCGCACGCCAACGGCAACGGCAACGGAAGCGCCGCGCTCTTCGGTGGAGGTGCAGCAGCCGCCGTCGAACAACACGCTCCTGCAGCGGCGCGTCGCGCGGGTGGCCGCGCGCAAGGCGCCGACCTCTTCGGCAACGTCGAGAAGGCGGGCGGCGAAGACGACGTGATGACGAGCGCAGCCACGGGCGCGATGGCGGCCGGTGGTGGCGCAGGCGCAGCGGCGGCGGGCGAAGAGAAGCTCACCGGCCAGCGCAACGAGAACAGCGTCCTCTTCTCTCTCTCGGCGCTCACCGACAAGCCCAAGGAGCCCACCACGACGAACCGCACGACGGCGTCTGCGGACGGCTCCGGCCTCATCGACATCCGCGCGCTCAGCGCGAACATGGATGAGGGCGACAAGAAGAAGAAGGACGCGGGCGCGCGTGTCGACGACATCATGAACCTCAGCGGCGGCGGCGCGTTCGGCGCGGCGCTCGCGGCACCAATCCTCGCTCCTCCTCCGCTCGAGCCCGTCGACATGGGCGTGACGGCGACGGGTGAGCCCGCAAAGCAGAACAAGACGCTCATCTTCGCGATCCTCGGCGGCTGCGCCTTCATCGCGATCGCGATCGTCGCGGCCGTCGCGCTCACGCGCGGACCTGCGACCGACGCGAAGGCCGACAACAACAAGCCCACGACGTCGGGCAGCGGCACGCCGGCGACCGACAACAGCGGCTCCGGCGCGCTCGCGATGAACGACACGAACCCGAACGGCACGGTCACCGCGCCGACGGGCGACACGCCTCCACCTCCAGGCACCGGCAACACGCCAGGCAAGACGGGCGCGGTCAACGCGGCGCCGAAGGGCAACACCCCGCCGCCGACGCCTGGAAAGAAGGAGCCCGACAAGCCCGGTGGAAACACGGCGCCGCCCACGCCTCCGCCGACGCCCGACAAGCCGAAGAGCCTCGAAGACGGCCTCCGTGAAGCCGCGAACAAGCCGAAGCCGCCCGAGAACTCGAGCGGCGGCGGTGGCGGATCGACCGCCGCGTTCGACCGTGGCGCCGCAGCGGCTGCGCTCGGCGGCGTCAACGTCCAGTCGTGCAAGAAGGCCGATGGACCGACGGGCTCCGGCCACGTCACCGTCACCTTCCAGCCCGACGGAAGCGTGCAGTCGGCCGTCGTCGACTCCGGTCCGTTCCCCGGCACTCCGGTCGGCGGATGCATCGCGGGCAAGTACCGCGGCGCTCACGTCCCGGCGTTCGGCGGCGCGCCCGTTCGCGTCGGCAAGAGCTTCAGCATCAACTGACGCTGGCCGAGCCGGAGGGCTCGGCGCGTCGGTCCACCTCGAATGTCGGCCCTCGGCATCGCGCTCGCAGTGGTCGCCGGGTTCATCCTCGGCGTCCGCGTCGGCTTCGCCTTGGCGCATCGCGAGCAGCGAAAACGAGCCGCGAAGCGCAAGGCGTGATTTGCGGCCTCGCGCTCCTCGACGGAATGCTCCGTACCCAGCCCCCGCGTGAGCGGAACGCTCAGCGGAAGCCGCCGGCGAAGACTTCGCAGACGTAGACGTTCCCCGCGTCGTCCTTCACCACCGCGACCCCCAGATGCGTGTAGTCTGCACGCAGCAGGTTCAGCCGGTGCGATGGGCTCGCGTGAAGGGCGCGGTGCGCCAGCGCGACCGAGCGTGATCGCGCCACGTTCTCTCCGACGATGCGTGCCGAGAACCCTTCGTTCTCGAACCGCGTCGCGAGATCGCCCTCCCCGTCTCCGAGATCGTGCGCGACACGCTTCGTCTGGAGCATGTGCTCGGCGTGCGCTCGCGCGAGCGCGTCGAGGCGCGGATCACGAACGAGCACACCGAGCGATTCGGTCGCGCGAAGCGTCGTGATCATCCGCGTGAGGATCTCCTCGTCCTCCGACCCGGCGGCCACGAGCGGTCGGGCGACGTCTTCCCCCGGCGCAGGCGCATCGGTCGAGAACGGCTCGACGTCGGCGAAGACACGCGCCTCGAGCAGCGGTCGCGGCCCTTGATCCACGACGTCGCACACCACCTGCACGGTGAAGGCGCCGGGGCGGTCGAGCGGAAAGCGAGCACGAACGACAGGGATCTTGGTCGAGCGATCGATCGTCGTCGGCGCCGTGCGCGGCACGCCACGCGGTCCGAGGAGGACGACCTTCGCATGCGTCGCGTTCACGTGAAGCGGCGCCGCCAAGGTGAGCCACTCGCCCGTGCGCGCACGCGTCGGCAGCGGCTCCAGATCGGCGAGCGCGTCGACCGCGACCGCGACGAGGATCGCGCCCTCGCCTCCGCTGGTCGGATCCGCGATCGCTACCCCGCAGCGCGTCTTCTCGCGCTTCAGCGACGCGAGCTGGCGATCGACGCTCGCGCTTTTGTCGAGCTCGGAGGCGCTCGCGGCGACGGCCTTGAGCACGCGCGGGCGGACGTGCGGCACGCCCATCTCACGAAGGAGCGTGGTCACCTGTTGATCGGCGTCGATCGGTCCGTTGCCAACCCGCGACGCGACGCGACGCGCGACCTCTGCGAGGACGCCGTCAGGCTCACCGCAACGCGTGTCGGCGGCGAGGGCCGCGCCCGTGACGGGCGGCGACGGCGACTGCGTCGCGTGAGCCCACGCGGTCGTCTCGTCTTTCGGCTTCGGCTCCGCCGCGCTCGACGTCGTGATCGCACGCGGCGTCGGCGGAGGCTTCGGTCCGTCGGGCGCGCGAGCGCTCGTGCACGCGGAGAGCGCGATGAGGAGAAGGACAAGCCCCGAGCGCGTCACGCTGCGAACGTAACGGTCTCTCTCCTCCTTGTCGAAAACGCTGCTCGTCGGGGACCAGGTGGCCTCTGAGGCCAATGCCGAGGCATTGGCCTTCGAGGCATCGGCGCTAGGGCTTCTTCACCTTGTTCGTGTCCTCTTCCTCGAGGATCTTGAACTCGACGCGGCGGTTCTTTGCACGCCCCGCCTCGGTCTCGTTGTCTTCGATCGGCTTCTCCATGCCGTAGCCGTGCGCTTCGAGGCGGCCCGCCTCGACGCCGTGCTGCGTGAGCCAATTCATGACGGAGTTTGCGCGGTCTTGCGACAGCTTCTTGTTGAGGTCGGCCGCGCCCTTGTTGTCGGTGTGGCCTTCGATGCTCATCTTCTTGATGGCCTTGTTCGACTTCAAGTAGTCGGCGACCTCTTGGAGAACGGGGAAGCTCTCCGGGAGGATTTGCGCCGTACCGAACGCGAAGTGCACTTGCTGCAGGACGCGCACGACCTCGCCGC
This sequence comes from Labilithrix sp., assembly GCA_044227045.1. Classification (GTDB taxonomy): domain Bacteria; phylum Myxococcota_A; class Polyangia; order Polyangiales; family Polyangiaceae; genus Labilithrix. Next base: position 22,625 of record JBGAFW010000042.1, read on the forward strand.
CGACGCTGATGAACGTCGGGCAGCCGTTCTTCTTCGGATCGGAGCTCGGCTTGCCGGGCACCTTCGGACATGCGTCTTGGGCGTCCGCGATGCCGTCGGTGTCGGCGTCGTCTTCGGGACATCCGTCGCCGTCGTCGATGCCGTCCTTGTCCTCCGGCTGGTCCGGGCACTTGTCGTACTGATCCGGGATGCCGTCGCCGTCGCGATCGGGCGGCATCGGGCAGCCGTCGTTCGGATCGTTGCCCTTGTGATCCTCGGGATCGTCCGGGCACGCGTCGATATCGTCGGGGATGCCGTCGTGATCGCGATCGGCGGAGTGTTGCTGGCGCCAGCGCTCGCGGACCTCGGCCTTGCGCTCGGGCGACTTCGCCTCCGACTCGAGGATCGGGACGTACACGCCGAGCATGCCGACGATGCGAAGATCGGGCGCGCCGTAGCCGCGAAGGATGGACGAGCCGGCGCCTGCGCCGACCCACCAGTGATCGGCGCCGCCGAAGCGCATGCGCCCTTCGAGGTTGAACTCGATCGGCGTGTTGCGCTTGGTGAAGGCGGTGGAGCCGATGATGTCGTCGCTCTCGATCCCGGTCTGGCCGAAGATCGTGCCGCCGAGGCGGTATTTGCCGTCCTTCAGCGGGATGAACGCGCCGACGGCCCATCGCCATTCGTTGCCGATGCCGAGCCCGTTGTCGTTGACCGGATCGTTGATCGAGTGACGCGGGCGGAAGTGGAGCCCGGTGTTCGCGGACAGGACGAGGAACTTCACCTGCGTCTCGCCGCTCACCATGATCATGCCGGAGGTCTTGTCGTCACCGCCGAAGTTGTTGGTGGTGCCTGCCGGGAAGAAGACGGAGAGCTGCGCGCCGAACGCGCTCTTGCGATCTTCGGTGCGGGCGAGGACCGCGCGGAGGTCGAGGCGGAAGTCGCCGGCGCCAGGTCCGCCCGGGGTCACGACCGTCGTGCGGTTCGTCCCGCCCGTGGGGATGCCGCCGTTGCCTTGGTAGTTCGGGTTGCTACCCGTCTGGATCGGGTACCAAGGAAACGCGAGCGCCAACGTCGCCCGATCGAGCAGCTGGAAGCCCGCGTTGCCGTAGACCGCGAACTGATCTTGGATCATCGTCGAGCTCGATCGCGCGAGCGTCGCGCTGTCGCTCGTGATCGTGCTCGTTCGCAGCGGCCTCAGCTGGTAGCCAAGCCCGAGCTGACCGAAGAAGATCGTCCGCTGGTTCGTTACGGGACGGAAAAGAACGACTCCGTCATCCGGCGCACCTGGCATCTCGAGCCGATCGAGGTGGAAGGTCTTCTGTTGAGCTTCCGCTGTGCTCGGGGTCAGAAGTGTTGCGCCAGCCGCTGCAAGAGAGAGGGTGGCGGCGCCCAACGCAGCACGCCGACCTCGACCACGACCACGTCTTGATGTTTCGCCCATTCCCGTCCGCGCTCAGCAAAACTTGGAAGTAAGAAGAGAGGAGCTACTGTGCCCAACTCCTCGAGAGAACAGCAAAACTGCGCTGCCCAGCCTAACAGTGTTCAAAGCGCATCATCGCCTTTTCACGCGGGAAAAAGCAAAACAAGAGAGCAGTCTTTCGCGACTCGATGCGGAGCGACCCCGCGCGGCAATCATCCGCCAAGGGATATTCGGGATCGTATGGTGGTACGTGGTGATGGGCTCAAGGTCGGCACAGTGAGAAAAGTGAGAAAGAAGCGAGGTATCGCCGCGTCTTCGCAAAGACTTGCTTGACGCGGGCGGCGGTCGGTGCTTTTTTTCGCGGCCCGTTTTCAAGGGGAACAACCCTCGAAGACGAAAACCGAGATTTGTCATGGCCAAGCCGAAGCGAACTTATCAGCCCCACAACACCCGCCGCCTGCGCACGCACGGCTTCCTCGCACGCATGGCCACCCGTGGTGGTGCGAAGGTCTTGGCGAACCGCCGTCGTAAGGGACGGAAGCGCCTGACGGTCACCATCTTCAAGAAGTAAACACCACGTCTCGAGAACCCGTGTCTCCTTCCGGGTTCACGTTTGGTCGAGAGCGTCGCATTCGCCGGCGCGCCGATTTCGTGCGCGTTCAGACCGTCGGTGAGCGCGCCACAAGCAGGCACTTCGTCCTTCTCGTCGCGCGCCAACTTCCGTCTGCTCCCATTTCTGGGACGAGCGCCAGGCAGGCTGCGTCACGCCTTGGGATCGTCGCGACGAAGAAGGTCGGCGACGCAACCATGCGAAATCGCATCAAACGGCTCTGCCGTGAGTGCTTTCGCCTCTGGCCGGGCTTCGTGCCGGACGAGATCGATCTGGTCGTGATCGCGCGCGAAGGCGCCGCCGACCTCACGCTCGCGAAGGTGCGCGAGGAGTGGTCGCAGGCGCGGCCTTCGCTGCTCCGGCGTTGCGAGGGCGTGCTGCGGGCGCCGCCGAAGGTCGCCCCCAAGCCGGACCGCAGCAAACCTGGCGCCGGCGCGGAAAAACCCGCGCCGAATCGTGACAAGAAAGCGAAAAAAGCACGGTAGAGCCGGTGAATTCGGCTGGCGCCCGCACCGTTCCGGCATCATGTTCCGCCTCGCCGGGTTGGCTCTCGCAGAAGCCACCTCGCTTTATCCCTCCCAAGAAGACTGGGATCGGAATGCTGTTCCGCCATGCCTAACCTCCTCACGCGCATCCTCGTGGCCTTCGTGCGCGTCTATCAGGCGGCGCTCTCTCCGTTCCTCGGCCGAGTCTGTCGATTCGAGCCTTCCTGCTCCCGTTACGCCGTGGCGTGCCTCGAGGAGCATGGTGCCCTGCGCGGTAGCTTGCTTTCGGTGAAACGCCTGTGTAAGTGCCATCCGTTTCACCCGGGCGGCTTCGACCCTCCTCCGAAAAGGAAGGTTCAAGCTCCCAAGCTCGCAGAAGAAAATCACATCGCCACGTAGGACAGCAGCGCGCGGTCACGCCGCCGAATCTCGTCGAGGCCACGCGAACGCGCCGCTCTCGACATCCCGACGAAAGAAGCTGAATGGATCGGAACAGTCTCCTACGCGTGCTCGCGATCGCGGCCGCCGTTCTCCTCTTCTGGAAGTTCGGTCTTCCGCTGATCACCGGCTCGAGTGACAAGCCGCAGTCTCTCCCCGAAGAGAGCTACATCAACGCGCCTGGGTTCATCCCGGACACGCTCGACCCGCCTGCCGAAAAGGACAAGGCGAACCAGCCGGTCGAGGGCGAGCTCTGCAAGGTCGACGGCAACCGTTTCACGGCGACGCTCTCCACCCGCGGCGCGGCGATCACGCATCTCGAGCTCGAAGGCGGCAAGTACGAGGGCATGGACCTTTCGACCACGCCCGACCACGAGCGCTGGCGATCGCTCCGCACGCTCCTGCGCGGTCCGGACGGCAAAGATCAGGTCAAGTACGACCGCTTCACCTGGAAGCTCGAGCCTCGCGAAGACGCCAAGAGCTGCACGTTCAAGTACGAAGACGAAGACGTCCGCGTCACGAAGAAGATCACTGCGAGCCCCCGTCCCTTCGAGCTCGACGTCACCACGACGGTGACGAACCTCGCGAAGGAGCCGAAGAAGCACCAGCTCACGATCGGTACGTATTCCTACCGTCGAAACGGCGACATGAAGGGCTCGTTCGGGCGCCAGTCACCGTGGCAGACCGAGCTGTCGTGCGCGGGCGGAAGCGACGTCGTCCGCAAGAACAAAGACGAGTTCAAGTCCGGTTGGTTCGCGGTGCCGAGCGTCGATCGCTACGCGGCCGTCAACAGCCACTTCTTCGCCCAAGCGCTCCTGCCGAACAAGGCCGATGCTGGGCTCCCGCGTTGTGAGCTCCTCGCTCAAGAGGTCTACACGCCGGGCGCCAAGGACGAAGACGACAACGGCTCGCTCTTCCACGCGAAGCTCGTCTACCCCGCGAAGGAGCTCGCGCCGCAAGGCACCACCTCCTACGAGAACACGGCGTTCTTCGGACCGAAGGAACGCGACGTGCTCGCCTCGGCCGGCGGCGGCGATCGCCTGCGTGACGTCATCAACCTCGGGTTCTTCCGCCCCGTCGCCCGCGTGCTCGTCGGCGTCCTCGTCTTTTTCCACGACAAGATCACGTTCGGCAACTGGGGCGTCGCCATCATCTTGATGACGATCTGCCTTCGCACGCTGCTCTTCCCGCTCACGTTCAAGTCGATCAAGACGACGATTGCGATGCGCAATCTGAAGCCCGAGGTCGACAAGCTGAACGAGAAGTTCAAGGACGACCCGCAGGCGAAGAACCTCGCCATGATGGAGCTTTGGAAGAAGCACGGCGTGAACCCGTTCGGAGGGTGTTTGCCGCAGCTCGTCCAGATGCCCGTCTGGTTCGCGATGTACACGACGCTCCAGACGGCGGTCGAGATGTACCACGTGAAATTCTTGTGGTTCAAAGACCTCTCGGTCGCGGATCCCTATTACATTCTGCCGCTTTTGCTGGGTGTCTTCATGATCATCCAGCAGCGCATCGTCCCGCAGCAGGGCATGGATCCGATGCAGCAGAAGATGATGATGTGGATGATGCCCATCATCTTCACCGTCATGATGTTGTTCCTTCCCGCCGCGCTCGGTGTTTACATGCTGACCAACAGCATGCTCGGCATCGCCCAGCAGCTGGTGCTCGAGCAGGTCGCGCCAAGCGCACGCAAGAAGGTGGATCCGTCGAAGGACATCATCGTCAAGAACAAGGGTGAGAAGCCGAAGGACAACAAGGCCATCACCACAAGCTGACGCCTGCGCCGGGATTCGCCCGCGCGACCAAGAATTTTGAAAGGGAAATACTCGTGTCTGATGTGATCGAACGTGAAGGTGGAGAGGGAAACCCGCCGCAGGGTCCCTCCGATGAAGTCACCGACCCGCAGGCCGTACGCGCGCTCGGGTTCGTCCAGATGCTCATCGAGAAGATGGCCATGGATGCCGAGGTCACGCTCGCTCCAGACGACGGCGAAGGATCTGCCGACGAGATTCGTCTCGAGATCGAAGGCCCCGACGCGGGGCGCATCATCGGCAAGCGCGGGAGCGTCCTCGAGGCCATCCAGTATTTGACCACGCGCGTCGCCCACAAGCCGGGCGAGCCACGCAAGCACATCGCGGTCGACGCCGAGGGGTATCGCGCGCGCCACGAAGATCAGCTCGCCGAGATGGCGAAGAAGCTCGCGCGCCGCGTCGCCAAAGAGGGCAAGGTCATCACGTTCGATCCGATGACCGCGCGTGATCGCCGCGTCGTTCACATGGCGCTCAAGGACATCACCGATGTCCGCACCGAGAGCCATGGCGAAGGGCCCGATCGCCGCGTGCAGATCATCCCCGTCAAGAACTGACCCCGAAGCGCTCCGAAGCGCTCACCATCGTGCCTTCACGGGAGCCGATGCTCCTCGTTGACGGCACGATGACGTTTGTGGGCGATGCTCGTTCTGCGGCCGTCGCCGGTGATCGCACGAAGCGCGCACGACTCGGCGACGACGCCAGCGCCCGCGAGCTCGCGCATGGCGGCCGGCGCGTTGCGAAGCTGCACCGACGTGGGAAGCGAGACGCGAACGGGCTCGCCGCGTTTCAGCTCGATGACGGTGACGGGACGTGACTCGCGCAGCGGGCTCGAGAGATCGACGACGATGAAGTCGCCGGCGAACGCGCGTTGGCTCGTGCGGTAGAGCCACAGGTTCGGACGACGCTCGAGGAGCGTGCGCGCGAACTCGAGCTCGTCGCACTTGAACGCAAAGAGGCGGCGGCCTTGCCAGGTGGGGGCGAGGCGGGTGACCGCGTCACGACGAGAGAGCGCAGCACGTGGCAAACGCAGCACGAGCGAAGGCTGCGTGTGCGTCTTGATGGACGACAGAGAAGACATGACTCGGATCTCGCAAACGGAGGGACGATGGAGAAGGCGTGGCGCCGCCGTCAGGAACGGCGACCAGAGATCGTCAGCGTGGCGAGATCAGAACGAGCATGTCGAAGACAGGTATGCGCACGGCATAGGGCGTTCGCAACCCATCCAGCCGGCGTTTGTCGGGTTGAACGTCAACGCGGCGGCTATTTGTCGTCCGAGGCGCGCTCTGCACACTCGGCGGCGCGCTCGAGGAGGAGGTCACGCTCGCGGGCGTTACGCGTCAGCGAGGCCGCGCGCTCGAGGTCGGCGCGTGCCTCTTCGAAGCGCCCGAGCTTCGCGAGGAGATCGCCGCGAACGCTCGGATAGAGGTGGTAGGTCGCGAACAGCGGCTCCTTCGCGAGCGCGTCGATCGCCTCGAGGCCTGCCCTCGGGCCGAAGGCCATCGAGATCGCCACGCCGCGATTCAGCTCGACGATCGGCGACGGCGCCACCTCGCGCAGCGCATCGTAGAGGACGGCGATGCGCGCCCAGTCCGTCTCCGCCGCCGTCTTCGCGCGCGCATGACACGCAGCGATCGCGGCCTGCAAGGCGTAGAGGCCACGCGCGCCGCCGAGCGCCTCGGCGCGAGCGAGCGCGTCGAGGCCGCGGCGCACGAGGACCGTGTCCCAGCGCGCGCGATCTTGCTCGAGGAGGAGGACAGGCTCGCCCTTCGCGTTGACGCGCGCCGGAGAACGCGACGCCTGGATCTCCATCAGCGCGACGAGGCCGTGCACCTCGGGCTCACGCGGCGCGAGCTCGGCGAGGATGCGGCCCAATCGAAGCGCGTCTTCGCAGAGCGCAGGACGCATCCAGTCGTCGCCCGCGGTCGCGGAGTAGCCTTCGTTGAAGACGAGGTAGATCACCTCGAGCACCGACGAGAGGCGCGTCTCGAGCTCGGCGCCATGCGGGACCTCGAACGGGACGCGCTCCTCCGCGAGCGTTCGTTTGGCGCGTACGATCCGCTGCGCGATCGTCTCTTCGCGCACCAGAAACGCGCGCGCGATCTCTTCGGTGGTGAGGCCGCAGAGAAGACGCAACGTCAGCGCGGCGCGCGCGTCGGATGAGAGCACCGGATGGCATGCGGTGAACACGAGGCGCAAGAGGTCATCGCCGACGTCGTCGTCGGCGGCGGCTTCGAAGTCGATCGTCGTGACGCTCGGCAGCGTGTGGCCCAGCTCCTCGTGCTTACGCTCGATTCGCTTTCCGCGCCGCTGCGCGTCGATCGCGCGGTGCTTCGCCGTCGCCATGAGCCATGCGCCCGGGTTGTCCGGTACGCCTTCGGTGGGCCACTGCTCGATCGCGGCGATGAGCGCGTCTTGCGCGAGCTCCTCGGCGAGGCCGACGTCGCGGACGATGCGCGCGAGCCCGGCGATGACGCGCGCGGACTCGATGCGCCACACCGCGTCGATCGCGCGATGCGCGCGAGCCTTGTCGTGGTCGCGCTCACGCGCGAGCGACGCCGCGTCGGCTTCATCGCTCGTCGCGTTCGGTGCGCTCGTCGCGTTCGCGTCCGTCGTCACGCCCCGATCAGAGCACTGAATCGGAGCGCGTGCAGCTGTCGTGTGCCGGGCCGTGTGCCGAGAGTCAGCGCGAGCGCGCTACATCGACAATTCCATGACCTCGCGGACCTCGACGCCGCCGTGCTGCGCGCCCGGACAACGCGACGCCCACTCCACGGCCTCTTCCTTCGACTTGACCTGGATGAGGTAGTAGCCGCCGATCACCTCCTTCGCTTCGGCGAATGGCCCATCGGTGACGGTGCGTTTGCCGTTCGTGATGTGGATGCGGCTTCCCTTCGCGCTCGGCATGAGCGCGTCGCCCGCGAGCATCACGCCTGCCTTCTTCAAGTCTTGCGTGTACTTCATGTACGTGGCGTGCATTTGCTCGCGCTCGGCGGGGCTAAGCTCGGTCTTCTCGTCGGCGGCGATGAGGATCAGGTAACGCATCGTTCTCTCCATGCATGATGTTTGTTCTGGGGGAGTGGCGAGAGGCTCTCTCTCGATGAGGCGTCGATCGAGCGGCGCGAAGATCGACAAGCCGAAGACGTTTTCTTTCGATTTCTTCGAAGCCCAGAAAAAGAGGTCAATCCACGCCGGAGCGGCCATCGTCGGGGCGTCGATCGACCGGGCCGTCCAGGCGAGGCTTTTGCATCTGGCCGAGCGCCGACAGGCGCGCCCAGGCCGGCGCGAGGAGCTTCGCCTGGCGCTCGTCGTTGCTCCCCACCGCGACGATGGCCCGGCGCATCGGCGCGATCGCGGCGCTTGCCGCCTCGAGCGACAGGCATGCGGCGACGTGAACGTGACGATACGCCGGCGACGCCACGATCGGCGCGCCTGGCGGCGCGATGCCGATCGCGTGGTGGGTGCCGACGAGCGCCCGGCACGCATACGTCATCGTCGCCACATAGCGATCGGAGGCGGCGCGCTCCTCGGCGGGGAGAGGCCCGCGAGGGATCGCGACGTCGAGGCGCTCGAGCTCGGCGTGCAGCGCCTCGGCGAACGCGTCCGCCGCGTCGCCATCTCCTTCGACGAGCGCGACGCGAGGGCTCAGGCATCCGCGTTGGTCGAACACGACGACGTCCGCGGCGAGCGCGCGTGCGGCCGCGGCGCGATCGCCGGCGCTCGCGGTCGCGATCCACGCGATGCCCATCCCCGATCCGTGTCCGCGGACGCGAGCGGCCGTGACGCGGGCACGCACGTCGGCGATCGTCTCGTCGCGTCCGTAGACGTGGACTTCATCGCCGCGCACCGTCGTCGCGACGTCGAAGTCATCGTCGATCACGATCGCGGGGTCGCCCGCCGCCGCGACGAGCGCCTTGGCAAACGCGGGATCGCGACGCGACGGTCGAACGACGACCCGTGAGGACGCCGCCCGCGCGATCGCGATCGCACGGAGCGCGCCGACGAACACGTTCGAGGACAAGATGACGACGACCCGCTCGGCGTCACCTGCGTAGTCGACGAGCTGACCGATCTCGTCGTCCGTCGCGTCGACCTCGAGATGGGAGCCAAGCGCCAGCTCGACGCCCGCGAGGGAGAGCCCGGTCGACTCCGCGATCGACGCCACGAGCGACGGGCTGCGCTCGGAGGCGATCCGCTTCGCCGCCTCGAGGAGCCTCCGCACGTCGGCGACGCGGGCGCTCTTCGTCCTCGCGTTTGCGTCTGAATTCGGCTTCGTCTCCATCGCTATGGGATCTCGCGCGCTCCTGTTACCCGGCATCCATTGTATCGTCTCGACGAAGAAACGTTTCGAACATGTGGCCTCTCTACGTCTCCCAGCTCGCGTCTGCCGCGGAGGTGCACCCGCTAGCGGGCGCGCTCGACGAAACGATGGCGCGCCGCGCGCTCTATCGCGCGATCGCTTGGCCCAACGTGCTCCTCGACGCGAAGGACGCGTTCTTCGCCGTCGATCGTAGTCTCTATGAGGCGGAGGTGCCGAAAGCCCTCCGATCAGGATGCGTGTGCGTCGTCGATCCGACCTGGCCAGGGCTCGCGGCCCTCGATCCCGAAGCACGCTCGCGATGCCTCGTCCCGAAGGACGGCGAGACCCCTCTCCTCGCCTACCGTCGCCTCGCCTCCTTCCTGCGATCACGCTTCGACTTCCCCGTCATCGCGGTCGCGGGCAGCAACGGAAAGACGACGACGAAGGACATGATCGCCCACGTCCTCGGCGCGACGAGGCGTGTCACGGCGACGCCAGGCACGAACAACGGCTGGGTGGGAGTCCCGATCACGCTCTGTCATCCGGCCCACGTCGCATCACCGGACGCCGGCAAGAACGGCGCATGCGTGCTCGAGATCGGGATCGACGAAAAGGGCGCGATGCGCGAGCACGTGCGCGTGGCTGCGCCGGACGTCGCGGTCATCACCGCGCTCGGCCCGGAGCATCTCGCGGGTCTTGGCACCCACGAAGACGCGATCCGCGAAGAGCTCGAGGTGTTCGCCGGATCGAAGCGTCGCGTCTGGCTCGCGGAGGATCCGGCGCTCGCCGCGCGGCTCGCACGCGACGTGCGGAGCGGTGACGTCGTCGTTCGCGCGCACACGAGGCCGCCGCCGTCTCCTCACCATGACGAGCTCACCTACGCGTGGCGCTCGGTCTCATCGAAGACCGGCTCGATCACGATCGGCTGGAAGGGACAGACGCGCGAGGTCGTCGTGCCGATGCCGGGCGAGCACAACGGCAGAAACGCTGCGCTGGCGATCGCGACCGCGCTTGCGATCGGAAGCCCCTTCGACGAGACGGTCGACGCGCTCGCGACGCTACGCGGTCCGGACCAGCGCTGCGTCGTTCACGAGCTGCCTTCGGGGATCGTGCTGATCGACGACAGCTACAACGCGAGCCCGTCGAGCATCGAGGCCGCGCTCGACGTGCTCGGGACCTTCGCCGATCGAGAGAGAGTCGTCGTCCTCGGCGACATGCTCGACTTGGGCGCGGAGTCCGAGATGTGGCACCGGGCGATCGCGCCGAGGATTTCTTCGTTGCAGAATACACACGTTCGCCTCTTCGGTGAGAACATGGCCGCGCTCGCTCCTCACCTTGGCGAGGGGCTCTTGTCGATCGGACGCGCGACGCCGCCCTCGGATCCGCGCGCGCTGATCGACGATCTCCCCTTCGCCCGTGGCATCGAGGACGCGGTCGTCCTGGTGAAGGGGAGCCGAGGAATGATGCTCGAGCGCGTGGTTCGCCACCTGATCGAGCGCGACGCAGCGCCGGCCATCTGCAACATCGGCGTCGTCGGCGAAGGCGCCACGGCGCTGGCGGCGGCGATCCGCGCCGCCTTGGCCGCGCGATGCTCGGATGGAATGGACGAGACGAGGAAAGCGTTTCGGGTCTTCGTTCGTACGCTAACCAGAGAAGACCTCGCTCAGGGTGAAGCGCTGCGCCGGCCGTATCACCTCGCGTTGATGTCGAAGCTCGATCTCGATTTCTCGGCAAGTGCCAGCCCACCACTCGAAGAACAGCTGGCGCTCGTCGCTCAGCTCTTCGTGCACGTAAAGCGCGCCGCGTTCCTTCCCTCCAAAACAACGGGGGAGGCGGATCTGGGTGAAGCCCTCGACCTCCTCGCGGACGTTGTCCCACCAACCGCCCGCTTGAATCGCTTCGCGTGTGAGTCGCAACTGCATGAAATGATTTGCACCGAGGTCGTAGCTGACAAGGCGACTGACCGCTGAACGTCTGCGAGTTATTGCGCAGAAATATTTCAATCTCGTAAATTGGAAAGCTCCATTACTTCGTCGAACGGGGACCCCCACCATGAAGATCGATAAAACTCGCTTTCTGCTTCTGACGACCAGCATCGCAGCCACCACGACCGCTCTCGTCATCACGGCGAGCGGCTGTAACTCCACGACCACCGAGACCGACGCAGGCGGCAGCAGCAGCAGCAGCAGCGGCAGCAGCGGCACGGATGGCTCGACCTCGGACACCGGTTCTTCGGGATCCTCGGGTAGCTCGGGCAGCTCTGGCTCCTCGGGAAGTGACGGTGGTGATGGCGGTCCGACCTGCCTCGACAACACGGGCGCGGCGCCGGACTGCGCCAACGCCGACGCGGGCGTCAAGTGCGCGACGGAGTGCGACGGCGTCACGGCCGTCTTCAAGAATGGCGTCGCCAAGTCGATCAACGATTGCATGAACGCGGCGCCCACGTGTGAAGGCGCAGCGCCTGACTGCATCACCGCCGCGGTGGGCAAGGCGTGCGACGATCCGACGGCAGCCACGTATTGCACCACGACCCTCATGAGCTGCACCGACGAAGGTGCGTTCACGCAGGTGCAGTGCGAGGCGATCGCGAAGGCCATGAGCGATCAGGGTCGCGCGGCGTTCACCAACTGTGTCACCGAGAGCCTCGGTGCGTGTGGCACGTGTGTGGCCACGGTGCAGGCTGGCGGAATCCCCTGACGTTGACGCGTTGACGCGTTGACGGTCAGTTGACCGAACGCCCGAGGAGCTCGTCGATCGCGATGGAGCATCCTCGGGGCGGGGCGCCGGGAGCGCGCCCGTGAAGCTCGAAGGACGTACCGACGCGCCGGACGCGATCCTGAGTGAGGATCGCGACGGCGCTGTCGACGTTCAGGAGATCGATGATCTTGGCGATACCGAGCTCACCGTCGGGGACTGGCGCGAGCGTCTCTGGGTCGACCGGAATGACGCGCGCCCATGGCGGTTCGGCGTAGCGGTTGTGCTCGGCGGCGGGGTCGAAGAGCGTCTGCTCGTAGAACTGACTCGAGAGCTCCGTCATCCCGTACTCGCTCACGATCGATCGCTCGGGGATCGAGAACACGCGCGCGAGCTCGCGCCGGAGGACGTGCGCGGGGATCTCGCGGCTCTTTCCTTTGTATCCGCCTGTCTGCATCACACGTGAGCCTTGCGGCAGCGCGAACGTGTCCTCGCCGAGCGCCTCGAGGAGATGAACGAGCGCGAACGACGTCGCGAGGACGAGCATTGGCTCTTGCCGCGCGAGCGCCGTGGCGACGCGCATGTCGAACGCGCCGACGTCGATGACGTCACCGTCGATGAGCCACGTCTCGCTCGGCGTGCTCGTTTCACCGAACGCCGCGACGAAATGAGCGCACATGCGGCCGAGCGACGAGTCGGGCGTCGCGCTCGGCGGTGGCGCGAGCACGACGACGGGCATCGTCGTGCCTGGCTTCAAATCACGTGCGAGCCAGTGACGACCGAAGGCGACGGCGCCAGCGTCGTAGGTGCTCGGATCGCGCATCGCATGCGTGCCGCGCGCGCCGATCGTGGTGCCGCTCGTCTTGAGCTCGATCGAAGCGCCGGTGGCCGATCGTGCGTCGAACGTGGCGACGCGCGTGAGCTTGAAGGCATCGGTGGGCACCGGCGGAATCTCGCTGGCGCTCACGAGCGCGCTGGGCGTGATCCCTCGCGCATGACAGAGGCGCGCGAAACCGGCGGCGTGCTCGGCCTGAAACCGCGCGAGGTCACACGCGAGCGCGTCGAAGGTCTCGGGCATCGCTGTGTCGCCGCGAACGAACGCATCGATGAAGGCGCGGGCGCGGGCGTGGAGCGCGGCGCTCTCCTCGAGGTAGGTCTCGCTCTCTCTCGCTCGGCTCACGACGTCGAGACCATAGCCATTCCATCTCGCGAAGTCGAAAGTCGAATGCCCGGGAAGAGTTACGTCGTAAGACGGTCTTCCCGGGCGTTCGGTTTGGTCCGGTCTTCTGCACGTGGTCTCCGGACGCGTGTTCTTCTTCTTCTGGGCCGCCTCGTTCTAGGAGACGACGCTCGTGATGACGCCCGCGCCGATCGTCTTGTTGCCCTCACGAACGGCGAAACGAACGCCGGTCCCGAGAGCCACATCGTGATCGAGCTTGAAGCGAACACGCGCGTGATCGCCCGGGAGCACGGGGTTGTCGACCTCGAGCGTGCCGGTGACGTTGGTCGGTCCGAAGAAGAACTGCGGGCGGTAACCGGAGAAGAACGGCGTGTGACGGCCACCCTCCTTCGCGGTGAGGACGTAGAGCTCAGCCTCGCCGGTGGTGTGCGGCTTGATCGCGCCCGGCTCGGACAGAACCTGACCGCGCTCGATCTCGTCGCGCTTGAGGCCGCGAAGCAAGAGGCCGACGTTGTCTCCGGCACGCGCCTCCTCACGATCCTGGTGGAACGATTGGATGCCCGTGACGACGACCTCACGCGCGTCGGACTTGGGGTCGGCGCTCTCGCCGCCCGCGCTTCCGACGATGGTGAGCACGCGACCGACCTTGATCGTGCCGCGCTCGACGCGCCCCGTAACCACCGTGCCGCGGCCGGGAATCGTACAGACGTCCTGAACCGGCATGAGGAACGGAGCCTCGTAGTCGCGAGCCGGATCGGGGATGTGCTCGTCGAGAGCACGAACCAGATCACGAATCGCTTGAACGTACTTGTCTTCCATCTGGCCATTGTCGATAGCCTCCACTGCGCGCAGCGCGCTTCCCTTGATGAAAGGCGTCCCCACGAAGCCGTGGAGCGCGAGGAGGTCCTCGGTCTCCGCGACGACGAGCGGCACGAGCTCGGGGTCCGCCATGTCCATCTTGTTGACGAACACGACGAGACGACCAACGCCGACCTGCTTCGCGAGGAGCACGTGCTCACGCGTCTGCGCCTCGGGACCTTGCGATCCGTCGACGAGCAGGATCGCGCCGTCCATCTGCGACGCGCCCGTGATCATGTTCTTGACGTAGTCCGCGTGACCCGGGCAGTCGACGTGCGCGTAGTGACGCACCTCCGACTCGTAGGCCACGTGCGCGAGGTTGATCGTGATCCCGCGCATACGCTCCTCGGGCGTGCTGTCGATCTCAGCCAAGGATCGAGCACGCGCACGCCCCTCGCTCGCCATCACCTTCGTGATCGCGCTCGTGAGCGTGGTCTTTCCATGGTCGACGTGACCGATGGTTCCGACGTTGATGTGGATCTTCTGTTTCTTCTCGGTGTTGCTCATGGGATGGTTTCTCCTGTCGACGGACTCGTTCGCGGGTCGCGTACGAGATCCGAAGTCTCGAGGCGCTGCTTGCCGGGCTTCGGCCTCGCGGCGTGAGGGGAGACAGCATCGTCACAAACGACGAAGCCCCTCGCGGCGTGGCCGGGAGGGGCGTTGGGGCTTTCTTCGGGGACCTTTGGGCTAGGTCATCTCGTCAAAAGGCGCGCATCCTCTCCGGTCGGCCGATCGTCGGATGACGATGACGCGAATACGGATGATGAGGATGCGGAGGAGCAGCACATGATGTGAGTCCCTGCACCGTGCGCATTCGAAGGCGACGGGTCAAGGGCCACGGTAGGGCTGCCGAGAGATCGATCAGCGCTGGCGTGACGCGGCGTCGAGGCCGAAGGCGATGCGGCGGTAGAACCGGATGTGATCGAAGCGTGACCACGTCGCGGGATGCTCGGCGCCGTTGCGCTGGCCGACCTCGTCCATGTGATCGGCCGGGATGCAGCCACGAAACACGCCCCATTTGGCGCTCTCGACCGTGACCATCGCGTCGTTGGGGTCGCCGAAGTTGCCGAGGCCGTGACCGACGATCGGCGCGGACGCGATGAGCTGGGCGCTCGAGATCGGATCGTGATCGAGGAGGCGATCGTGGCGATTCTTGTAGCTGTCGACCTTGCCTTCGCACACGTCGATCTCCTTCTGATCGATGTGCAGATCGAGGTGGCTCGTGATGCCGGCCCACGATTGGTAGAAGACGCCGGGCGCGTCCTTGACGTCGGCGTTGAAGCTGGGCGCGTTTCCCTCGCTGATGCCGACGAGCGCCGCGCGGACGTCGCTGTCTTGGGCGAGATCGCGATCGGTGAACGTGCGCGCCCAGAGCCCTGCGAGGGTGTTGATCGCGGGATCGGCCGCGCCTGGCGTGATCGACAGGATCTTGTCGGCGATGGCGGAGCCGCGGTGGGGCGTCGAGATCGTCGTCAGCGATGCGACGAGCTTGCTGTACGGAACGCCCTCGGGGTTCGCGAGCTTCGCGATGACGTAACGTGAGTCGAGCCCGCCCATCGAGTGCGCGACGATGTGCACCTTGGAGGCGTCGCAGCTGGGCTTCGCGGCGCACTCGACGCGGGCCGCGTCGACATGCTTGGCGAGCTCCTTCGCGCGTGCGGCCACGCTCTGGTAGGGCTGCACACGCGCGGCGTGGACGGTGTGGCCATCGCGACGAAGCGCTTCGGCGACGCCGTTGAACGACCATCGGTTCGTGTCGCTCGCGTCGAAGCCGTGGGCCAGCACGATCGCGTGATGCGACGCGGTGCCGGTGGGCTCGTCACCGATCTCGGCGAGCATGTCTTCGGACGACTCGGTCCCGTCCTCCGCATCGTCGGAGGAAGACTCGGTCGCGCAGCCCGTGAGGCTGGCCATGAGGAGAAGAAGAGCGTTGGCGGCGATGACTGCGTTGCGTCCGATTCCCATACGCACATTGTAAGCAAGGCGCACACCCAGGTCTGGGCTGACGATTTCGTTGGGGAATTTGGGAATGTGAGGGTGGGATTTGGATCCCTCAGGATCCAAGCAAGGGTGCGATCTCGACGAGCGCATCGGCGCAGGCCACGAGCTGCTCCTTCGCGATCGTGAGCGCGGGCGAGAGCGTGAGCGCGGCGCCGTCGCTGCCGCCGGTGAGCACGACGAAGCCTCGCGCGAGAAGCAGACGCATCGCGGTGAGCGCACGGGACGCGGTGCCTAGCCCGATGCCGATCATGAGGCCACGTCCTCGCGCGTGAAGGCCAGCCGCCTCGAGATCGCGCGCCTCGAGCTCCGCCAAGAAGAAGTCCCCTTTGTCTTTCGCCTGCGAGACGAGATCGTGCGTGGTGATGGCTTCGATCGTCGCGAGCGCGGCCGCGCAGCTTGGCGGCGAGCCGAAGTGCGTGCCGGTGTGGATGCGCGTGCCGCCATGGCCGCCCCACGCCTCCATCACGCGCGCGCTTCCGACGCACGCCGAGATCGGAAAGCCGCCGCCGAGACCTTTGCCGAGGCAGAGGACATCGGCGTTCACGGATGCGTTCACGCTCGCGAGCATCGACGAGCCTCGGGCGCCGCCCGTGCGGCCCATCCCGGTCCAGATCTCGTCGGCGATGAGGAGAGCGTCTGCCTCGTAGGTGAGCGATCGCAAGGCGGGGAGAAACGAGATCGGTGGAGCGACGCAGCCACCTCGTCCGAGCATCGGCTCGACGAGCACCGCGCCGACATCGCCCTTGGCGAGCGCCGCGCGGACCGCGCTGAGCGAGGCGTCGAGCGACGTGGCGTCTCGAGGATAGGGGACGAACGTGACAGGCACCCCGAGATGGGGCTCGAACGGGCTACGCATCGAGGGAGAGAGACCGAGCGCCGCGAGCGGCCCATGCGACAGACCATGATAGCTGCCTTCGAAGGCGATCACGCCTGGCTTTCCGGTCGCGAGCAGCGCCGTCTTGAGCGCGCACGTCACCGCGTCTGCGCCGGAGAGCCCGAGCATCACCCGCGCGCCGCGCTCCGGAAAGAGCGACGCGATCGCCTCGCATGCACGCACCTTGATCTCGGACGCGTAGACATCCCCGAGCGCGAGGACGAGCTCTTCGGTCATCGCCGACGCGGCGATCGTGGCTTCGTTCGGGCCGTGCCCGAGGACGAGCGCGCCGAAGCCCGCGGTCATGTCGACGTAGCGATTCGAGTCCGCGTCGATGACGTTCGAGCCAAAGCCGCGCGCGTAGACGATCGGGCTCAGGTCCTCGCCGCTGACGGCGCTGCGTGCGTCGCGACGTGCGTCGACCGACGGTGATTCGACGGCCGCCATGCGCTTCGACAGCTCGCGCGACCGCGGCCCAGGAGGGGCGACGACGATCGACGGAAGATCATGGCCCGTGACGCCCGGTGCTTCGGTAGCCGTGCTCATCGCGCGAGCGACGTTATCACCCGATTCGCGTCGAGGCACCGCGCGAAACGGTGCGGCGATTTGGTGTTCGCCCCAGACGTCAGGAGACGACGCGGTTACGTCCGCTGCGCTTGGCTTCGTAGAGCTTGCCGTCGGCGTTGCGGATCAAATCGAGCGCCGTCTTGTCGGTCTCGGCGAGCGTGGCGACGCCGATCGAGATCGTGACGGGGATGTTGTCGCCTTGGAAGACGAAGCGGCTCTGCTCGATCTTCTCGCGGAGACCTTCGGCGAGCGCACGCGCGCCCTCGAGGCTCGTCTCCGGCAAGACGATCGCGAACTCTTCGCCGCCGTAGCGCGCGAAGACTTCGTCGCGACGGATGCGACCTTGAACGATCCGCGCGAGCTCTTTCAAGACGAAGTCGCCGGCGAGGTGGCCGTGGTGGTCGTTGATCTTCTTGAAGTGGTCGATGTCGAACATCAAGAACGCGAGCTCACGCACGTGGCGGCGCGCGCGGATGATCTCTTTCTCGAGAGCCTCGAGCAGGTAGCGCTTCACGTGCGCCTGCGTGAGACCGTCGATGATCGTCATCCGGTAGATTTCTTCGTGGTACTGCGCCTCGACGTCGGCGCCGGAGAGGTACTTGAAGATGGTCGGACCGATCTTGATGCGGTCGCCGTTCGCGAGCCCGAACTCACGGCTGATCTGCTCGTCGTTGACGTAGGTGCCGTTCGTCGATCCGTCGTCGACGGCCCACCAGACGTTGCCGCGCTGCTCGAGGTGCGCGTGGCGGCGAGACACGCTGTCTCCCTCGAGGACGATGTGGTTCTCGGCGCCACGGCCGACGCGAACGGGCGTGTAGTCGAGCACGAAGCGCTTACCGAGGAGCGTGGGCTCCTTGGTGTAGATCACCACGATGCAGTCGTTGCTGCGTGGTGCACCATCCGCGACCTCACTGGCCGGCTTCTGGACGATGGTCGTGACTCGAGTCTTCTCGTCAACCTCGCTCACGTCCGTCTCTCGTCACGAAGGAGCCCAAAACCAGAAAAGAAAGGCGAGTCATGTGCTTGCTTGATGTGTCGCTCTGCCACGTCGACTCGCTGGGGGCTTTTGCGCCTCCTCCACGTGAGACTATTGTGGAAGATGGAGAGGGGTCAAGGCAGGCTATGTAGGCCTCGTGCCTACGCTTTCACGAGCATCCGAAGCCGCTCCTGAAGGACGGACGTGAGCGTCACGTCGGCTTCGAGCACGCCAAGCCTCGCAAATTTGGGCATTTCGTGACGGATACCTGCGAGGTGGTGCACACACTTCGCCGTGGCGAGCCAGACGGTCACCGGCGCCTCATCCCCGTCCCCTTCGGTCGATTTTCGCAGCTGAGCTCGGCCTTGCTGCGTCATCGGACCGTGATCGCGGATCGAGATCACCGCGCTGAGCGGCAGCCCGGCGCGAGCGAGCGCGGTCGTCAAGCGATCGGGTCGCGCGATCGCGGTGAAGAGACCAACGCGTGCATTCTGCAACCTCGCCCACGACGCGAGCTCGTCGAGCGTCATCGGCGCGCGGTCGCCCTCGACCCAGCGAGCACGCGAAGGCGTCGCGCTCACCGGAACGACGAGGTCCGCGCTCGCGAGGAGCACGTCGCGCTCGGCGCGGAGGTCACCCGCAGGCGGTACGCGCCCGCTTCCCCACGGCGCCTCGGCGTCGACCGCCAGGAGACGCAGTGTCTCGGCGCGCGCGCGTCCGCGATCGCGACCGCGAATGCGAAGCGGGCCGTCGAGCACGAGGACGTCGGGTCGAAACGCGCTTCGCTCCAGCAGATCGATCGCCGCCTGGCGGCTCGACCCCACGACGACGCGCGCTCTCTCACGTACGCCTTCGCCACGTAACGCTTCGGCGCAGACGAGCGCCTCGTCGCCCACGTCCGCGACAACGTCCGCCTCCGCGTCGACGAGGCGGGCCTGCCTGCGGCGACGAAGCGCGCCGCGGTAGGCATGGCCGACAAGGGCGACGCGCGCACCTAGCTCGCCGGCGAGAAACGTCGTGCATGCGAGCGCGAGAGGCGTCTTGCCCGAGCCGCCGAGCGTCGCGCCGCCCACGCAGACGAGCGCGATCCCTGGCGGGACGTCGAGCGCCGGGCGCGCGAGCGCGCGGTTCGCGAGCGGCGCGTACGCGGCGGCGAGCATGCGGGAGACCGGGCCATCGAGCCGTCCCTGCTCGAGCCTTCGCACCAACGCCTCCAGACTCCTCATGCTGATCTCGGACTTTACGTGCGCTCGTGACGAGCGGGACAGAGACGGTACACAAGGATCGCGCGGCGGCGTACAAGGAAGAGGTGAAGTCCAAAGCCGGCGGGGCTCCCCCTTCTGGAGGCGGAGGCGCCTCTTCCTCATCTCCCTCTTCGAGCACGGCCACCTCTCCGGCGGCGATGCTCGCGCCGGCGTCCGAGGTCGCCAGCGAGAAGCCGCGTCCCGACGAGATCAAGGACCTCATCGACGTCGGTCCGATCGCGGATCACCAGCTCGCGGTGGACAAGGAGCGCACGAAGCGCTTCCCCGATCTGCTCGCGCGCAAGATGATGCGCATGAGCGGCTCGCCGCTCGCGTTCCTTCGCGGAGCTGCGCCGCTCTTTTACGAGATCCTCGCGGCGCGTCCCGACATCGCCGACGGCCCACCAGGCGAAGGTTGGATCGTCGGCGATCTCCACCTCGAGAACTTCGGCGCGTACCGTCCCGAGACGCTCCCCGACGCGGAGAACGATCCGTCTCTGAAGAAGCGGCCGGCCCTGTTCAACCTCAACGACTTCGACGACACGGTCATCGGACCTTGGCGGCTCGACGTCCTTCGTCTCGCGACGAGCCTTCTCCTCGGAGGTCGTGAGCTCGGCGCCAACGGATGCGTCGCCCTCGAGCTGTGCGATCACCTGCTCGAGTCGTGGTCGCACGCCGCGTTCGACGGAGCGAAGCCCCCCGAGCCGCCCGCGCCCGTCGCGAAGCTGATCGAGCAGGTCCGCTCGCGACCGCGACCTGCGCTCCTCGGCGCACGCACCGAGACGCACCATGGCAAGCGCCGCTTCGTGCGCGGCCCGCGCTACGCCGATCTCCCGAAGGAGGTCCTCGCCGAGGTGCCGAAAGCGTTCGAAGATTACATCGAGTCGGTCATGGAAGACGATCGCCCGCACAAGGGATCGCTCGAGATCATCGACGCCGCGCTTCGCATCGCGGGCACCGGCAGCCTCGGCGGCCTTCGCATCGCGGTGCTCGTCGAAGGCAAAGGCGGCAAGAGCGGAAGCGGAGCGTGGATCTTCGATCTGAAGGAGCAAGGCACGCCGTCCGCTGCGCCGCTCGAGAACAAGGTGAGCTGGGACCACGCGAAGCCGCCCGCCCAGCGCGTATGCACGGGATACCGCGCGTGCATCGAGCATCCGCCGCGCGCGATCGGGACCGCGAAGCTCGGCAAGGTCTCTCTCTTCGGTCGCCGGCTGTCTCCGCAAGAAGACAAGCTCGACTTGAAGGGCCTCCGCGGCAGCGATCTCCCCGACCTCGCGAAGTACCTCGGCTCCCTCCTCGGGACGGCGCACGCGCGTGGATCGACGAGCAAATCGAAGGTCTCGACGTGGTCGAAATCGGATCGCGAGGCAGTGAGGACGCATGCCATCATGCTCGCGGGCATCCACGAGTCGGTGTACCTCGCCCTCTGTGATCGCATGCGGCCTCTGCTGAAGCAGACGTGACGCAGCCTTGATCGTCGCGGTCGTTGTCGGCGCGGATCGACACGCCTAGTATCGCGCGCGATGGAATACGTTCACCTCGGTCGCACGGGTCTCAAGGTCAGCCGCCTTTGCCTCGGGACGATGAACTTCGGCCCACAGACGAGCGAGGCCGACTCGTTCAAGATCATGGATCGCGCCCTCGAGATGGGCATCAACTTCTTCGACACCGCGAACGTGTACGGGTGGAAGAAGGGCGAAGGCTGGACCGAGCAGATCGTCGGTCGCTGGTTCGCGCAGGGCGGCGGTCGCCGCGAGAAGGTCGTCCTCGCGACGAAGGTGTACGGCACGATGGGCGATTGGCCGAACCAGTCGCGCCTCTCCGCGCTCCACATCATTCGCGCGTGCGAGGAGTCGCTTCGCCGTATGCAGACCGAGGCGATCGACCTCTATCAAATGCACCACATCGATCGCGCCTCGCCGTGGGACGAGATCTGGCAAGCGATGGAGACGCTCGTGCGCCAGGGCAAGGTGATCTACGTGGGCTCGTCGAACTTCGCCGGCTGGCACATCGCGCAGGCCTGCGAGAAGGCGCGTGCGCGAGACTTCCTCGGCCTCGTCTGCGAGCAGAGCCTCTACAACTTGATCGATCGCACGATCGAGCTCGAGGTGATCCCCGCCTGCAAGGAGTACGGCCTCGGCCTCATCCCGTGGAGCCCGCTGAAGGGCGGCGTCCTGGGCGGCGTGCTCAAGAAGGCCGCCGACGGGCGCCGCTCGAGCGACCTCGCGCAGAAGGCGATCACGAAGCACGGCGCGGCGCTCGAGAAGTACGAGGCGCTCTGCGATCGCATCGCGATGCCTCCCGGCGACGTCGCCCTCGCGTGGCTGCTCGCGAACCCGATCGTGACGGCGCCCATCGTCGGACCTCGCACGATGGAGCAGCTCGAAAGCGCCAAGCGCGCGCTCGAGCACAAGCTCGACGAGGCGACGCTCAAGGAGCTCGACACGATCTTTCCGGGGCCGGGTGGGCCGGCGCCCGAGGCGTACGCGTGGTGATCGCCGAGGGCTCGCGCGAAAAGGTGCGCAAATCGCGACACGTAGGGCGTCCGTTCTCCTCCTTCTCAAGAACGTAGGGACGCCCGAAGACGACCATCGCGCGAAGGGATCAGCCCCGAATGCGCTAAGCTCTTCATCATCGTGCTTCGACCTCGCCTTCTCTTCTCTTCCCTCGCCGCCCTCGCTGCGATGGGCTCGTTCCTTCCCGACGCCCACGCAAACGGTCGCTTCCCGGAGTCGAACCAGATCACGTTCTCGCCGAACGAGCCGGATCTCGTCCTCCTGCGGGTCACCTTTGGCCTCCTCATCTCGCACGATCGAGGACACACCTTCGACTGGGTCTGCGAGCAGTCGATCGGGTTCAGCGGCGCCGAAGACCCGATGTACACGGTCACTCCGTCGAAGACGATCGTCGGCACGACGTTTCAAGGCGTGACGATCACCAAAGATCAAGCATGTGGCTGGAGCTTCTTCGGCGGTGACCTCACCCAGCAGGTCTTCATCGACCTCAGCGCGAACCCCGCCGACACGAAGGACATCGTCGTCTTCGCGTCGAGCTACGACAAACAGGACGGCGACGGCGGCATCCTCTTCACCTCGAAGCTCTGGGAGACGAAGGACGAGGCGACGTCGTTTCAGCAGCTCGGACAGCCGCTCGATCCCGCGCTGCTCGGCTACACCGTCGACCTCACCGCGACCGATCCGAACCGCATCTATGTCACGGCCGTTCGCGAGCCTGGTAGCCCGCCGCCCGGCAAGGCGGTGTTGCTCGTATCGAAGAACCACGGCCAGTCGTGGGAAGAGGAGCCCGTGCCGCTCGTCGACACGGAGCGCTCGGTGTACGTCGCCGGGGTCGACCCCAAGAATCCCGAGCGCGTCTACCTTCGCACCTCGAACATGGTCGACAAGCCCACGCGCCTCATCGTGCGTGACGCCACCGACGGCGGACCGCCGACCCAGAAGGTGGTCTTCACCGGCCAAGGCGGCCTCAACGGCTTCGCGCTCTCACCGGATGGAAACAAGGTGTGGGTCGGCGGTCCGAGGGACGGCGTCAACGTCGCGAACACCACCGACTTCACGTTCCAGCACAAGTCCGATCTCGACACGGGTTGTCTCGCCGTGACCGAAGAGGGCCTCTGGGCATGCTCGAACGAGTGCGGAGGCCGCGATCAGAATGGGCAGTGCCGCGGCGGCTTCATCGCCGGCATCTCGAAGGACGAAGGCGCGACCTTCGAGCCGCGCCTCCACTTTTGCGACATCCGTGGTCCCCTCGCTTGCTCCGGGCAGACGAACACCAACCTTCGATGCAACCCGCTCTGGCCCGCGCAGCGCGCGCTCCTCGGTTGCGGTGGCGACGCGGACGGCGGCAAGCCCGACGGCGGAGCCTTCTCCGACGCAGGCGACTTCGAAGATCTCCCGCCGCCGAAGAAAGACTGCGGCTGCCACACCACGCCCGCTGGACCGTGGGGAGCGTTCATCTCCGTCCTCGGCGGGGCGATCCTCTTCTTCCGGCGTCGCCAGAAGAAGAAGCCTTAGTCGTCATCGCAGCGACGTCAGTCCTTCTTGCCTGCGTCACCGTCCGGAGGCGGCGCCCCCGAGGAGCCGCCGGACGAGCCGGCCGTCGGACCTTCGCCCGTGAACGCGCCGTTGGTGTCGTCGGCGGTCTTGCGCTCGTCCTCGTGGCGCGCTTGATCGGGCGGATCTTGAGGCGGCAGTGGCTGAGGGTTCAGCCCGGACGATCCCGAGCCGGGATCCTGCTCGGTGGCGCACCCGTTCGCGTCGAGCGCCGCGGCGACCGCGACGACGACCCATGCTGCTCTACGTGCCAAGCTCCGTCTCATGACCCGCCTTTTTCAGCTCCCAGCTGAGCCAAAGCAAGCCGCTTGCCATCCAGAAACAGCGCTATTTTGTGCGCTCTGCAGCCTACGGCACAGGTCGACTGTGCCGTCTTGAGCCGTGGCTCGTTCAGACCTCGAAGTCGGCCTTCTCGAGGATCTCGCGGACGCGCCAGAGAAACGAGTTTGCGGCGACGCCGTCGACGATGCGGTGGTCGTAGCTGAGCGCCATGTACATGACCGGATGGATCGCCATCTGGTCTTCCTTGTCGGGTCCCTCGACGACGACGACGCGCTTTTTGATTTCGCCCATGCGGAGGATGCCGACGTTGGGCTGGTTGATGATCGCGCCGCCGAAGAGGTTTCCCTTCAAGCCGGGGTTCGACACGCTGAACGTCGCGCCGCTGAGATCGTCGATCGTGATCTTTCCCGAGCGTGCGCGCGAGGCGACGTCGTCGATCGCGCGGACGATGCCGCGAACACCGAGCTCGTCGGCGCGGCGAACCACCGGGACGACGAGGCCGTCGGGCGAGTCGACGGCGACGCCGATGTTGATGTCCTTGAAGATCACGAAGGCGTCGTCGAGGACGCGCGCGTTGATCGTGGGGTTCTCGCGGATCGCGCGCGCGACCGCGACGGTCACGAACGCGAGCATTGTGAGGCTCATGCCCTCTTTCTTGTAGCGATCCTTGTTGGCTTCCCGCAGGCGTGACGCCGCGTAGAGATCGCACTCGGCCACCGTCACGACGTGCGGTGAGACGAGCTTCGAATAGACCATGTGATCGGCGGTGATGCGCCGGCGCCGCGTGAACGGAACGACCTTGTCGCCCGGCTTTTCGCGGTATTGCGGGAGCTTGAACGACGCGAAGCCGACGCCCGGGATCGGCGGGACGAAGCCGCCGCCTTGGTTCACGAGCTGCGCGACCGCGCGCGCGTCGCCACCGCGTGACACCGGCGTGGGCGCTGGCGGCGGAGCGGCGGGCTGCGGAGGTTGCGACTGCGCCGCGAGCGACATCGCTT
Organism: Labilithrix sp.; assembly: GCA_044227045.1. Classification (GTDB taxonomy): domain Bacteria; phylum Myxococcota_A; class Polyangia; order Polyangiales; family Polyangiaceae; genus Labilithrix. The sequence goes on from JBGAFW010000042.1 coordinate 47,415, forward strand.
GCGCGCGGAGGGCGGGCGACATCGGCGGCTCGGTCCGCGGCGGCACGTCGTTGACGGCGCGCATCACGTCGTCGCGGGTGATGCGTCCGTGCTCTCCCGATCCACGCACGTCACGAAGATCAACGCCTTGCTCGAGCGCGGCGCGCCGGGTCGAGGGCGCAGCGAGCGGCGGCTGCTTCACGATCGGCGGCGGCGTCATACCCGGCGCGACGGGCTCCTCGACCTTCGGCGTGATGTTCGGGGACGCGGGATGTGGCGCCGCGGTGGCGTTCACCGCGTCATCGAGCTGGCAGATCACGGTCTTGACCGGGACCACGTCGCCTTCTTTGGCGAGCAGCTTCATGACCCGACCACCCGCAGGAGCCGGGAGCTCGCTGTCGGCCTTGTCCGTCGCGATCTCCGCAATCGGCTGGTCTTTGACGACGATGTCGCCCTCTTTGACCAACCACTTCGTGATCGTTCCTTCCGTCACGCTTTCGCCAAGCTGAGGCACCGTTACATCGATCATTTTGTCGCCGCCAACCTACCGCGTACTCCCGTTTTCCGGAATCAGGATTTCCTCCGGCTTCTAGAGGGACAACCCCGCGATTCGACAAGTCGAAAACGACTTTTCTGCCATCGGCCGTCACAAAAGCGGGGCACAAAGCAACGTGCCTGGGTGCTGGCTCTCGAGACCGAACGCCGTCCCACGCCGTCCCAAGAATCTGATCGTTGTCTGCTTCTTAGAATGCAACGTCCGCGTGGTGCGTCGAAAGCGCGCTCGCTCCCATTTTCCCGCAACAAGAAGAAGTCGCCTGCCCATGATCCAACGCACCTACCCCACTTCTCTCCTCCTCATTTTGGTCGTCGGCGCTGCGGCCTGTCACGGCGGCAGCGGCAGCGCCATCGTGGCAAAGGACCCGTCAGGGAGTCCGGCCCGAAGCGGCGCCAACGACAACAAAGCAGGCAGCCCATCGCAAGCGAACGGCGCCACACAACCGATCGGTGCGTCGGGCGTCGGTGGAGCGGTCGCGTTGGCCAAGGTGAAGGGGCGTCGCGTCGCGTTCGTGGCGGACGAAGACGCCAAGGCCATCCTCACGATCGACGCCGAGACGCGCGCGCAGATCGCGGAGACCAAGCTCGGCGGCATCCCTGGCCAGGTCCTCGTGACGCGGGATGGTCGCGTGCTCGCGACGGTGAGGGACACGAACAAGCTCGTTGCGTTTCGTATCGCCGAGCCCGACGCGCCGCTCGCGCAGCTTCGCACGGCGGAGACGCCTGCCGAGCCGATCGCGATCGCGGTCACCCCCGACGAGCAGATGATCCTCGTCAGCACCGGATGGGGACAGAAGCTCGCCGCGTTCGACGGCAGCTCGCTCGCGTCGAAGTTCGACACGAAGCTTCCTCGCGAGCCGCGCGCGATCGCGGTCAGCGATGATGGCAAGGTCGCGTACGTCTCTCACGCGGTCGGATCGGTGATGAGCGCGGTCGATCTCGCCGGACCGAAGCACGGATCGTGGGTCCTCCCGATGCGCGGGAAGAACCCGCAAGCCATCGCGCAGGTCGCGGCCGCTCGCAAGACGGCCGACAGTTTCAAGAAGCACGCCTCGAGCCCGCTCGCGCAGCAGCAGCTCGCGTCGATGTCCTCTCTCGAGAAGCGCGCCGTCGAAGGTCGTCAGAGCTGCCAAGGCTTCGTCCTCGCGAAGTCGACCTCCACGCCGAACCGCATCTTCGCGCCGCAGGTGATGGTCGATCCCGGCGACCTCGAGAAGCGTCCGACCGGCTACGGCGACGCCGCGATCATCCCAGAGGTGCCCGCGGTCGCGGTGATCGACGAGGCGGCGGGTGAGGCGCTCGCCACGAGCATGGCCGCGATCCCGAGCACGCACCTCGGCGGCTTCGCCGGCTTCCAACACGATCCACGCCTCACCGCAGGCGAATGCCTCTTGCCTCGCGCTGCCGCGATCGATCCGAATTCGCAGTCGCTGCTCGTCACGTGCTTCGGCATCGACTCTGTCATCGCGTACGACGCGATGTCATCCACGCCGGCGCGCGCCACGCGAAAGCACTGGAACGTCGGCGCCGGGCCCACCGGCATCGCGGTCGACCCCGAGACGCATCAGGCGTTCGTGTTCTCGCAGTTCGATCGATCGATCAGCGTCCTCAAGCTCGACGCGATGGACGAGCTCGTCGACGACAAAGGCAACCCGCCTGCGGTCACGAAGACCGCGCTCGCTCCGCTGCGAGACGGCAACGTGTCGCCGCAGTTCATCGTCGGGCGCATGCTCTTTCACGCATCGGGTGACATCCGCATCTCGAACGACGGCCGCGCATGCGCGAGCTGCCATCCCGATGGTCGCGACGACGCGATCACGTGGGCGACCCCCGAGGGTCCTCGCCGGTCGATCATGCTCGCCGGTCGCGTGAGCAAGACACCTCCTTATTCGTGGGATGGCAACGCCTCGACGATCGAGACGCACCTCAGCGCGACGTTTCAACGCTTGAAGGGGCATGGGCTTCGCAGCTTCGAGCTCGAGGCGCTCGTCGCGTACGTCTCTGGCCTCCCTGCTCCACCTGCCCGCGCAATCGATCCGCGAGACAAGGCCAAGGTCGATCGCGGACAGAAGATCTTCGCGTCGAGCGAGGCTGGCTGCTCGTCGTGCCACTCCGGCACCGACTTCACCGACGGGATGAACCACGACGTGCAGAGCAAGCACAACGCCGATCGCGCCGAGAAGTTCAACACGCCGTCGCTCCGCATGATCGGCGGCACCGGGCCGTATTTCCACGACGGACGCTACGCATCCTTGCCCGAGCTCCTTCGCAAGAGCGACGGCAAGATGGGCCACACCAAGCACCTCACGAACGCGGATCTCGACGCGCTCACGAGCTACTTGGAGACGCTGTGACACGCGCCCTCGAGATCGCAAAGCTCGCCGCAGCTCCGATCGCCGGCGCGATCGCGCTGGTGGCCATGCACTCGGATCCGGCCGACGCGAAGCAGCTGCCGGCGTACCAAGAGCTGGCGCCCGGCCGCTTCACGGGCATTCCACCGGAGAAGAGCCGGCCAAGCTCGATTCCTTCGACGGAGACGGTCAGCGGCTTTCACGTCGTCCCCGGCACGCGATCAGGAAACAATCAGGTCGTCACCCTCGTCGTCGACACGCCAGGGAGGCCAGCGCCGTCGTCCGTTGATCCTCCGCGCGTCCCGTCGACGCTCGAGACGGTCGATGGCTGCTTCGCGCAAGCACCGATGCCCGCTCCCTCCCCCTCGCCTCCGTTTGGCGTGAACATCCCGCCGCCGAGGCCCGAGTGGGAGACCAACTTCTCCTGGCAAACCGTGATCTGGACGGGGCAAGGCACGCCACGGCAACCGGTCCCCGTTCACCACGAGCGGGTCGTCGAGACCGCGACGAGCGCGACCCTCGAGTCGACGGATCTCTGGATCGATCCGCAAACGCTCGGCCTTCGCTTGATCGGTAAGGGCAGCGTCCCGCTCCGGCACGTGGGCGACGCGCCCGGCGGCGTGCGCTTCTACGTGGGCCGTGACGATCGGCCCGACGGAAAGCACTTCGTGCAGTTCGTGGTTCAGCGTGCGAAGAGCACGCCCTTCCAAGAGGCGCAGACCGCGCGCGGGACCCGAAGCGACGGCGCCACGATCTCGGCGGGCGCATGCAGCCATCATCGCGTCGCGCTCAGCGCCGACAAGGGCGGAGAGAACGCGACGCTGCAATTCACGACCGTGCTCCCTCCGCTCGGCCCGAACGAGCACTCGAGCGCGCCGCCGCTCCCGAGCGCGCTTCCGGGACAGCACGTGCGCGACGTCCGCGCGCGAACGGTCCGCGCGAGCTTCAGCGTGAGCCAAACCTCACGCGACAAGGATCCCATCGTCTCGCTCTCGACCTCTTGGGGAAGCGCCGAGACGACCCAGCGCCTCTTCGATCAAGCGTCGATCGCGCCAGCCTCCGTCGCGCCAGCACCCACACTGCGTGGCTTCTGACGCGTGCTCTACGGTCGCACGAGCGACGCGACGAAGTAGCCGTCGGTGCCGTGCTCGTGCGGGAGGAGGCGAAACGTTGGGCTCTCGCCTGCGATCGCGATCGCGACGTCGCTGTCGAACGGCGCGGGGTTGAGCGACGGCGTCATCGCGAGGACCTCTTCGGCCTCTTCGCGGAGGATGCTGCACACCGCGTACACGACGCGGCCGCCTGGGCGTACGAGCGTCGCGGCGCGCGCGAGGATGGCGGACTGAAGTCGCGCGAGCTCGCGTACGTCCTCGCCCGATCGACGTAGACCGAGCTCGGGACGTCGACGGATGGTCCCTGTCCCCGAGCATGGCGCGTCGACGAGGACGCGATCGTAGCTGCCCTCTTGCGCGTCGCCGGCGCCACGCGACCAATCGACGGCGAAGGCACGACGCGGATGCTGCTTGATGCGTTCGAGCTCGCGGGTGAGGCGATCGAGCTTCTTCGGATGCACGTCGGCGACGTCGACGGCGCCCGCCGGCGAGACCGCGCGCGCGAGGAGACCCGACTTGTTGCCGCGACCCGCGCATGCGTCGAGCACGACGTCGCCCGAGCGTGCGCCGAGCGAGAGGGCGACGACCTGCGATCCCTCTTCTTGTGGCGTCCATGCGCCGTCTTCGTAGCCAGGTAGATCGGCCACCCTCCCCGCTCCGTGCGCGAGCACGGCATGCGGAGAGACCTTGCCCGGCTCGAAGGTCGCGTGCGGTCGCGCATCATGGAGGCGCGCGATCCACGCGTCGCGCTCGGCGCGCTCTTCGACGCGGAGGCCGAGCGGCGGTGACCATCCGGCGAAGCTGCCGAGGAGCGACAGCGCGGCGTCATGGCCGATCGAACGAACGATCGCGTCACGCAGCGCGGGGTCGACCGCTTCCATCGCAGCCCGGGCGAGCTCGCCTTCGGCGGGTCGCGGCTCGGACGAGAGCTTGCGCAGGACGGCGTTCGCGAAGCCAGCGACCTGCGTGCCTCCTCCTTTACGAAGCGAACGAATGGCGTTCACCGCTTCGTTGACGGCTGCGAATGCAGGTACGCGCGTGAGCACGAAGATCTGGTACGCGGCGACCGCCAGATGTGCGCGAACGACCGGATCGAGACCGCCGATGCCGCGCTTGGCGTGGCGTGAAATGCGATCCTCGAGCCACCCGAGCAGGCGCAGCGTCCCGTAGACGAGCTCCGTCGCGAGCGCGCGATCGCGTGGCTCGAGCTGAATCGCGCGATCGAGCTCCGCGTCGAGGGCGGCGGCGGCGAACGCCTTGTCGACGACGACGCGCGTGATGACGGTGGCTGCGACGGTCCGCGCACTCGGTACGAGCATGTGACGACGAGACCCGTAGCACGCGTACCTGGTGCTAGCGAAAACGTTTGCGCAGCTCTTGGCGCAAAAAGGCCGTTCCGGCGAAGGGAGACACCACGTCTACCAGAAGCTGCGAACACCGCTTTCGTCTGTTGTAGGATCGGTGTCATGAGGAGCTTCGCTTTTCGCAGCGGCACGATCACGTCCATCACCATCGCGACCCTGGCGCTCTCGGTCATCGCCTCGTGCACCGCCGACGTCGCCTCCTCGAGCGAGGCCGAGAAGCTCGGCGTCACCAAGCAGGCCGTGTCCACGGCGTTCGCGCAGGGCTCTCTGATCATTCCGATGGGCAACAACCATCAGAACAACGGAATGATCCGCGCGAACGGCCTCGTCTATGCGCTGCTCCGCGCCGACGTGCCCGTGCACTGGGCGGTCACCGCGAACAAAGCGCAGGGCGCGGTCGACTTCACCATCGCCAACCCCACCGTCGTCGTGAACCTCGAGACGAACGCGAACATCGCGCGTCCGATCGACTACCGCGGCGGTGGCTTCATCGTCGCTGCCGCCGATCGCGCGAAGGCGCTGCCCGTCATCACCGCGTGGCTCGCCGACGACAACGTCACCGTCGTCCACGACGTGACGGCAGGGATGTTCACCGCCGACATCGCCAAGACGCTCACGGCAGCTCCGTCGATCGCGGTGTTCGAGGACGGCTTCGAGGCGATCGCGTATGGCAACTTGAACGCCGCCGGCATCCTCGACGCTGCTGGCAACACGTGGAGCCTCACCTCGCCTGGCTCGCTCAGCCAAACGCAGATCGCCGGCACCGCCGCGAACAACGCGGACGGCACGCTCTTCGACGCCGGCTTTCCAGCGTTCGCGTTCCTCTCCTCGGAGCACTACGACACGCCGGCCGACGCCGAGATCGTCGCCGAGGTGCGATCGTGGCTCGACGCAGGCGCGTACACGCACGCGTACATGCAGTGCGCGGCGATCACGACGTTCGAGAACACCGCGCCAGGCGGCGGCAATCCAGGCGGGCGCTTCCTCACGACCGCAGGGCTCAGCAACGCCGGCGCGCGACCGAACCCTCTCACGAATCGATTCCCTGCCGACCCGATCGCGCAGTTCGACGGAAACATCGCGTCCGACACCGGCACGACGCAGGTGCTCGCGCTCGCGAACATGAGCACGTTCCGGCCCGGCGTGCGCACGTTGATCAACGAGAGCACGTCCGCGACGAACGTGGACATCATGTTCCTCACCGGCAACCTCGACGGTGACACGACGAACGGCAAGGTCACGTACCTCACCGGCCACGACTACGCGACGGCCACGCCTGTCTCGGGCAACGCGCTCACGAACGGGACGCGCCTCTATTACAACGCGATCTTCGACTCCCCCGCGGCGCTCCCCGCGCATCAGCCTGCGTTCACGGTGACGAAAGCCGCGCCCGCGCTGACGAACCAATCGACCGTCACCTTCACGATCAACTACACGAACAGCGGCGGCGCGCCTGCGCGAAACGTCGTGGTGAGCGACATGGTCCCGGTCGGGACCACGTTCGCCTCGGCCGCGAACGGCGGCACCGAAGTGGCCGGCACCGTCACCTGGAACCTCGGCGTCGTCGGACCGGGCGCGACGGGCAGCGTCAGCTTCACCGTCAACGTCGCGGCCGACGCGACGATCACGAACAAGGCGCGCATCTCGTTCCTCGCGTGGCAAACAGCCCGCACGGTCGACTCGAACATGACGACGACCATCCGCGACGCCACCGCCCCCGACACGACGATCGTGTCGGGACCTCCGGCGACGACGAGCTCGTCTTCGGCGACGTTCGACTTCTCGTCGACCGAGCCCAACGTCACGTACGAATGCAACCTCGACAACGCAGGCTTCGTCCCGTGCACCGATCCTTCGACGTTCAACAACGTCGGCGCGGGCACGCACACGCTGCTCGTCCGCGCGAAGGACGCCGCCGGAAACGTCGACGCGACGCCGGCTTCGCAGACCTGGACCGTCTCCCCCGGAACCACGGACGGCGGACCGACCACGGTCGACACCGACGGCGACGGGCTCACCGACGACATCGAGAAGAAGATCGGAACGAACCCCAACGACGCCGACTCGGACGACGACGGCGTGCTCGATGGCCAGGAGCCCGACTTCGACAAGGACACCGACGGTGACGGGCTCATCAACGCGCTCGATCCAGACAGCGACAACGACGGCCTCTTCGACGGCACCGAGCTCGGCCTCGGCTGCGCGAACCCGGCGACGAACGCCGCGCTCAAGCACTGCGTCCCGGACGGAGACAGCGGCGCGACGAAGACCAACCCGCTGAAGAAGGACACCGACGACGGCGGCGTGAGCGACGGCTCGGAGGACAAGAACCTGAACGGCGTGATCGATCAGGGCGAGACCGACCCGACCGAAGGCCACGGCGCCGACGACCTCACGAACCCGAACGCCGACTCCGACGGCGACGGGCTCTCCGACGGCCTCGAGGCGACGCTCGGCTCCGATCCGAAGGACGCCGACTCCGACGACGACGGCGTGCCGGATGGCCTCGAAGCCAACCCTGCCGACGACACCGACGGCGACGGCAAGAAGAACATCCTCGACAGCGACAGCGACGGTGACGGCCTCTTCGACGGCACCGAGCTCGGCTTGCCGTGCACCAATCCAGCGACGGACGTCACGAAGGGCAACTGCGTCGCCGACGCCGACAACGGCGCGACCAAGACGAGCATGCTCGACGCCGACACCGATCGCGGCGGCGTGAAGGACGGCGACGAAGACACGAACCACAACGGCCGCATCGATCCAGGCGAGCGTGACCCCAACAACCCCGCCGACGACAACCCTGGCTGCAAGCTCGACTCCGATTGCGGCTATGGCGCGAGCGGCCTCGTCTGCGATCCGTCGGGCAAGTGCGTCTCGGGCTGCCGGGGCGTGGGCGGCAACGGATGTCCGAGCGGCCAGGTGTGCTCGTCCACCGACAGCACGATCGGCACGTGTCAACCTGGTCCCGCCGCAGACGCGGGCGTCATCACGCCGCCGAACCTCCTCGAAGGTGGCGGCTGCGACTGCGCGTCGGCGCCCGGAGACGCGTCCACGGGCAGCACCGCGGCGCTCACCACCGCCGTCGCCCTCGTGATCACGCGCATGCGCCGGCGTAAGCGCAGCGCGAGCTCCGAGCGCTGACTTCTTCCTCCGGGAGACATCACGAGCATCACCACGCATCATCACGGAACGCAACGCAGTACGAACCCGCCAGCAAGGATCATGATGAAGCGCTCGCTTCACCTTCTTTCTTCTTCTCTGCTCTTCTCCGCCGCCGCCGTCGCGTTCCTCACCACCTCCGAGGGAGAAGCCCACGCGCAGGCCACCGGCTTCGCGATCAACCGGTTCGATCCTTCCGAGCGCGGAAGCGAGTGGTTCGTGCTCGACTCGCTCGACTTGCGCGGTACGCGCCCGGCGTTCGGCGCGGTCGTCGACTGGGCGCATCGCCCGCTCGCGATCTACAAGCAAGACGGCAGCGTCGACAAGGCGATCGTCGACGACCAGGTGTTCTTGCACGTCGGCGGGTCGTTCGTCCTCGCGTCGCGACTCCGTCTTGGCGTGAACGTGCCGATCGCGCTCTACCAAAACGGCGAGACCGGCACGCTCTCGAACGGCGTCACGACGACGACGTTCGCGCCGCCCGACTCGCCCGCGTTCGGTGACATTCGGCTTGGCGGCGACCTTCGCCTCCTCGGCGAGTATGGGGATCTCTTCACCCTCGCGCTCGGCGCGCACGTCTTCTTGCCGACAGGAACACGTGCAAACTACACGGGTGACGAGACGGTGCGCCTCCGTCCGCGCGTCGTCGGCGCGGGCGACATCGGTCCGATCGCGTACTCCGCGAGCGTCGCGATGCAATATCGCCCCGACGATCGCGCCTTCGGCGAAGGCAAGCTTGGCAGCGAGATCTTGTTCGCGGGCGCGGTGGGCCTTCGCGTCGCCGACAAGAAGCTCGTGATCGGGCCTGAGGTGTACGGCTCGACCGTGTTCGGTGAGGCGTTCGACAAGCTCTCGAGCCCGCTCGAAGGAATTCTCGGCGGACACTACACGGCAGGTGACGTGCGCTTCGGCCTCGGCGCGGGAGCGGGCCTCACGCGTGGCTTCGGCTCGCCCGCGTCGCGCGTGCTTGGCTCGATCGAGTGGGCGCCGCAGATCGAGAAGGAGCCAGACGATCGCGATCACGACGGCATCCTCGACAAGGATGACGCTTGCATCGACGTCCCCGGCGTCCACACCGACGATCCGAAGACGAACGGGTGTCCGCCTCCGAGCGATCGCGACCACGACGGCGTCCTCGACAAAGACGACGCCTGCGTCGATGTCCCTGGCGTTCGCACGAGCGATCCCAAGACCAACGGCTGCCCGCCCGATCGCGACGGCGACGGCATCCTCGACGCGGACGACGCGTGCGTCGACGTGCCTGGCGTGCGCACGAGCGATCCCAAGACGAACGGCTGCCCGCCCGATCGTGACGGTGATGGTATTGCCGATCGCGACGACGCCTGCCCCGACACACCGGGCGTCAAGACGGCTGATCCGAAGACGAACGGCTGCCCGCTCGATCCGGATCGTGACAAGGACGGCATCCTCAACGAACAAGACGCTTGCCCCGACGAGCCAGGCAAGCCCGATCCCGATCCGAAGAAGAACGGCTGCCCGAAGGCCTTCATCTCCGGCGGACAGATCAAGATCCTCGATCAGGTGAAGTTTGCGACCGGCAGCGCCCAGATCGTCAAAGCGAAGGACAGCGAAGACGTCCTCGAGGCCGTCCTCAAGGTCCTCAAGGATCACCCCGAGCTCAAGAAGGTTCGGGTCGAAGGACACACCGACAACCGCGGCTCCGCCGATCTCAACAAGAAGCTCAGCGCCGACCGCGCCGCTTCGGTCGTGAAGTGGCTCACCGCAAAGGGAGTCGAGGCGTCACGTCTCTCGAGCGAAGGCTTCGGCCCCGACCGCCCGATCGACAGCAACACCACGGACTCGGGTCGCCAGAACAACCGCCGCGTCGAGTTCCACATCGAGACGAGCGAGCCAAAGGCGCAGTAACGACCTCACGCAGGGACGAAGCCGCCGACTAGCCGTCGAGCGGCGAGCTCTTGTCGGTGTTTTCGAGCGGAAGACGTACCGTGAGCGTCGCGCCGCGACCCGCGCCGTCGCTGCGGGCGTCGACCGTGCCGCCGTGAAGCTCGACGAGGCTCCGAACGATCGCGAGGCCAAGGCCGAGGCCGCCCGCGCGACGGTTGAACGCGCTGTCGGCCTGGCGGAATCGATCGAACATGTACGGAAGAAACGCCGGGTCGATCCCCTGCCCCGTGTCGGAGACGGCGAGGTCGACAGACGTATCGCTTCGCTCGAGTCGAACCTTCACGACGCCGCCCCGCGGCGTGAACTTGATCGCGTTCGAGAGGAGGTTCCACACCACCTGCTGCAAGCGATCGGCGTCACCTACGAGCGTGGCCTTTGCGTCGAGCTCCGGCTCGATCTGAACGCCCTTCGCCTCCGCGGCGAGGCGGACGGAGTCGTGGGCAGCCTCGACGACGCGGTTCATATCCACCTGGCCGACGGTGAGGACGAGCTTTCCTTGCGCGATGCGAGACAGATCGAGCAAGCCGTCGATGAGCTTCGCCTGCGCGCGCGCGTTTCGTTCGATCGTCTCGAGCGCCTTCGCGCGCTGGGCCTCCGCCACGCCGTTCGAGCGAAGGAGACTTGCCCAGCCGACGACCGCGTTGAGCGGCGTTCGCAGCTCGTGGCTCAAGACGCTCAAGAACTCGTCTTTCGCGCGGCTCGCCTCCTCCGCACGCTCACGCGCGGCGCGCTCGGCGTGACGCGCGCGTCCGAGCGCGGCGTGGGTCGTGACGCGCGCGAGGAGCTCACGCGCCGAGAAGGGCTTGACGAGGTAGTCGTCCGCGCCGCTCGCCAGACCGCTCTCCGTCGCTTCGTCACCCGCGCGCGCCGACACGAGGATGATCGGCGTAGCGGCGATCTTCGCGTCGCTCCGGACCGCACGCACGAGCCCGATGCCGTCGAGCTCGGGCATCATCACGTCGCTGACCACGACGTCGAACGATCCTTGCCTTACGGCATGAAGCGCGGCGACACCGTTCTCGACGGCCTCGACCTCGAACTGCGGCGACAAGATCCGGGCGATGTGCTCGCGAAGGTCCGCGTTGTCGTCGGCGACGAGGACGCGACCTCTCTCGGTCGCAGGAGAAGACGGCTTCGCCGCGCCGGGCGACGCGCTGAGCGTGGGCAACCACGCGCGGACATCGGGCGCGATCCTCGGCTTGCTCGCCGCGCCCTTCGCGCCGACAGACTCCGCGGGGAGGTGCGCCGACCCACGAGGCACGCGCACGCGGACGGTCGTGCCTTCGCCTTCACGGCTCTCGATCGCGATCGTGCCGCCATGCAAACGAACGAGCTCGCGGACGAAGGAGAGGCCGATGCCCGTTCCTTCTTGCGTGCGAGAGCGCGTCCCCGCCACGCGATGGAAGCGGTCGAAGAGGTGTGGGATCTCCGCCTCGGGGATCCCGACGCCCGTGTCGCGCACGACGAGCTCGATCGTGCCGGCGTGCTCGGCCTGGCCATCGCGCACGCTCACCGTGACGCCGCCTTCGAATGTGTGCTTGAACGCGTTCGAGAGCAGGTTGAAGACGATCTTCTCCCACATCGCGTGATCGACGAAGGCCTCGGCGTCTTGGATGCTCGTCTCGACCGACAACGTGAGCCCCGCGCCTTCGTAGGCAGAGCGAAACACGTCGGCGAGCTGCGCTGTGAACGACGCGAGGTTCGTGGGCTCGTACACCGCGTCGAGACGACCCGCCTCGATCCGCGTGAAGTCGAGGAGGCCGTTGACCAAGCGCTGGAGGCGGCGCGCGTTGCGCAGCGCCATGTCGAGGGCCTGGCGCATCTCGAGCGGCAGCTCGGCGGTCTTCTCGGCGGCTTCGATCGCCGTCGTGAGCGGACCGAGGAGCAAGGTGAGCGGCGTGCGCAGCTCGTGGCTCACGTTCGTGAAGAACGCGGTCTTCTGCCGATCGAGCGCGATGAGCGCCTCGGTGCGCTTCTTCTCTTCTTCGATCGTGCGCGCGTTCGCGATCGACGTCGCGATTTGATCCGCGACGAGGCCCAGGAAATCTCGGTACTTCGTGTCGAGCGCGCGGCGCGGGCTGATGCCTGCGATAGCCGTACGGCTCGATCCCCGCGCGTGCGATCGGAAGGACGAGCGCCTGCTCGATCGGCTCGGGCCACACCGGGCCCGGATGCTCGCCAAAGCGCTCCCGCACGTCCGCGACGAGCTGCGGGCTGCCGCGACGAAGCGGCCACGTGCTCGGCGGAGCGGTCTCGCCGGCGCCGAGGAGCGGCGACGTCGCGACGTGAAACGAGGTCGACCCGCGCTTGGAAGGTCGCACGAGCTTCGCGTTCGCCTTGTCCTCTTCATCGGGGACGTACAAGAGCGCGAACGGCAAATCGGTCGACGCGAGCGCGAGCGCGTCTGCGGTTCGTTGCCAGGCGTCTGCCTCCGACGTCGCGCTTACGCCTTCGAACGCGAGCTCGCGGAGCGTCACGAGGCGGCGCTCGGCGACGACGCTCATCGTCGTCTCGGCGACGGTGACGAAGACGCCCGCGACGTTGTCGCTCTCGTCGCGAATGGGGCTGTAGGAGTAGGCGAAGTAACACTCCTCGAGGTAGCCGAAGCGATCGAGCGGGACGAGCATGTCGTCGAAGCGCACCGCTTCGCCGCCCATCACCTGCTCGAAGAGCGGGCTGATGATGTGCCAGGCCTCGCTGAAGGTCTCGCGCACTCCCTGACCGAGCGCCGACGGGTGCTTGGTGCGCCCGAGGATCGGCCGGAACTCGTCGTTGTAGATCTGCGTGAGGTCATCGCCCCACGCGATCATCATCGCGAACTTCGACTCGCTGACGATGCTCGCTGCGGTGCGGAGGCTCTGTGGCCACGACTCGACGGGACCGAGCGGCGTGCGCGACCAATCGAACGCTCGGGCGAGCGCGCGCACATCACCTGCACCTGCGAAGAGTCGGTCTGCTGCTGCGGAAGAAATCTGGCGTGCCCCCTAAAGCGAGAGGCTGCCACGGACCTGGACGTGTCGCAATTCACACGTCGAGCCGGCTGATCCCGTGGCCCGCGTCATTCCGCGCGGACGCGGACGACCGGCGGAGGCGTGTACGTCGTGCTCGTGTAGTCGTAGGCCTGGATGTGGACGACGGCCTTTTCGCATACGCCAAGCTGAAGCCCGCCACCGTTGGCCTTGGTGAGGCCTGGGCAGTAAGCGCTCGCGCCCGACTCCGGGCTCGCGTAGCCGCCCGCGCCGTTCGTCCCTTCGGAGACGACGAACGCGCAGCCGAGGCGATCGTTGTCGTTCGCGGGGATGGTGGGGCGACGGTAGAACGTGAGGTAGGCGTCGCCCTGCTTTCCGTCCGCGGTGCAGTCGGCCCACGCGCTCAGCGTGACCGGCGCGCCCGTCATGTTCTGGACGATCGTGTAACGCCCGGGCTGAAGGACGTCGGTGTAGAGCGGCGCGGTCGTGCACGATCCGGCGCTGCCCCATCGCGACATGAGGCCCGTCCCGCTCGCGAGGTTCGTCGCGAGTGAGTATGTCGCGCCGAGCGAGCTCAAGAGCACGTTGGTGCCCGATGTGTCGCAGCCGACCGTGAGCGTCGCGGTCTGGCTCGTGCCGCCGCCGGGGCTCGGGTTCGTCACGACGATCGCGACGTTGCCTGCGTTGAGGAGCTGGTTGGCGGGGACGACGATCGTGAGCTGACCGCCGCTGATGTAGCCGGTGCTCACGTTGACGCCGTTGCTCGTGACGGTGCTGCTCGGCAGGAAGTTCGTGCCGTAGAGCGTGACGGTGGTGTTGGGTGAGCCGACCGTGACCGAGCCAGGCGTGAGGCTCGTGATCGAAGGAACGCCGTTCATCATCGTGAACGGGAGCGCGCTCGACGTGCCGCCGCCTGGGGCGGGGTTGACGACGCGAACCGAGATCGTGCCCGCGGTCGCGACTTGCGATGCCGTGAGCGTGGCCTTGACGTGCGTGCTGTCGAGGAGCGTGGTGGCGGCAGGCGCGCCGTCGAACGTGACCTGCGACGTCACGAAGAAGCCGATGCCCGTGACGGTGACCTCGGTGGGGCCAGTGCCTGCGGCGACGCTGCTCGGCGAGAGCGACGAGATCGTCGGCGCGGGGTATTGCACCTTGAAGACGACGGGCGCGCTGACGCCGCCGCCCGGCGGAGGATTCTGCACGGCGATCGGGAAGTCGCCGGCTGCGGTGAGCGACGAAGCGCCGACCGTCGCCTTGAGCTTGGTCGACCCCAAGAACGTGGTCGTGAGCGCCGTGCCATTGAAGAGAACGGCGCTGCCTTGGACGAAGCCGCCGCCGTTGACGGTGAGCTCGAAGGCCGCAGAGCCGACGAACGCCGCGACGGGGTTGATGTTTTGGATCGTCGCGCTCGGGTTCGAGATCGTGAACGAGATCGGCGTGGACGTGCCGCCGCCAGGCGCAGGGTTGACGACGGTGACCGGGACGCTACCCGACGTCGCGAGGAGCGTCGCTGGGATCGTGGCCTTGAGCGAAGAGCTCGAGACGAGCGTGGTGGTGAGATCGGTCATGCCGAACACGATCTTCGCGCCGCTCACGAACGCGCTGCCGTTCACCTCGAGCTGCGTGGCGCCTGCGCCCGCGAGGACGGACAGCGGCGAGAGCGACGTGACCTGCGGCGCGGGATTCTCGACGTTGAACGGGAGCTCTTTGCTCGCACCGCCGCCCGGCGGCGCCGTGCCGACAGAGACGCGCAAGGTGCCGACCGCCGTGAGCTTCGACCCTGGAATCGTGGCGCGGAGCTCGGTGGCGCTGACGAACGAGGTGGCGAGCGGCGCACCGTCGAGCTGCACGATCGATCGCGGCGCGAAGTTGTTGCCCGAGACGATGATCGACGGGCCCACCGATCCGACCGTCGCCTTGTTCGGCGCGATCGACGTGACCTCGGGGACGTCGGCTTCATCGGGATTCGAAGGCTTCGGCTTGCCACTGTCTTCCGCTGCCGGCTTCGACGGCGACGGATCCGTCGGCTCCTTCGTCGTCATCACCCCCGCGTCCACGTCGGCGGGAGCTTGAGGCTGTCCTTCTGCACAACCGGCGATCACCTGAGCGATCAGCAGCGTGAGCAACAGAACAAAGGTGACCACGAGCGAAATGCGCGCTTTGAGCATGGTTTTGCCCTCATCCCCAGGTGAGGTCGCACGCCCTATGCCACACACATTTCAGGTGCGCCATTCAGACAGCATCTTTTTAGAAAACAGCGCCAAATCTGACCGAAATGAGACGTTCATGCCGCCCTCCAACCCAACGCCTCGACCAGATATCAACGACTTGCGACGGGTTCTCCTCCTTAACTAGTGTTCGCCCCAGACCCGCTGCGAAGATGCGCCCGTCGCGGCGTCACCCGTTCGAATGGCACCGCCGCGTCGCATACAACCTTGTCGTCCTACCAACAGGTGATGGTGCGCGTTCTTGGTCGTCACCATCATGTGCTTCTGGAGGCTCAATGAATCGCACCTGCAGCTCGCTTCTTCTTCCGCTTCTCTCGACGATCGCTCTCTCGGCCATCATCTCGACCGCCGCGTGCAGCTCGGACTCGAACACCGTCACGAACACGGACGCAGGCGGCGGCGGCACGGACGCCGGTGACGGCGGCTCCACGACGGACAGCGGAAATGACGCGGGCACCACGGCGCCCACGCTCTCGTTCAAGGCATCCAACATCAAGCTCGATGGCATCGACGCGTCGAAGCTCGGCGACTTCGTCGTCGACAGCGCCAACTGCGAGATCCGAACCGAAGAGAAGATCGTCGGCTGTGGCGACATGGACAAGCTTCAATTCGCCATCATCGATCAACCCGGCGGCGGAAAGATCGGCATGTACGTCGCCAAGAGCTTCCGCGTCGAGCCGAACGGCGGCTTGAAGGCGAAGGGTACCTACGCGCTCGCCATCGTCGCGATCGACTCGTTCGACATTCAAGGGACGATCGACGTCGGCGCCCAAAATTCGTATCCGACGGCGGGCGGCTACGTGCACGGCACGACCGCAGGCTCGAAGGGCGGAGGCCCCGGCGGCGGCGGCGCGGGCTCGTCGACGAACGCGGGCGGCGGCGGCGGCTTCTGCGGGACCGGCGGCAAGGGCGCCGCGATCGCGGCTGGCACGGCCGGCGCGGGCGGCGTCGCGTACGGTAACCCGACGCTCATTCCTCTCGTCGGCGGATCCGCAGGTGGATCGGCGGCGCTCACGGACTCCGGCTCGGGCGGCGGCGCGGTGCAGCTCGTCGCGGGCAAGACGTTCACGCTCGGCGCGAACGCCTTCATCAACGCGGGCGGCGGCGGAGGCACCTTCGTCGGCGCAGCGAGCTCGCAGCATGGCGCGGGCGGCGGAAGCGGCGGCGCGATCTTGATCGAAGCGCCCACCGTCTCGCTCCTCGGCACGCTCGCCGCGAACGGCGGTGCGGGCGGAAGCAAGGACGTCGGCCAAGACGGCAAGCTCGATGGAACGCAAGCCGTCGGCACGGCGCAGACGAACGGATCGCTCGGCGGTTCGGGCAGCGCACAAGAAGGCCCGAACGGCGTCGACGGCACGTGGGTCGACGGCGACAACGCCGCAGGCGGTGGCGGCGGCGCGGGTCGCATCCGCGTCAACTCGACGACCGGCAACAGCGCGCTCTCCGCGAAGGTCTTGTCGCCCTCGGCCAACGGGCCGTGCACGACCGAAGGCACGCTGACCGCCAACTGAGCGTCTGACGACGCGACAAGCACAGGCACGACGAGGTCCGCCGCGAAGCCCGCGAGCGGACCTCGCGCATTTCTGCGAAAGGACCTTCGTCCGTTCGGATGCAGATGCAACTGTGATGCAACGATATCCGCGAACGCCGCTATAGTCTGGGCGTGACGAGGCGACCAAGATCAACGAAGGCAGCGCATCACGACGCGCGAGCACGCAAGCGACTTGCCAAGAGCAGCGAGTCGCTCGTGGACGTTCGATCGTATCAAGCGCTCCTCCGTGCGGCGGGTCTTCGGAGCACGCAGTCGCGCATCGCAGTCCTCGAGCATCTGCACACCAACACGGGTCCGAAGAGCCACACCGAGCTCTTCGAAGCGCTCGAACATCATGGCTTCGACCGTGCCACGATCTATCGCATCCTCATCGACCTTGCTCGAGCCAACATCCTCTCTCGGATTGATCTCGGAGATCACGTCTGGCGCTTCGAGCTGAAGAAGACCGCGCGCGGCTCCGCGATGCACACGATGTTGGAGCATCCGCATTTCGTGTGCACCGATTGTGGGTTGGTCGCCTGTTTGCCTGGCGCGGCGATCAAGCTCGCTGACCACACACGAGCGCCGAAGGCGGTGCGCGACAAGCTGGTGTCGATTCAACTCCAGGGTCGTTGCGACCGCTGTCAATCGAGCTGAGCGACGCCTCTTCGATCAGGCCGTCCATTACGCTGCCAACACGTCGCGCCGCCGATCTTTCGACGGCACGACCCGCCTCGAATTGGCACGCCATTACGACGACAAATGCAGAATTGCTCAATCATTCAAACCTGATTCTATTGCAATTCAATTGCATTAACTCGCCCGCGCCGGCTAGCTCGTTCTCGAGCGATGGCGAGACACAGCCACGACAACCAGGCGCCGACGCGCTCGCAAGACGAGCAACGTGTACGTCGATCACCTCCTCGAGCCTCGCCCTTTCCAAGCGGACGTGTGCTTCGTTCGGTGGCCGCCATGTTCGAAGCCGCCGGCTCGCCCGCCCGGCTTTGCGTCCTCCTCGTGCTCCTTCGCGAAGCTCGCCCGATGACGGTCTCCGAGCTCGCGTATGCCGCGAAGAGGACTCGCCCGCATGTCTCCCAGCAGCTCAGGATTTTGCGCGGCGCCCTGCTCGTGCGTGGCACACGTCATGGTCGCTGCGTTCTTTACGAGCTCGCGGACGCTCACGCGGCTCGCATGGTGCGCGCCGCGATCGATCATGCAGGTCACGCTGGCGATGACACGCGGGGCAAGCGATGAGCGTGCGTGCCCTCCTCGCATGCCTCGGGCTGAGCGCGTCCGTCGCGCTGACGCGGGAGGCGCGCGCGGCCACTCCCACCGACCCCACGACGGAGACGGGACAAGACGCGGGAGACGAGGTGACGGTGCGTGGTCACGCGCACGTCCCGAGCCGCGGCGCGTCCGACCACGAGATTTCGATCGGCAAGCTCGCGCTCGTGCCACGGAGTGACGCCGCCGGTCTCCTGCGGCTCGCGCCGGGCGTGCTGCTCACGAACGAAGGCGGAACAGGCCACCCCTACCAAATTTACCTGCGCGGATTCGACGCGCGTGAGGGGCAAGACATCGAGCTCTCCGTCGGCGGGATGCCGATCAACGAGGTCGGCAACCCGCATGGCAACGGGCTCGCGGACACTCACTTCATCCTGCCCGAGCTCGTCATGAACCTGCGGGTCATCGAAGGTCCATTCGCTCCGCAGCAAGGGAACTTCGCGGTCGCTGGCTCGGCGCTCTATGACGTCGGCCTCGCCGATCCTGGGCTCACCACACGCGTCACCTACGGCTCGTTCGATACCAAGCGACTCCTCGTGATGTGGCGACCGGAGGAGGCGGCGAGCCACACCTTCGGCGGGGCAGAGGTGTTCGAGTCCGACGGGTTTGGCGCGAATCGATCGAGCAAACGCGCCACCGCGATGGGCGGCTACGAAGGTCGCGCCGGTAAGAGTGGCAGCTTTCGACTGCTCCTCAGCTCCTATGGCACGCACTACGCGTCCGCCGGTGCTCTCCGCGAAGACGACGTCTTGCAGGGGCGACGCGACTTCTTCGATACCTACGACACCCAACAGGGCGGTGACTCGTCGCGCCATTCGATCTCGGCCGTGCTCGAAGACAAGCTAGGTGCCAGCACACGCATCTCGCAGTCGGCCTTCTTCGTGCTGCGTGACTTTCGCATCCGCGAAAACCTCACCGGCTTCCAGAATGACCCGCAGGAGACATGGCAGAGCGAACACTCTCAGCGAGGGGACCTGATCGACCAAGCGGCGCACACGCTCACGCTCGGAGCGCGAGGCAGCGCACGTCAGGTCGCAAAGAGCCTCGGCGAGCGTCAAGAGATCGAGCTCGGCTACTTCGCGCGCTACGACGATGTCACCTCCACTCAGCAGCGCGATCGCTTCGGCACCATCATCCCGTATCGCAAGGACCTCGATCTTCAGAGCGGGATCGGCAACCTCGGGCTCTATGCCGACGCCAGCGTGAAGCCAGCCCTTCCTTGGTTGACGCTGCGTGGCGGCTTGCGCGCCGACGTCTTCAGCTACCGCGTCCGTGACGGGTGCGCGCAGCGAACCCAAGCCACGGCCGGCGCGCCTCCGAGCGCGGACATCGAGTGCTTCTCCAGCGACCGCGCTGGTTACCGCAGCGCCGATCAGACCTCGTCGACCGCCGCTGGTGCCTTCCAGCCACGTGCGTCCGTGCTCGTCGGCCCATTCGCTGGATTCACGGGCAGCGCGAGCTACGGCATCGGCTCACGCAGCCTCGATCCACAATACGTCAATCAGAACCTCGACACGCCGTTCGCTCGGGTCACCGCCGCTGAGGGCGGCATCGCGTACCTCCAGAGCGTCGGCTCGCACGAGAACATCGATGTCCTCGTCAAATCGGTGTTCTTCCAAACCCACGTCGAGCGCGATCTCTTCTTCAATCCGACGGAGGGAAGAAACACGCTCGCGGGCGGAACGACACGCACTGGCTGGGCCGGCAACACGCGCGTGACAGGGAGCTTCTTCGACGTCGCCGGTAGCGTGACGTTGGTTCGCGCGACATTCGATGACAATCACCTCTTGATCCCCTACGCGCCGAGCGTGGTCACGCGCCTCGACGGCGCGGTCTTCTCCAAGCTCCCGATCGCGTTCGACGGCAAGCACCTCGTGGGCTCGTTGGGCTTCGGCCTGTCATACGTCGGCAAGCGGCCTCTACCCGAGAACGAGAGGTCGAACGAGATCGCCACCCTCGACGCCGCCGCCGACGTTCGCTACGGCGCCGTGCGCTTCGGCCTCTCGTGCACGAACCTCACCGATCGCGTCTATCGCCTCTCCGAGTACAACTACGCGTCCGACTTCCATAGCCAGCCATACCCCACGCGCGTCGCCGCTCGACACTTCATCGCGGGTGAGCCAAGAGCCGTCTACGCAACGCTCACCTTCACGTTCGGAAAGGCCGAAGGATCATGAGCAAGGCGCGTCGCGGCGCGACGATCGCGCTCACCACGCTCATCGTGTCGCTCAGTGGTGATATGGGATGCAGCGGCACCACCGGCGCGAGGCGCTTCGCGTTCGAGACGAAGGTCGGAGGAGTCGCTCGCGATCCGCGCGAGCCGTTCACCTTCACGAATGACAAGGGGTGGCGGATCACGCTCACCAAGGCCACCGTGACGGTCGGGCCGATCTACATGAACGTGATCGCTCCCGTTCATGAAGAGAGCTCGCTCCGGCGGGGCCAGCGGCCATCTCCGTCGCGCTTCGCGGTGTTCGGTCATGGCCTCGTTCGGCCGGCGCTTGCCGCCCAGACGGCTTACCTCACCGATGGTCGCTACGTCGGCGAGGTGCTCTCGCAGGTGACGTTCGACGCGCTCTCACCCGACCTCGTCACCGTCCCGGCGCAAGGCACGCTGACCGAAGAGCTCGTTCGCTCGACCGAGGTGTGGCTCTATCCGCCGCCGCACGTGAGCCCGGACGCCGTGAACATCGACTCGCCGGCGCTCGATGTCGCTGGTGAAGCGATCGGCGGTAGCGGTGACACGATTCGCTTTCGAGGGGAGCTCGTGTTGAACGGCGCGTGGATGACGGACGCGACCGACAACAGCCGGAGCGCGACGCCGATCGCCGAGACGCGCAAGGTCCGCGGGATCCCTTCTTCGTTCCTTCCGCTCGACGGAGGACACCTCGAGATTCGGTTCGACGTTCGCGCGCTGTTTCGTGGCGCCGACTTCACGAACCTCGCCCCCAACCCGGCTGACGCCGACGGCACCAAGATCCTGGTTCAGTCGAAGAGCGGGAAGGTCACGACCGATCAGGTGATGCGGACCATCCATCAAGCGATGCGCGCCTCGACCGGAACCTACCTCGTTCGCTGGGACCAACCACATGAATCATCGAACCACCCCTAAAGAGAGAAGAGAGAAGAGGCAAAGATGTCATTTCCCATACGTCACACTGCACTGACGTCTGCGTTGCTTGCCATGATGACGGCTGGACTCCTCACCAACGCATGCTCGTCCGATGACGCGGCGACGCCGAGCGCTCCAGACGCTGGCCTCGCCGGTGACGGTTCGAACAACGCCGACTCCGCGGTGGGTACCGCCACGAATGGGGGGTTTCAGATCACCGTGAGCGGAGAGGATCTGGCGGTGAACGGCTATGACTTCGGCGCGAACGCGAAGGCCGAGGGTGACCCGCCAGCATTCGTGGACGGCTGGGAGGTCCGCTTCGAGCACGTGATCGTGACCATCGACGAGATCGTCTTGAACGCAGACCCCGACAAGGACGAGAACAACCCGGAGGCGCTCGGTCCCGTGGTCGCTACCGTGCGCGGGCCGTTCGCCGTCGACGCGACGATCGGTGGGACGATCACCGGCAAGAGCGGCTCGCCGGACGAGAAGACCGTTGCGATCGCGACGATCAACGGGCAGGCGAACGGCGCCGCGTTCGACCCGACGCAGCGCTACGCGTTCGGATACTCGCTCGTCGCGGCGAGCGACGCCGCCAAGTCGATCAACCTCGACGCCGCTGGTCAGGCTCTGTACGCAGAGGCGAAGGCAAAGGGTTGGGTGATGGTGTACGCCGGCACGGCGACCTACAAGGGCGCGCCGCCGCAAGCGGGGAGCGTGTTCGAGAAGGTCCCCGCGGAGGTGCACTTCACCCTCGGCCTCAAGAACCCCGCGACCTACGTCAACTGCCAGAACACCGATCTCAACCAGCTCCCAAACGGTGAGTTCCCGCGCGGCCTCCAGGCTGACCCAACGAAGGTCACCACCGCGCAGATCACCATCCACACCGATCATGCGTTCTGGAGCAAGCTCAACGTCGAAGGCACCGAGCTCCACTTCGACCCCATCGCCGCGAACGCCTCGACCTTCGGCGCGCCCGATGCTGGCGCGGGCACGGTGACGATCGATGACCTTGCCAACGTCAACGTCACCGGCTTCCAGACCCGATCGGGAGACATCCTTCCAGCACGCAGCCTCGTGCCGGATTACGCAGCGCCCGCTGGGCAGCTCGCGTTCGACTCGAACGGGACCACCTTCGCGCAAGCGGGCAGCTACGCCTCCTACCTCCGCTATTCGGCGGCGTTCGGCGGACACCTCAACGCCGACGGCGAGTGCTTCGTGAAGCTTCAATTCACGCCCTGAGCGTCGAGTCGCTCGATCAGTTCGCGATGTCTTTGACCTGCATCACGATCGCGTCCCAGTGCCACTTGCGCGAGACGTCGTTCTTGAACGCGATGAGCATCAGCACCGCCAGGACGCTGATGCCGAAGAGGCTCGAGAGCGCGCGTGCGCGGACGCTGACGGGGCGGCGGCGCACCCATTCGATGAAGAAGAGGAGGAGGTGTCCGCCGTCGAGCACCGGGATCGGCAAGAGGTTGATGAGCCCGAGGTTCACGCTCGTGACGGCCATCGCCCAGACGAAATACGTGGTGCCCTTCGCGCCCGCGTCGCCCGCCACGTCGTAGAGCGTGATCGGGCCGCTCACCGTCGCGAGGCTCACGCGGCCTTGCGCGATGCGCACGAAGCCGACGACGATGAACTTGATCGCGTTGAAGGTCTCTTCGAAGCCGCGCCGCACGGCGTAGATCACAGGATGCGGGTTCGGGACGAGCTTGCTCGCGATACGCGGTTGCCAGTGGGTCGAGCGAAAGACGTAGCGCTCGTAGTTCTGCCCGAGCTCGTCGTCCCAGTTCTCCTTGCGGAGCGAGAACGTGCCGCTCATGCGCTCGCCGTCGCGCGTCCAAACGAGCTCGTGCATCCGATTCGGCTCGCGTAGGAGCATGCCGACCATCGTCGTGTCGTCGACGGCATGGCCACCTCGCCGCTCGACCTTCCACATCCGCTGAGGGACGCCGTCGAGATGCGTGATGCGGTCGCCCGCGCGAAGCCCCATCTTGTATTCGCTCGAGCCCTCCGGGACGAACGCGACGTACATCTCGACGTTCTCGATCCCCGTGCGATCGAAGACGTCCTTCATGCGCCCTTCGGGATCGCCTTCGCGAAGCACGGCGCCCTCCTGACGCGGACGTGGCGCGAGCGAGGCGATGCCGGTCTCGAGGACGGCGAAGTCGCAGAGGCTCCCGAGCCCTTGCGGGACCGCCACCGGGCGCACGTACGTGAGGACGACGTTGTCGCCGCGATTCTGCGAGAGCATGCGAATGAGATCGACGAACGTCTCGACCTTTCGTCCATTCACCGCGGTGATGCGATCGAAGCTACGAAGCCCGGCGCGCCACGCGGGCGAGTCGGTGCGCGGGATCCCGATCACCGGCGCCGCGAACGTGGGCGCGATCCCGACGCGGCCGACGTGCTCGAAGAGCTCGAGCTCGCTCGGCTCGACCACCTCGACCTCGTCGTTCGGGGTGATGTTCGTGTCGACGCTCTTGCCATCGCGATCGATCGTGACGCGCATCTGGACGCCGGCCTTCTTCGCGAAGGCCTTCTGCACCTCGGGGAAGCTCTGAACGGGCTCGCCGTCGATCGCGGTGATGACATCGCCCGGAAAGAGCTTTCCGTCGGCGGGCTTGCCGGGGAAGACGGCGCCGACCGTCGGAGGCAAGAACTCTTTGTCGTCGAGGTATACCGATGTGTAGAGCGCGATCGGAAACACCAGGTTCATCGCCGGACCTGCGAGGACGATGACGACGCGCTTCCACAGCGGCTGCGCCTCGAAGGTGCGGTGTTTTTCCTCGGGGAGGATCGGCTGCTCGGCCTTCCCTTCCTCGAGCATCTTCACGAACCCGCCGAAGGGCAGGATGCCGATGCAGTACTCGGTTTCTTTTCCTCGAACCTTGACGACCTTCGGCCCGAAGCCAATGGAGAACGTCAGCACCTTCACCCCGAACAGCTTCGCGAACGCGAAATGCCCGAACTCGTGGATGAAGATCAGGATGCTGATGAAGAGGATGAAATAGAGAAGGTCCAACCGAACGACTCGCGACTGACCTTTTTGCCGCTGTGGGAACAGGCGTCAAGACGCTGGAACCCCTCGCGTGAATGTTTCCTTCGACTATGGTGAGGAGTCCCTTTGCTCCGTCGTTTTCTTCTTTCTAGCTCGCTATTTGTTGCTGCAACTTGCTGTCACACGAGCCAAGCAGAAGCGCAGGGGAACTACCGGCTTTCACCCGTCGGCGGGCGGTCTCAGCTCCTCGGCGGCACCGGGATGACCTACGGGCGTGACGCCTC
Organism: Labilithrix sp.; assembly: GCA_044227045.1. GTDB lineage: Bacteria > Myxococcota_A > Polyangia > Polyangiales > Polyangiaceae > Labilithrix. The sequence goes on from JBGAFW010000042.1 coordinate 72,273, forward strand.
GGCCGCGTTCCTCAATCCAGCGACGGCCGTCCTCGTGGACGATAACCGGCTTTCGTTCTCGGTGAACTTCTACGCGTTCTCGCTGAACAGCGCGTCGCACTGGTATCGCCCCGGACCGATCGACCGAAACAAGTTCGGCGACCTCTCGATCGACGACCCGAGCCAGTCGAACTTCGACTTCGACACGTTGCCGTCGAGCCTCTGCATCTTCCTCCGCGCCGGTCAGGTGCCGTTCCTTCACGCGCAGAAGGATCCGCGAACGCGGTACGCCCGCCTCGGAATCTGCTTCGCGCAGATCCACAACGAGAGCTACGGCCTCGCCGCCGAAGGCTTCAACGAGCAACACAACAACTCGGCCACGCGGCAGGCGCACACGGTCGCGCAGAAGTACGTCCGCTTCGCCGCGGGCCCCACGTACGCGATGTACGTGAGCAACGCGTTCAGCCTTGGCGCCTCCGTCCACTTCGGGCTCGTCACGCATCGCAACTTGATGCAGGCGACCGCCACCACGTTTGGCACCTCGAGCAGCCCGATCAGCTCGTCGTTTTACAACAGCTCGCGCGGCACCGCGTTCAACCTCGACGCGACCATCGGCGCGACGATGCGCTTTGGCAAGCAGACGGTCGGCGTCTCGCTGAAGAGCCCCGCCGCGCACATCTACGGGAGCGGCGGCGTCAATCAACAGTCGACGTTCGAAGGCTCGGGCTCGGCGACGGAGCTCACGACCGCGCGCGGCTCGTTCATCGCACACCAGCCATTGCGCATCGGCATCGGCACCGGCCTCGAGGGCAAGTGGGGGCTCTTCGAGCTCGACACGATGTACAGCATGCCGCTCGGCGAGGCCTACGAAGCGGAGCTCGACGGCACGCAGTCGTCGTCGTCGCCACAGGCAGGCTTCAGCGACCGACCGATCTCGCTCGCGCTCTCGCAGCAGGCGCGCGGCGTCGTGAACTTCTCGACCGGCATCGAGGTGTTCATGTCGCCGAAGATCAGCGCGCTGATGGGCCTCTCCACCGATTTCAGCGCCGCGCCAAAGGGCGACATCGTCAACAAGCAGGGCTACTTCAACTACTACCCTGCGCGAACGAGCCGCGTCGCAGGCTCGTTTGGCGTCAGCTCTCGGGGCGACGGCGGCGAGCTCATGATCGGCGGCGAGCTCTCGCTCGGCTGGGGCGAACGCGTCGGCATCAACTCCTACCAGCTCCCGCCCACGTTTGGCACGACAGGCCAGAGCATCTACCAGTTGATGATCGTCATCGCCGGCTCGACGAGCTTCCGCAACATCAAGCGCGCGGTCGATGACGTGAAGAAGGTCGTCACCGATCCGACGCCGCTGCCGCCGGTCACCAAGCCGACGCCGCAGGCGCCGCTGCTCGTCACGCCACCGGCCCCGCAGAAAGAATCGCCTCCGCCTCCTCCTCCCGAAAAACTCGATGTGGAACTCGACGCGGCGGTTGTTCTTCTTGCCTTGCTCCGTCTCGTTCGTGTCGATCGGCTTGTCGGGGCCGAAGCCTTCGCTCGAGAGGCGCTTGGCGTCGACGCCGTGGCCCGTGAGCCACTTGACGACGGCCGCGGCGCGGTCGGCGCTCAGCTTCTTGTTCAGCTTCGCGGCGCCGGTGTTGTCGGTGTGCCCTTCGATGCGCACCTTCTTGATCTCGGGGTGATCCTTGAGGACCTTGAGGACGGCCTCGAGGACGTCGGTGCTGTCCTTCGCGTCCTTGCCGGTCTCGATCGCGGCGCTGCCGACCTTGAACTTCACCTGGTCGAGGATCTTGATCTGACCTTGCGAGATGAACGCCTTCGGGCAGCCGTTGCGCTTCGGATCTGGATCGGCCGGTCCCGGATCGTCCGGACATGCGTCGACATCGTCCTTGATCCCGTCTTTGTCCTTGTCGCCGATCGGGCAGCCGTTCTTCTTCGGGTCTTCGCTCTTCGGGCCGGCTTCGCGCGGGCACGCGTCGACCTTGTCGAAGACGCCGTCGCCGTCGCCGTCGGGGCAGCCGTTGAACGTCGGATCGGTGCTGGCGATGCCGCGATCGTTCGGACACGCGTCCTTCGGATCGTAGAAGCCGTCGCCGTCGGTGTCCTTGCAGCCGTTCGTCGCCGGGTCACCCGTGCGAACGCCCGCGACGTCGGGACATGCGTCCTCGCTGTCGATGATCGCGTCGTTGTCGCGATCGGACGGAGCCGCCGGCGGCGGCGCGGGGATCGCCGGGCATCCGTTCTTCGACGGCTCGGCGCTCCGCACGCCCTTCGTGTCGGGGCACGCGTCTTCGCTGTCTTTGATCCCGTCGCCGTCGCGATCGTCGACGGCGCCCGGCGCCCATTCGATCCCGACGATGTAGCGATACACCGGCGCGCCATACGAGCGGTTCAACCCGGTCGAGGCCGCGGCTCCGACGCGGATCTGATCGGCGACGAGGTAGTGCGCGCCGAGCGCGACCTCACCTGGCGTCGTCTTCCGCTCGAACGCGGCGTCGAACACGGTCGAGGCCCACAGCTCGGGACCGACCACGAGCTTCTTGTCGAGGATCTTCACGCCGGCCGCGGCGGTGAGGTTGAACTCGGTGCCGATCTGTCCTGGTCCGAACGTCTCGTGTCGCGTGCGCACGTGAACGCCGGCGGACGCTGCGTAGGTGAAGATGTCGATGTCACCTGCGACCATCGCGCGCGGACGTACGCGCACCTTGCCGTCGCTCGCCCACTGCGCTTCGTCGCCCGTCGGCAAGAAGACCTGCGCGCCCACAGCGAGCGTGAAGGGATCGCCGTAGACGCCGAGGAGGCGCGCGTCGGCCGAGAGCCTGAGATCTCCGAGGCCGCCGCTGTTCGGCGGATCGATGAAGGTCGTCGGGACGCCGTCGCGAACGACCGTCCCGGTGTGCCCGTCGACGCCCGCTTGGATCGGCATGTTGAAGGCGAGGCGGAAGCGATCGAAGAGCACGAGGCTCGCGCCGGGATGGATGTAGAAGGAGTTGCGGACCGTCGACGCGAGGACGTTCCCGTTCTCCTTGAAGAGGACGAGCGGCCGGTACGAGTACGTCGCGACGAGGCCTGCCGCGGGTCGAAGATGACCACGGAAGTCGAGCGACTCGTTCGCGAACCAGTCGCTGCCGCGCTCGGATGGCTCGTACTTCTCGACGTTGAAGCCAGCCTTGTTCTGCGCCAGCGCGGAACCCGACAACGACAACGTGGCGACAACCGTGGTGATCGCGCCCGCGATCAGCGTCCTGACTCGCATGCTCATGTCTCCTCCACGCAGCACGACTTCGCTGCGCGGCCGACATTAACATCCGTAAGTGGACAGTGGGCCAACATTGCCGCTTGCGCTAGGAGGCGCGAGCCGAGGCCTCGAGAAACAGCGTGCAGCTACGTGATCATGCGGCGCGCGAAGATTTTGCGCTCACGACCGCTTGGAAGATACCGAGGCCGTCGCTGCCGCCAAGACATGCTTCGCTCATGCGCTCGGGGTGCGGCATGAGGCCGAAGACGTTCTTGTGCGGGCCGCCGTAGATGCCTGCAATGTTTTGCGCGGATCCGTTCGGGTTCGACGAGGCGTCGACGTTGCCCTGCGCGTCGCAGTACACGAGCGCGATCTTGCCTTCGCTCTCGAGACGGCTCAGGACGTCGGGCGCAGCTTGGTAGCGGCCTTCACCATGCGCGATCGGGAGGCGAAGCACTTTGTTCTTCGGCGGCGAGAACGGCCCGTCACCGACGACCTTCACGAAGACGTCGCGGCACTCGAAGCGCATGTGCGCGTTTCGCGTGAGCGCGCCAGGAAGCAGCCCGCACTCGGTGAGGATCTGAAAACCGTTGCACACGCCGAGCACGTAGCCGCCGCGCGCCGCGTGCTCCGAGATCGCCTTCATGATCGGACCGACCTTCGCGATCGCTCCGCAGCGAAGGTAGTCGCCGTAGCTGAAGCCACCTGGAATCGACACGAGATCGGTGTTGGCGGGGAGCGACGTGTCCGTATGCCAGACCGTGGTCACCTTCGCGCCCGCGAGCTCGAGGGTGCGAATCATCTCCGCGTCGGCGTTGAGGCCCGGAAAAAGAACGACGGCAGCGCGCATGACGGGTCAGTACCACAGCCCGTACGCGTTGTGACCAGTCGTTCAGGCCATAAGAGCCCTCGTTTTGAGGTCCGGCTGCCTCTCGACCGCGCGGATCGGATTGGCTAAGTAACGCCCTGACCACCATGCCCACGACCATCTCGCAGGCGACCGATTTCCCCGGCGACGTTCCGATCTCGCCGATGATCGTCAAGCAGCACAAGCTCTCTGCCGAAGAGTTCGGCAAGGTCGAGCGTGCGCTTGGACGAGCGCCCACGTACACCGAGCTCGGCGTCTTCAGCGTCATGTGGAGCGAGCACTGCAGCTACAAGTCCTCGCGTGTTCACTTGAAGCGCCTGCCCACGAAGGGGCCCCGCGTCATCCAAGGCCCAGGCGAGAACGCCGGCGTCGTCGACATCGGCGACGGCTTCGCGGCCGTCTTCAAGATGGAGTCGCACAACCACCCGAGCTTCATCGAGCCGTACCAAGGCGCAGCCACCGGCGTCGGGGGCATCCTTCGCGATGTCTTCACGATGGGCGCGCGCCCGATCGCTGGGCTCAACTCGCTTCGCTTCGGCCGCGCCGATCACCCGCGCACGCCAGAGCTTCTTCGCGGCGTCGTCGCCGGCATCGGCGGCTACGGCAACTCGATCGGCGTCCCCACCGTCGGCGGCGAGGTGCAGTTCGACGCGAGCTACGACGGCAACATCCTCGTCAACGCGTTCACCTGCGGCGTCGCGCGCACCGACCGCATCTTCTACGGACGCGCCGCCGGCGTCGGCAACCCGCTCCTCTACATGGGCGCGAAGACCGGACGCGACGGCATTCACGGCGCGACGATGGCGTCGGACGAGTTCGGCGAGGGCAAGGAAGGCAAAGGCGAGCTCGCGACGGCAAGCTCGATCAAGAAGGGCGTGCGCTCGACGATGCAAGTCGGCGACCCGTTCATGGGCAAGCTGCTGCTCGAGGCGTGCCTCGAGCTCTTCGCCGCGAACGTGCTCGAAGGCATCCAGGACATGGGCGCCGCCGGCCTCACGTCGTCGAGCGTCGAGATGGCAGGACGCGCCGGCAACGGCCTCGAGCTCGATCTCGACAAGATCCCGCGCCGCGCGCGCAAGATGACGCCGTACGAGATCCTCCTCAGCGAGTCGCAAGAGCGCATGCTCCTCGTCGCGCAGAAAGGCAAAGAGGACGAGGTCATCCGCATCTGCAAGAAGTGGGATCTCGACTGCGCGATCGTCGGTCGTGTCACCGACACGAAGCGATGGGTCGTCACCGCGACGCCCGGCTACGATCCGCTCGACGGGCTGCCGCCGAAGGGCGAAAAGAAGATCTGCGCCGACATTCCGGTCGACGCGCTCACCGACGCGGCGCCGATCTACGACCGCCCGCGAAAAGCGCCGCCGGAGCACCACGACGTGGAGGTGCCGGAGTCGACCGACCCTCGCGCCGATCTCCTCGCGCTCCTCGCCTCGCCGAACGTCGGATCGCGTTCGTGGATCTGGCGGCAGTACGATCACATCGTCCGCGGCGGCACGATCGTGCGTCCCGGCTCGGACGCCGCGGTCGTGCGCGTGCCGTGCGAGCGAGATGGCAAGGTGGTGATGAAGCACCTCGCCTTCGCCGTCGACTGCAACGGCCGCTACGTCGAGCTCGATCCGAACGAAGGCGCGCGCATGGCGATCGCCGAGGTATGCCGCAACCTCGTGTGCTCCGGCGCCGAGCCGATCGGCATCACCGACTGCCTCAACTTCGCGAGCCCCGAAGATCCAGGCACGATGGATCAGTTCGCGCGCGCGATCGACGGGCTCGGCGACGCATGCCGCGCGCTCGACGTGCCGATCGTCAGCGGCAACGTCTCGCTCTACAACGAGACGACCGACGCCGCGGTCGGTCGAAAGCCCATCCTCCCCACTCCTACCGTCGCGGCGGTAGGCTTGGTGAACGACGAGCGCGATGTCGTCACGGCGTGGTGGAAGCGCGAGGGCGACGTCGTCCTCCTCCTCGGCGAGGCCGCGTCGAGCGGGCTCGGCGGCAGCGAGTACCAAGCGCTGAAGGCGAAGAAGCTCGGTGGCCCTGCGCCGCGCCTCGATCTGAACCTCGAGGTGCGTCTCCAGAAGCTCGTGCTCGCGCTCGCTCGTGGTCATCTCCTCGAGAGCGCCCACGACGTCGCCGACGGCGGCCTCGCTGTCGCGCTCACGGAGTGCTGTGTGACAAGCCCCTCGCCCGAGCAGATGGTGGGAGCTTCGATCGCACTGCCCGCCGAGCTCGCTCCGTTTGGAGTGAGCGCCCTCCTGTTCGGTGAAGCGCCTTCACGTGTCGTCGTGTCGGTGTCGCCGAAGAACGAAGCCGAAGTGCTTCGTCTCGCCGCCGAAGCCGACGTGCGCGCGACCGTCCTCGGCAAGACCGCCGGAGCCGGCGTGAACGCGAAGCTCACGGTTTCGGCATCCGGAAAAGGCGCCGCCCCGATCGACGTCCCACTCCACGAGCTTCACCGCGCCCGCGAGAGCTGCCTCGACGCGATCACACCTCACTGAGCGCACCTCGTGATTCCCGCGGTTTTTGGAGCAAAAGCCCGGGCAACGTAGCGGCCTAGCCGTGGTACTGTTTGTATTCGGTCCGCGAGATGGCCAAGTTCCAGTCGCCGCTGCTCGGTTACAACAACAACGTTCGACACCGAGGCCGCGTCTTCCACATTCAGACGGAAGATTCGGGTGTTAACCACCCGCACATCATCACGCACCTCTTCATGGATGGCGGACGCATCCTGAAGAGCGTGAAGAAGTCGTACGCCGAGCACATCGGCAACGACAACCTCAGTGAGACCGTCAAGGTGATGATGAAGGAGCAGCACAAGGCGATGTTCATCGCCTTGCGCGACGGCCAGTTCGACGAGCTCGTCGAAGGTCAGAAGGCCCACGAGAAGAAGCTCCTCGACGCCGAGAAGACGAAGCAAGCCGCCGCGCAAGCCGCCGACGCCGCCGCGCAGGCCGCGAAGAAAGAGAGCGACGAGGTCGCGAAGGAAGCGCCCGTCCCTTCGACCGCGAAGGAAGAGTCGTCGCCGCACGAAGAGGTCGCGCAGGTCGCAGGGGCCACAGAGACCGCAGCAGAGGCAGAGGCCGCGGCCCCGACCGGCGAAGGCGACGACCGCACGCGCGACCCGTCGGTGGAGGTCGAGGTGGCCGTCGCCGAGATCACGCTGCCCGAGATCGACGTCAGCGACTCCGAAGAGATCACGGCCGCGGCCGCCGCGATGCAGGCGATGGTGTCGACGGGGACGGCGCCGGTCGAGTCCGTCACGACGTCGAGCGATCGCACCGTCGTGATGACGAGCGCGGCGTCTCCGGCCGACGTGATCGTGCCGCCGCCGCCGTCGAGCGAAAAAGGCGTCGGGATCAACGAAGCCCCTGTCATGTCGATGTTCAGCGTGGGCCGCTCGGGCGAGATGCGCGCCGCTCCGCCCGTCGCGCCCTCCGCTGGTCCCGCGACGCATCCCGATCCACCGCGCAGCAACTCGGAAGAAGCCGCGCCGCTCACGATCCCGGAGAGCCGCCGCCCAAACATCTCGCAGATCCCTCCATCGCTCGGGCAGGCGCGGCATCCCGACGAGCTTCCGCCCGAGCTCGCCGCGCTGCTCGCGCACGAAGAGCCCCCGCCCGGATCGGCCACCGATCCGAACATGGCGATGCCTGGACGTGCGCGGCCTGGCCAGGTCGCCGCGTCGGCGAAGAGCGGTGACACGAACCCGAACACGCTCCGTGATCCCGAGCGCCGCCGCCCGTCGGCCGAAGAGCTCACGCTCGACTTCGACGCCCTCGAGCGCGACTCGAGCAGCGTGAGCCCGATGTTCGCGACGGGCGATCTCCCGCCACCACCGAAGAACCTCTTCTCGAAGGAGCGCGGCACCGGCGCGTACCGCGCAGTCGACTCCGACGAGCGTGACGAGCGCGTCGAACGAACCGAGCGCACGGATCGAACCGAGCGCGATCGCGGCTCCCGCATTCCACCGAGCCGGCCGCATCAAAACAACCCACGCGTCGCCGCGCAACCGGCCCGCTCACCACTTCGAAGCGCGCCGACGGCGCCAAAGCCTTCGAGCGAAGGTCGCTACGCCCCCGCCCGCCCCGCCGCGATCTTCGGCGCCGCGAGCACCGCCTCGAAGCCGCCCTCACAGCAGCATCCACCCCCACCCGCGAGCGGCTCGATCTTCAGCGACGACCTCGTCAGCGACAAATCCCTCGACGAGGTCATCTTGAGCTACCTCGCCGAAGACCTCGACCCGCCGCGCCGCAAATAGCCCGGCATTTCGCCGCACAGCGCGCCCATCGAAAAAAACGACGCACCGCCACGCGATGCTTTGTCGTGTCCCGACATCGTAAGAAGTGACCCGATAGGAGGCGTCGCGCAGCGCCCCTCCCTCCCCCAAGCTGCGCAACGCCCCGGTGTGCCCGGGAGACAGATTTCGACGTGGCGTCGAGACGTCTCCTGGGCACTCGCTTTTTGTCGCGCGAATTCGGCACAGGCGAGCGCCTGGGCTCTGCCGAAGTCCGCGATGCATTCGGCAGAGGCGAGCGCCGGGGCTCTGCCGAAGTCCGCGATGCATTCGGCAGAGGCGAGCCGCCGGGGCTCTGCCGAAGTCCGCGTGCATTCGGCAGAGGCGAGCCGCCAGGGCTCTGCCGAAGTCCGCGTCGTGTTCGGCAGAGGCGAGCCGCCGGGGCTCTGCCGAAGTGCGCGATGCATTCGGCAGAGGCGAGCCGCCGGGGCTCTGCCGAAGTCCGCGATGCATTCGGCAGAGGCGAGCGCCGGGGCTCTGCCGAACTCCGCGATGCATTCGGCAGAGCGAGGGGCTCTGCCGAAGTCCACGCGCATTCGGCAGAGGCGAGCCGCCGGGCTCTGCCGAAGTCCGCGCGAATCAGCGGAGCGCCGCCTTGTTGAAAAAGAGAAGCCGATGTCACGCTCCGGAAGACGTGCGCCGAGAAGCCTTGTTGAAAGGGCGGAAATGTCTGCTCTCTGAGCCCTCCATGTCTCCCTGTCTCCCTGTTAAATCCTTCCCGCGAACGAAAGAGAGACAAGACCCACGAGGCAGCGCAAGTGAGACAGATCAAATCCTCTCCCTGTCTTCCTGTCTCCCTGTGAATTCTCTTCTCTTCTTCTCTCCGAGTCGCCGTCCCGTGGACAGCCCAGCGAGCAGAACACGCGGTGAGCGGCTCGCCTTGTTGAAAAGGAGCGAGGGACCCCTCCCGTGGACCAACTCAGCCGAGTAGGCAGGACCGCGCCCACGCGGTGCACGACGCAAGACCGCCTTGTTGAAAGCATTGTCTAAGCCGACGTCAGGAGGCCCCGCGAGGAGCACGCCAAGGCGATGCCGAGAGCCCGGTTAGAACGAGCCGGCGAGCGCGGTGTGCATGCTGAGCTCGACTTTGCGGCCGTTCAGCGAGTCGCGGTTCGAGAACTCCCAGAGCTCCGTCGAGAATTTGATGCGGAGCCCTCGCTCGATCGCGTAGGCGGTGCCGATCGTGTAGCGGAAGACGGAGGCGCGGCGCGTGAGCTCGCTTGCGGACTCGACGTTGCCGACGCGGAGCATGCCGTCGATGCGGCCGACGAGATCGAGCTCGGGGGTGATGCCTTGCTCGACCTCGACGTAGGCGCCGTGCTTCATCGTGAAGTCGCCGTTCGTGTCGGCGACCACGTATTTGAAGAGCGTGCGGTCGACGGTGTCGAACGTCGTTCGTCTGCCGAGGTACTCCATGCGAACGTTCGTCTTGTCGAGGCGGAGCGTGAGGTCGGTGCCGAGGATCAGGTACGACTGCTGGTTGTCCGGATCGTAGGTGCCGTACATCGTGCTCGCGCCGGCGGTGAGATCGCTGGCCTCGCCGAGCTTGAACGTGAGCGCAACGCGTCCGCCGACGGTGGGGCGACCGTTGTTGTCCGTGTAGTAAAACTGCGGGCTGCGCGAGAGCTTGAAGTCGAGGTCGAGCGGGCGCGCGTCGGCTTTGAAGCCCGTGACGGCGTACGCGGCGTAGTCGACCTGCACCGACTCGCCGAAGAAGTGCGAGCCGTTCACCTCGAGCCCGTTGTCCGGAAAGGGGCTCGGCAAGACGCTCATGTTCCACTGGCGGAGGCGAAGCATGCGGCCCATGTCGTAAGGCAGCGGCTTGTCGCTCAGGCGGTGGTTGGCCGGATCGTGCCGGAGGTTGAACGCGCCGAACGTCGGGCTGAAGCGACCGACGCGGAAGTTGAGCTCGTCGGCGACGCGGACGTCGAAGTACATCATGTCCGCTTCGAAGCCGTGGCATCCGTAGCAGACCTTCATGTTCGCCGAGACGCGGTCGGAGAAGTCGACGGCGACCTTGCCTGCGAACTCCATCGTGAAGCCGTCGAACGCGTTCGAGAACGTCTTTGCGTCCTTCGCGGTCGGCACGAAGTGGTAGTCGAGCTGCGCCGAGCCGGCGAAGTTGCGCTCGAGCGCGCTTGCGGGGGACGCGACGAACGCGGCGAGAAGCGCGACGAAGAGCGCGACGAAGAGGACGATCGGCGTTCGAGGTGTGCGCATCATCCCGCTCCTTTCGAGACGCGATCGCTCTTCGAAGCGGGGACGCTCGGGCTCGGCGATGACGCAGGGGATGGCGTGGTGGAGGGATCCGGCGTGGGCGAGGTGGTCGTGGAGGACGAGGGCGACGGCGCGAGCCCACGCTTCTCGGCGTCTTTTTGCCTGAGATCGGCGGCGTAGTAGCGAAGGAAGCGGAGGATGCGCTCTTGATCGTCTTGCGAGATGCCGCTGCCTGGCTGGCGCCTCATGCGGTTGACGTAGCGCACCCACTGGTCGTCGTCGGTGATGCCGGCGCTGAGCGGTCGCGCGAGCGAGTGGCACTTCGAGCAACGGCGCGCGAAGATCGCGTAGTCGTCACGGACGTTGGTGGGGAGCTTGTTCGTGTCGAGCCCCTCGGTACGGGACCCGCTGCAGCCCGCAAGCACGTGCAACATACATCCTGCCGCGGCGACGAGCGTGGCGCGACGAACGAGAGATCGCATCATTCGGTGTCGTCTCCCTTCGCGCCTTCGGCGATCCAATCGACGACGAGCTGAATCTTGGCGGCGTCCCAGTACGGTCCGCCCTTCGGCATGCGCGCGTCGCCGAACGTGCCTTGAAGCTTTCGCACGATCGCGGAGCTGCACGGCTTGCCGGGGACCAAAATGTAATTCGGCGGAGTGTTTCGTCCGCCTTTGCGAATGTCGCCGAGGTTCTCGAGGCTGAGACCGGTCGCGTCGTAGCCCTCGCGTGTTCCGGTCGTCTCGTAGTGGCACGACTTGCAGCCCTTCGTGCCAGCGACCTCGCCAGCGATGAGCGGGCGAATGTCCGTCTTGAAGACGACCGGTCGATTCGGATCGCTGTCGGCGTCGACGCAGGCCATCCGGAGGTCGCCTGTCTCTGGCTCGAGCGCGGTGCACGACACGCCGCCCGCCACGAGGAGCGCCACCGCGCCCGACAGCGAGCAGATGCTCGTCACCTGAAACAGGCGAACGCTGCGGCCTTGCCTTCGTCCCTCCACGGCCCAGCCTCTAACACAAAGGGATGCAGGGGGGATCCGGGATCCGAGCCGCTCACTCGCACGAGAACGTCACGGGCACCTCGAACTCGGGCTCCCCCGTGATGTCGCCGCTCTTCAGCGTGAGCGTGGCGGTCCGTGCGGTCGACCCGGCGATGCACGAGGCGACCGGCGCGGGGCATGCGCCGCTGCATTTGGCGCCCTTGAACGCCCGGTTGTCGCCGAAGCGGATGTTCACGCTCGCGGCCATCGGTCCGGACGGTCGCTCCGTCATCTTCTTCGCGCACGCGGTCCACGCGGCCTCGGTGCCATTCAGCGCGAGGTCTTTCGGAACGCCGTTGATCGCACGCGGCTTTCCGACGCTCGCCTTGCAGACGTTCGGGTTGAACGCAGGCTGAGGCGCCGGCGTCGGTGCCGGAGGAGGCGTGGGTGCAGGCGGCGCGGTCTGCGTCTGCGTGGGCGTCGGCGCAGGCTCGGGGGTCGGCGCTGGCGTGGGCGTCGGCGCGGGCTCGGGGGTCGGCTGCGCGGTGGGCGTCGTCGTCTTCGCGTCGAGCGGCGTCGCCTTCGACTTGCTCGTCCCGTTTGGATGCTTTCGATCCGGCGGGTTCGTGATGTTCGAGGACGACGTCGAGTCGGGCGCGATCTCGCCCTCCGGCTTCTTCTTCGGCTCGGGCTTCACCGACTCCGCCGGTGCGTTCGTCACGATCGAGCCCGTCGCGGCGCGGTGCTCCGGTGGCGTCCCTCGCACGAGGCCGCCCTTCGCGAGCACGAGGCCGCCGCCACCGAGAAGGAGCGCGACGAACGCGACGCCGATGACGAGCGGCGCGCGCGATCGCGGCTTGTCCTCGCCGGCGACCATCGCGGTGCCGAGCGGCGTGACCTTGCTCGCGCCGATCGAAGGAGCGTTGTTCGCAGGCGCGGGCCCTGAGCCGGACGCGTTTGGCATCGCCGCGGTCTGCGCGATGGCGGCGCTCGAGGCTCCCGAGCTCGAGCCGACGCGAGGAGACGGTCCCGTGATCGCGCCGGATCCCAGCTTCGCGCTAGCGACCAGATCGGGCGCAGACAAAGGATCGACCGCGGTGCTCGCGTTCGTGTCGATCGGCAACGGGCGTCCTTCGATCGCCGCTTTGATCGCCGCGCGCATGTCACGCGCGGACTGAAAGCGCTCTTCTTTCGCCTTCGAGAGCGCGCGCATGCACACCGCCTCGAGGCCTTGGTGGACGCCCGGATAGATCGAGCGCGGCGGCTCCGGTGGCTCGGTGATGTGCTTGAGGACGACGGCGAGCGCGGTGTCGGCGAGGAACGGAGTGCGACCGGTGAGGAGCTGGTAGAGGATGATCCCCATCGAGTAGAGATCGGAGCGTGCGTCGAGCTTCTCGCCGCGCGCCTGCTCGGGCGACATGTACTCGGGCGTTCCGACGACCAAGCCGGCGGTCGTGAGCTTCGCGCCTGCGGTCTTCGGCGCGGCGCCAGGATCCTCGCCGTCCTTCTCCGTGATCTTCGCGATGCCGAAATCGCACACCTTCACGATGTCGTGACCCTCATCGTCTTTGCGATTGAGGATCATGATGTTCTCGGGCTTCAGATCGCGATGGATCACGCCCATGTCGTGCGCGACGGCGATGGCGGCGAGCGCCTTC
>JBGAFW010000043.1:0-84171 GCA_044227045.1 Labilithrix sp.
AGTCCCTCGCTCGGGCGCCAACTACGAGTCGAAGAAGGCCATTGGCGACGCGCCCGTGGTCGGCAAGATGCGCGAGCTCGCCGCGCAGTATCCGCGTTACGGTTATCGCATGATTCGCGGTCTCCTCGCCACGAAGGGCATCGCGATGAGCGCTGATCGGGCTCACTGCCTGTGGCGTGGTGCTGGCCTCCAGGTCCCGCGCAGGCGGCCTCGTCGCCGCGTCGCCGCCAATCGCCCTCGCCCCGTTCCGCCAAGCGCGCCCAACCACGTTTGGGCGATCGACTTCGTCCACGACACATGCGCCGATCGACGCACTTCAGTCGCCGTCGGCCATACGATCACCTCGACACCATTTTGACGGAGGGTAAGTGGATCTTCTCACTCTCATTCAGCGGCTTCGCACTGAACCACAGAGATTCCTTGAAGTCGTGTCCCCGCTCGATCTCGGCGCTCTCCTCAGTGGCTACGGCGTGATTGACAGTCGAATCATGTCTGTCGGGGGGGTGATTGACGATCCGTTGTCTCCGGCACCCTGGCCGATCGGGCCACAGGCGTCGCTCAACGTCTTTTCCCGAATGTACTTGGCTGAGCCAGATCTGGGGCGTGGAGTGACCATGATTCTGGAGAAGTTTGAGTCCGTTTTTCGGACATGGCCCGACAAGGAACCCGTAAAAGGGGGATTCGCGGGCCGACGTTTTGCCGACGTTGTGACTGAATTCGTGCGGCAAGGACGACCGGCTCTCCTTTTTGGAGAGCCAACACCGTCCGCCTTGTTCCACTATTCGGTGGGTTTCAACTTGGCCCTCGAGGAGTTCGACTCCGAGGCAGCAAAAGCTGAGCGCGAACAACTCGCTAGATTCTCCCAATGGCTCCAGCGTCAATACGGTTGGGAGGTCAGCGTTCCGTGGCATCGGCTGATCCGCATTTACGAGGGAGGATCGCTTCGAGGACTCGAAGCCTTCGTGCGCTTGTGGGACGAATTCGTTGCCAGTCCAGAGGAGGCGGGGCTCGGGTAAACGTGGTGCTCGCACCTCCTCCCCGAGCAGGCCGAGCACGACGCGATGATCTTCGCGGTCGACCACGACGCGACGGGACCGATCGAGCCGTTCGTCAGCTTCGGCATGTACGACGGTCACGTCTAGCTTCGGAAGGAGCTTAGTTCCAACATCTACAGGTACGTGGGCAACCACCCAATCGGATACGTAGACACCTTGGAACCCGCATGCGAAGCGATCCCACCAGGAAGAAGACACGGCGAGGCGGTCCTCGACAGCGGAGCGTCACCTCTGCCTCGTGCCGTTCACACGTCCGAGGTCGAAGCAAAGGGGCAGCTTCCAGATGGTCGTCGAGGCGGCTACCCCCGACGACGCCGTGGAGCGATGTCACGAGCGCCCTCGTGGAGCTGCTTCCCATTTCGACCTCGCGGTCAAAGCCTTCGGAAATGCTGGCGGACAGCAGTATGGTCTTACGATGATCGGGCACAAGATGGTCGTGGGAGCGACCTCAGCCGCACCGACAATGGCCGACCTCCCCGAGTCGCCGGCCGCTTGCTGCATCCTTGGCCGGCGCGCAATTGAAGCGCTCCGCGGAGCCGGCTGCAACAGTCTGGTCGCCGTCCTCGGTCCTGAAAACGCGGTGCCGTTCTGATGGAGTCAGATCTCGAAATCGAGTTGAAGGCTCAGCTTCAGGTGCACCACGCGATCTCCACGCTTCCTATGTTCGGAGACTTCCTGTGGGACAGCGACGGATCGCTCGACGAGTATCTCGTCACGCCACCAGCAATTGTTATCGATGCCGCAGACAGTCCTCGCCGTATTGTGGTGCAACGAGTCCGTGGTGAGCTTCGGTACTGGCTCACCACGAATCGGGATCCTGCGCGAATGGACGGCAGGACCGAACTCGGCGTGATCGCGACCGTGGAGGATCTTGTCGGATTGTGCGAGGAGTTTCTCGGGCGTGCCGTTCAACCCGCAGACCTGAACACCCGTCGATGGACAGGGGGAACACGACGTGGAGAGCGGAGTGGGTGATCTGGGGTTAGACGATGCGGAAGTGATTCCGTTGCCTTTTTTGTTCGGCTTCCCCTTGCCTGGAGGAGTGCCATTCCCCGTACCGTTCTGGCGCCGTTCGGATTGGTGACATCCCGTGCTGGAGTTACGTGCTGTAGAACTGGTCTGACGCCATCGTGGAGCGCGTGGAGATGACTAGAGATGGGAGCGTTTGCATCTCGTTCTCTTATCTCTTGGTCTAGTCGTCACGAGACGAACGACACCTTCGGGATCTGGTCTTTCCGAGCGGAGCTTCGACTCGTCAATGTCGAGTTGTCCACGGCAGGAGGGCGTGCCACGAGATGCGGCTGAGAGTCTCGAAGATGCAGAATTGGTCGGTCTTGATGGCGGTCGCATCGATCCGACCACTCTCGGGAGACCTTCGCCCTGGGCTCCGTTCACGTGGGCGCTGTCTGGGGCCAAGGCTACCTTTCGCGGAGGAACGCTTAATCTGACGCTACTCGACCGCTCGAACGTGTTGAAACTTGGACAGGGACGCTGAACCCAGGCTGTACCGTCCTGGACTATCGGTGCGACCAAGGGGTTCGAGGAACGGCTAGGCCACCGAGAAGCGCAGCCGTGCCGTCGCCGAGCCTCGGGATCGACGCCGGTTGAAACCGATCCACGTCCGGGCGTCATACCCTTGTGGCCGCCCCTCCGAGTCTGCCGGTACTCGATGACCAGCTGGAATTGAATGCCGCGGGCAGGCTGGAGGAAGCGATTGCAGCGTTGAAAGACGGTTTTGCAGAGCCAGCGCTTGTTGCCGCATGGAAGCGGCGCAAGAACTCGTAGCGCCTGATGCCCTGCGCGATCATCGAGCCGCCCTCCACGCCTCGCTTCCGGGAGATGTCGGAGCCCGAGCTGAAGGCGTACTACAAATGTTCACGAAGGTCTTGCCGGAGCGAGTTGGTCAGCTACAGGAGCGGTGTAGGAGACGCAGCCAAGGTGTGGCAGTCTTCCGTGGCATCGCCAATGACGCTGATGGCGTCGCTTACGGTCTGGAGCCAAGCAATGGATCGAACTCGAATGAGATCTCGCCGTCGAGTTTTGGCTCTCGTCACCGGCGCCAGCTGTTGGCTGTTGCCAGGGATCGCACATGCGGAAGTCGATGATAAGATTCCGGGCACGATTAGTCTTCTGTTCGCGACCATGGTCGTCGCTGCGGTAACAGGATTTGTCGTTTGGGCAATGAAAGGTAGCCACATACTGAGGCTCGCGCTTCTTGCGCTGCTAATTGTCATTGCGTCCGCACTGATTTTTGAATTGCGGTTCAGCGATATCTCCGAGGCAGTCTCCACGGAGATGGGCCGCCCCTACATCGCATTTGTTTGGATGCTCGTCGTTCTCCCCTTGTCCGGCGCAATCGGGATTGTGCTTCAGGGCCGTCATCGTGAGGATGGCTCCGGCAGCCGGTCGCGGTCTGGAGGGAGTGTGCGACCGACGACAAGATGATCGCCACCGCCCACCGGGTGCGGTTCGACGTCTCAGGTGCTCGCCGAACTTCGACAGCGCCAGTGAAGTTCTCGGAGACAATCGATGTTTTTGTGCAAGGGTCCGGACAGTACAAGATTCATATAGAACGATGGATAATTCGACGAATAGCCTTGTTGCTGAGCTGCTGGTGCTATCGAGTCAGGATTACGTTTGGCTTGGGGAAATGCCCCCGCATACTGCCATACTCGGCATTAAAGGCGCGGAGGACCAGAGGCAGGCAACGCTCGATGCCATCCGCGAGCTCCTCACACGTGGGTATTGGATTGCCGGGGAACTCGGTGCTGGGCGATTCACTCCTTGGAGCTACTCGGCGACTGAGACCGTTGATGCCATCGCGCATGCTTGGTCTCCGGGTCGACAGCTCACGCCGACGGAGATCTGTTGGTTTGCGATCACACCGACAGGCGCTCTAGCAGCCAAGCAACTCCTCGATGGAGGATATAGAAGCATCACTGGCGATGAAGAGTGACGGCTGAAGTGTGTGCTGAACGATCGATAGTGACCATCGCGAGCGAGTCGAGGTCGGAGACGATCCACTGCTCAGCAATACGGAGGAGCGCCAACCAAGGTTTGCGGGAACGCCGATCTCTGCACGCGTTTCACTGAACGCTTACGATCTCTGAAAACGGCCCCATACCGCTGGCAAGTCGGAGCGACCGTGTTCGATAACCTGGGAGGGCGCCCTTCCGGCACGTTAAGGCGCTACGATCACTGCGACGCCATTTAGTGGAGGGCATGTGGATCTTCTCACTCTCATTCAGCGGCTGCGACAAACGCCTCACGAATTTCTTGAGGAGGTGTCTCCGATCCATCTCAACAGCCTTTTTCATGGCTACGGTGCGATCGACAATCGAATTCTCGAGATAATGCAAACATTCGACTACCCACTTTCCTCACCGCCGTGGCCGTTGGGGCCATGCGTATCGATAAGTGTCTGTAGCCGAGTGTATTTGGTCGAGCCAGACTTGGCGCGTGGAGTGGCGTTGCTGCTAGAGAAATTCGAGGAAGTCCTTCGGACATGGCCTGACAAGGAACCGGCGGAGGGAGGATTTGCGGGGCGAGGTTTTGTTGAGGTTGTGGCAGAATTTGTGAAACAGGGTCGGCCAGGTCTCTTGTGTGGAAGAGAGCAAACCCCATCGTGGCTGTTCCACTTTTCTGCTGGCTTCAACCTTGCGTTCGAGGAGTTGGATGCCCGTGCGGCAAAAGCTGAACGGGACCAAATCGCTCGTTTCTCTCATTGGCTCCAACGTGAATACAGTTGGAACGTTAGTGTTCCATGGCATCGGCTTCTCCACGTTTATGAGGGTGGAGGGCTTGGCGCGCTGGAGGCATTCGTCTGCCTGTGGGAGAGATTCATCGTGAGTCCAAAAGAGGTGGCTAGGCAAGCAGTGCCGTGAATCAAGTTGACCGAACGCCAAGACACTCATGGGAGGCATTCAGGAATGCCTTGCCGATCCTCGAGAACGCGGCTGGCCATCTTGGCGGGCGAACGCTATCGTCGTTCCCGCCGGACATGAGCGCAATCGCTCTGAGCTGGAGTCGGCGACGTTCATCTACGGAGGCTTCTGATGTTGACGCAGCTTCCCCGAGTTCGCTCCGAATTCGAGAACAGCACGAGGCTGGCTCACTTGGGGCGACTTCGCCGGTACGAGGTGGAGCCTCCCACAGTGACGGGAGAGATTCACGGCATCTCCGAAACGGTTGGGTGTACCCACGGTCGTCGGGCTTCGGTGATCGCCCGAGTGGGAGGCGGCCACCTCCGGAGTTCGCGAGAGGAGCTCCTCAGGCAGCTGCTTGAAGGGGCACGGCTACGTCTCGACGAAACGTACGCTCGGACGCAGAATGCGTCCGAGCAGATTGCTGAAGTTGTCTCATGGCTTGAACGGGAGAAGGACTCCGGCTTCCTCGAACGCGCTTACATTACGGCAACCATCATCCTCGCTGTGAGCGACGATGGAGTGTGGACGTGGCTTGTCTCCCCCCACGGTCTAGTGCAAGGGACTCCAGACAACATGTCCATGACCAGCACCGATCTCCGCTATCCAGTGCTTCGTCGCCTGGGATTTGTGCAAGAACCTGCCTTTGCATTTCCCGGCGCGGACGTGGGGGACCAGGCTACGTCGATCATGTGTATTGGTGCACCCAATGGATACGAGAGGACTCGGACTCGGTTGGGACGGAATGAACTGGTGATTGCGCTCGACCGCGCGACGCTTCCCTTCGGGCCTCTGCCCGCCGAATCAATGCCACTTAGCAGACTCTGGCAAATGGACGCGGCGTGGAAGCACGGGCTGACCGGGCGAGCCGTCGCACTGGGTTGCATAGCTCCGAACGCCCTTCGGTTGCCGGAGGGGTGGCAGACTAGGGAGATCCAACTGCAAGGATAAGAGCTGTACTCAGATTCTTGCGGCCTAACGATCACCGGGACACCATGAGGGAGGCACGTGGATCTTGTAACTCTCATTCAACGGCTGCGAGAGGCGCCTCACGAATTCCTCGAGGTAGTGTCTCCGATCTTTCTCGAGGCGCTCCTCAATGGCTATGGTTCGATTGACAGTCGAATCATGTACGTCATGCGGATCGTAGATGGCCCAACTTCGCCATCACCTTGGCCGGCTGGGCCGGTTGCATCGCTGGACGCTTGCTCACGAGTGTATTTGGTCGAGCCGGACTTAGCGCGTGGAGTGGCAATGCTTCTGGAGAAGTTCGAGGAAGTCCTTCAGACATGGCCTGACGAGGAACCAGCAAAGGGGGTATTTGCGAGGCGCCGTTTTCCTGAGGTCGTGGCAGAGTTCGTGAAGCAAGGACGCGAAGCTCTCCTGTTTGGAGGAGAGCAGACTCCATCGTGGCTGTTCCATTTCTCTGTCGGCTTCAACCTCGCATTCGAGGAGCTCGACCCCAATGCTGCAAGAGCTGAACGGGAACAACTCGCTCGTTTCTCGAAGTGGCTCCACCGTCAGTACAGCTGGGAGGTCAGTGTTCCATGGCATCGGCTCATCCGCGTCTATGAGGGAGGAACCGTTCGAGGGCTGGAAGCATTCGTGCGTCTCTGGGACGAGTTCGTCGCAAGTCCGGATGAGGCTGCGAGCTGCTAGAGCACGGTTCCGTGGTTCCATTGACCACCGCGACGTCATTTACCGGAGGCTACATGGACCTTCTCACTCTCATTCAACGGCTGCGAACAACGCCTCGGGAATTCCTTGAGGTGGTGTCTCCGCGCTATCTCAACGCGCTTCTCAATGGCTACGGCGCCATTGACAGTCGGATCATGCACGTCATGCGTATCGTGGACGACCCACTCGCCTCGCCTTGGCCGTGCGGACCAGTTGCATCGCTGAACGCTTGCTCGCGTGTGTACTTGGCTGAGCCGAGCCTCGACCGAGGAGTGGCAATTCTTCTGGATAAGTTCGAGGAGGTGCTTGGATCATACCCTGAGAAGAAACCAGTGACGGGAGGGCTTGCTGGAAGACGTTTCGCGGACGTCGTGGCAGAGGTCGTCAAGCAAGGACGACCCGCGCTGCTGTTTGGAGAGCCGACCCCATCCTGGGTGTTTCACTATTCAGTCGGCTTCCACCTTGCGTTCGACGAGTTCGACTCTCGGGCGGCGAAGAATGATCGGGAACAACTCGCTCGTTTCTCGCAATGGCTTCCTCGTCAGTACAGTTGGGAGCTCAGCGTTCCGTGGCATCGGCTGCTACGCATCTACGAGGGCGGAGCACTTCACTCGCTGGAGGCGTTCGTTCGTTGTTGGGAGGAGTTCATTGCGAGCCCGGAGGAGGCGGCGAGGGACGCGCTGCCGTGAATCGATCGCAAGTCGAGCGACCTGTTCTTCGCCATCGGACACCAGGGTTTAGGGTTGGTTGAACGTTCGCCCAGTCTACCTCGTCCTCCGCGAAAGCAAGAGAGCGCGTATGAGATCTAGGATCGTACGCCGCACTGACGGCGCTGAGATCTGAACATGCGGTGATCACGTAGTCGGTTGATTCCGCTTGTCACGTCATTGACGGACGCGTTTCAGTAACAAGTTGACGCCTCCAACGAGGCCGTTGTTGCCGGAGGGGGATCACATGCACGCAATCGGTGGTGCCAAGGTCACGCCCGCGAATGTCTCCACAAGCGGACCCACGCGTGGGATTGGAGGCGGGCTGAAGTCCATTGGTACGAGGGTGGGGCGCACGGGCCGTATCGTTCCTGTGCAGGCGGAGCCGAGGAACAGGGTCGCCATGCGTCGACTCCGCTGGCTCGTCGCCATCGCTCTTGCTGCTTCGACGAAGCCGGCTGCGGCGCAGGTTGTCACCGATGCGGTCGGCGAGTTCGCGATCGACGTGTCGAAGGTCGGATTCCCTCTGTGCATCCTTCGACCAGAGAACCTGCGCGACGCCGCTCTATGCAGGTCGGAGGCGGCGGCTTCGTTGTCAACGCCGATCGAGGCTCAAGGCGGAACCGTCGTCGTTCAAGCGACCGAACCCGAGATGCCGTCGGGTGTGTTGCTCAGCGTCGTCCGAATGGAGTGGCACCGATCCGACGTGACCGTCGAAGAGTTGAGACAACTCGCCGACGCAAACAAGAAGCAACTGCTATCGATGCTCCCACTCGAAAGGGTCGAGGAGCGAGTCGAACCCGGTGCCCTGGTTCGAGGCTTCCCGGCGACCACCCTTCACCTCGACGGCACCGCCTATGACACCCGCTATCGCTTCATCGCGATGCTGGCCATCGCCGACGGTGCACTCTACTACGTCATGCTGCGAGCGCCCGCGTCGGCACCCGTTACAGAGGCGAATCTCTTCGAGAGCGTCCGAATCTCCCGGCCTGGCAAGCTCTCTCGCGGCCGTCCAGGCCCCAATCGTGTCGGCTTCGTACTTGGTGTGACGCTGACCCTGATGGGGCTTATGGGGGGGAGTCTTTGGCTTCGGCGCAAGTACGTTGACGCCTACGACGACTTCATCAACAAGCTGAACGATCAAGACTGGGGCTGGTGGCCGTTCGTGCGTGTGCGACCGCCGCCACATGAGCCAGTTTCGACGCGCCGCCTGGCGGTGATGTCCCTCCTCTACGGCTCCGTGTACGGCTCTGCGACTGTCGCAGTCTTCGTGAGCCTCGGCCAGGCTCCGTGGAGCCACCTTCCCGGTGTCGTGATCTTCTTCATCATGTTGTTCTTCGTCATGTGGGGTGCCCTCGCTCGACCTTCGTGGAACCGCCGAGCTGCTCGTCTCGGCGAAGGGCCGCGGAAGCCGGCTGATTGAAGCACGCGAAAGCTCTCGCCTTGGGCTACGCAGCGGTCAACTACACTGCCGAAGGTCTGCAGGTGGCGTCGAACTTTGTCCCGCGCTAAGAAATCGACACGGCATGAATATCTCTCCAGCAGTGTCGAGGCAGATCGAGGACGCAATCAACCGGCTTGCGCCGGAGCCATTGGGACACATCAACTTCGAAGGTCTGCGATACAACGCACTCCCACTATTCGGAACCATAGGCGAAGTCTGGCTGCTTCGTGCGGACGGATCACTTTGGAGAGCCGATTCGGATATGGGGCTCGCTCTCGAACCGCTGCCGGAGGACTTGCACACCATCGCTCTCGTGGCCGGAACAGAACGCTATGCTTGGCTCAGGGATCTCCTTCCCAGTCGACCTGCTGAAGCGATCGATTGCACCGTTTGCCACGGGCTCGGCCGACGCGGCATCGACAACGCTTTCTTCTGCCAGCCCTGCGGCGCTCTTGGGTGGCGTTCGGGCCTAACAGGCGCTTGAGGTCACGCAGCCGGATTCTCCGGTGCTCGTGTCGATTCGCGACTGCTCCGACGAATTAGCCCACTCGTCAAGACAGAGCCGGCGCTGGCGCCATTTGTTTCCGACGGGAACGCTCGCTTCCATTGGCTCCGATGTTCGTAACGGGCTGTAGGTCGACGTCGCCGTGCCGTCGAATCGAGCCCTGAAGATTCCTACTCGGGACTTGGCCCAACGCATTGTTGATATCGTCAACAAGGCTCCAGGCCCCATCGATGGCGAGGACGCGCAACCAAGCAAGAGCGCGCGACGTGATCATCCTCTAGGATCGACCGCCGCACTACCCGCACTGCGTCCGTGATCTGGACATGCGGTGATCACGTAGTCGGTTGATTCCGCTTGTCGCGCCATCGACGAACGCGTTTCAGTAAGGGGTCACCTCCAACGAGGCAGTTGTTGCCCGAAGGGGATCACATGCGCGCAATCGAGGGTGCCAGGGTCACGTCCGCAAGTGCTTTGAGAAGCCGACCACATTGTCTTGCCACCTTTCGTCGCGCACGACAACTCGAGCACCTCGGCAAGCGAGTGACCAGCGTCGCCTCAATAGCTTCCTCGTCAGTACAGTTTGGAGCTCAGCGTTCCGTGGCGGCTGCTCCGCGTCTACGAGGGTGGAGGACTGGGCGCGCTGCGGGCATTCGTTCGGCTCTGGGACCAGCTCATGGCGAGCACAGAGGAGGCTGTGAGGACCGCGATGAGGCCGTGATACTCGGGTGCAGGTAACCAAGGTCACTTCCAAGTAGGATGAAAGACATCATGGATACACGCTCGTTCGAACTGTCGTTACTCAAGAGAATGAGCCCTGATATTCGTGGGCGCGTGATGGGAGCGTACAATGTTACGTCCGAACAAGTGGATGCGATCGCTGCGGAGTGTCCGATCCAGCTTCCTGACCGAGGCTTGGCACGAATCGAGGACTATGCGCAGCTCATCGGTCGCCCCGTACGCCAACAAGCGGTAGCTACGATGAGATCGACGTTCGTTGGCCTCACCGAGAGCGCCTTTATACTTCCGTCATGGCCTCACTTGTTCTGGATGGTTTATGAGACCCGTGAGGGAACGTCCATCAATATCGGTTTCCAAAATCAATACAATATTCCGCGACGCGTTTTAGAGCCGCATCTCTTCGTGCCAGACAGACTCACTCATTCCGTGATTTACAATGCTGCACTCAAGGACGAATACGAAGATGGGTGGGACGAACAGCTGGTGCGCCGTCTCGAATTCGAAGGAGCGGTCTACGAAGCTGAATTTGTTTGGGGGCTTCTTCAATCCTGGAGGAAGCTGTGACGCACCATTGTGACTCGTACCCGCTCGACAACCACACGAACGTCATGTTGCACCTGCCGCACTCTCAACCCCAAAGCACACGCCACCCAAGCGCCTCGAGCGATCCCCGTCGCAGATCGTCGCGCTCGCGTCCTCTTGCGATACGAGCGACGACGGCAGACGTCCTCTGCACTTCGAAGAGCAAGCACGAGCCGAAGGGGGATGGTCGTGTGAAAGGCGGCGCAGGTGCCGAACCCGTTTGAATGAAAGTGAGCTTTGCAGGGCGCCGGTTCCAGTTTTGGCAATACCGGGTGGGTCACGGAGAGCTGCTGGTTCGCAGTCCGAAGGATGATGAACATCCTCGGAACGCAGACCTTATGTTCGTGGGGGTGGAGTACGTAGATCTTCCGCGTTTCCTACCCGACCTCGAGATCGATGAGCCAACCGATGATGACGTGGCGCGCGCGGAGGAACGAATGGGGAGGCCAACCGCCCGCCATCTCGTGATCGTGCTCAAGAGCCACGGGCGCCGTCACCTCGTCGTTGCAGCCGCAATGAAGGTGGTGGAGAGCGACATGGATATCTTCGAAGATCCCTTCAACGAACCAGCAATTCTATCGGAGCTCGATCGGATCGCTTCGCGGTCGGCTTGAGCGTCGTCATTGACTCCCAGTGAGCCGCGATGGTTGAGCGTCCACCACCTTCCACGGTGATCGTGACGGTGTGTTGAAAGGAGATCTGCGAGTGAAGACGACCGGGCGACGTTGGACGAGAGCGCAGAAACTTCGACAGCTGGCCGCAACGCGTCCTCGCGCTGCGGCGACTTCACTTGCGGTGCGACTGACCACCGACGCGGACTGGGAAGTGCGAGTCCGAGCGCTTCAGGTGCTTCGAGAGACGGGCGATAAGACCAAGGTCGACGTTGCCGCCAAGGCGCTCGAGGACACCGAAGCTGTCGTTGTTGCCGAGGCGATTGAGTGCATCGTCGAGTGGCGCGGGCGACGGTTGGCAAATAGGGTAGCGCGCCTGCTCGGCAACCCATCGGAGTTGGTTCGCTCGTATGCGGCCTGGGCGCTAGGAACCATTGGTGGTGGTCGTCATATTCCACTGCTCAGGGAACGGTTTCGCCTGGCTCACGACGAGATTGAAGGGAGTGCTGCTGCAGAGGCTCTCTTCCTTCTCACAGGGCAGCGCCGTTACCTGACACACCTGCTTGCTCAGTTGAAATCTCGCGATCCGGAAGTACGTGCCTTCACCAGCAACAGCTTGGTTGGCGTCGTGGATGCACGAAACTTCGTCGAGGTCCTTTGTTCACTTGCGCATGCCTTGGCTCGGGAACGAAACGTCGTCGTGCTTCGCAACCTTCGGCGAGACATCGAAAGTGCGTTGGCTAATGCGCTTGAAGCCACAGAGTAACCATGATGAGGATTCTTCTTTGCGGCCCTGGAACGAGGACACCCGGCCGGTTGTCCCGAGATCGGCCGACGCCCTTGCGCTCGTTTGGATCTTCAAGAGGCTCGTGCTCGGATCGATCACGAGTTCCACACGGCTCAACGTTTTGTAGGTGAAGCGCGCATGGAGTCAAAGCGACAACTCGTGCTGTTCGGGCCGCCGCTCTGCGGAAAACGTACGTTGCTTGGCTCCTACGCCGAGTCGCAGGGTTCCAAAGTCGAACGGACGATGAGCCCGTGCGGATCGGACTCTTTTCCGCATTGGGTCATACGTGCTTCGCTGAATTCGGACACGGATCTCGTCACCATCGGAGGATCCGTCTGGAACATCGACGTTTGGTGGCCCTTGATCGCGGGCAGCCATGCCGTCGTTCTCATGCTCGACAGTCAAGCCGTACGCGAAGCTGCCAATGAGGAACACGTGCGCTCGCTCGCCGCGGCGCCAGGGTGCCCACGCATTGGCTGCGTGGTGTGGACGAAGGAGGAGCTCGTGACGACGCGCGGTCTAGAGCGGGCAAGCCTGTCGATCCCAAGCTTGGTGGGCGGCCAAAGCTTTTGGAGGAGCCCACCAGGATTTGCATCGAATGGCCCAATCATGGCCAACTGGCCGACGTTCTCTACCCGTTTCGACGAGTCGAGGACAATGCTCGCCCCCATCACGTTCTTGATGTCAGACCTGGAGCCGGGTGGACCGGGTCTCATTGATTCGACGACCTATCGTGTACGTTGGTTGTGGAGTCGCAGGAAAGTCGACTTCACTCCATAAGAAGCAATTCCACTGGCCTCGCTGCGCTTACGTTGAAAGCATCGCGACCAGCTCAAGTGGAACACTTGAGGCCGTGCGCGCGCTAACCGAGTTGCTCCCGGCACGGTGACCAAGAAGTGTTCTCTGGTACTCTGGTCTGATGCTGCCATCAGAGGTGTCCGAGCGGCTGTCCTTAGCGCCAACGCCAGTGATACGTACCAGGAGCCAATCGTGACCCGATTCGACGAGAGAATGATGTTCGAGCTGAGCCGTGCGGAGGCGCTCGTTTTGTTCGAGTGGTTGGCCTCGCTTGACGATCTACCAGCTGAAGCTGCAGCCGAGCAGCGGGTGCTGTGGCGTGTCGAAGGTGAGCTCGAGCGACGTCTTGCCGAAGTCCTCGCGCCCAATTACGACGAACTGGTGGCTGATGCTCGCCGTCACGTTGTGGGCTGACGCACGAGGGCGATAAACAACGTTGGGGAGAGGCAGAGATGGCTACCGACGATAGGCTCTACTTCGTAGCCGAATGCCCGGCGTCTCCTGGCTTTGGGGGTGTTGTCGTGCTGCGATCCATGTCGAATGCCCGTTTCGTTTTCTTTGCGCCCTGTTGCGGTATTGCCTGGCGTGAGCCCCCGCTGCGCGGGCGATTGGACCAGATTCATTCGCTGGCCGAGCTCGAGCCATCAGGTGTGCGTCTCCCGTCGCCTCTGGAGATTCGTAACGAGGCGCCCACGCTCGCGATCCTGCGGGACGAGCCGGCGGATCCTTGGACTGCCTATGTCCCTGGACTCCTGACGGTCATACGGACTTCTTAGCTACTTGGTTGTCGCGATGGGGCGGAGCCAGTGCTTGTAGCGTGGTGAGCGGCCTTGGATGGCGGACACATAGGCGTCTTGCAAGGATTGCGTGACTGGCCCTGGGATGGTGACGCCGATGGGCTTGCCGTCGATCTCTCGGATCGGCGTCACCTCGGCGGCCGTTCCGGTGAAGAACGCCTCGTCCGCGGTCAGGATGTCGTCGGGGCCGAGGCGCGTGACGACCACCTCGCGGCCTAGGTCCTTCGCGATCTCCATCACCGAGTCGCGCGTGATCCCGAGCAGGATCGACGAGCGCTCGTCGTTCGTGAAGAGCCGGCCGCCCTTCACGACGAAGACGTTCTCGCCGGAGCCTTCGGCGATGTCGCCTTGCGCGTTCAGGAGGATCGCCTCGTCGTAGCCTCGATCGAACGCGTCGCGGACCGCCAGGAGCGAGCTCACGTACTGGCCGCTCGCCTTCGCTGTCGTGGGCATCATCCGCGACTCGAACTTCACCCAGCTCGTGATCGTGGAGCGGATTCCGTTCTTCGTCGCGCCTGCGCCGAGGTACGTCCCGAGCGGCCACGCGAGGATCGCGACCTCGACAGAACAGCCGCGCGGATACACGCCGAGGCTGCCGCTTCCGTAGTAGCAAAGGATGCGCACGTAGCACTCGCCGCCGCCGTTCTCGGTGACGGTCGCGCACGTGGCGCGATCGAGCTCCTCGAGCGTGTAGGGGATCTTCATGCCGTGCATCGCCGCCGATTGGAAGAGGCGCTCGAGATGAGCGTCCAGCCGAAAGAGAGCGGGGCCGTCGGCGGTCTCGTAGCAACGGATCGCCTCGAAGACGCCGCTCCCGAGGTGCAGACTATGCGTCGAGACGTGTACGTTCGCGGAGCTCCACGGAACGAGCTTGCCGCTCATCCAGACTGCTTTTACGCCTTCGAAAGACATGTTGGGTCTCCATCATCGTCGTCTGCTGTGAGACAAGGAAGCGGTAAGGTTGGAGAGGGAGCCGAGGGGCGAGCGCCATGAAAAGAGAGGCCATGCATCCAAATCGCGCGTTGGTAGAGGAGCTCTTTCACACGATCGACGCCCGAGACTGGGAGGCGCTCCCGCGGTTCTTCCATCCGGAGGTCGTCTACGAACGTCCCGGCTACGAGCCGCTCGTCGGGCTCGCTCAGCTGCTCCACTTCTACCGCGACGTGCGCGTCATCGCGTCGGGCGCGCACACGCTCGATCGGATCGTGCTCGATGAGGAGTGCGCCGCATGCTGGGGTCGCTTCGTAGGGCTCCACAGAGACGGCTCACCGATCGACGAGCGCTTCGCCGACGTGTACACGCTCGCGGGTGACGGCAAGATCGCGACGCGCCGGAGCTACTTCTTCCGCCCCGCGGTGTAGCCCCCGTAGCCCCCGCAGCGCAGGCCCTGCATGGGTCACGTCACGCACGCGGCGAGCTCGGGTGCGAGGTTCGTGAAGCTTGGAGCTCGGCGGCGATCGCGTCGGCGAGGATTTGACAGCCGCGAACGAGGAGCGCGTCGTCGATCGTCAGCGGCGGGAGGATCTTGAGGACGGTGTCGCCGCGGCCGCAGCGTTCGATGATGAGCCCCTCGCCGAAACATCGCTTCGCCACCGCGGCGGCGAGCTCGGAGCCGCCTGCGCGGGCGAGATCGACGCCATGGATCATGCCGAGGCCGCGGACCTCGATGCCCTCGTGGACGCGCGACACGCCGGCGAGCGTCGAACGAACGAGCTCGCCCTTTCGCTCGACGGCGCGTGTGAATTTGTCGTCTTCCCAATGCTCGAGCGCGGCGGTGGCGGCGACGAGCGAGAGCTGGTTGCCGCGAAACGTGCCCGTGTGCTGCGCGCGCTTCCACACGTCGAGCTTGCGGCGCATGAGCACGAGCGAGAGCGGCAGCCCGTAGCCGCCGATCGATTTCGAGAGGCACACGATGTCGGGCTCGATCCCCGCGCGCTCGAAGGAGAAGAAGGCGCCCGTTCGCCCGCAGCCCACTTGAACGTCGTCGACGATCATGAGCACACCGTACCGATCGCAGATCGAGCGAAGGCCTCGCAGCCACTCGATCGGCGCGACGTTGATGCCGCCCTCCGACTGCACCGTCTCGAGGATCATCGCGGCGGGGATCTCGACGCCCGATCGCGAGTCGGCGAGCACGGCTTCGATCGCGGCGAGCGACGTGGTCGTGCCTTCGGGGCCGCTCTTCGTGGGGCCTTCGGGATAGGGCAGGAACGTCGTGAACGGGAGCGGTGCGCCGGCGGTGGCGCGTGTGTCGCGGTCGGCGGTGACCTGCAGGCAGCCGGTCGTCATGCCGTGCCAGCCGCCGGTGAACGCGGCCATCGTGTGGCGACCGGTGGCGAGACGCGCGAGCTTGAGCGCGGCCTCGACCGCATCCGCGCCCGTCGGTCCGCAGAACTGGATCTTGTAGTCGAGCGCGCGGGGCGTGAGGATCGTGTCGACGAGCTTCGTGAGGAACTCACGCTTCGCGACGGTGAACATGTCGAGCGCGTGCGTCACGTGATCCGCGCGGAGGTGCGCGATGAGACGCTCTTGGATGAAGTCTGGGTTGTGCCCGTAGTTGAGGGCTCCGGCGCCCGCCAGGAAATCGATGTATGCACGTCCCGACTCATCGAAGAGCTCGGCGCCCTTGGCTCGCTGGAAGACGACGGGAAACGATCGGCAATACGAGCGCACGTTCGACTCGTAGCGCTCGAAGACATCGCCGTGCCTCGCGCTCTTCGCGCTGCTCGCCTGCGGCAACGAGGGCGCCGCCGGCGCCGGCCTATCCTTACTCAACGTCTCGGTCATGCGACGGGCTCCTCATGCGATGCAGAAAGCGAAGCGGCAGGCGGCAGGAGCGTCACGAGCCTCGAGGCCCAGAGCTCGACGAGCTCCGCGAAGATCTCTTCGCCGCGAAGCGCGAGCTCGCCCGCGATCGACGCGATCGTCTTGTGTCCGTCCGAGGCGTCGAGCACCTGGTAGAGCGAGCCGGAGACGGGGACGACGCGATCGTCGCTCGACGTCGCGAGGAAGAGCCGCGGGCTTCGAGCGTCGCGCCTTACGCGATCGAGGGAGACGTGCGGGCAGAGCGCCAAGGCGAGAGAACGGCATCGCTCGTACGTCACGTCGCGCTTCTCGACGATGAAGTCACCGACGACCAGATGGTTCAAGTTGGTCGTGAGAAAGCAGACGACGGCGTCGTCGACCGAGTCGACGATCGGCTCCGCGTTGTTGTTGAACGACGTGTTGAGGAGGACGGGCACGCCGGTGCGCTCGCCGAAGGCGTGGATCACGTCCCAGAACCGCGGATTTACCGCGCGATCGACGGTCTGTACGCGCGCGCTTCCGTCGACATGGGTGACCGCGCCGAGGAGCGTGCGCTTGTCCGGTCGAACGCCGAGGACGTACGTCATGTGCCCGAGATCCGCCTCGGCGCCTTCGGGAAGGTCGAAGAGCTCACGCGCGCGTTCGAGCAGGACCGCCGGCGCGAATGGGCGAAAGCCTTCGCGCTTCTTGACCATCGCGTTGATGATCTCTTTGTTCTCCGGCGGCCTTGGGTCGGCCAAGATGCTTCGGTTGCCGAGCGCGCGCGGTCCGAACTCGGAGCGTCCTTGGACCCATCCGATCACGCTGCGCGCGGCGAGGAGGCTCGCCGCATCGTCGGCCACGCGCTCGCTCCGCCGGAACGACACGAGCGACGTCCAGCGCGCGAGCTTCGTCTCGATCGCGCGCGCGTCACCCACGTCGAGGCCGGTGAAGAGATGCGGCATCGTCTTGCCTGCGTTCGCGCTCGGCCGCGCGGTTTGCTTGGCGCGCTGGCCATCCGCGCCCAACGCCGCGCCGAGCGCGCAGCCTGCGTCGTGCGAAGCGGGTTGCACGAAGACGCGAGAGAACAGCTTCGAGCCGAGGATCTTGCCGTTGAGGGTGCAGTTGTGACCCACGCCACCGGCGATGCAGAGGCTCGTCATCCCGGTCGCGCGGCGATAGTGCTCGAGGACGTGAAACGCGATCGCTTCGACGCTCTCTTGAAGCGAGGCCGCGATGTCCTTGTGCCGTTGCTCGAACGGGTCGCCGCGTCGGCGAGGCTTCATCTCCGCGACGAACGTGATCAGGCGATCGTTGTGGATCGTGTACGTCCCCTCGGGAGTGAGCGTGTAGAGCTCCTTGAAGGCGCCGCGATACACCGAGGGATCGCCATACGGAGCGAGGCCCATCACCTTGTATTCGTCGTGGTGCTTGAACCCGAGGAAGAGCGTGATGTGCGTGTAGAGGAGGCCGATCGAGTCGCGCACGGGCGTGGTGGAGAGGACCTCGATGCCGCGTTCGTCTGCGGTGGCGACGTAGCCGGACTCGTCCTCCCCTTGCCCATCCATCGTGACGACGAGCGCGCGCTCGAAGCCAGACGGAACGAACGCGCTCATCGCATGCGTGAGGTGGTGACGCACGAACGCGAAGCGCTCCTCGGGGAGCGTCTCGCCGAGCTCATGTTCGAGCAGGCACCGCAGGAGCGCACGAGGGCTCGTGTCGACGCTCGCGTCGAGTCCGAGCAACGTCGAGACAGGGCGGCCTCGCAGGAGCATCGAGACGAGATCGGCTCGTCCGCTGTCCTCGGTGAAGTTCACGGCGAGCCGATCGAGATCCCCTACCCTCGCGCCTGCGATGCGGAGACACGCCTTGATCGCGTTCGTCGGGAACTTGTTCGTGTGCTTGATGCGGTTGAGGCGCTCTTCTTCGATCGCGGCGACGACCTTGCCGTCGTCTAGCAAGACCGCCGCCGAGTCGTGACAAATCCCGATTTCACGTGTGTGAATGAGATCGATTCCGCCGCTGATCCCCAAGACGAGCATCGTTTTTGGACCCAGGCTACCCATAGCAAGGCCGTGACGCGGGGGCACGTCGTCGTTCGAGTGACACGCCTTCGCTCGCCTGTAGCGGCGTTTCGAGCCAAGCTTCTTCGAGAGATGACGGTGATGACGATGACGGAGGGGAGATGAAGCAGCGCCCGGTAGCGATCCTCGGCGCGACGGGAATGGTAGGCCGTCGCCTCGCCGGGCTGCTGGTCGACCACCCCCACTTCGAGGCGACGCTCCTCGTCGGCAGCGGCGCCTCCGAAGACGAGCCGTTCGAGTCCGTGTGGACGTCGAAGGAAGAGGCGGCGCGCCAGCACTACGGCTCGTTCTGGAGCCCAGCGCCCTACCCGGCAGGGCTCACGGCCGCTCGAACCGTCGCGTCGTTCGAGGACCTGATGAAGGCCGACGTCGAGGTCGTCTTCTCGTCCGTGCCCGAGCGCGCGGGCTCGCTCGAGGCCGAGCTCGTTCGAAGCGGCCGCGTCGTGTTCTCGAACAGCCCCTACGCTCGCTTCGAGGATGACGTGCCGCTCCTCGTGCCCGAAGTGAACGCCAGCGCGCTCAGCCCGACATCGCGCCTCATCAAGAACCCGAACTGCGTCACCTCCGGGCTCGTCATCGTCCTCGAGGCGCTCGCCAAACGCTACGGGCTCGATCAGGTCTCCGTGACGACGTACCAATCGCTCTCCGGTCGCGGCGACGCGAAGTACGATCCGGAGACCGTCGTGAGCAACGTCTACCCGCTGCACGGGTCCGACGAGAACACCGAGCGCTACATCCGGGCAGAGGTGAAGAAGGTCCTCGGCACACCGGCCGCGATCTCGGTCGCGTGCTACCGCGTACCGACGCAAGAAGGGCATCTCGTCGACGTTCGCGTGAAGACCCAAGAGCGCGTGCGTTCACGGGAAGACGTCATCGCGCTCTTCGCGGCGTTCCAACCTTTGGCCGCGCTCGATCTCCACAGCGCGCCCGAGCATCCGCTCGTCTTCGTGCCAGAGGTCGGGCGACCCAGGCCGCGGCAAGACGCGTGGCACGCGGACGGGATGGCGGTCGCGGTCGGCAACCTCTCGACGGACGATGACATCTTCGATGTTCGGCTCACCTACGTCGTCAACAACCTCGTCCGCGGCGCAGCAGGCGGCGCGCTCTTGAACGCCGAGCTGTGGCGCCGCCTGCGCTGAGCGGTCAGAGCATGCGCGCCAGATCCGCGTGATGGACCTTCACCGAGATCTTCGCGTCGTGATCCCGGCGCTCGACGCACAGCGAGACGAGATGCTCTTCGATCGCGTGCGTCACGAGCGACCAGCGCCCGGGATCGTCGACCAACGGCTCGAGGAAGCGCAGGGTCACGCCTTCAGCAGCGAAATGCGCCTCGAACCGATCGACCGGGAGCGACATACCGAGCCCTCGCGCCTTGATGTAGGCCTCTTTGATCGTCCAGAGCTCCACCGCGCGCCGACGTCGAGCGTCGATCGCGAGCTGTCCGAGCATGTCTCGCTCGTGCGAGGTGAAGACGGTGGTCGCGATCCCCAGGATGTCATCGCCGCGCGCGAGCGGCTCGGCGTCGACCCCGATCTCCCGATCCGAGACGACCGCGCATGCCACGAGCGCTGTGGTGTTCGTCACGTTGAAGCGCGTCGTCGACGGCAAGGGCAGCTCGGGCCGGCCGTGCTCGTTTCGCACGAACGTGAGCTCGGAGGGAGTCTTCGTGAGGTGTTTGCCGAGCACGGCGCGGACGAGCGCACGCGTGACGAGGTACTCGTGACGATGACGATCGAACTTGAACGCGTCGTGTGTGACGCGTTCGTCCTCCCGCATGAGGGCAGCGCACGCGCGGAGCGTTCGCTCGTCGTTCACGTCTCCCGTGCGCACGTACCAGAGATCGACGTCAGGCACAGCAAGCACTCTACCCCTATTTTCGCGCGCGATTCTGCGCTACGATGACCGGCTGATGGCGAGCACGGACGAAGACGACACGCGAACGTACACCGTCGTGATCAA
Source organism: Labilithrix sp. (assembly GCA_044227045.1). GTDB lineage: Bacteria > Myxococcota_A > Polyangia > Polyangiales > Polyangiaceae > Labilithrix. The sequence continues at coordinate 20,452 of JBGAFW010000043.1, forward strand.
CGACGAGGAGCAGTACTCGATCTGGTTCGCGGATCGCGAGCTGCCGAAGGGCTGGCGCGCGGTCGGGAAGACCGGCTCGAAGAAGGACTGCCTCGCTCACATCGAGCAGGTCTGGACCGACATGCGTCCGCTGAGCCTCCGCAAGTCGATGGAGGAACAGGCGAAGAAGGACGCCGCCGAGAAGACCTGACGCGCGACGTGAGCGAAGCTGCGTGAGCCGTCAGCGGCGCGCTTGAATCATCTTCCAGCCATTGCCGGACGGGTCGCGGAAGCTCGCGTCCACCGCGCCGTAGCGCTCGACCGGCTCCTGCGTGAACTCCACTCCGCGCGCGTGCATTCGATCGTAGGCAGCGCGGCAGTCGTCCACCACGAGCACGAGGGGAGGCATCGCGCCCTTCGCCACGATCGCCTGCACGGCCTGCGCGGTCGCGGCGTCGACCGTCGGCGGTCCCGGCGTGAAGAGGCCGAGCTGGAACGAAGGCTGCTCGGGGTGCTGGATCGTGAGCCAACGGTAGTCACCGTTCTTCACGTCCGTGTGGACGCGGAACCCGAGCTTCTTGACATAGAACTCGAGCGCCTCCTCTTGATCGCGCACGTACAAACCGACCATCTCGACACCTTGGCTCATGGGCTCTCTTCTCCTTCGCCCCATGGTTTATCGCCCTCGGCTCGGCGTCGCTTCTCCGAAACTGCGATTGTGAGGTCCGGCCTCTGCGCGGCGCTGAGGAAGCACGGCGGAACGGGACCTGGCCCGCTGCGCGCCGCTTGCGCCCGCGCGCGGATCGTCCCGGGGCTCTCGCCGGTGACGTCACGGAAGGTGCGGCCAAAGGTGCCCAAGCTTCCCCAGCCCGTCTGAAAGGCGATCTCGGTGATCGGAAGCTCCGTCTCGCGGAGCAGCGACATCGCGCGCTCGACGCGACGCGTGAGCAAGTAACGATGCGGCGGGACCCCAAACGCTTGCTTGAACGATCGCGCGAAGTGGGCCTCGGAGACGCCGCTCACGCGCGCCAGTCGGCGAACGGGCCATGCCTCGTGCGAGGCGGCGTCCATCCGATCCTTCGCGCGGAGGAGCCGGCGCAGCAGCTCGGGGTCCTGGCTTGTCTGATCTGCGCTCACGCCGCCGTCTCCGTGCGGGTTAGCTTACTCGAAGTCCACCGGCGCTCCGAGCGACCGAGGCTCGATGCCGCACGCTCTTGGGGCTCCGCGGATGCGGTTTCGGCGCGCGGCCATCTCGACGAAACGAAACATCGAAAAATCGTCCGACGCCATGTCGAGACGGCGCCGTCGGCTCCGACTCCATCTTTAGAAGCCGGCAAGAAGCGGCTTCGTACACCAAGGAGCCAAGTTATGAAATTTTCACAGAAAATCACCCCCTACCTCTGGTTTGACGGCAACGCAGAGGAGGCGGTCGAGCACTACACCTCGCTCTTCTCGGGCTCACGCGTCGTGAAGGTGGCCCGCTGGGGCAAGGGCGGTCCGGCGCCCGAAGGGAGCGTGATGAACATCGCGTTCGAGCTCGCAGGTCAGCCGTTCATCGCGCTCAACGGTGGACCGCAATACAAGTTCACGCCCGCGATCTCGCTCTTCGTGAGCTGCGACGATCAAGCCGAGGTCGATCGCCTCTGGGATCGGATCCTCGCGGCCGGGGGCAAGGCGGTCCAGTGCGGTTGGATCACGGACAAGTTTGGTCTCTCATGGCAGATCATTCCCTCCGCCCTCGTGGATTTGATGAGCGATCCGGATCCGAAGAAGGCGGGACGCGTCGGCCAAGCGATGATGAAGATGCAAAAGATCGACATCGCGGAGCTGAAGCGCGCGTACGACGACGCGAACGCATGACGGCCTGTCGAGACACACGAGAAGGAGAGACGAGCGCGATGAAATACATGCTGATGATGAACACGCCGGCAGGTGGCCCGTACCAGATCGCAAGCTGGCCAAAGAAAGACATCGAAGCGCACATCAAGTTCATGATGGACTTTGCCAAGAAGCTCACGAGCAGCGGTGAGCTCGCAGGCGCCGAAGGGCTCGCCGGGCCCGACCAAGCGAAGGTCGTCCGCGCGGGAAGCGACGGCAAGCCGATCACCGACGGCGTCTTCCCCGAGACGAAGGAGTTCCTCGCGGGCTATTGGATCGTCGACGTCGAGTCGCCCGAGCGCGCGTATGCGATCGCGGCGGAGGCATCGGCGGCGCCAGGTCCGGGCGGCAAGCCGCTCAACTTGAACATCGAGGTCCGGCAGGTGTTGACGGGACCACCGAAGGATTGGGTCCCCTCCTGAGAGACCGGCGCACGTTCTCGTGACCATCGCCTCCGAAGCGAATCATCTGCTCCTTCTACGCGAGCTCGCGCCGCGGGTGCTCGGCACGCTCATGCGCCGATACCGCGACTTTCCGGGCTGTGAAGACGCTGTGCAAGAAGCGCTGCTGGCGGCGGCGCAGCAATGGCCGTCGCAAGGCGTGCCCGAGAGCGCGGTCTCCTGGCTCCTTCATGTAGCGACGCGGCGGCTCACGGACGAGATTCGCTCCGAGACCGCGCGTCGCTTGCGTGAGAAGCTCGTCGTCAGCCTCATCCCCGCCGACGAGCAGATCGCGCTCGCCGCGGACGAAGCCGGCGCGACCGAGCGCGACGACACGCTCGATCTGTTCTTCATGTCGTGCCATCCGGCGCTCAGCCCGACGTCGCAGATCGCGCTCACGCTGCGCGCGGTGGGCGGCTTGACGACCGCCGAGATCGCGCGCGCGTTTCATGTCCCCGAGGCGACGATGGCCCAGCGAATCAGCCGCGCGAAGCAGACGATCAAGACGTCGAACGTCGGCTTCGTCGAGCCCGCGACAGACGAGCGCCTCGCGCGCCTACCGGTCGTCCTTCGCGTGCTCTACCTCATCTACAACGAGGGCTACACGCCTTCGAGCGGCGAGGCCGTACATCGCGTCGACCTGAGCACGGAGGCGATCCGCGTCGCGCGTCTCCTCGTGCACGCGTCGGACGAGGCGCCCGAGCCGCTGGGTCTCCTCGCCCTCATGCTCCTCACCGAGGCACGTCGTGAAGCGCGCACCGGTCCGAACGGCGAGCTCGTCCCGCTCGACGTCCAGGATCGCTCGCGCTGGAACCAGGCGCTCGTTCGCGAAGGCGTCGCGTTGCTCGATCACGCGATCTTTCCGAAGGAAAGTCGCGCCCCCAAAAATGAAGATCACGCGATGGAGCGAGGTGCGCTTGGCGCGTACCAGATCCAAGCCGCGATCGCCGCGCTCCACGACGAAGCGTCGAGCACCGAGACGACGGACTGGCCGCAGATCTTGGCGCTTTACGGCGCGCTCCTGAGGATCGAGGACAGCCCGATGGCGCGCCTGTCCCATGCGATCGCCCTCGCGATGGTCGAGGGCCCACGCGCGGGGCTCGACGCGATCGACGCGCTCGCCCGCGATCCACGCTTCTCCATCGCCGACAACCATCGCCTCGACGCCGCCCGCGGTCACCTCCACGAACGCGCCGGCGACCTCGACGACGCCGTTCGATGCTATCGCCGCGCCGCCGCCGCGACGTCGTCCGTCGCCGAACGAGACTATCTCCTCGTCCGTGCAGCGCACGTCCTCGAGGCGCACCGCGCGTGATCAGACGCCGGCGACGCGATGCGAGCGATCGAGCGTGACGACGCCGCGGGCGCAGAGCTCGCAGAGGACGCCGAGCACGTCCGTCACGGGCAGCCCTGACATCTCGAGCAGGGCGCCGACGGTGATCGTGCCGTCCATCAGCGAGATGACGTGCGCCTCACGCTCTTCTTCGATGATCGCCGTGCGATCGGCGATGAGCATCGGCACATCGCTGTGCCAGAGGTCGATGAGAAGACCCGCGGTGATGTCGTCGATGCCGCCTTCGATGTGGCGATCCAAGTCGTCGGGCTCGATGCAGTCGGCGATGTCTTGGAGGTCGGTGACCGACAGCTCCACGACGACATCGCTGTCATCGACCTCCTCGTAGACTTCGTCGTCGGCGAGCATGCCCGCCGCGGACCAGCTCTCGGGTCCTGTGTTGAGCCACGCGAACTCGCTGAGATCTTCGGGCAGCGTCGGGAGGCGATCGCGTGCCGGAGGGAGCGCGGTCGCCGCCGCGGTGAGCGCGTCTGCTGCGGAGTGTTGGGCGTCCATCGTCATGGCCAGCGTTGGGGGTAAACGATGGCGCCGCGAACGAACAACTAAGCGGATCGATTTGATGCGCGGATGTAGGTGAGGCTTCGCGGCTTCAGTTGACGAGATCGTAATGATTCTTGTGCGGTGCGGTCGTCTTGGCGAGACCGCATGCGCGAAGCTGCGCGCGGGTCGCGGGCGCTCCATCGGCGACGAGATCGACCGCGCGACATGCGGTATGCGGCGACGTGGTGCAGTCGGCCGTCGGACGAACGCAGCCTGCTTGTCCGTGACATGCATCACGGCATCCGTTCTCACGGCGCACGCGCTTCTGATCGGCCGGGCTGCGGTAGTAGCTGAGGACGCGCGCGCCCTTCGCCTTCGCGCACTTCACGGCGCGATCGATCGCCTTGCCCGCGCACGGGCCGGAGCTGACGAGGTCTTGGGATGTCTCTCCGACGTTCTCGTCGTCTTCACCTTCGGCGGCGTCGGCGTTCTCGTCGTCCTCGGTCGAGTCGACCGCACATCCCGAGAACACGACGAGGCATCCCACGAACGCAAGCGTGCACGTGGTCACGATGGTACGGCGCATGGCAGCCATCCCTTTCTTTCGGTCTATTTCCGAGCTGTTCGTCATCCGTGCTGCAGCCGGTGTGCCGGCATCCCGTCGCGCGATTCGCACATGTCCTCACCGTGATCCGAGTCGCCGCTCATCCACCGCGCGCTCTTCGGTCCTTCATGATCCGCACCGCGGGCGGAAAATTACCCGCGAGCTCGCGATTCGATTCTGAAAAACACGGCCCACGAAGAAAGTACGCAACGAGCCTGGCGAGCGGCCGACCTCGGACAGTGAGCCGAGCTCACTCCCACCGAAACCCCTCCACGAAACTGAAAAGAGAGCCGTTCGATGAAGCCGTCACGTGTCGCGTCGTTGCCTGCCGTTCTGGTCGTCCTCTCGCTGTCGACCGCTGCCCTGGCCGAGGAGACGCAGCCGGCGCCCACGGTGACCTCACGCGCGAAGACGAAGAGCGACAAGAAGAAGAAGCAGCCAGTCACCGAGGCGGCCGCTCCGAAGGCGCCCGACGCGCCGGCGCCCGTGCCGCTCGAGACGCTTCCTCCGGTGCCTGCTCCAAGTCCCGCGCCTGCTCCGATCGTCGACGTCGCGCCGCCCAGCCAGGTGGACAAAGCAGCGCCGGCGAAGTCTTCCGCCGAGACCCAAGACGACGGCAACAGCTCGACGCGCATCGACGCGCTCGTGGGTCGAACGCAAACGCTCGGCGTCGAGGTTGGCTTTCGTGTCGGTCATCGAATGGCGAACAGCACGTACATCGGCGGGACGGCAATGGCGCACATCGGAGTGCGCGGCGCCGCCATCACGTATCCGGCGCTCGAGCTCGGCTACGACGCGAAGCTCGGGAACGCGCGCTTCATGCCGTTTGCCGGCGTGGGCGCGATGCTCTTCATTCCGACCGGCGACAGCAAGGCAGACTTCGATGCGTCGCCGCTCGTCTACCCAGGCTTTGCGCTCCGCTACGAAAACGACAAGAGCCCGCTCACGATCGGGGCCGACGTTCGGTTTCTCTACCTGACCGCGACCGACGCCACCGCGTTCGCCTTCAACCTGTCGGCCGGAGTTCGCTTCTGACGAACGTGGGTGGATGACGCCTTGCCAGGTAACGGCTAGGTTACTCGTGCATGGCTGCTCACGCCCTCGTTCATCCCCTGGACGCGCTCGGCAACGAAGTGCGTCGCGACATGCTGAGAGCGCTCCGCGCCAAGCCCCTCTCCGTGGGCGAGCTCGCCGATCGCTTTCCCGTCAGTCGCCCCGCCGTCTCACGTCATCTCCGCGTGCTCGAAGACGCGGGGCTCGTCGAGTCGCGGCAAGACGGAAAGCACCACCTCTACACCGTGCGCGTGCAAGGCTTTCAGCTCGTGCGCGAGTTCCTCGACGAGTTCTGGGACACGGCGCTGGCGCGGCTTCAGGAGCTCGCCGCGAAGAAAGGCACGGGGCGATGAGCGACATCGTCGAGAAGACCGTGTCGCTCGCATGCGACATCGATCGCGCCTTCGTCCTGTTCACCGAGCACGCTTCGGAGTGGTGGCCGGAGGGCCGGCGTCATCTCGGCGACCCGAAGAGCGAGATTCGGATGCTCGCCTCCGGCCGCTTCTTCGAACGCGCGGGAGACGGTCGCGAAGCCGAGCTAGGACGCGTCATCCTCTGGGATCCACCAAACCGCGTCGTGCTCGACTTCTTCGTCGGCACCGACGCCAACCACCCAACCGAGGTCACGATCACGTTTGCCGCCGAGCCGGTCGCCTCGACCACGCGGGTGAGCGTCCGGCATGGCCCGAAGCCCGTGAGCCAGGAGCTCTACGACAAGCGGGCGCCGCAGTTCGAGCGTTCGTGGACGATGCTCCTCGAAGCGCTCGCCCTTCATGCCGCACGCACATGACCCACGGGAACATGCAGGCACACGTTTACAACGCGTAACTGAAATGTTACCGGTTTTGCATGAAGGTTTTCGAGACGAAGACTCTGATCCGGGCTCCCAAAGAGAAGATCTGGGCCATCCTCACGGACGCCCCGGCGTGGCCTTCGTGGAACACGACGGTGGACAAGGTCGACGGGGCGATCGCGCTGGGTGAGAAGGTCACGGTGCACGTGAAGATCGCGCCGGGCCGCGCCTTCCCGGTGAAGGTCGCCGAGCTCGTCCCGAACGAACGAATGCTCTGGCGCGGGGGCATGCCGCTCGGGCTGTTCACGGGAGAGCGCACGTTCACGCTCGATCCGAAGTCCGATGGCGTCGTCGAGTTTTCGATGCGCGAGGTCTTTCGAGGCTTGCTCGCGCCGTTGATCGAGAAGAGCATCCCCGACATGCAGCCTGCCTTCGATGAGCTCGCGGCGGCGCTGAAGAATCGTGCGGAAAACGGCTGACGAGCCGAGAAAGAGATCGCGCCATGGCAGCGAAGAAGACGACGACAAAGGCGAAGAAGGTCACGGCGAAGCCGAAGGCGGCGGCGAAGCCGAAGGCAGCGGCGGCGAAGAAGACGAGCGGCGCGAAGGGAGCGGGCACGCCCGACAAGCCGTGGGCGCTCACGACGCCGCCCGGGACGTCGGCGTTCGAAGCGTATCGTGACGAGTCGCTCGATCCGCCGGCGCTCGTCGTTCGCGTCGGCAAGACGGAGCTTCGCTATCACCTTCGCGCGATCGACGATCTTCACGCGATGCTCGTGAAGCACGGCGACTGGATGCTCCTCGGAGGGGCGGACGAGCAGAAGCCAGCCCCCGAGGGGACGGTCGAGGCGTGGGGACGGTCGAGCAAGAACCCGGTGAAGGGTTGGTACGGCTTGAAGAAGGGGCTTCGCGGCCGCTTCGGCGTCTACGTTCCGCCGGTCCTCGAGGCGCTGGGCCTCGCCGAGGTGGAGCACAACGCGAAGAACAACCGCATGCGCGCGCTCGGCAAATAGCTGGGGATCGCGCTCCCGGAGCGCTACTTCACGGCGCCGAGCCAGCGAAACAGGATGAAGGCGCCGCCGATGAGGACGATGAACATCGTCGCGATCACCGCCGCCGCGACCCCGCCCGTCATCACGCCTCGCTTCGGCGGAGGGAGCGAGACATTCACGGGCGGCCCGGCGTAGGTCGGAAGCTCGGGCATCGTGATGCGCATCGCAGGCAGCGGCATCAGGAGCGCATCGGGCGCGATCGATCCCACACGCGAGAGCGACGTGAGCGGATCGGTCGGCGTGAGCGCCTTCTCTTCGGCGGGGACGGCGTCTTTGCCTCCGTCCTTCTTCCACGGCTCGTCTGCGACCTTGTCGGCGCCGACGAGCGCGCTGTCGCTCGGTCGCTCGTCTGCGATCGCGAGCGCGAGGGCTCCTGGCTTGAGGAGGCCTGTCTCTTCGTCGGGCACGTCATCGGGGATCGACGCGCGACGCTCCCACGGCGTCACCGACGTCTCGAGCGGCTCCTTCCAACGACCGACGAGCTTGGCGAGGGCCGCCTTTCCCTGCGCGAGATCCATGCTCGCGCGCACGATCGCGAGGAGCTTCTCGGCCGTGATCGTGCGCTTGTCGCGATCGGGCTCGAGCGCCGAGTCGATCGCGTCGCGCAGCGCCTCGGGAAGATCGGGCCGCGTCTGCTTCAGGCGCGCGACGTTGCCCTCGGACATCGCGAGGATCATCTCGGACGGCGAGTTGCGGAAGCGGGAGAACGGCGTGCGTCCCGTCGCCAAACGAATCGCGACGAGCGCCGCGCAGTAGACATCCGAGCGTGCGTCGGGCTTGTCGCCGCGGGTCTCTTCCGGCGACATCAGCGGGGCGACGTCGCGTTCGCTCTTCGGCTGCTCGGCAGGCGCGCCGGCCGCGATCTGTCGCATGCGGACGAGCCCGAAGTCGCCGATCTTGACCGTGCCGTCCCAGCCCACGATCACGCTCGCAGAGGAGACGCCGCGATGCAGCACGGGATCCTTCATCCCGTGCGCGGAGGCGAGGCCCGCGAGGACACGCTCGAAGATGTACCAGGCGCAGACATCGGGGAGGCGCACGCCGCGTCCGGTCGCGAAGCGGAGAAGTCGCTGAAGCGAGACGCCAGGCACGAACTCCGTGATGAGCGCGGCGAAGTCGTTCTCGACGACGAGCGCCTTCGTCTGCAGGATCGCGTCGTTGCTCAGGCGCGCGCCGAGCGAGCCTTCCTTCGACAACGCCGAGCGCTGCTCTTCGGTGATCGCCTGCGACGCGAGCACCTTGATCGCGACCACCGCGCCGCTCTTGCTGCGCGCGAGGTACATCTTGTTGCCACGCTCACGCGAGAGCTCTTGGAGGATCTGGAAATTCTGGAGCGCGGGCGGGGCGCCTGAGATGCCCATCGACACGGTTCGATCTCCTCATTCTCTCGTACGAATCGAGCTCAAAACTGCCACACAAAGCCTCGCGCGCTCTGGCTCGGAGGGCCAAGACGCGCCGTGTTCGACGGGAGCACCGTGGGCCGCGCGAGATAGATGTAGGCAGCAGCGACGAGCGAGACGACGCCCGCGGTGAAGAGCACGTCGGCGAACGCATAGCTCGTCGACACGCTGTTGACGCGGTCTGCGCTGCACGAGGGCTTGCACGCGTCGAGGTCGCTCTCCTTCGAGGAGCCGCTCACCGCGAAGAACGTCCCGACGCCGAGCGAGACGATCCCGACGCCACCAAAGACGAACGCCATCGGCGGGATCGGGCGCTCGCCGCCTGCGGGCGGCGTGGTGGCGGCGGTCTTGCTGCCGAGCGTGACGGAGATCTTCTTGTTCTTTTCGCCTTCGTGGACGACGGCCTTCTGCTCGACGGGCGGGCTCTTGCCGTCCCCGCCTTCGAAGCGAAACACGTGCTGGCCGACGTCGATCGCCACGCTCTTGCCATCGAGCTTGTCGACGAGTGGCTTGCCGTCGACGGTGACCTTCACGTTCGTGAGCTCGTCGCCGGCGGCGCTCTTCACCTCGAAGACGACCGTCGGGATGCTCTGATCGATCTCGCCAAGCCACTTCGTACAGTCACGCGCGAGGACGGCTGGGCACGACTCGGCGGCGCACTTCGCCGCCTCGGTGCGCGCGTCGCGGAGCTTGCCCGAGCGACGTAGGTTCTGCGTCTGCTCGTACGCCTGAATGCACGTCGACGGATCCTCGGCGAACGCGTCCCCTGGCGGCAGCGAGAGGATCACGACCGCCATCGCCGAGACCGACGCGACCCTGCGAGCTCGCGTGCTGAGCTTCATCGTTGCCCACTATAGCGGGGAAACGAGCGCGGTTGCGCGCTAATGCCCGAAGCACTGAGGCTTCGGCTTCTTCGTTCCGTTGGCGTCGATCGTGAAGGGGTTATCGCAGTCGGAGGACGGCGGAGGCGTCGTGCTCTTCACCGGCTTGGGCGGAGAGGGCGCTGGCGCCGCCTGTGTGCGAACAGGCACAGGTGGGCTCACGGGCTTCGCGGGCGTCGCGCTGTGCGAGTGCGAGGTCGGCGGCGGAGCAGGCGTGTCCGTCGTCGCCACCGCAGCGGTCGTCGTCGACAGCTCAGGGGTGCTGCTCGCGGCTTCGCTCGGCGTCGCGGCGGCGGACGAAGGGGGCGAAGATGTCACGAGCGCGCTCGCGGCGCTCGCCGCGGCCGCACGGCGCTTCGCGCGGTACGAGAGTCCTCCAAGGACGATCCCGATCAACGCGAACACGAGGAAGCCGCCCATCGCGATCGAGAAGAGCGCGTTCTTCTTCTTGGGCAATTCGGCCGGGACGACGCTGCCCTGCGATTGAAGGTAATGCTGGTTCGGCTGCACGCCCGACACGCCGGACAGGTTCGTCAGATGCGAGACGCCCGACGACACACCGGACGACACGCCCGACGCCTCCGCCGCTGGCATCACCGACGCGAGCCCGCCTCGCGCGAACGCGTTCGATTGCGGCGGCGTCCCCGGCCCCCAAGGCTCGAGCTGATGAAACGCGGGCGTCGCGATCCGGGCCGCGCTGTGGATGCGCTGCGATCCCGATCCTGCGCCGGTATGCGTGCCCGAGGGATGCGCGGCATCGTCGCCGCCTTGCGGGATCGTCACGAGCGGCGCGCCGGGCGCGCCTGCGCCTGTCTCGATCGCCTGGACGATGCTCTCGCGAATGCGAAGCGACTCGGCCGCGAGCTCCTCGACCCAGCGGCCTGCTTGCCGTGGCGGCGCAGGGAGGCACACCGCCTCGAGCGCGAGCGCCATCTCCTGCGCAGACTGAAAGCGCCGGTTCGGATCGCGCTCGAGCGCGCGAAGCACGACCTCGTCGATCGCCGGTGACAGGTTGGGCACGACGGTGCTTGGCGGCGGGATCGGCGCGTTGAGGATCGCGAAGAGCGTGCTCGCGGCGTCGTCGCCGGCGAAGAGCCGCTGCGACGTGAGCGCCTCCCAGAGCACGACGCCCATCGCGAACAGATCGCAACGGCGATCGACCGGAGCGCGCGTCAACTGCTCCGGTGACATGTACGCGAGCTTGCCCTTGATCTCGCTGCCTTCGGTCTCTTGAACACGACCCGTCGCCTTGGCGACGCCGAAGTCGAGCACGCGGGCGATGCCGTCCTTCGTGACGAGGATGTTTTGAGGAGAGATGTCGCGATGCACGATGCCGAGCGGCTCACCGCGCTCGTTCTTGGCTTCGTGCGCCGCGTGGAGACCTTCGAGCGCGCCGATGACGATGCTCGACACCACCGGCGGAGGGAGGCAAATCGATCGCTTCGTCGCCGCGCGCACCAGCTTCGAGAGCGTCTCGCCGAGCGCGAAGTCCATGACGAGGAAGAGCTCGCCGTCTGCGCTCACGACGTCGAGCGTGTCGATCACGTTCGGATGGCGGATGCGTGCGGCAAGGCGTGCCTCGTCGACGAACATCGACGCGAAGGTTGGGTCGGCGGCGAGATGCGGATGAAGCCGCTTGATCGCGACGGTGCGCGAGAAGCCCGCCGCTCCGCTCATCCGCGCGACGTAGACCGTCGCCATGCCGCCACGTGCAATCGCACCGTGCAGCTCATAGCGACCGAGTTGTCCCCCTACCGAGGGTGCACCCATCGTCATCGCGGATTGATCCCGGCGTATGGAGGCAGAGCCACCATCGATCAAAGCGTACGCCGATCAATGCACAAACGCGACGATGCTCGAACGCGGCGCCGGCAGCTTTGTGCCTGACGAAATCTCCCACTCGCCGAGCGTCCCGTCCGGCTTCAGCTGGGCTCGGAGCACACGGTCGGTGCGCGACGTGGCGCCGACACCACCGAAGAGATGGAGCATGTCGCCCACCAGCGCACAGCCCGCACTCCGAAGCGCGCCAGGGAGCTTCGGCGCGCCCTTCCATGCGCCAAGGGTGCCGTCGGTCTCGTTGATCGGCGCGGTAATCACGATGTCGTTGTTCGATCCGCCGATGACGAACATCCGTGAAGCTCCTGCGCAGAGGATCGCTTGCTGCGGAATCGGATACGGCTGGCCGTTGGTCGGGTTCGTGAGGCGCGTGGTCTCTTTGAATTCACCGACCGCGACATCGGGCGCGGCGTCGACGTGTGCAACATACACCTTCGAGGCCTGGTCATTGGCCGGACCATACCCCCCGAAGGTGTAGACGAAGTCTTTGTAAAGGAACGTCGTGAGCCCCGCGGCAGCCCGCGCGAGCTTCGTCGACGAGGTCGTGAGGTCGGGATACCCCGCGTCGGTGAGCGCCGCGATCACGACCGCGTCGTCGTACACGTTCTGCGTCGCGCCGCCGTCGAGCATCTCGGTGTGCTGGCCGCCGAGCGCGAGCAGGCTCGAGCCTGCGAACACCTGCGCGTAGTTGAAATTCGACGGGCTTGGCACGAGCGATCCACGCCATGCTCCCGCGACGCCACCGTCGAAGTCGACCCACTCCACCGCACGGTTCGAGGTCGGGCTCCGCGTCGCGACGAAGAGCTGGCCGTTCGCCAAGCTCCACGACGTCTTCGTCCCGCGAAAGAACGTCGGCGCGAGCGTGGTGAATTCGCCGAGCGAGTTGTCGGCGTAGATCGGCGCCGACCACACGTCACCCGCGGCCGTGTCGGCGCCGTCACGCTCGCCGGCGATCAGGACGAGATGACTCACCGGCGCAGGGGCGCCGTCGGGGAGCTTCGGTCCGTCGGCCAAGGCCGAGTCGGTGAGGGACGCTCCTTCGGCGCTTCCGTCTCCGCCGTCTCCTCCGCTCGCCGCGCCGCCGTAGTCACCGGGTGAAAACCCGAACCCGCACGCGACCGCGCCGAGCGCGATCGACGCGAACAGGATCGGAAGGAGCCGGCTTGGCCGGCGCGAACGACGAGTCGCCATCAGTACACCACCGCCGTGAGCCCGGCGCGCCGGCTCGGGAGCGTACCGACCTTCTTCCACTCTGTGCCGATCGTTCCGTTTTGGACGGTGACCGCGAGCACGTCGTCCGTCATCTCGCTCGCGCTGCGATACCCACCGAAGGCGTAGAGGCGATCGTTCGCGAAGAGGACGCCGATGCTCGACGTCGCCGCCGGAAGCTTCGGCAACGCGACCCAGCTTCCAAGCTTGCCGGTCGCGTCGTCGATCTTCGCGGCCATCGCGACGTCGGTGAGCGTGTTGTAAGCGGTGAGCGATCCGCCGACGACGAAGAGATACCCCGCGCCCGTCGTCGCGCTGATCGCGACGAGGCCATGCGTGCCGCCGTCGGTGTAGGGATTCGCGAGCGGCGACGTCGCTTCCCATGCTCCCGGCAGGCCGGTGGCGGGATCGAGCTGCGCGACCTCGACCTCGGGTCGCCCGTTCGCGCCGCCGGTCGGTGCGTCACGACCGCCGATCGCGTAGATCGCCTTCGCGGTGCGCACGAGCGTCACGTCGCCGCGCGCCTTCACGAGCTTCGACTCGGTGAGGTTCTGCCACGGGTCGATCCCGCCGTCACCGAGGTTGAAGGGTGCAAAGTACACGTTCGTCGTCGCCGACGGCGCGAAGCCGCCGGCCGAGAGCAGGCCTTTGTCGAACATCCATGCGCGCTGGAAGTTCTCCGGCGTGCTGCCGCGAAGCGTGAGCGTGGTCCAGTCGCTCGTGATGTGATCGCCGAACGTGGCCGAGTACACCGTCGTGCTCGACGCCTGCGCATAGACGGAGCCCGACATCACCTTCACCGATGACCACGTGGATGGCGTCGGCGGCGCGTAATCGAACGACCAGGCTCCGACCTCGCCGCTCGGCAAGAGCGTCGTCTTCAACGTCTCGGGGGTGAAGAACGTGTTGCCTGATGGCTCGCCGTTGAGCGGCTCACGGCGACCACCGACGAGGAGGACACGAACGCCGCCGCTGCTCGTCCCGGTGTCGCCCGACGAGGAGCCGCCGTCCGAGCCGCCCGTGCCTTGATCAGACGGCGCGTCGATCGCCCCGCCCTCGCCGCTCGACGTGCCCGCCCCAGACGACTCGGTGAAGTCACCGGGCGCGAAGACGAGACCACACGCAAGGAGCGCCGACGACCCGCACGCGAGCGCCAGCGCTCCGAGGATCGATGCGCGCGAGACACGTCTCTCCGTGCGGTCGTGGCTCACCACGAGGCAAGCGTACCAGCACTTCGCGCCGTTTTTTCATTTAGGGCTTCGCGATCTTCATCACGGTGCCGTCCGGTGCCGAGGTCGTCCAATAGATGGCCTCGGCGTCGACGGCGATCCCGGAAGGATTGCTCTGCGCGTCGGCGAGGACATTGCCGGCGCCGCTGCATCCCGTCGCGGGGCACCACGAGATCGAGCCTTTTTCTTGGGCCAATCCGTTCGCCCAGTACACGTTCGTTCCATCCGTCGTGACGGCGTGGGGATAGGTGGCGAGCGCGAACGTCGAGGGCGTCTGCGCCGTGCAACCGGTGAGCGGACAGCGTGCGATGATCCCCGAGCCGTTGACGGCGGCGTAGAGCGTGGTGCCGTCGGTGGCGAGCCCCTCGGCGTTGTCGAGATCGGGGATCAGATCGACCATGCCCGTCCCCGCGGTGGTCGATCGACGTATCACCCCACCGCTCGATCTCACCCCGAAGGCGAGCTGCGCGCCGGTGACGACGAGGCCCCGAATGTTCGCTTGGCCCGTCACGCGATCGAACGGCGTCCCGAAGCACCCGTTCACGTTGCAGCTCTGCACCTTGCCGCTGCTCGCCGAGCGCGTCGTCCAGTAGGCGCTGCCGGAAGAGATCGCGACCGCATACACATCGCTGCCGACGAGCGACTTCTTCGGAGACGTGCATGGCACCGCGTCGCAGAAGACGACGTTCGAAGAGGAGCCGTTCTCTTCACCCCAGACGATGCTCGTGGTCTTGCCGCCCGACGACGCGACGGCGATGCCCCACGGATGCGACGTCGACGTGCTGACGTCTTCGGCCGGCCCACCGCTCTTCGGGACGCGCACCACTTTGTTTGCGCCCCACACCGCGACGTAGACGCCGTCGGGTCCAAGCGCGAGCCCCTGCGGAATGGAGAGCTTCGACGTGAGCTCGATCGGCTGACACGCGCCGCCGGAGCACTTGCCGCCAAGGCAGCTGTGGCCGCAGCGCCCGCAGTTGTTCGGATCGCTCGTGACGTCGACGCACGTGTCGCCATCAGGCCCGCATGCCTTCTTGCCGTCGGCGCACGTCGCCTCGTTGGGTGTGCCAGAGGGTCCGCTCCCGGCGGCGCCACCACCGCCTTTTCCGCCTACCGCGCCTTCGTCTTTCCTTTTTGGCGGATCGACACGCGCGTCGAGGTCATCCGCAAAACCCGAGGTCGAGGTGCATGCACCGAGAACCAACGCGACCAACGACGTCCCCACCCACCAAGCTCTCATGACGATGACGAGGCCACTGCCACGACCGTGCCTGCGCGCGCGGTGGCGGCCGTGATCGATTCCGTCGAGTCTTTCGACGAACCCCGATGATCCGACCTGATCGCGCACGCCCATGGACATCTGTCGATCCGGCAGATCGAAGTCTGGGCTATGCGACGATGCGCAGGATTTACGGCATTTTCTACCAATGGCGCCCATGTAGGCAATGGTATGTCACTTGCGAGCTACCTCCTCATGCTCGGTCGTCGCTCGCCTCTGGTGTCCCTCGCCTTGTCGGCGTTGCCGATCACGGCGGCGATCACCGCTGGCCTCTTCTTGCAACCCCCAAAGGCCGCGCGCGCGGAAGGCGGCGAAGCCGATCAGGCCGAGGTCGCCGAGCGCTGCGCGATTCGTCTCTCGATCGCGCTCGTCGGGAAGAGCCCCGACGCAAAGCTGATGACGGCGAGCGATCCGCAGAGCCAAGCCGACGCGCTCCTCGCCTCGGCCGACTTCGCCGAGCGTTACGCACGCTTCATCAACTCCGAATTCAACGGCGGACCGGCATCGACCGCCGCCGACGACCCCGTCTACTACCTCGCCAAGCACATCATCACGAACGACAAGCCTTGGTCCGACATGTTCATCGGCCCGTACGCGATCACCGCAAACGCAGCGGGCGACGGGATGGACGTGAAGGAAGACGCGAAGGGGCTCGGCTACTTCCGCTCTCCGTCGTGGATGAAGCGCTACTCGGGCAACGAAGCCGAGGGCTACATGCTCGTCGGCGCCTTTCGCATCCTCTCGAACACGACCGGGCTCGAGCTCACGCCGAGCATCGGAAACCCCGGCGACGATCGCACCGACCAAGGACGCCAGGCCGCGGCGTGCCGAGGATGCCACTTCGACTCGTGGTACGCGCTCGACACGTTCGCGAAGGTCTTGCCGAAGCGAAAAGGCCAGGGCGACACGATGACGTTCACCGCGCCGACCGAGGGCCCGCAACAGATCCTCGGCAAGTCGATCGCGGACGACAAGTCGCTCGTGACGGCGCTCGTCGACTCCGATGCATGGCGCTTTCAGCAATGCCGCAACGTCTTCAAGTTCGTGCATGGGCGGCCAGAGAACCAATGCGAAGCGCCCGTGTTCGACAAGTGCGTCGACGCGCTCGCGGGCCAAAAGACGATTCGCGCCGCGGTCTCCGCGGTCGTGAAGGATGCCTCGTTCTGCAGGTAATGACGACGATGAACCCCTTCCTCTCCAAACATCTTCGGCACGCCCTGCTCGTCGCGAACGTCGCGCTCCTCGTCGTTGCCTGCGACGACGATCCGAACGCGCTCACCGGCCGGCGCAACAACGCGCCCGGCGCCGATGGTGAGAACGGCGACGGCGTCACTCCCGAGGCGCTCCAATGCACCCAGAAGCCCGAGGGGCGCTCGTATCCGCTCTTCGACGGCACCAAGCTCGAAGACAAGCGCATCAACGAGAACGTGGGCGTCAATCGCGCGCGCTTCAAGCCGTACGCGGTGATGACGGGCGAGTTCCAACGCGTCCTCGGCGTCGCGCCGAAGAGCCTCGAAGGGGCCGGCGCGTCCTTCGACGATCCTCCCGCCCGCTGGTACGCCGAGGCGTCGCACTCGGGTGTGTCGCTCAACACGATGTTCGACATCGCCTTCGAAGGCTGCTCGAGCGCGGCGATCGTGACGGCCAACACCGCGATGCCCGACGACGCGAGCGCGACGCAGTTCTGCACGACGACCATGCGCAAGGCGTGGAGCCAGACGCCGTCACCCGACGAGGTGAGCGGATGCGTGGAGCTCGCGACCAAGAAGCTCGGCGCCGAGCCCGACCCGAAGCGACGCTGGGCGTACGTCTGCGCGTCGATCCTCTCTTCGAGCCACTTCCTCACGTTCTGATCGCGAGCACCTAGCCATGAACCACAGCAAGCTCTCACGACGTGGAATTCTCAAAGGCGCTCTCGCCGCGGGCGGCGCCGCGCTCGGGTCGCGCATCGCTGGGCCGCTCGTCGGCGACGCGTTCGCCGCAGGAGAGCCGTCGCACTTCGTACACATCTTCTTCAACGGCGGCCTCAACGCGCTCTTCGCGGGCAACGCCGACAAGTACCTCACCGGCAACGTCTTCGGCGTCACCAGCACGAACATCAAGGACGTCGGCAACGGCGTGTTCACCGACGCGACGACGTTCGGCACCTTCCCGCAGATCGCGCTCGATCACTGGGCCGCGATCGGGATGAAGCATGGCAACGCGCTCCACACGACGCCGCAGAACCTGAAGTCTGGCGGTGAGCGCGCGATCTTGAAAGACGGCAACGACTGCAACCTGAACATCCTCGCGCACGCCATCGGCGGCGATAGCGCGTTCAAGGCCGTGTATTTCGGAGACCGCCCGCCGGCGTACCAAGAGCAGCCCGCATATCAGGGCGTCGCGCTCCAGAAGGTCTCGAACCTCGAAGACGCGCTCTCTGCGCTCGGCGCGTCAGCCCCCAACCCCAACGCGCCGAGCCGTGATCTCGCCGCCGCGTCGCTCGAGACGAGCCAGTCGATCTCGAAGCGCCAGATCGACATGAGCCCGTCGCGGCTGACGTCGCTGACGGACGCATACACGTCCGCGATCGGCGCGCTGCGAAAGCCGCCGCCGAAGCCCGTGACGCTCCCCGAGATCTCGACGGCGTATGGCCTCGGCACGTCCACCGACGTCACGTCGTTCGCCTCGATGCTCGCCGGCGCCGAGATCATGATCCGCGCGGGCGGCACCAACGTCGTGAACATCACCGACTTCGGCCTGGCCTCGTGGGACTTCCACCAGACGAGCGGCGGAGCGTCTTCGAACGGCCTCTACTCGCGCCGCAAGCTCCTCGGTACGAACGGCTTCTCCGGCAACCGCGTCGCGGCGATCAAGACCTTCCTCGATCGCATGCTCAACCTCGAAGGTCACAACGTCGTCGTCTGCATCTCCGGCGAGCTCGTTCGCCTTCCGAACGGCGACCACGGCGACGGCACCGTCGCGGCGATGTTCGGCAAGCGTCTGAAGAAGGGCGTCAGCTTCGGCGTCAACGAGCAGTCGCGTTTCGCGGCGACCACGCCGCCGGTCAAGGGCTTCTGGGCGGCCGCGGCCGCGGCGTGTGGCGTCGCCGGCACGCCATTCGGCGCGAACCCGCACGCGGCGCTGATCGCGTAGTCAGTCGAACGCGATCAAGATCTCGCCGTGGCAATCCACTGGATCGCTGCACACGTCGAGCCTCGGCGTGGGCTCGTTCGCGAGCGTCGTGACGCAGCTCACGAGCGATGGGTGCACAGTACACGCAGCGTCGGGTGAGGATCCTTGCACCACCGCCGTGCCGACCTCGGCCTTCACGTCGGCCTTCGTGAGGCGAACGTTCAGCGTCACGGCGCAGAGCTGCTGCGACGCGCATCCTTCGAGGCGCGCGCGATGGCGGTCGACCCACGCGCGCCACGCGCGATCGCCGGTGTTGCGTGCGGACACCACCCGCGCATGACGCGCGCTCGCACGCTTGCCCGACGCCAGCGGCGCGGGTGAGCTGGACGAAGGCACCGGAGGCGCGAGGAGCGCGGCGCCCGCGTCGGCCTCGGGTGGCGTGGGTGCGCTCGTGCGGCTCTCGAGCGATGCGCTCGGCAGCGGATCGGCCGAGGGCGACGCGGCGACGACCTTCGAGAAGCTACCTTGCATCGCGAGGACCACGCCGACGACGAGGACGAGCCCGAGGACGAACAAGAAGATGGGGAGCACCTTCCCGCCGTTTGGTGGAGGCGCGCCTCCGCGGCTGCGCGACAGAGACAAGGGATCCGCGTTCGGCGCGTAGGCGGCGCCGCTCCCGCTCACAGCGAGCGGATCCTCGTGCCGGTAAGGTCCCGACGGCTCGACCTCCGTGTCGGCGGTGAGCCTCGGGTTTCCACGCGATCGCTCCTGGCTGATCGCCGTCGTCGCCGCGCGACGCTCGGCGCCGCGCTCGCTTCGGATGAGCCCGCGTGACCGCAGCTCCATCAGCGCGTCACGCAGCTCGCCGGCATTCGCGAATCGCCCGCGCGGATCCTTCGAGAGGCACCGGTCGACGATCGCCTCGAGCTCGGGCGCCACGTCGGGGCGACGACCGCGAAGCCTCGGCGGCGCCTCGGCGCGGATGCGCGTGAGCATGACGTTGATCGGACCGGTGAAGGGGAGCTCGCCAGTGAGCAGCTCGTAGAGCGTCACGCCGAGCGACCACACGTCGGCGCGCGCGTCGATGAGCTCCTCTTGAAGCGCGACCTGCTCCGGCGCCATGTACGCCGGCGTGCCCGGCAGCGTGCCCGTGGCGGTGAGCTTCGCGCTCGAGGCGGTGTCTTTGACGATCCCGAAGTCGAGCACCTTGACGATCGGGTCTTTGCCTTTTCGCGCCGCGAGGAACATGTTCGAGGGCTTGATGTCGCGGTGCACGAGCCCGAGGTCGTGCGCCTCCGCGATCGCGTCGAGCACCTCGAGGAGGAGATCGACCGCGTCCGCCGCGGGGAGAGGGCCGCCGTTTTGAATGAGGTGCTCGAGCGACTGCCCCTCGAGATACTCCATCGCGAGAAACAGCATGCCGTCTTCGAGCTCGCCGACCTCGAGCACGCGCGCGACATGCTCGCTTCCGAGCCGCGTCATCACGCTCGCCTCGCGCATGAAGCGACCACGCAGCTCGCGGTCCTGCGCATGCTGCGGCAAGATCAGCTTCACCGCGACCCGGCGCCCGAGCGTCACGTCGATCGCTTCCAGCACGACGCCCATCGCGCCGCGCCCGATGACGCGCTCGATTCGGAACTTGCCGGCGAGGATGCTCCCGATCTTCACGTAAACACGCTGTGCTGCGCCCTAGGCACGAGCTTCAACGTTCGCGAGGAGCGTTGCAAGCGAAAGCAGCGTTCGTCGCGAGGTCAGCGGAACGACAAGGTGAGCGAAAACGACCTCAGATGCCGTCAGCGCTCGAGGCGCACCGCCGTGCCATACGCGAGGACCTCGGTCGCGCCCGCGACGAACTCCGTCGCGTCGTAGCGCATCGCGATCACCGCGTGCGCGCCCAGCTTTTCCGCGTGATCCATCATGAGCAGGTACGCCTCCTGACGCGCCGACTCGCAGACCTCGACATACTCGGCGATGTTCCCGCCACCGAGCTGCTTGAACGCACCCACGATGCCCTGACCGATGCTCGTGGACCGCACCACGATGCCTCGCACGATGCCAAGATATTGTGCGACGCGATGACCGGAGATGTCCGGCCCCGTCGTCACCATGATCGTGCCTTGAGGAGATACTCCACCACGATACGTCTCGCTGCCTGTCGTCATGGGCGAGAGTATTCGCTCAATTCGAACGCTGATCAATCAGCGCGGCCGCCCCGACAAAACGGCGTCGATACGCGAGGGTGACTCCGCACCGAACGGCACCTGCGCGAGCACGCGACCGTTCGCGTCGAGGATGCACGACTCGCCTTGGCCTGGGACCTCGACGTCACCGCTCGCCCAGTTCGCGTTCGCGACCGCGACGTGGAAGCGTCGCGCGAGGCCGCGAAGGAGCGGCATGCGTGAATCTTCTTCGTCCACCCACGCGCTCATGAAGACGAGCACGTCGACGCTCTCGAGGATGTCCTTCGAGTCGTACGGCAAGAAGTGGCCGTCGTAGCAGATCGCGATCGTCATCCGAAGACCACCGATCGTGAAGATGGGCAGCGGCGACGTCCCTTTCGATGCCCAGCGCTCCGGGAACCACGGGTGGCGCTTGCGGTACGACGCGAGCACCTGGCCGTCCGGCGCCGCGACGAACGCTGTATTGTACACACGTTGTCCATCGCGAAGGATGAGCGGGGCGACGATGGCCGTCCGATGTTTCGCCGCGAGCGCGAGGACGGCGCGGACGGTCGGCCCGGCGAGCGGCTCCGCGAACCGCGTCAGGTCGAAGTCACCTTCGGGCGAGACGTATCCGGTGAAGGACGTCTCGGGCACGATCGCGAGATCGGTCGCTGGCCCGCCCTCGAGCAACCGGTCGAGGTCGCCGAGCGCGAGCGTGGCGCCGTCGTAGCGCGCGGGAAGCTCGAGCACCGACACGCGGACTGGCACTCTCCAAACATAGCGTCCTCGGATATGGTCTGCCTCGAGAGAACGTCGTGATGTCGAACGAGGACGAGCATCGATGAGCAATCAGGAAGCGGAGGAGGCGACGATCCTCTGGGTCGAGCGACTCCACGCGCTCGTGGATGAGGCCTCCGCGCCGGTCGCGAAGGCCCATGCGGCGCGGCTCAAGTGCGCTTCGGGATGCGCCGACTGCTGCATCGACGATCTCACCGTCTTCGAGATCGAAGCCAGCGTGATCCGCCGGCACCACGCCGATCTCCTCGCGAACGGGCTCCCGCATCCCGCCGGCGGCTGCGCGTTCCTCGGCGAAGACCGGAGCTGCCGGATCTACGCGCACCGTCCTTATGTGTGCCGCACGCAGGGGTTGCCTCTCCGCTGGCTCGAAGAGGACGCCGCCGAGGAGGAGATCCTCGAGTCGCGCGACATCTGCCCGCTGAACCTCGAGGGACCTCCGCTCGAAGACCTCCCGGCCGACGAGCTCTGGACGCTCGGGCCGTTCGAGCAGCGGCTCGCCGATCGACAAGCCGCCGTGACGGGCGCGCCTTCACGGATCGCGCTTCGCGATCTCTTCGCCAAGAGTGACGGCGCGGAGAAAGAAGGCGCGCTGGAAGGTCCGCGCCGACTCCCGATCGTGCGCTGACGAGCGCGACGACAAAAGCGAAACGGCCCGCGTTCTGCGCAGGCCGTTTCTGTCATTTCGCGTCGTTCTTCAACGAAGCGCTTGGGTCACTCGGCTTCGGCGACGGTGCCGCCGTTCGCGTGGAGCGGGATCTGCGGGCGCGTGCCGACCGCGGCCGGACGTGCGAGCGGGTTCTGCCCGATGAAGATGCGGCGGTTGAACGTGTCGAGGTTCTTGTTCGCGAGGATCTGGAAGCACGCCGCGTTGCCCTGGGCTGCGATGCGCCACGACCATGCGAGGAAGAGGTGCCAGAGGCGGTACCAACGCTCGCCGTAGGTCTTGAGGATCTGCTCGCGGTTCTCTTGCCAGTTCTTGTGCCAGCGCTCGATCGTGATCGCGTAGTGGATGCTGACGTTCTCGGCGCTCTGGATCTCGAAGCCCGCCTTCTCCATGTAACGGCACATGTCGCTCAGCGTGAGCGACGCGTCCGCGCCGGAGAAGATGTACTTGTTCATGAAGAGACCCCAGATGAGGTCCTCGGGGCGGAGGCCGATGACCGGCACGCCGAGCTGCGGTCCGCCGCGGCGGAGACCGGTCCACTGGAGGAGGAAGAGACCGTCGTCCTTGAGGAGGTTGTAGACCGTCTTGCAGTAGAGCGGGACGTTCTTGAGGCCGACGTGCTCGACCATCTCGAGGCTCGAGATCTTGTCGAACTGCTCGCCGGGGATCTCGCGGTAGTCGCGGCAGAGGATGCGCGCGGTCTCTTTGACGCCGTTCTTCTCGATGCGGCCGTTGCCGAACGCCGTCTGGTTCTTCGAGATCGTGACGCCGGTGGCGTCCGCTCCCCAAACCTTCGCGGCGCGCATCGTGAGCGTGCCCCAGCCGCAGCCGATGTCGAGCAAGCGCTCGCCGGGCTTCAGCATCAGCTTCGAGCAGACGAGGTCGATCTTGTCGTCTTGGGCCTGCTCGAGCGACTGCTTCTCGTTCGTGAAGATACCCGACGTGTAGACCATGCGGTCGCCGAGGAACGCGGCGAAGAAGTCATCGCCGCGATCGTAGTGATCGCGAACGATGCGCTCGTCTTGCGCCTTCGAGTGGATCGCGACCTCGGGGATCATGCGCGTGAAGAAGAACTTCAGGTGATCTTCGGTGATCGTGTACTTGACGATGTCCCCACGGGCGTCGAGGAACGCATCCATGTCGGGGATGTCGACCTTGCCATCGAGGTAAGCCTCGAAGAGTGTGGTCATCGGAATTTTCGAGCCACTTCCACCCGCGTAACGGGTAGCAAGCTTCGAGTCGCGGAAGAGGACGTAGTCCGCCAGGTTCGTCATGGTTCGCGCGGTTAAGCACGGCATCGTTTTGGGTGCAATGCCGCAAACTCAAACTGCGTTAAAAACCTTGTTTTTGGCCTGCGAACCGCGATTCGCACGGCCTTTCGGGGCAGGTCCGCGCCGCGGTCCGCGCCTCTTCGCGTGAGGCGCTCGCGGGCTGCCATGCGATCGTCAGGCAGCTTCGCGGACGCGCGCGCGGAGCTCGTCGAGCAGCACGAGGAAGTCGGTGTCGGCGACGTCGTCGATGTCACCCGTCGCGGCGCGCTGGAGGAGCGCACGGGTCGAGTCGGGAGCGCGGTCGGCGAAGGCCGCGTGGAGCTCCTCGATGAAGGCAACGAGGAGCGCGCCGCGCGCATGCCGCTCGTTCTCGAGGGTGGCGAGCAAGACGCGGACGCTGGTGGTCATCGAGGTCTTGTTGATGCCGGGAGCCGAAGGGAACACACTCATCGGCGGCCGCTCGATACAAAGGACGTACCTGCTTTCATCGGCGAAGCTGGTTGTACGCCGCGCGAGAAAACGGCTCGAGAACGTTTCGTGACGATTTCGGCTCGTGCAGCTCGTGCGTGACGACTTGCCCCACGTGAGGCAATCGCGGAAGAGCGAGCGTGAAGGGCTACGTGGCGCGTTCCGTTACCGCGCCGCCGTCGTTGCGATCAGCCGCGTCCTCGAGATCGCGGGATCGGTGGGCGCCTCGCTGAGGAGGTCGAGAAAGTCGCTGTAGCGAACGCCTGCGTCACGAAGCATCGCGGTGAGCTCCTCAGGGCACAGCATCGCGACATCGGGGATCACGACGACGCGGTCTCCCTTCCTCATCGTGACCGATTGACTCGAACGTGACGTGAGCGTGAAGCCTGCGATCGAGAGTGCGTCCCTACACTCCGCACCGGATACTGCGACGAGCGGAATCATGCTCCTCACTCTCAAGCAAACCGAGTACCGGACGCCCGAGCTGCGTGCCGGCGCAACCGTTGCGCTGCGGGTTTTGGGCAGGAGCGCTGTGGCGTGCTCGTCTCGAAACCGACGACCGTCAGACTTTGGACAGCGTTCTCCGCGTCGATCCGGATACCCACGGGCACCAACTCCGCGAAAGCTCGTGGCCCGCAGCGCGAGCATGCTCAGGCATCACGGTTGCACTTTGGCTCTTTCGAGATGTTCGCTCTTCCTCCTCTTTCCGGCGCCGAATGCGCTTCGCTCCTCAGTCGATTTGGGTATCGAGCCGGCTCGCGTAGTGGCGGAGTCGCGTCGCTCCATCGTGAGGCAAACGTCGTCATCGTCCCCATGAGCGCCACGTTGAGCCCTGCCCTCGTGCGCGCGATCCTTCGAACGGCGAAGATCGACCCCTTCGACTTCCTCCGCGCCTTCGAAGAGTCGAACGCGCCCGCGAAGGCCGAGCCGCTTCGAGGTCATGGGCGCGCGTGGGAAGCAAGCACAACCTCCGACGACGACGAAGACCAAGGCCCGATCTCGCGCGTCGCGTGACCCTCGGGCTTTCTGCGGCTCGCGCGAAGCCGCACCATGTAGGGGCGCGCCCCACGAGGCTCGCGACGCCGAGCCCGAATTGCGAGACGAGAGCGCGCGTGCTGTGATGTTCGTGCGGCGATGGATGACAGATGCGAGCGTAGGCACGGGTTCACGCACGTGTTCGACCGTCCGTGGCACGGCAGCCGATGACCGAGCCGACATCACCCCTCCCCGTCATCTCCACCACGCTCCTCGAGAAGCGTGAGCGTGGGTACTTGGCGTGGGTAGCGGTCGCGAACGAGGTCGCCGAGCTTCCGCTCGAGTCACCGCCGATCGACGCGTCCGAGCACGCGCTCGAGATCCACGTCGAAGGCTACGACCAACCGCTCGTGGTCCTCGCCGAGCCGATGGGTCCACCCACAGCGCAGGGCTTTCCTCTGCGGCTGAAGCCCCTGGACGATCGACACGAGACCGTCCTTCGAATGGAGCTCTTCTCTGGTGGCGCGCCGCCGGTCGAAGAGAAGAAGCCGCACAAGATCTCGCAGGTGACGCCGCCGACCGGGTTCTTCGCAGGAAAATGGACGGGGATCGAAGGAGGCGGACCGCCGCCGTCGTCGCGGCCGCTCTCCCAACACCACGCGATGGCGCTCGCGCGCATGACCGGTCCGACGACGCTCTCACGACGCGCGCCAGGTGCGCTCCGCGGTCGCGCCCTCGGCGATGGCCGCTTCGTGCTCGAGCAGCTCCTCGGCGGAGGAGCCAGCGGCGAAGTGTATCGTGCCGTGCACTCGGCGCTTCGTCGTGCCGTCGCGGTGAAGGTGCTGCATCCGACGCTGCAGCTGAGCCAGGACTACTGCACACGCTTCTACGCCGAAGCGCTCGCCGCCAGCCGGCTCGATCATCGAAACGTGCTTCGTGTCATCGACTACGGCCAAGAGCCGGACGGGCTCCTCTACATCGTGATGGAGCTCCTCGAGGGAAAGAGCTTGCAGCACACGCTCGACGTCGAGGGCCGTCTGAGCGAGGCGCGCATCGTCAACCTCGTCGCGCAAGCGTGCGCGGGGCTCGCGCATGCACACGACGGAGGCGTGATCCACCGCGACATCAAGCCCGAGAACATCGTCGTGGTGAAGGGACGCGACGACGATGGGCGCGAGACCGAGCTCGTCAAGGTCTGCGACTTCGGCATCGCCCACTGGCAGCAGCCAGCGCAGAAGGAGATCGGCGACGAAGATCACACGCTCTTGATGGCGCCCGATGCGTCGAAGATCGTCGGCACGCCGGTGTACATGTCGCCCGAGCAAATCCAGAACGATCCGGTCGATGCGCGAACGGACGTCTACGCGCTCGGCGTCGTCCTCTACGAGCTCGCGACCGGGCGTGTGCCGTTCATCTCCGAAAATCCGATGCAGATCTTGACGATGCACCTGGTCGAGTCGCCGGTGCCGCCGTCGAAGCATCAGCCCGATGTGTCTCCCGCGCTCGAGCGCATCATCATGAAGGCGCTCGAGAAGGAGCCGCAGCATCGCCAGCGAGATGCACGCGAGCTTCGCGCAGAGCTCCACAAGCTGATCGATGAAGGATCGAATCCGTCGGGCACGATGCGAAAGATCTCGATGCGAGGTCAGACGCTGACGGTGCAAGACTTCACGTCGAACACCGCCGACGCGCTCGGCAACCTCCACGACATCGGAGCGCAGCATCGCCCCAGCGCGTATGCGGCGCTCGCCGAGACGCTCAAAGGAGCGCTCCTCGCGGGCAACATGAAGCTCGCGCGCGATCTGATCGCGTGGCTGAAGAATCGCCTCGGCCAGATGACGCTCGACGACGTCGAGACCGATCTGGCGCAGCGCGCGCTTCGCGTCCTTCGCGACCCCGAGGTCATTCGACGTCACACCGTGAACTTGCTCGACGCGAAGATCGAACGCAGCGAGGACACGCTCATGATCCTGCGCGACGCAGGGCCGGTCGCCACGCGCGCGCTCATCGACATTCGACGTGCGCGGCCTCCGTCACTCGAGTCACGCGGGCAGTTCGTATCGATGATGCGTTACGTCGGCAACCAAGGCCTTCCCGTCATCATCGCGGCGCTCGAGCCGCTCACGTCTCTTGCGTCACGACAAGACGAAGCGCTCGCCGAGGATCTCCTTCGCTCGATCGCCGACGCACGCTCCGACGCGGCGGGCGACGTCACCGTTCGCTTCGTTCGACTCGACAAACCAAGCCTCGGCGTCGCTGCGCTCACCGCGACGGTGACGCTCTGGGGTGTTCGCGCGCGGCCGCTCCTCGTCGGTGTCCTCGACGCGCATCACGATGGGTTTCGCGCGATCGCTCTCGAGGAGCTCCAGCGCCTCGGCTGCATCGACGATCTCGTGATCGAGCGCCTCGGCCGGCTCGTGCTCGGCCAAAACCCGGCGGGTGAGGATCTGAAGCTCGCCGCCGCGACGTCGTTTCGCTCCGCGACACCCGAGGCGCGACCTCGAGCGATCGCGTTTCTGCACGCGCGCCTCGCGCCAGCTCAAGGGATCATGGGATCGATCCGGTCCGCGCTTGGACCGCGTGACGACTCACGCATCGTGATCGCGCTCGCGCGCTCGCTTTTTGCGCTGGATCCTCAAGGCGCACGCATCACGCTCGAACGTCTCGCGAGCACGCGTCCCGAGCTGCGCCCGCACACCGACGCGATCCTCGCGGGTCGCTGAAGCAAGCACGCAGCTTCAACTGTCGCCGCTTGTCGCATCGCCGAGATGCGGCAGGTTTGTCCGAACGTAACGAGTCGTCGGATTGATCGCTCGAGGTTCGGAAGCACGAACCATGTTTCGTTCGGCATGCGCTAGATACCGATCATGGCGAAGGCGGCATCGACGAAACGAGCCTTAGCGCGATCGCGTCACCGTGATCGTCCCGATCCCTTGGCCGCTCGCATCGGTCAGCGCATTCGCCAGCTCCGCACGGAGACAGCGTTCGCGTTCGATGCGTTCGTCGAAGAGACGGGGCTTGGTCGCGGGTATGTCTCCGAGCTCGAACGCGGGCTCGTCGTCCCTGGCGTCGGTACGCTTGCGCGCGTGGCGCGGGCGCTCAACGTCACGATCGCCGATCTCGTCGTCGGGGACTCCGATCGCGAGCGCTTGTTCGAAGAGCTACGCGGTCGCCCGGTCACGTTCATTCGTGGGCTACGCGAGACTGCTCGCTCGAAGGATCGCGATCGCGATCCTGATCGCTGACGTCAGTTTGCGGTGATCGTGATCGGCTTCGAGCCGAGCGCGTCGACCTTGCCGTCGTCGGCATACACCTTCACGTAGTAGGTGCCCGCGGGAGCCGTCTGCGGGATCGTGAGGGTCACGCCTTCGAGCTTTCCGGTCGTGACCGCGACGGTCTTCTTCACGAGCGCGCGATCGTTCGCTGTGGCGTAGTTCGCCTGAATCACCTCGTCGCGGTTCGGCGCGCCATCGGCCGGCACCGGCTTGATCTCGCCGACGATCGTCGACCGAGTCGACTCGAGCGTGACGAGCGCGTTGGCGCTCGTGACGCCGCCGATCGTGGCCGAGATCGAGACGTCCGCGCCCGGCTTCGCGCTGGCGGCGGCGAGCGTGATGTCGGCCGCGCCTTTCGGATACGC
The DNA here is from genome assembly GCA_044227045.1 of Labilithrix sp. Taxonomy (GTDB): domain Bacteria; phylum Myxococcota_A; class Polyangia; order Polyangiales; family Polyangiaceae; genus Labilithrix. The sequence continues at coordinate 49,007 of JBGAFW010000043.1, forward strand.
GATGCGAAGGGCCGGGTCGCCAAACAGCGTGTACATGTAGAGGTGCGTTCGCTTCAGGATCTCGCGCGACGATGACGGGACGAGCGCGCCCACCTGCGAGTCGATCTCCTTGCGGAGCTCGTCGTTGTTCTTGATCGAGCGCTGCTTCGCGCTGACGAAGAGCTCGCCAGCGGTCGGGATCTTCGTCGGCGAGGCGGTGAGCGCCTTCGCGATCTCACGGATGAAGATCGCGTTCGGATACGGATGCGAGATCTGCGTCGAAGACAAGACGGCGACAGGTCCGTGATTCGACTTCAGGAGACTCTCGCTCACGCTCTCGCCTTCCGTGAAGCGACCCGTGAGGCATGCGATCAGCGTCAAGATCGGCGGCTTGTGCGTGATGTCGAGGCTCGTCGGGAGCTTCTTCGTGTCGAAGATGGGAAAGCTGCCGCCATTCCAATCGAGCGTGGTGAAGCCCGTCGTGTCGCCGTGGCCGACGTACGCCATCATGAGCGATCCTTCGTTGAGTCGCTCGTACACCTTGTCGCTGAACTTCTCCGGGATGTAGACGTACGGAGACGTCTGCTTCGCGTACGTGAGCGTCAGGTCGAAGTCGTACGGGAGCTCCTCGACCATCTTGAAGACGAAGCCCTCGATCGTCGAGTCGACAGGCTCACCAAACCCGCTCGTGCTCGCGAAGAGGCTGAGCCGGCGGTTCCATAGCCCTGGCTCGTAGCTCGCCTCGTACGCCTTCGTCCGATCGAGCACGCCGTCGGCCTCCGCGTCGGTGGCCACCGGCACTCGACCGACCGCCAGATCTGGGAGGTGATCGCCGTCGACATCGGCGTAGACGTTGTCGGTCGTGATCGTGGTCGTGTCGTCGTCCTTGTCGACGTAGTGTCCCGCGGGCACGTCGGCGGGGCCGAACGTCTCGTCTTCGGTCGCGTCTCCGAGCAAGAGCACGAAGAACGGCTTCGTCTTGTCGGCGCGTACCTCGTACTGCGCTTTGACGAAGTCGTGGATCTTCTGCGCCGCGACGTCCGACTTCTTCGAGGCGGGGACGACGATCGAAGAGACGGTCCGCACGGCGACCTTGTGTCCGGTGGATTCGCGATAGGCCTTGAAGTGCTCGGCCGAGGCGGTGAGCGTATCGGCGGTGACAATCAGGTAATCGGCGCCAGGGGTTGGCGGCTCTGGCGTCGCGACCGGTCCTGCGTCGTCGTTCGACGCCGGCTCCGGCGGGGGCGCGGCGCCCGAATTCGTGTCGTCGCCGCCGCAATGGGCGAGCGCGAGCATCGAGCTCAAGCCGAGAATGCCGAGAAAGCCGAGATGGCAAAGACGCGTGAGGATGGACATGAGGACAGCTCTCTTCCGGGCGGGCTCGTAGCACATCGACTTTCCAGCGCGAAAGTCTCCACTGCCGGGCCTCGACGCGACCCCGGTCACCCGCCGTGCTCCGCGGGATCGGCTACTTGCCGAGCGTCTTGCGAACCTTCGACGCGAGCTCGTTCAGCGCGACGGGCTTGACGAGGACGGCGTCGAAGAGGCCATCGGGATTGTTGTATTCTGCATGTCCGGTCACGGCGAGGATGGGAACGCTCTTCGTCGTCGGCCCTTGCTTGAGCCGCGCCGCGAGGTCCATGCCGTTCATCGAACAGCTCCCGAGGGACAGGTCGGTGATGACGAGGCTCGGCGGCCCCTTCGACTCGATGCGCTCGAGGGCGTCTTCGCCCGAGGCGCACCCCTCGACCGCGAAGCCGTTCATCTGGAGGAACTCGCTCAAGAGATCGCGACCATCCTCATGGTCGTCGACGAGCAAAAGCCACTGGCTGCTACCGTTCGAAGACATAAGCGTCACGAACCATAGCGCGTTTCCAAGAACGTGTGCAGGTTCGGCCGCCCGAACCTCGAGCACGTTCGCGCGCGAAAAGCTCAGCTCCAGCTAACGTGTCGCCCGTTTCATTTTGCACCGACCGTATGGTTAGCGCGTGTTCGCGAGGCTACTGAGGACGGCCAGGAGCTCGTTCGGCTCGACGGGCTTCGCGACGTGCGCGTTGAAGCCAGCGCGGAGCGCGCGCGTTCGATCCTCGAGACGCGCGTACGCCGTGAGCGCGACGGCGGGCACGCGGCCTCCCTCTTCTCGTGTGAGCGCACGGACGCGGCGGATGAACGCGAGCCCGTCTTCTTCCGGCATCGCGACGTCGGAGAGGACGACGTCGAGCTTGTGCGTCCTCACGACGTTCATCGCCTCTGCGGCGCTCGACGCGGTCGTCACCTGCATCTTGCACGACTCGAGCAACGTTCGGAGCAAGTCGCGCGCGTCGGGCTCATCGTCGACGACCAGCACGCGGAGCCCCTCGATCTCGCGCGGCCGGTCGAGCGGTGATGCCTGGCTGCTCAGCTGGACGACGTCCGACGTTCGCCGGCGCGCTGGCTCCGCGTCCGTCGGCAAGACGACCGTGAACCGCGAGCCCTTGCCGCTTCCTTCGCTCGCGGCCTCGATCGTACCGCCATGCAGCTCGACGAGGTGACGAACGATCGCGAGGCCAAGCCCGAGGCCACCACGCGTGCGCGTGGCGGAGTTGTCCTCTTGCTTGAAGCGATCGAAGACGCGCGGGAGAAAGTCGGGCGTGATTCCCTGCCCGGAGTCGGTGACGTCGATGATGATGCCGCGCTTTGGATTGCGCGAGACGGAGAGCTTCACCTCTCCGCCTTTGGGCGTGAACTTGATCGCGTTCGAGAGGAGGTTCCAGATCACCTGCTGGATGCGCGCGCCGTCGCCGAGGATCTCGCCGGTGTTCGCGTCGATGTGAGACTCGAGCCGCACGCCGCGCTGCTCGGCGCTGACGCGCACCGACTCGAGGGCCATCTCGGCGGTCGAGCCGACGTCGATCCGGCTCTCGTCGAGGCGAAGCTTTCCCGACGTGATGCGGCCGATGTCGAGGAGATCGTCGATCAGCTGCGCCTGCGCGCGCGCGTTGCGATCGATCGTCTCGTAGGCTCGCTTCGTCCGCGCGGCGTCGAGGCCGCCCGAGAGGAGCAGGCTCATCCACCCGGTGATCGCGTTGAGCGGCGTGCGTAGCTCGTGCGAGACCATCGCGAGGAACTCGTCCTTGCTGCGGTTTGCGGCTTCTGCCTCTGCGCGCGCGTTTCGCTCGCGATCGAGCAGCACGTGCCGCTCTTCCTCCGCACGCGATCGCGAAAACCCTAGCGCGAGGAGGTTCGCGACGGACTTCAGCGCGGCCTCCACGTCGGGGCTCGGCTCACGCACGGCCGCCGCAAGCACGCCGAGCACCTCGCTTCGAACGCGCAGCGGAAGCGCGACGATGTGCGTGGTGAGGGACTGGCTCGCAGGCATCCGTTCTTCTTTGTCGGAGCTCTCTTCGTCTGCGGCCGCGTCGATCGCCGCGCGAGGGATCTTGACCACCTCGTTCTTCGTCGCCGCGTGCGCCGTGAGGACGAGCTCACCCGTCGACCGCGTCCACACCTCCACGCGCTGGACGTTCATCGCGAGGTGCGTCGCGATCGCCTCGGCGGAGCGACGAGCGATCTCGGAGGCTGCGCGCGACTCGGTCAAGGCGGCGCCGACGGCTGCGCCGAGAGCGAGCTGCCTCGTGCGCGCGGCCTGCATCGCCGCGAGCTGAGATGCGCGCACGAGGTTTCCGACGCGCGTGACGAGCTCTTCGACGTGATAGGGCTTCGTGACGTAGTCGTTCGCGCCCGCGCGAAGCGCCTCGACGACTTCTTCCTTTCCGCCGTGCGCGGTGAGGATGAGGATCGGAAGCACCATCGGGCCGATCGTCTCGCGGACATGACGGCACACGTCGAGGCCGCTCACTCCGAGCAGGTGGCTGTCGAGGACGAGGACGTCCGGCAGCGCGCCCGTCGCGAGACGCTCCAAGAGGACCGAGCCATCATCGAACACCGAGATCTGTTGCGTGGTCGCGAGCGCGCGCCGCGCCATCTCGGCTTCGAGCGCACTGTCCTCGAGAATCCACACGCGACCGCGCTCTTCCGACATTTCTTATGTTCTCTCGAGCATGAGCGATGTTCATTCTGGGTCTACCCTCATCACCCACGAGATGAAAGTCCTGTCGGCACGCGCGTGATCGATCGGCAGCGCGCTTCTCTCATGTGAAGAGAGTCGCAGGCATCATTTGCGTCACTGTGCCTTCGCCGCCCGCGAACGAACCCACGCGGTGAGGCATTGAGTCCCAACTTCGACCGCGCTTGCTCGAAACGCGCCGTCACGGAGCGCGTCGTGATTGACGTGGTACGGTCACCCCGTAAGAGTGAAGGCTCGTTCTCTCGCCCGAACGGGCGCGAGAACATCAACCAGCCTAGAAGGTGGTGGGTCCGCCGTGCCGGAGATCCTCGTCGTCGACGACAGCAAAGTAATGCGGGACATGATCAGCGCCTGCCTGCGCCCGGACGCGTCGTTCTCGGTCACGCAAGCATCGAGTGGTCTCGAGGCGATCGAGCGGCTGACGATGAAGTCGTTCGACCTCGTCATCCTCGACCTCAACATGCCGGACATCGGCGGTCTCGAGGTCGTCGAGTTCGTCCGCGGTCAAGACAAGCTCCGCACGCTCCCCATCCTCATCGTCACCACACGCGCCGACGATGACTCGCGCGAGCGCATTCTTCATGCGGGGGCATCGCAATACCTCACGAAACCGTTCACGCCCGAGGCCATCCTCGCCGAGGCTCGTGCGCTCCTCACGACGACGTCGTCACCAGCATCGCCATCGTGAATGTCGACCTGAAAGAGTTCCGATCCGCGTTCGTCGCCGAAGCAGATGAACACCTCGCGACCGTCCGGAGGCTCCTGCTCGAGGTAGAGCGCCTCATGCGCGCGAAGAAGAGCGCACCGCGCGAGCTTCGGGAGCTCCTTCGCCTCCTCCACACGTTGAAGGGTCTCTCGGCGATGGTCGGCGTCGAGCCGATCGTCATCCTCTCGCACAAGATGGAGAGCGTGCTCCGCAACGCAGAGCGAAGCGGCGGCTTGCTCGGCGAACGCGCGATCGAGATCCTGCTTCGCGCCGCCGAGTCGATCGCGAAGCGCATCCGTGCGGTCGCCGAAGAGCAGACGTCGATCCCCCATCCATCCCCCGAGCTGCTCGAAGCGCTCGACAACCTCCTCCGCCGTTCGAGCGCGCACGCGCGCGCCGCGGCGCCGAGCGGCGCGGTCGCCACACTCAAGCTCGAGCCCGCGGTGACGGCGAAGCTCTCCGCGTCGGAAGAGGAGCAGATCCGTACGGGCGCACGCGCTGGGCGCTTTGCCCTTCGCGCCGACTTCTCTCCGTCGCCCGAGAAGGCCGCGCGCGGGCTCTCGATCACGAGCGTGCGCGCACGGGTCGAAGCGATCGCCGAGATCGTCAAGATCGTCCCCGTCTCGACGCCGCGCACCCCCGAGAACCCCGGCGGCCTCCTCTTTGCTCTCCTCCTTCTCACCGACGCGAGCCTCGATGCGATCGCAGAGGCGGTCGGGATCGACGCCTCGTCGTTGGTCGAGATCCTCCCGCGAGGTGAGCCGATCGTGACGCCGGAGGAGGAGGAAGGCGACCTCGAGGTCGACAGTCATGACGACGAAGGGGTCGACAGCAACGAGTCGGGCGCCTCGCCTACCTACGAGAGCAGTCGCGGCATGCTCCGCGTCGAGGTCTCGCGCGTCGACGACGCGATCGACATGTTGAGCGATCTCGTCGTGACCCGATCGCGCATGGCGCTCGCGGTCGAGCGTCTCGAGGCTGCAGGGGTCGACACCCGCGAGCTTCGCGGAATCATGATCGACAACGCGAGGCAGCTGCGTGAGCTGCGCGCCGCGATTCTACGCGTGCGCATGGTCCCGATCGCGGCGGTGCTCGACCGCCTTCAGCTCGTCGTCCGTGGATTGGCGCGCACCACGGGCAAACGCGTTCGCTTGAAGCTCGACGTCGGCGCCGCGGAGCTCGACAAGACGGTCGCCGAACGCCTCTTCCCTGCGCTCGTCCACTTGATTCGCAACGCGGTCGATCACGGCGTCGAGCCGCCCGAAGAGCGCGCTCGACTCGGAAAAGACGAGACCGCGACGGTGACGATCCAAAGCGTCAGCTTGGACCGCAACGTCGAGATCAAGATCACCGACGACGGTCGCGGCGTCGATCGCGCGGCGGTCGCTCACCGCGCGAAGCGCTCGTTGCCGATCAGCGACACGTCGCTTCTCGACGCGCTGTGCGAGTCCGGTCTCTCCACCCGCGCCGAAGCGGACACCACGAGCGGTCGCGGCCTCGGCATGGACATCGTCCGCAAGATCGTGACGCAAGGGCTCGGCGGCGAGCTGTCGTTGTCGACGCAGGCGGGCGCGGGCACCACGTTCACCCTTCGCGTCCCGCTGACGGTGGCCATCGTCGACGCCTTCATCGTTCGATCCGGCGAAGGCGATCAACATCGCTTTGCCGTCCCTGTCTCGATCGTCGAGGAGATCGTCGAGATCCCATCGGCCGAGCGCATCGTCACCGGTCCGCGCGGATCCCGCAGCCACGGGCGTCTTCTTCCCCGGCGAGGTGAGACGGTGCCGCTCTTCGAGCTCGGCGAAGCGCTCGTGCTGGCCTCGAGCGACGACCCTGCGCCGGCCGCCGCGCTCGCGCCTTCACCACACGCGCTCATCATCCGAAAGAGCCATGGGGAGCTGGTCGCGTTCGGCGTCGCGCGTGTCCTCGGCCAACAAGAGATCGTCGTCCGTCCGCTCGCCGATCCGCTCGTCGCCTCGATCACGATCTCCGGGTCCACCGATCTCGGTGACGGCAAGGCCACCGTCGTCCTCGATCTGCTCGCGCTCTCCTCCCGCCTCGAAGGCAAGAGCAAGGCGACGCGAAAGGAGCATGCCGCATGACGAGCACCCCGCCCCAGCCGCAGGAGACGACCGCGCTCGCGCCGCCGACGACCGAGCGCGAACCGGAGTCGCCGCTCGCGATCGCCACCGAGAGCAGCATCACTCCATCGAGCCAGCCGAAGCGCGACGCGGTCGACCAGGAGCTCTTCGTCGTGTTTCGCGTGGGCGACGCCGACTACGGCTTGCCCGCTCGCGAGGTGCTCCAGATGGAGTCGTTCACCGGCGCGACGCCCGTGCCGGGCTCGCGCCCCTTCGTGATCGGGATCATTCAGCTCCGGGGACGAGTCGTCCCGGTGATCGACCTTCGCCTGCGCTTTGGCTTCCCCGCCGCGAGCGCGCCGACGCTCGAGTCGCGCGTCGTCGTCGCCGAGAGCGCCGTCGCCACGGCACGCGGTCGCGGCAGCCAACATCATCGCGCGGTCGCATTGCTCGTCGATCGCGCACGTGAGGTCGTACGCATTCCATCGTCCGCGCTGAAGCCGCCACCTCGTCTCGTCGACGACAGCGGCTTCGTTCGAGCGATTGTCCAGCTCGAGAATCGGACGATCTTGATCCTGGATTTCGAAAAAGTCATTGGTGGTGGAGAGGAGCCGACGGTCGATGTCTGAGAGGCTTGAAAAGAGCGGCGGCTCGAACAACAACGGAAACGGAAACGGCAACGGCGGCGACGTCGCGTCACCCCTCGGGCGGAGGCTGCTTCGCATGCTCGTCGAGGGAGCGAATCGCCTTGGACATGCGGGACAAGAGACGCTCCACAATGGCGACTCGGTGCGCGAGGCGGTCGACGCGATCGCCGAGAGCGTCGAGCGCGCACGTGTGGCCGCCCTCGAAGGCCCCTCATCCCCGGCTGCGCCGGCGGCGAACGCCAGTGGCCAGGACATCACGACGACCGTGACCGCGCTGCACGTCGGGCTCGACCAGCAGCTCCGTTCGATCAAGGGGACCGGCGTCACGGCGGAGGATCTCGCCGCGCATGGCGAAGAGCTCCTGGCCACGGCCGCCGAAATGGCCGCGTCGATCGGAGACATGACCGCGCGAAGCCAAGGCACGGCGTCCTCGATCGAAGAGATCGCAGCGACGATCGAGCAAATGGCCAAGGGCACTGCTCGCCTCGCGAGCGACGCGGATGGTGTCGGTGAGCGTCTCGGCTCGCTCACGAGCGACGTGCTCGCGACGGATCGATCGATCAACGAAATCGCCACGAGCATGACCCAGCTCGCGTCGAGCATCGACGAGACCGCTGCGACGACGGAGGAGCTCGCGCGTTCGAACGCGACCGTCGCCGAGCAAGCGCGCGCGCTCGAGGCAACGCTGCAAAAGGCGACCGGCAACGTCACGAGCGTGGCGGCGGCGGTCGAAGAGGTCGCGGCGACGAGCGAGAAGAACGCCGCGACGATCGACAGCACGGCCGCGGCGATCGAGCAGGTCGCGCGCGGCGCCGGAGCCATCACGAAGAGCTCCGAGCACATCACCGATCTCGCCACCGCGACCGCCGCCGCGGGCGCCGAGCTTCAGACGTCGACCGCGCAGCTCGCCGAGCTCGGCGAAGAGGCCCGCCGTCAGTTCGAGCGGACGATCGGAACCGTTCGCGAGAGCGGCGCGACCGTCTCGAAGTCGATCGCGGGCTTTGGGGCCATTCGAAGCGCGATCTCGTCCTCCTCCGACGTCATGCGAGACATGGGCACGCGCGCGGAAGAGATCGGCGACATCGTCGCGACGATCAACCTCATCGCCGATCGCACCAACCTCTTGTCGCTCAACGCGAGCATCGAGGCGGCGCGCGCGGGTGAGCACGGTCGCGGCTTCGCCGTCGTCGCCGAGGAGATCCGCGCGCTGTCCGATCGCGCCGCCGCCGCGAGCAGCGAGATCGGCAAGATCGTCCGCGGGCTCCAGTCCACGGCGCGCGACGCCGTGAGCGCGACGAACGAAGGCGTGAAGCTCGCTGACGAAGGCGCCACCCTCGCGAAAGAAGCCGATCACGCGATCGGGTCGATCTTGAGCGGCGTCGAAGGTCTTGGCGAGATGATGCGTCACGTCTCACGCGCGACCTCGAGCCAAGCAAAGAGCGTCGGCACGGTGACGGAGAGCATCGTCAAGGTCACCGAGCAGAGCCGTACGGTCTCGCGCGCCGCCGCCGAGCAGACGATGGCGACGCAGTCGCTCGCGCGCGCCGCCGCCGAGATGCGCACGATGGCGAAGCAAACGACGCAGGCGAGCGTGGAGCAAGCACGCGCGATGCGCGACATCGTGAAGGCCAACACCGCCGTGTCGCTGAGCGTCGAGCAGATCGCGCGCGCGGCCGTCGAGCAGGCCACCGCCTCCGCTCAGCTCGCCCGAGCGACCGCGGAGATGCGCGCTGCGATCAGCCAGACCAACAAGTCACTCGCCGACCAGGCGAAGAGCAGCCGCTCGATCGGCACCCTCGCGCAGCACATCACCGACGTGACAAAAAGGACAATCGCCGGTCTCTCCGAGCAGGCAAAGGGCGCCGCCGAGATCGCGCGCGCGCTCGACGATGTTCGCAAGCAAGCTTCGCTCACCGCGAAGGCGCTCGCAGAGCAAGCACGCGGCGCCAAGGAGCTCGAGACCGCCTCACGGCACGTCTCACGCACGGGAAATGCGCTGACGAAGACCTTCCAGGAGCACACCACCATCGCCGCTCGCCTCGTGAAGCAGAGCGAGGAGGCGACGCATTTCGTCGCTCGTCTCTTCGGCGGCGGCGCCGAGGCGCGTGGCACGGAGCCACATTCACTTGATCAAACGTCAAGCTCCATCGCCAAGCTCCTCGACGACGCCTGGCGCCACGTCCGCACGGCGCAGTCGATCGTCACGAAGGGGACGCGATCGCAGACGTCGCTCGATCTCGAGCTTCGGCATCTCACCGAGCTCGCCACCCAGCTGCACGAGGCCGTGGACGACGGGCCGAGCGCGGGAGACCGAACGCGATGAGCCTTGCCGAGAAGGTGCTTGTCCTCTCCCATGAGGATCGAACACGGATCGAAGAGGTGGAGTCGATCGCGCGCACGGGAGCGGAGGGCGTGACCGCGTTGCTCGCACGGCTCGTGGATCCGAGCTGGGCCGTCCGGCGCGCCGTCGTCAGCGCGCTCGCCTCGCTCGGAGAGGCTCCGATCGCAGGGCTCGTCGCCACCCTCGAGACTCAGCGCGACAACGAGGCGCGCCTCGCGGCGACCGTGGACACGCTCGTCGCCTCGAGCGCCGACGTCGACCCGAAGATGATGGAGCTCGCGCGACGCGCCGAGGTCGCGGTGGTGTGTGACGCCATCCAGATCCTCGGAAGACGCCGCGCGCATCGGGCCGTCGTTTTGCTGAGCGAGCTCTCGAAGCACACCGACGACAACGTCGCGGTCGCGGCGATCGAGGCGCTTGGACGCATCGGTGGCAGCGAGACCGTCGACGCGCTCATCGCGGCGGTCGAGTCACGCCACTTCTTCCGTACCTTCCCTGCGATCGACGCGCTCGGACGGACCGGCGACGTCCGCGCCGTGCAACCCCTCACTGCGTTGCTCCTCGATCCGCTCTATGCGCCCGAGGCCGCGCGTGGCCTGGGGCACACGGGCAACGAGGGAGCCGTCCTTCCGCTCGCGCAGCTCCTCATCAAGCCAGGCGACGCGATCGTGCGCACGGCCACCGTCGCGCTTGCCGAGCTTCGCGAGCGTTACGAGACGCGCTTCGGTGACACGGCCGTCCTCGCCAAGGCCTTGCCCGAGGCGATCTCGCCGAGCACCGCCAGCGCACGCATCGTCGCGGCGATTCCCGGCGTCGCGCCTTCCGAGCTCGTCGCGATCGCGCGCGTGCTCGGGTGGCTTGGTGATCCGATCGGCATCGAACAGCTCGTCGAGCTCTCCCTTCAAGAGCCGCCGGTCGGCGCCGCGGCGGCCGACGCGCTTCGCCGGCTCGGCGGGCGAGCGCTCTCCCATCTCCTCGGTCACCTTCGCTCCGGGAGCAGCGCGAAGCGGCTTCGGCTGCTTCCTATCGTCGGCTCGTCCTTCAACTACATCGACGAGCTCCTGGCCTGCCTGAACGATCCCGAGGCCGAGGTTCGCGTTCGCGCGTGCGAGGCGCTCGCGCGCGCGGGAAATCCGGCGGCGGTGCAGTCGCTCTTCGGCCTCATCGGCGATCGTGACGCACGCGTCTCGCAAGCGGCCGCCGCAGCGATTCAGTCGCTCGGCAGCCTCGAGACGAAGCGGCTCGCGCTCGAGCAAGCGCGCTCCGAAGACAAGGTCACACGCCGAGCGGCGCTGAGGATCATCTCGTACTTCGGCTATGCCGAGGGCCTCGACACGCTCATCAAGGCGCTCTCCGACGAAGACGAGAAGATTCGCGACGCAGCGATCTATGGTCTCCCGCTCGTCGATGATCCCAAGGCAGTGACGGCCTTGCTCGACGCCGCGAGCCATCCCTCCGCGCGAACACGCGGCGCGGTGATGCGTGCGCTCGGTCAGACGACCGCCGCGCCATCGGTGATCGCCAAGCTTCGTGCCGGCCTCACCGACGCGGACCCATGGGTTCGTTACTACGCTTGTCAGGCGCTTGGTCGGCTCCGAGTGGACGCCGCCACCGACGAGGTCGTCGCCTGCATGAACGACGAAGCGGGACAAGTCCGCATCGCCGCGGTCGAAGCGCTCGCGCGGTTGTCGGGCGATCGCGCCGCGCAGGCGCTCGGGGAAGCGTCGCGCTCCCCCGACGCCGATCTGCGCCGCGCCGCGCTCGTCGGCCTCGGGATCGCACGCCGCCCCAACGCGATCTCCACGCTCCGTGAGGCCGCGATGTCGGACGAAGCCGCCACGCGGCTCGTCGCGATCGGCGCCCTCGCGGAGTTCGACTCCTCCGATGTCGTCCCGATCCTCGCGCACGCGGCCTCCGACCCGGACGAAGGCGTTCGAAGCGCAGCGATCGGGTATCTCTCGACGCGGCCCGGCCCAGACGCGACCGCCGCGTTGATCGAGCGTCTGAAGGACCCCACGACGCGCGATCGCTCGCTCGAAGCGCTCGCTGTCGCCGCCGACGAGCGAGTGGATGGCGTGCTGAGCGCGCTCGAGAGCGCAGACGAAGACAGCGCGCCGGTGCTCACCAACGCGCTCACGCGGATGCGGCGACCAAGCAGCCAGGCCGCCATCGCGGCGGCCCTCGCCTTCGAAAACGTCCATGCCCGTCGCGCGGCGGCCTCCGCCCTCGCGGCGCTCGGCACAGCCGAAGCACGCGAAGCGCTTCATCGCAGCGCATCCGATCCCGATCCGATCGTGCGACGCGTCTCGATGGGACACGCCGTCACGACTCCCCTGCCAACCTCACCCACGTCTTCCTCACCGAACGTGAACGGACGCTAAAGGTCTCGCTCGCGCGACGGGCGGGCCCTCATCTCTTGGTGGACCTCGAGCAAGCGAAAGTAGCTCGCTTCCTTTGTTGATTTTTCGTCATGCAACCTCTGTCGCCATCGGTCTTCGCGCTCCTGAGCTCGCTCGTCGAAGAGCATGCTGGGCTTCACTATGCCCCGTCGGACGTGGCGCTCTTCGCGGACAAGATCTCGAGCCGCTTGACGGACCTCGGCTTCGACAGCCCGCTCGACTACTACTACTACCTTCGTTACGACCCTCGCGGAGAGGCCGAGCTCGTGCGTCTCCTCGACGTCCTCGTCGTCGGCGAGACCTACCTGTTTCGCGAGGTCGAGGCGCTCACGGCGAGCATCCAGCATGTCCTCCGCCCGGCGATCGTAGAGCGGCGCAAGGCACGCATATGGTCGGCAGGCTGCTCGACCGGTGAGGAGCCCTTCACGCTCGCGATGCTCCTCGCGTCCGAAGGGCTGCTCTCGAGCGTGGAGATCGTCGCGACGGACATCAGCGAGCGCTCGATCAACCGTGCGCGCGAAGGCGTCGTGAATGCGCGCTCCCTTCGGGCCCTCAAGCGACGGCGAGAGGGCGTCGTGGCCGGCTTTCGTGAGGACGCGATGCTCCCGCCGCCCTGGATTCATGCGGTCGCCGAGCGGTGGCTCACGCCCGTGGTGGCGGGTGATTTGCTCACCGACGCACACGGCCAGGCGCGCGTCGATCGATTCATCGTCGACGCGATCGACTTCCAGCGGGGATCGATCCTGGCGCCCGGCCCAGGAACGCTGCCCGATCATTTCGATCTCGTGCTCTGCCGCAATGTGCTCATCTACTTCGATGACGAACGTGTTCGCCTCGCCGTCTCACGGCTCGCGGAGAGGTTGCGTCCAGGCGGCAAGCTCCTCGTCGGCACGGCGGAGTCGCTCCTGCGCTTCGGGACGATGCTGCGCTGTGATGAAGCGAGCGGCTCGTTCTTCTACACGAAGACCAAGGAGTCGCTGACCGACGGCGGCAAGACCCCATGAGCGTGTGGAAGGTGAGCACAACGGAGGCACGACGATGACTCTTTCGAAGCGTCATCGTGTGCTCGTCGTCGATGACTCGGCGTTCGCGCGGAAGGTGCTCCGCGAAATCCTCTCGAAGGACGACCGCTTCGAGGTCGTTGGTTTTGCGCGAGACGGCCTCGACGCGCTCGAGAAGATCACGGAGCTCGATCCCGATGTCATCACGCTCGATCTCGTCATGCCCGAGCTCGACGGCGTGGGTGTCCTCGACGCGCTGAGGGAACGCGCCAACCCCCCTCGTGTCGTCATCGTCACGATGACGGACTCCGACAGCGCGCTCGGCGTGGCCGCGCTCGACGCCGGGGCCTTCGATATCGTGCACAAGCCGACGGCGCTTGCCACCGATCGACTCTACGAGCTCGAGAAAGAGCTCGTCGACAAGCTCGCCACCGCGGCGAACGCGAGGGAGTGCGCCGCCGCGACACCCGAGTCGCGGGACGGTCTCGCTGCGCTGGCCTTCGAGCGCCCCAAGTCGTCGCCCGTCCTCGTCGCCCCTTCGCGCGCAAAGCTGAATACCCGCGCCGTCGTGATCGGCGCATCCACCGGTGGACCTCGTGCGCTCACCGAAGTCCTGACCGCGCTGCCCGCGTCCTTTCCGGTGCCGATCGCGATCGTCGTCCACATGCCGGTCGGCTACACGCGGGCGTTCGCGGAGCGACTTGACGTCACGTCATCTCTCCATGTTCGCGAGGCGGGCCTCGGCGTCGCGTTCGAGCCGGGCACGGCGCTGATCGCACGCGCGGGCCAGCATCTGCGCCTCGCCCGAAAGGCCGATGGGACCGTCGACGCCATCGTCGACGAAGACGACGCGCTCGACGCATCGCTCAGGAGCTCGAGGACGGGCGGCTACGCGCACTGTCCGTCGGTCGATGTCCTCTTCGAGACGGCCGCGCGGGCCGTTGGCGCAGGCGTGCTCGGCGTGGTCCTCACCGGCATGGGGCAGGACGGTCTCGAAGGGGCGCGGGCGATCCGAAGCGCAGGAGGGCGCCTCCTCGTGGAGTCGCAATCGAGCTGCGTCGTGTACGGAATGCCACGCGCGGTGGCCGAGGCGAACCTCGACGCCGCGAGCGTTCCACTCGAGCTGATGGCCGCCGCGATCATCGACCATCTCTGAAGCACGCTGCAGTCGACGTTGCTCACTCGCTCGCTTCGCGCATCGACGCACGGCCTCCGACATCGTCAGCTCGAGCATTCGTGATCGTGACGAGAAGCTCCGCCGGGTGGCGACACCACGCCACGACTGTTGCGCCGTGTCACGCGGAATCCTTCGGAATGCGCTCGATCACGCCCCTGGTCGATGGCACGACCATCGCTTCGCACCTTGTCGGAAAAGGAAACATCACCCAACGCGGTGGCACGTGCCCGACTCGAGATGTGTGTGCATCATGCATTCGTTCGTCCCCGAGCTTGCCGCGCCATGAATGGAGAGAGTCATGTCGATCGACGAGAACAAGCCGGCCGAAAATGTAGAGCAAGCACCCGCTGCGACTGGCGGCGACAAGGCTGGTGTGACGGAGAACACCACCCCTGAAGCGTCGACGACGGAGGGCGCTGCACAACCGACACAGCCAGAAGAAGCTCCGCGTCCACGCCGCCGAGGCTTCGCGGCGATGGACCGCAGCCGTGTCAAAGAGATCGCGAGCAAGGGTGGCCGCGCAGCGCACGCTGCGGGAACGGCACACCAGTTCAACAGTGACGAAGCGCGCGTCGCTGGCAAAAAGGGCGGAATGGCCCCCCACGTTCGTCGCGGTGGCGTGCGCCGTCGTCCGTCGAACAGCGACGTTGGCGGTGGCGGTACCGGCAACGGGAACACCCAGGGCCAGGGCGAGCAGCGCTAGAGCTGATCGCCAGGCTTTCCCTGCCTGCCGTGCCCCACGCGCACGGCAGTGCACTTTTGTGCGTTGGTCTGGCGCGTCGGTCCACGAGAGGTTCGTTTAGCTCGCCTTCGAGGAAGACGTGAGGATCAGCTCGACGAGGACCTTCACGAGCTCGTCGGGCTCGATCGGCTTTGCGACGTGGCGATCGAAGCCGCCGGCGAGCACGGCGTGACGATCCTCGGCGCGTGCATACGCGGTCATCGCCACGAGAGGAAGGCGGGCCATCCGCTCGCTCGTGCGCCCCTTCTCCCGAACGTTGCGCGCGAACGTGTAGCCGTCCTCGCCAGGCATCGCGAGATCGGAGACGGCGACGTCGAACGCCTCCTTCTCGAGGGCCTCGATCGCCGCCCTCACCGTGCCTGCCGAGACGACGTGCGCGCCCGCGTCCTCGAGGATCATCGCGAGCAGATCGCGCATGTCCGCGTCGTCGTCGAGGATGAGCACGTGCCGACCGGCGAGCACGGACTTCGCGGCTTCCTGGTCGTCACGATGCATCGTCTTCATCACGTGAGGCTTTGGCTCGGTCGCTTCGTTCTTGGTTGGATACTTCGGCAACACGACGGTGAACGACGCGCCACAGCCAAGCCCCTTACTCTCCGCTCGAACGGTACCACCATGCAGCTCGGCGAGATGGCGAACAATCGCCAAGCCCAGCCCTAGTCCGCCATGCGTGCGCGTCGTCGACCCGTCGAACTGACGAAAGCGATCAAACACATAGGGGAGAAACTCCGCCGCGATGCCTTCTCCCGAATCGGTCACGACGAGGACAATCGAGTCAGCGATTCCCTCGTCGGCGACATGCGCTCGCACGGTCACGATCCCCGTCGCCGGAGTGAACTTCACCGCGTTCGAGAGGAGGTTCCACAGGATCTGCTGAACGCGATCCTCGTCGGCGATGATCGTCAACGGCTCGTCGTCCAAGGTTCGAATGTCGAGCGAGATCGTCACGCGCTTCGCGTTCGCCGCGGCGCGCACGGTCTCCACCGCCGCCTCGATCACGGCGCGCACGTCGACGGGTCCGGTCGAGAGACGAAGCTTGCCCGTCACGATTCGCGAGACCTCGAGGATGTCCTCGACGAGCTGCACCTGCGCCTTCGAGTTGCGCAAGATGACATCGAGCCCCTTGCGCACACGCGCGCGATCGATCGCGGCTTCGTTCGCGTCGTCTTCCTCGACGAGCACACGTGACCATCCAAGGATCGCGTTCAGCGGGTTCCGCAGCTCGTGCGACACGGTCGCGAGGAACTCGTCCTTCGCGCGGCTCGCGTGCTCCGCCGCCGTGCGTGCGTTCTGCTCACGCTCGAGGAGCACGCTGCGCTCCTCTTCCACTCGCCTCCTCGCGGTGATGTCGAGCGTCGCCCCGACGAACCGAACGGTGAGACCTTGCTCGACGACCCCTTGCCCTCGCCCCGCGATCCAGCGCTCTACGCCGTCTTCGATCCCGACGAAGCGAAACTCGCAGTCGAAGCGAGTGTCGCCCCGAGGATCGAGCGCGCGCTTGACCGCGGCGTCCACGCGAACGCGATCCTCCGGATGGATCGCCTCGATGAACGTGTTGTAGTCCACCTCGCGATCGGGATGGAGACCGGCAAGCGCCTTCATCCGTTGGTCCCAGCGCAGCATGCCTGTCATCGGATTGAAGTCCCACGTGCCCACACCGGCAGCGTCGATCGCGATCCGCAGACGCGCCTCGTTGGCCCGCAGCTCGAGCTCGGCGAGCTCCGCCAAGTGTCGCGCCTCGGCGACCTCTTCGTAGTGATGTGCGTTCTCGAACGCAGCCCCGGCATGGCTCGCCGCCACGTTCGCCAGCTCGACGTCGCGTGCGTCGAACGCCGAGACCACGTCGTGCAGGAGGACGAGCATCCCCTCGAGCTCGCCGCTTCGGCGAACGACTGGCACCGCGACGAGGCTTCCCACGCCGCGCGGAATGCCCGTCACGGAGCTCTTCGACGCATCGTCGACGTGCGTGAGGCTTTGGTAACGCACGGTCTGCGCGAAGAGCTCGAGCGACGGCGCGAGCGCAGCGGCCTCCGCGTGCATGCGCCCCGCGACGGTCGTTCGGAAGTCGAGGCCGTCGTCGTTTGCCTCGCGCGGACCCACGCGATGATGAAAGGCGGCGCCCGCAGCCTGCGTGAGGGCACATGCTTCGACCACGAACCGCTGCTCGAGGCTCGTGACGTCGACCTCCTCGATGAGCGCACGATGAAAGTGAATGAGCGCGTCGACGGTCTCCGCCTGCTCGACCGGTGACGCCGCGACGAAGAGCCGGTCGCTGATGCGCTCGTTCTTCGCCTTCGCGCTCGCCTTCGTCTTCGTCTTCGTCTTCGCGTTCGTGCTCGTATTCGACGCCGAGCTCGCGTTCTTCGCATTCTTCGCGGCCTTCGCGGCCTTCGCGTCGTTCGCGTCGTTCGCGTGGGGCCCGTTCGACTCGTCGCCGGCCTGCGTGACGCCGTCTTCGTCCGCATCGCGTTCGTGCGGGTCGACCGCCTCCACCGGGCTGCCGCGCGCCCGCCGCGCTCGCTGATACAGCTCGACGAACACCGACACCTTCGATCGGATCACGTCGGGATCGAGCGGCTTGAAGAGAAAATCAACGGCCCCCGTCGCGTATCCACGCGCGACCTCTGCGCGTGACGGCTCGTTCGCGGTGACGATGATGATGGGCACGCTGCGACATCGCTCGCTCTTCTTCAAGAGTGCCGCGGTCTCGAGCCCATCGAGCTCCGGCATCTGCAAATCCAGCAGCACGAGCGCCAGATCCTCGTTCGACGCGATGCGCACCGCCTCTGCTCCCGAGCTCGCGCTGAGCACACGCTCGCCGAGCGGCTCGAGGATCGCCTCGAGCGCCATGAGGTTCGGCGGATGGTCATCCACGAGCAGGATGGTGGTCGGCCCGCTCGCTGGCGATGACGTCCTTCGTGCTGTGCGTGGCGCCAACGATGACGACGGCGGCGGCGGACGGAACGACACCATGGCCTTGCCTCCTCCGCGAAGCGTGCGGAGCCGCCCGAGGACGAGACCAGGATTGGACCCGTGCGCCGATGCGACGACTCGCGATGACCGGCGTTAATGCTTCGCCGCGTTCCGCCTTCGGTCAACGCGGCGGTATGTCTTCGACCTGCGACTCGCTGCGCCGCCGCGAAGACGCCTTCGTTCGCAGCAAGTGCGAACGTCAGCTATCCTCGAGCTGAGGCAGCCGAGCAGCCGAGAGACGACGCGGCGAGGACGAGACGGAAGACCGAAAGGTCGAGCGACGAGACAGCACATCGTGAGAGCCCTGCTTTTCATCTCCAGCCTGAGCCTCGGCGTCGCCTTCGTCGCATTTGGCTGCGACGATTCGTCGACCAGCGACGAGCCACCGATCGCTCTGCCCGACCGCGACGGCTCCGGCTCTCCCGATGGCAACGGCTCGTGCGAAGGCGCCGACACGAGCTCCGATCCGTCCCACTGCGGACGCTGCGGCAACGTCTGCCCGAGCGGCCCAAAGTCCCATGCCACGTGCGCGCTCGGCAAGTGCGTGCTCGCCTGCGACCAAGGCTTCGGTGACTGCAACGGACGCGCGGACGACGGCTGCGAGGTCGACCTCACCAAGTCCGCCGATCACTGCGGAGCGTGCGACCGCGCCTGCACGACCTGCGCAGGAAGCACGACGTGCACGAAGGGCCAATGTGAAGCGAAGACGTTGAGCACGCGCACGAAGGACGTGCGCCTCCTCACGCTCGACGAGCCACGCGCGCGTCTCACGTATGCCGACACGGACGGCGTCGGCCAAGTCGACAAGGCCGACGCCGGCGTCTTCTCGGTGTACGGCGTGCCGAGCACGCCGGGCATCCTCGTCCAAGACAACGTGCTCCTCATCTACCCAGGCACAGAAGCCTTCAGCGGCATCTACAGCACCTACGCAGGCTTCGTCGGCCCACAGATCGCGGCGTATGCGCGCGGTGAAGACGTCGAGGCGATGGCCGCAGACGGCACCGGCATCTACTGGTCGTCCGTGAAGCAGAACGGCGTGAGCCGGATCCTTCGATGCAAGGACTGCAGCGTCCCGACCGAGCTCTCCGGCACCGAGAACAGCGTCCGCGCCTACGGCATCGCGCTCGACGAGACCGCCGTCTACTTCGGCGCGGGCGACATGCTTCGCCGCGTCGACAAGATCGGCACGAACCTCAAGACGATCGCGATCGGTCAGTCACCGCGTTCACTCGCCGTCGACAGCACGCACCTCTATTGGATCAACGAAGCGCCTTTCGTCTTCCCCGGCCAAGACGCCGGCGCCCCACGCGGCGAGGTCGTCCGCATGACCAAAGACGGCGGCACGCCCGAGAAGCTCCTCACGGGCCTCCAGAACCCGCTCTTCCTCGTCGCGACGGACAAGCATCTCTACGTGACCGATCGCGGCGCAGCCGAGAACACAGCGTCGAAGTCGGGCACCATCATCCGCATCGCGAAAGACGGCTCGCAGCGAATCGACATCGCGCGCGACCTGACGAACCTCGGCGGCCTCGCGATCGACGGGACGTGCGTCTGGTTCGGCGCAGGGCCCGACATCCGAAAGACCGCGCGGTGAGCCCAATCCCGCCGCGCGCACGCCCGAGTCCTCACGACTCATCGGAGCGACGAAACCGCGCGGCACCAACAACGGCCAAACCTCCGCGTCACCCCTCCACCACCGCCAAGCTATCGCTCTTCCTCTCGCTGGGCACCGCCGCCATCTCCCTGCACTGCGCCTGCACATCGACGCCTCGTCATCCAAAGCCGGTCGAGCAAGTCTCGATCAACGACGGCGAGAACGCCCCCGTGCTCGGCGCCGTGCTCAACCTCGACCTCGGCGCCCGCGAGCCCACAGCCCTCCGCGCCGTCGTCGACTTCTCGATCACGGACCGCACGATCGTCGACGGCATCGTCGTCCCGAGCCAAGGCCTCGTCCTCACCCCCAAACAACCAGGCACGACCTCCGCGACGCTACGCACCGAAGACGGCAAGGAGCGAATGATCACGATCGTGGTCGTCGACCCCCAAGACGCCAGCGCACCACCCGACGCCTCGGACGCCCCGAACGACGACTGAGAGCACCTTGGTCAGCAGAGTGAACGCCTTGGCCAGCCAACCTGAGCAAGGCGCGCGAAGCTGGCCCTACCGAACGGCGTGCCAGGCGAGCACGGTGGTCCACCAGGGTAATCTGGGTCAGCCACACACCTGCCGAAGGCTTGCTGTTCACCTTGGTCAAACAAGGTGCCTGCCGCGCAAAAACCTTGGTCAACCAGGGTGAATCGCCTTGGCCGACCAAGGTAAGGGGGCTTCGCGAATCATCTTGGTCAACAGGACGAACCCGTTCCCCTTCGTCGCTCGCGTGCCAGGCGAGCACCTTGGTCAACAAGGGTAACTTGGGCCAGCCAGCAACACCTTGCTCAACGAATCACCGGAGGCAGCGTTCACCTTGGTCAACCAAGGTGAATTGCCTTGGCCAGCCAAGGTGCCAAGCACCGCGAATCACCTTGCTCAACCAAGGTGTAATTACCTTGGCCAGCCAAGGTGCCAAGCACCGCGAGTCACCTTGCTCAACCAAGGCAACTCACCGCCAGTCACCTTGTTCAACCAAGGTAGTCGCTCAGTCGTTGACGCAGACCTTTGCGACGTTGCCGCCTTGGCCGTTGGCGTTTTGGCAGGAGCCGGCCGTCGTGGTCTTGCAGTCGGCGTCTTTCTGGCACTTGCGCTTGCACACCGGGGCGGCGGTGATGATGACGGGCGCGTAGCCGAGGGGGCACTTGAGCGTGCCGGAAGAGCCGGCGTCGACGACGGTGGGCGCGGCGTCGACCGTCGCGTCTTTGATCCCGGCGTCCTTCGGCGGGACGTAGGCGACGAAGCCTTCTTTGCCGACCCAGCCCATGAGGGTGGAGGCGGCGTCCTTCGGATCCGCGAACGTGATGAGGAACGCCTCTTGGTACGTCGCCACCTTCGTTACGTCGGTGCCGGCCTTGAGGGTCGCGACCGTGTTGCCGCCCTTCGGCGAGGTGCGGATGATCGCCATCGATGCGGTCTTGGCCGCTTCGTTCATCGGGGTCTCGGCGGCGAAGCGCGCGACGTCCGCGGAGTTCTTCGCGTTGATCGCAGGGGCCGCGGCGGCGTCGATCGCGGCTTCGGCGTCGGATGCCGCTGCTGCATCGGACGCCGCGTCGGCGTCGTCGCCCTTCTTCTTCGGGCAACCAATGAGGACGACGGCACACGTGGCGACTGTGAGGAGAAGGATCTTCCGCATCGACGACCTTTCTATCATGCAGTCCCGCGGCAGGCCGAGATTGTGGCGAAACGCGGCTCCGACGCGCCGGTGTTGCCGCTCAACGTCACGACAAAAAAGAGAAACCGTGGCGCGCGCTCGAAGCACAAAAAAGCGAAACCCCCGGCCATGCCTGCACGCATGGCCGAGGGCTTCCAGGGTGTCCCCCACCCTAATCTGTCGTCACGCGCGGTTCACGAGCGCGGTTGGGCGCCGGGTCCAGCGGGCGCTTCGGGGATCGTCGCGGCGGCGGGGGCTTTCCAGCCCGCGGACGTGAAGCCGTCGAGGAGCGCGCCAAGCATCTCTTCTTCGAAGGAGAGCACTTCCTTCGTCGAGGCGATGACGCCGAGGAGGCTTAGCGCGCGCTTCGCCCATCCGGTCGTGCGCGACGCGACTTCCTTCGTGACATCGCCGACGTCGAGCTTCCCGAGGTCGGAGCTCGAGAGGCCGTTCAACGTGACTTGAACCTTTCCGCCCTCCATCGTCACGCCAGGCTGCAAAGCTTGCGTGTTCGGGCGCTTGCCGGTCTTCTCTTCGATCACGTCGGCGACGTACACCTTCGCCATTTGCTTCGCGGAGTCGAGGAGCGTGCTCGCGGCCATTGGGTAACGAATCGCCGCGGCGCTGTTCGACGTGTTGGCGTCGTCGACTGCTTGGCGCAGGTTCACGAGCGTCACGCCGAAGCGCTCTCGCACCTCCGGAGCCGCCTTCGACGCGGCCGTCTTTGCTTTCGGAATGAGCTCCTTCGAGAGCTTCTCGGCGTCTTTCTCGAGCGCGTCGACCGTCTTCTCGAGCTCGTCGATCTTGGCTTTGTTCGCCTTCTTGTCGGCGTCCGAGATGCCCTTTTCGTCGTTGGCCGCTTCGAGCACGGCGATCTGGCCCTTGGCCTCGCCCATCGCCTTCTTCTTCTCCATCACCTTGCCCCATTCGGTGCCGAGGCTGGGATCGATCGCAGCGAGGAGGCTCGTGTACTTGGCGGGACCCGAGGGCGACGCAGGCGCGTTGCCGTTGCCAGGCGCGTTGCCGTTGCCGCTCGTGTTTGCGTCGGTCGACGGAGCGGGGACCACCGCCGCGGTCGTCGTCGTGGTCGACACCGGCTCGGCGTCGCTGGCGCTTTGGCCCGCGCTCTTCTTCGCGTTCTTCTTCGCGCCCTTCTTGTTGGCCGTGTCGTTCTTCGCGACCTTCTTTCCGCCCTTCTTCGCCGACTCTTTCGCCGTCGGCGCCGCGGCGTCGACCGGCTGCTGCTGAGCGACGGTGTTGTCTTCCTTGTTGCTCGGGGAAGCCTTCGCGGACGCGTTGGTGTTCGCGGGAGTCGTGGCGGGCGCCGGCGACGCGTTCTTCGGCTCGACCTGCGCGAGCTCCTTCGCCCAGACCTCCGCGGCGACGACGCGTGCGCCGCCGACGTAGAGATCATGCGCCTTGAGATCGGTGAGGTCCTTCGTCGCGACCTCCTTCTCCGGAGCGATCTTCGTGAGCCAGGGAGAGTCGTCGTTGGTCGGCGTCTCGGTCATGAGACGATCGACCTCTTTCGAGGTCTTCTCGGCGACGTCGGCGCGACGAACCACGACGCTCATCGGCGCCGGGTCGTTGATCGCCCACGCGACCTTGGGGTTCGCCGCCGCTTTGATCGCGCCGCAGCCGGTGCCAAAGGAGAGTAGGCCGACCAAAATGGCAGGCATTGCGATGGCTTCGAGCCAACGCCCGGAAAGCTTCTTCATGATGTGTGTCCCCGTTGAATCGAGAGCGTCCCGGCGTCACAGCTTCACGTGTGCGCAGCGTGAGGGCTGGCAGCGCGCGGAGCTGGTGCGGCAACTCGAAAGAAAAGTCCGTCCCAGGCCCCGAATGCCTCGGACCTCCGCGTATACGGGCGATGGAACGGAATCTTCCTCGAGGACGGAATCCGGCCGTTCATCGGCGCAAAATGCCGGTCATCTCCCTTTTGGGATCGGGGAACAACGCTGGCTGTCCGCCGGCTTCAGGCTCGATCGGCGAGGTTCGTGTCGCTCCCGAGATCGTCGACCGAATAAGGAGAGCTCTCCCAGCGATCGGCTCCTCGCAGCGGCCACGAGAGGTCGCGAAGCTGGGGCGCGATGCGCGAGAGCTCGGTCCGAAGCATGCGGATGCGCGTTCGGTGCGCAGGGTTCGCGCGGAGCGCTCGCGACAAGATCTCGGCGAGCTTGCGGAGCTCCGGACGGGCGCGAAGACCGGCGATGCCCGGCGGCAAGCCGTCGTGCGCGAGATGCTGGCGGATGATGTTGAAGAGGTCGTCGGAGTCGAACAGGATCTGCCCGGTCAGCGTCTCGAACGCAAGACAGGCGAACGAGTAGGCGTCGGCCGCGAACGCGCTCTCTGGCTCGCGATCGTCGTTCCACACTTCAGGCGCGGCGTAGATCGGGTTGCCGCACTTCTTCCGCACGGTGCGGCCGCTCAACCCGAAGTCGACGAGCGTCGCGTCGCCGGTCTCGCGGCGAAGGATGACGTTGTCCGGCTTCACGTCGAGATGCCCGACGCCGGTCGAATGCATCGCGTCGAGGCCGGCGAGCACGCCGTCGAGGATGTCGAGGGCACGGCCCATGTTGAGCGTCTTCTCGTCGAGCTCCTTTTCCATCGTGCGCCCTTCGACGAGCTCCATCACGAGGAAAGGCTTCGGCTTCGACGCGATGTCGAAGGCGAGGATACGCGCGAGGTTCTTGTGCAGAGGGATCGCGGCGAGCGCCGAGGCCTCCGCGCGGAACTGGCTGAGGAGCTCTTCCTCGGGGACGTGCGCGGCGAGCGCGCCCGCGTCGTGCGGGACCTTGAGCACCACCTCACGCGCGAGCGGGTCACCTTCGTCTTCGAGGCGGTGCGCGAGAAACAGCGACCCAAGACCGCCGCTCGCCATGGGTCGAACGAGGCGGAAGCCTCCGAGGATGCCGCTCTCCGGGACCCACTCCGGCATCTTCTTCTCGGGAGGCGGGATCAAGCTGTGAGGAGGAGGTCGAATCGAGGCAGGGGCCCGCGACGGGTTACGTGACGAGCCAGGACGAATCGACGGCGGCCTGCTGTGGCGCTGCGGGTCGATCGCTTCCTTGCTGCGGACGATGAATGTGTAGAGTGCACACGATCGCGCGGCGCGATCCTCGCGGGTCACCTTCGCGGAGGTGTAGAGCGCTTGGAGAACGCCGACGCGACTGGGCAGCTCGATCGTCTCGCGCTCGTCATCGGTGAGGAGCGCGAGCACACCGTCGGCGATGCGGTTCGCGCGACTCCAAGCCTGGGCTTCGCCACGCTCGATCGCGGGGAGCAACTCCCGCTCGAGTGTATTGAGCAGACCGAGAATGAGCGCCTGATCGCCCAACGAGCGCCTCCTTCGCATGGCCGCCAAACGAGCGCGGCCAGCACTGTAAGCGTAGCAAGAGGATCCGTGATCGCGCACGCAATACGCACGCTTCGAGAAAGGCTTCGCGCCTGGTACCTCCATTATCCATACGGGCTCGCTCTCCGCACCGAAGAGGGTGATAATCCGCGCCTCGCCCATGTTTAAGCGCCCTTTCAGAAGACTCGGTGGCTCGCTTCTCCTCACCTTGCTCGCAAGCGCGAGCCTCTGGTCGAGCATGAAGCCGGCGCTCGCCGATGGACCGGCTTCACCTACACCGCCCTCGAGCCCGCCTTCGCCAACGCAGACGCCCACGCTGAAGGCCGAGAAGACGACGCTGCCGAACGGTCTCGAGCTCGTGCTCGACGAAGACCACCGCACCCCGATCGTCACGGTGAACATCTGGTACCACGTCGGATCGAAAGACGAGGCGGAGCACCGCAATGGATTCGCCCACCTCTTCGAGCACGTGATGTTTCAGGGGAGCAAGCACGTGCCCGAGGACACGTACTTTCGCTTTCTCGAGAAATCGGGCGCGTCGTCGATCAACGGAACGACGAACACCGACCGCACGAACTACTTCGAGACCGTCCCCTCGAACCAGCTCGAGCTCGCCCTCTGGCTCGAGAGCGACCGGATGGGGTTCCTGCTCGATCACGCCGACCAGAAGACGTTCGACAGCCAGCGCGACGTCGTGAAGAACGAGCGCAGGCAGAACTACGAGAATGCGGCGTATGGCCTCTGCGGGCAGTTCATCCGTGAAGAGCTGTTCCCGAAGGAGCACCCGTACCATCTCCTCACGATCGGCACGCCGCAGGATCTCGACGCGGCGACGATCGACGACGTGCGCGGATTCTTTCGGCGCTACTACGTCCCGAACAACGCCACGCTCGTCCTCTCGGGTGACTTCGATCGCAAGAAGGCGACGGACCTCGTCACGAAATACTTCGGCCCCATCCCGCGCGGTGCTGATGTGCCTCGCAAGAAGAAGGGTGCGCCTGCTCCGCATGTCGGCGAGACACGGATCGAGGTCGAAGCCGGCGTCGAGCTGCCTCGCGTGTACGTGACGTGGTCGACGCCCGCGTTCTTCACCGCGGGCGACGGCGACCTCGATCTCGTCGCGCATATCCTCTCCGCTGGCAAGACGAGCCGCCTCTACAAACGCCTGGTCTACGATCTCCAGATCGCGCAAGGCGTCTCCGCCTCCCAGTCTTCGATGGAGCTCGCGAGCGTGTTCGAGATCGTCGCCACCGCGAAGCCTGGTCACACCGCCGACGAGCTCCTCAAGGTCATCGACGAAGAGCTCGCGAAGGTTCGAACGGGTGGCGTCACCGACGCCGAGCTCGCGCGCGCGAAGACGACGATCCTCGCTGACAACGTGTTCGAGATCGAGCGGAGCGCCGCACGCGCAAATCGGCTCAACAACTACAACCACTACGTTGGAGATCCGAGCTACCTCGCCAAAGACATGGAGCGCACGACCACCGCGACGACCGAGAGCGTCGCGAACGCCGCACGCCAATGGCTGAAAGAGAAGGACCGCGTGGTGACGCTCGTACGTGACAAGAAGGATGCACCCATGGCTGGCAAGGTCGTCAACGTGAAGCGTGAAGGAGCCGCGAAATGAGCTCGCTTCGACGCGTCTTCCTCGGCGGTCTCGTCGTCTCGGTCGTGGCGTGCGGGAGCACTCCTCCGCCGCCACCTCCCCCACCGACGCCTATCGTCACGCCGCCGCCGCTCGTCATCACCGCGCCGCCGCCCCCGCTCGTGACGCCGGACGCGCCGTTTCGACAGCAAGCACCCGTGCCGGACGGCAAGGTGCAGTTCGTCGCGCCGAAGATCGTCGAGGCGAAGCTGAAGAATGGGCTGCGTGTGCTCATCTCCGAGCGACACGACCTGCCGATCGTAAGCGCGCGCCTCGTGATCTCGTTTGGCGCAGGCGACGTGAGCGACGCGCGTCCTGGGTCGATGTCGTTCATGGGCGTGATGCTCGAGCAAGGCACGAAGAAGCGCGACGCGTTGAAGTTGAGTGATGACTTCGAGGCGATCGGCGCAGGCCATGGCGCGTGGGTCGATTGGGACTCCGCAGGCGTGAGCCTTCGTGTGCTCACCGACAAGCTCGACGCAGGGCTCGAGCTGATGGCGGATGTCGCGCTCACGCCGACGTTTCCGCAGGGCGAGATCGATCGCCTCCAGACGCGTCGGATCACCGCGATCCAAGCCGAGAAGAGCAACCCAGGCGCGGTCGCGCAGAACGCGGTGTCGGCGGCGCTGTTTGGTCGATCGCACCCGTACGGTCACAGCCTGAGCGGCGAAGAGGCCGACGCGAAGAAGCTCACGCGGGCCGAGATCGTCCGCGCCTACGATCGCGTGTTCAATCCGCAGAGCGCGGCGATCGTCGTCGCGGGTGATGTCACGCAGGCATCTCTCCTTCCGAAGCTCGAGAAGGCGTTCGGCGGTTGGACCGCGAAGCCAGGCGCGCTGACGCGAAAGGCTCCCAAAGCACCCGCCAAAGCAGCGACGGACAAGCGCATCGTCTTCTCGGATCGCCCGGGAGCGCAGGCGCAGATCCAGCTCGTTCGCTCGGGCGTCCCGTACGCGGTGAAGGACCGCGACGCGTACATCATCGCGAACGCGATCCTCGGTGGGATGTTCTCGAGCCGGGTGAACATGAACCTTCGCGAGAAGAACGGGTACACCTACGGCGCGCGCTCGTACTTCTCCATGCGCCACGGCGCCGGTCCATTCTTGGTTGGCGCGGCGGTGCACGCCGACAAGACCGCGGCGGCGATCAAAGAGGTGTTGAGCGAGCTCGACGGGCTCCGTCGTGATGGCCCCACCGAAGAGGAGCTCGCGCTCGCCAAAGAGAGCATTCGCCTCGCGATGCCCGGCCGCTTCGAAGGCGTGTCCGACGTCGCGGCCGCGATGTCGGATCTCGTCGTCTACGACTTGCCGCTCGACGAGTACGAGAAGCGCCCCGCGCGCGTCGACGCCGTGACGGCCGACGACGTGAAGCGTGTCGCGAAGGAGTATTTCGGATCGGACGCGATGACGATCGTCGTCGTGGGCGATCGCAACACGGTCGGCAAGCAGGTCGAAGGCCTTGGCTTTGGACCGCTCGACGAACGTGACGCTTACGGCAATCCTCTCGGCGCCGCGGGTGGAGCGCCGGCCGCGAAGCCAGCGCCAAAGCCCACGCCGAAGCCCGCCGAGAAGAAGTAGCTCAGACGACCTTGAGCGGGTCGCCCTGCCAAAGTCCGTGCAGGGTGCACCATTCGAACGGAACGACCGTGTCGACGCCGACAGGCAGCGTGAACTTCACGCTCGGCGGCGCAGGATCGGTCGACTGGAACTCGTAGAGACCGACGACCGTATCGACGCCGTTCACGACGGCGCGCAGGTAAATCGTCGTGATGTAGTGGATGGGGAGCGCGCCCGCGTCGGTCGCGCCGCCTTCTTGTCCGCCGTCCTTCGGTGCGCCTGCCTCGGCGTCGGGCGCTCCTGCTTCAGCGTCGGCGAGACCGCCCTCCGCGTCACCGGCGGCGTCTTTCGCGGCGTCCTTCGCCGCGTCGGCGGCTGCGTCATACCCCGCGTCGACCGCAGGCCCGGCGTCGAGCTTGTTCGCGCCCATGACGTGCTGCACGATCGCGACGACGCGCTTCATGCCGTTCTCGTCGACGACGGACGCGCCCGGGACGTGGCTTCGTTCTTTGCCCGCCATGATGCCGGGTGACGCCATCGTGAACACTTCGGGTCGGAAGAGCCGCGCCTGCTCGGACTCGAGCTGCTTCACGCGCGCTTCCCAGCTTTGGTTCGGGACCTTCGGGATTTCATCGCCCGCGTTCTGCGGAGTGCTCGTGCCAGGGACGTACTCATCACCGTCCGTGGGAGGTGTGCCCGTCCCGACGGTGGAGCGTGACGGTGGCGGAGCGCTGCTGTCGTCACACGCGAACACCGCGCGACCGAGCCCAACTGCGCCAAGACCCATCGCGAGTGTTTGGAGCACTGCACGCCGGTTGATCTTCGTTTCGTCAGACGGTTTCTTGGAGCTCGAGCTGCTCATGTTCGCTTTCCCCTTGGCGAGCATCGTAGCTTGAGCTGCCGTCGCATCAATGCGTGCGCGCTGAAAAAACGCCTCGGCCTGGTGCATGCATCATCCATTCGACGCGACGCTGTGGGGATGTCCCCTCTCCGTGAGGGCGAGGGCCATCGCTTCGACGTCGTGAGTTAGCGCCATCTCTTGCGCTAGCTCTCCGCAACCTTCGAACGACCGAGCGATTGGAGGCCATCATGCTGTGCCATGCGTGCAAATGCCACGTCACACCGAGCAAGCCGAAGACGATGTGGAAAGTGCTCACCATCGTGTTCTGGGTGACGACACTTCCAGTCGCTCTCGCCTTCTCGCTCGTCATCGGTCTCAACGTCATCCTCGCGCCTGCGGCGATCTTCATCGGGATGTCCGTAGGAACGGCGGCGCGACGACTGAGCTCGTGGACGTGCCCTCGCTGCGATGCGGAGCTTCTCGAGCCCGAGCCGAACACCACACTCGAGCTCGCGAACGTTCACTAACCCGCTAGAGAGAAGAGGCCTCCTCTTCTTGGAGCACCTCGTCTGTCGATGCCGAAGCTTCTCCCGACAACGACGCGCGCGATCGCCCTCATGCTCGCGCTCACGACGACGCTCGTCGTCATCCTGACCACGTCATGTAGCAAAGACGGATCGCCTCGCACGGTCTCGTCGGAGTCCGTCACAACCGCGCCCACCGACGGCGGGATCGATCCCGAGGTCGAGCGATCGCCGACGTACTCGAATCGCATCGCCGCGATCATGGAGGAGCACTGCACGATGTGCCATGCGCCGTCGGGCATCGGGCCGATGCCGCTCACGACCTTCGAAGAGGTGAAGTCGCACGCGGCCGCGATCGCGTACGAGACGAAGACGAAGCAGATGCCGCCGTGGCTTCCCGACACGTCCTCGTGCGCGGAGCTTCGTCACGCCAGGTCGCTCTCCGACGCCGACATGCGCGCGATCCAGCGATGGACGGAGATCGGTGCGCCCGAAGGCGACCGCCGGGCACGCGCAGCGCCGCGCACGCAGAAGAAGAAGAGCAGCTTTGGAGGCTCGCTCCCGTCGTCCCCCACGCGCACGGTCAAACCCGACGAGCCTTACGCGCCGAAGCGTAACCGCGCCGACGACTACCACTGCTTCGTGCTCGATCCGAAGCTCGATCGGCCCGAGCGCATCGTCGGTCTTCGCATCGCGCCAGGTTTACCGAACATCGTGCACCACGTGCTGCTCTTCGAGGTGCGCCCCCGCGCGGTCGATCGGATCAAGGCGCTCGACGACGCCGAGCCCGGCCCTGGCTACACCTGCTTTGGCGGTATCGGCGTCGTGCCGACGATCCGCGCAGGCGACGTCGCCAAGGGCGAGCTCGTCGCGGTTCGTCATGCAGGTGCACTACAGCTTGGCGAGCTATGAACGCACCGAGCCGGGCGCGAAGGACCGCACGAGCGTCGACATGTGGATGGCAAAGGACGATGACGTGCTCCGCCAAGCCGTCTGGATCCCGCTCTTGAAGTACGACTTCCGCGTTCCACGTGACGCGGGTCCGGACGACCCGCGCGCAGTCGCGCGAACGGAGGTGTCGCTCCCCTTGCCTCTCGAGGTTCACGGAGTCGCTCCGCACATGCATCTCCGAGGCAAATCGATCCGCGTCGAGGCGCTCTCCGCGAGCGACGACGACACCAAGCAATGCCTCCTCGACGTGCCGCGGTGGGACTTCCACCATCAAGAAGGCTACTGGCTCGACAAAGGCGTGCGCGTGAGCAAAGCGGCGGTCACGTGCCGGTGGGACAACCGCGCCGGCGCGCAGCCGATTAGGAGCGGCAAGCGTTCACCATCGCGCGAGCTGCGGTGGGGCGAAGGCACCGACGACGAGATGTGCCTCGCGTTCCTCTACGCGACGCTCTGAGGCTGAGAAGCGGATAGGGCCTGCTCCTTCATCCGCTGCTGTCTCTTCAGACGTCGCTTGCGGCGAACGCGCATGTTGAGGAGCTCGACGGCGAGCGCATAGAACATCGCCGCGTAGATGTAGCCCTTGTTGATGTGCGTGCCCATTCCTTCCGCGACCAAGAGCACGCCGATGAGGACGAGGAACGTGAGCGCGAGCATCTTGAACGTCGGATTGTCCTCGATGAACTTCGACACGCGACCCGAGAACACCGCCATGAAGCCGACGGCGACGAGCATCGCCACGACCATGATCCACGTCTCCTGCGCCATGCCGATCGCCGAGATGACCGAGTCGAGCGAGAAGACGAGGTCGAGCACGATGATCTGCACGATCACGAACGCGAGCGCCTTGTGCCGCGCCTTTTGCTTGGCCGCCTCGTTCTCCTCTTCTTCGTCGTCGCCCATCATCTTCTTGTGAATCTCGACGACGCTCTTCCCCATCAAGAACAAGCCGCCTCCGAGCATCACGAGATCTTTGCCCGTGATCGCGTTCACGCGATGGCTCTCGATCCAGCTCTCCGGCACGACCCCGAGAGACGAGAGGTAGAAGAGCGGATGCTCGAGCTTCATGACGTGACGAATACCGAGGAGCAACAAGATGCGCGCGCCGAGCGCAAGCGAGAGACCGATCCCCCGCGCGAGACCGCGTCGCTCGGGTGGCAGCGTGCCGAGCAGCAGCGAAAGAAAGACGATGTTGTCGATGCCGAGGACGATCTCCATCAGCATCAACGTCACGAGAGGGAGCAGCCAATCCATCATCGCCCGTTCGTCGTTCGGTCGTGTTGCATCACCGCGCGATCAGATCGCGTGGCCAAGCGGGATCGCCCTCGGTGACCCACTCGAACGATCGACGCACCTCGTCTTTGACCTGCTTCTTGTAGCCGTGACCTTCGCCTGCGCCGTGCACGACGCGCGTCTCGATCTTCTTCTCGCGTAGCCTCGTGGCCGCCGCCTCGGCGTCGTCCACACACGACGGCTGACCGCATGCGAAGAGGATGCGTTTGCCGCCGCCTTTCGCGAAGGCCGCGGCGTTCTCGGCCTGCCAAGGTGTCTGTCCGCCTTCGATCAGGATCGCGCGCGAGAACCGGTCTGGATGTCTTGCGACGAGCGATGCACCCAAGAACGCGCCACGTGAGAAGCCGGCGTACACGACTTCGCGATCGGCGACATACCCACCGAAGCGCTTCTTCAGCGCCTCGAGGCTCGCGTTCACCTCACGTTCGACCGTCGGAAGATCGACAGGATAGAAGCCCACCTGGCGAGCGCGGCTCTCCTTATTCGTGTTGCCGGCGCCTTCGCGCGCTCCCTTCTCTTCACGCGCGGCCGCTGGCGCTCCGTTCGCGTTCGAGTCTTCCTTCTTCACGACGCGGTCGCCTTCGTCGCCGTGGTCACCGTCCTCGCTCGTCGCGGCGGGCGGCGTGGGGTCGCCGAGGGTTGGCGGCGCGGGCTCGACATCCTCTTCTTGGACCATGTTCGGCGCGCCGCGTGGACAAAGGACGAACGCGCGAGCGCCGACGATGTCACGCCACGCCGTGCACTGCTCTTCTGGCGTATCACCGATGCCGAGCACCGCGACGACGACGGGCTGCGCGCGCGTCGCGCCGACGGGCACCGACACGACCGCGTCACCAAACGTCGCGATTGGAAGCGTAGTCGTCGGTGGGGAGCCGAGCGGCGGCATCTCCGCGGCAGCCTGCGCGCTCGCCTTCTTCTCACGCTTGCACGCGGTCGTCATGCTCGCGACGATCACCGCAGCGAGCACACCCATCCCAAGACCCCAACGAGCGCCGTACGCTCCTTCGAAGAACGCGCGCGAGCTTGAACGCACACGAGCGACGAGGGGTCGCGTCTCCTTCATTTTCCGGCGTCGACCATCAACGTCGGCGACTTCGCCGTGTCGGGGTCTTTTCGATCGACTTCGGGGATGGGTGAGTTCGCAGGCGTCTTTGGATCGCCCGTGGGCTCCCCGCGACACGCCATCGCCACGAAGGAGGTCAACAGCGCCGCGCCAAGGAGCACGGAGGCAGCCTTCGCCGTCTGCGATCGCGCTCTCGGGTTCTTCGTGCGCTTCGGTTGATCTCGATTCGAATCCACGATCGACGCTCTCTTCCTTCTCCACTTCATTCGCCGCGGAGAATTTCTGCTCACGCGACTGCAATGCACATGCCTCGAAAATCTTCAGCGCTTCTCCTGGGACGTCCCCACCCTCTGGGGCGCAATGGTAGCTCCTTTTCGAACCGTGGCAGTCCGCCTCGCAGCCCCTTTTGGATCGGCACGCGTCGGGTACCATCGAACCTCATGACCAGGCCGAAGCTTTCGTACGAGGTGTTCTTTGGCGTTCTGCTTGCGGGAGCCAGCAGCATGACCTTCGGTTGCAGCCGCGGGGCCGCACCTTCACCCGATCCTGCGTCGGCCCCGGCAAAAGCCGCCGAGCCCGCTCCTCCTGCCGCGACGGCGACCGCTGCGCCGAACCCCAGCAAGGAGAACGAGGCCGCGCCTGTCGTCGCTGCGCCTGCGATCGACGCGGGCAAAGACGTGCCGCCCGCGCCAAACGCGCAACCTGCGAAGCCGAAGTCGACGAAGGGAGGCTCTGCGTCGTGCGGCGCGCAGGGATGTAGCCCCGAGATGAAGAAGGGCAACAAGTAACTCACGTCGAGTCGCGCGAAGACTTACGGCTCGCTGTCTTCTTCGAAGAAGGCGCGCGGTACGCGGTTCGTAAGGCAGTGGATCGTCCGCGGCTTGTCGATGTTCGAGGTATGCGCGCTCTCGGGGCTGTCGGGCGTGCCCTTGGCCAATCCTTCGGAGGCGCTCCAGCGCGGGCGACATCCTGGCGCGAGCGCACGAAGACCGCTCTGAAGGACGCCGATGATGAACGTATGCCCAGCGACACGCACCCCAAGCGAATCGGCGAGCTTCTGCGCGAAGTCGTGTCCGGCGGTCGCGCCGAAGGCCTCACACGTGCGAAGCCACACGAGCGCGTTCGGTGAAAGCCGCTCGCGCACCGCCGCGAGCTTCGGATGAAGCGGATGATGATCCTCGAGCGCCGCGCTGTCGAACCGATCTTCGTCGATGAGAACGCGCCCCCATCGGCCGTGTCCCCAATACTGAATCTCGTCGATGGGCTCGTTGTCACGCGCCTTGAAATCACCCAACCACGAGAGCGCTTCGTCCCAGCTCGTCGCGCCAAAGTGCGCGTCGATCCGCTGCATCGCGCGGTACACGTTCGCGCCGATGAACCACGCAGGCGTGAGATGCGCGCCGGTGCGAATGCACGTGCGGTCGTAGACGAGGAGGCGAAGTCCTCGTCGCGCTTTGGCCGTGTCGTCGCTGGTCGTTCGGTCCATCGCTAGGCCTCCGCGATCAGTCGCGGTCGAACGCGTTGAGCTCAGCGACGGTGCGCTCGGGGCTGTCGACCTGGAGGAAGTGTGACGCATCGTCCATCCACACGAGCTCCGAGCCCGGCAAATCCGCGTGAAAGAGCGGTCCAAAGGAAGGCGGCACCATCACGTCTTTGCGCGCGAAGAGGAGCTTGATCGGGCAGCGCTTCGTCAGCGGCTCGGCGGCGGGACGCGCGCGAAGCTCCGCGATGATCGAGGCGTGCTCCTTCGGATCGAGGCTCTCCTCGAGGATCTTCGCGAACACCCGCGCGCCTTCGAGCGTCTCGAAGAGATGACCGTACTCCGCCGCCTCCTCTTCACTCATCATGTCACTGCGTGCATAGTGCACATTCTTTGCGACGAACTGCTTCGGAAAGCGATGCGCGGTACGCGCCACCAGCGCGGCGGCGGCGCTCCCGAGCGCGGGCGTGTCGAACAGCGAGGCAAGCAGGCGCGTGCGCAAGAGCGGATAGCCCGGCGAATGCATCAGCACGAACCTCCGCGCGATCGGAGGCTCCGCCCGTAGCGCGGGTCGACCACCCAAAGACGAGATCGACGGATCACTTAGCAACGCGCGGAGCGCATACAAGCCACCGAGCGAGTTGCCGACGAGGTACACCGGCTCCTTCGAGACCGTCCGGATGTACGCGGAGAGAAAGCGCGCGACGTTGTCCACCGAGTAGCGCAGATCGAGCGGCTTGTCGGAGAGGCCCGCGCCGACGAGATCGGGCACGAACAACTTGTAGCGACGTCCGAGCGCCTCGAGCACGTAGCGCCACGAGTACGACGACGTCATGAGGCCGTGCACGAGCACCATCGGAGCTCCTTCGCCGTGCACCTTATGGCGAACTGCAACACTTCGCTTGATGCCCTCGGCGTCGACGAAGCCGATGTTCGAGAAGGCATCTTCGATCGAATAGAACGGATGTTCCCAAGGACCCTTCGCAGGAAGCGACATGCAGGTGTCCTTGATCTCATCACGCCCGCTCGCCCCGCGCCATGTGCGCT
>JBGAFW010000044.1:0-84282 GCA_044227045.1 Labilithrix sp.
GGTCGTGGAGGGCTGAGGGGCTGGCTTCGTTCCGCGGTGCGGGCCTGGCTTCGCGTGCGCCGGCGACGAGGGGGCCGGCGCTGGCTCGGTGCTGGCCGCTGGCGGCGTCGTCGCGGACGGCGCGGGCGGCGCGGACGGCGCGGGCGGCGTCGTGGCGGACGGGGGCGGCGCGCTTGGCGCTGTCTCGACCGGGGGCGGTGGTGTCGTGGTGGTGGGGTGCGCCTCGAGCAGGTAGCGGCGCGCGCCGTACGCGAGGGCGACGAGCGCGATCGTGCATAGGATGCCGACGATGATCGCGGGGCGGAGCGAGCCTTCGTCGACGGGCGCGACGCTCGTGGGCATCGGCGCGGGCGTGCCGGTGGGCGTTGGCTCGCCAGGACCTAGCGGCCCCATCACGGCCGTCTGCTTCACGATCGGCGTCGAGGCGTGCGCGGGCGCGTTGTGCGCGTACTGGTGCGGGATGAGCGTCTGGGGCGTGCTCGCCGCGCTGGTCATCGTCGCCGAGGTCGCGGCCCCTGGCATCGGTGCACGAGCGGTCGCGGTCGCGGCGGAGGTCGCGGTGGCGGCGCGCGCGAGGCGAGCCGTGCTCGTCGCGGGGTGCGCCAGCTCCGTGTTCGGGACGACGCGCGCCTTTGCGTTCGAGCCCCACCAGCCGAAGCGCGAGAGCGCCTCGGCGAGCTCCTCCGCGCTCGCGAAGCGATCGGCGGGGAGGCGCTCGAGCGCGCGCATGATGACGGCGGAGAGCTCGATCGGAAGATCGGGCCGGAGCTGCTCGAAGGGGAAGGGTGTGTCGGAGAGCACGCTCGCGAGGTAGGCGCCGTCGCCTTTCGTGTTGTCGAACGGGAGGCGACCGCCGAGGACGCGATACATCGTGACGCCGAGCGCCCAGATGTCGGCGCGACCGTCGATGCGATGCCCGCGCAGCTGCTCGGGCGCCATGTAGTGGGGCGTCCCGAGGAAACCGCCGAGCGGATTGGTGAGCGCGCTCGTGACGGCCTCGGAGAACTTCGAGATGCCGAAGTCGACGACCTTCGCGACGCGCTCG
The DNA here is from genome assembly GCA_044227045.1 of Labilithrix sp. GTDB lineage: Bacteria > Myxococcota_A > Polyangia > Polyangiales > Polyangiaceae > Labilithrix. Next base: position 1,046 of record JBGAFW010000044.1, read on the forward strand.
CCGTCCTTCTCGTCGGCGAGGAAGATGTTGCCGGGCTTGATGTCGCGATGAACGATGCCGTTGGCGTGCGCCTCGGCCAGCGCCTCGCAGGACTGCGCGATCCACTCGACGACGTCGCGGGAGTCGAGCGGGCCGAACTGCGCTGCTTCCTTCCCGAGGTCGCGGCCGGCGAGCAGCTCCATCACGAGGTACATCGCGCCGTCTTCCGTCACGTCGACGTCGAAGACGCGAACGGCATGGGTGCTCTTGAGGAGCGCCGCCGCGCGCGCCTCGCGCTCGAAGCGCACGCGGTACTCGTGCTCGGCGGCGAGATCTGGCTTGAGCACCTTGATCGCGACGGGACGCCGAAGCCGCTCGTGAACGCCTTCGTAGACGCAGCCCATGCCACCTTGACCGAGCACGCGAACGATCCGGTAACGGCCCGCGAGGACGGCGCCGATCTCAGGCATTCCCGATGGGCCTTGCCCATTCTGTCGAGGTGCGACGCTCATGGTGGCACCTAGCGGTACTGACTCAGATCGATGTTGTATCGCTTGAGCCAGCGGTGAACCTGCATGCGCTCTTTGCCGAGCTCGCGGCCCACCGCTGCGATGTTGCCGCGATGGCGCTCGAGAAGACCACGCAGCTCTTCTTCGGTCGGCGCGCCGCGACGCATCGGCGGGATGCTCGAAGGTTGTTGCGAAGGAGCATGCTGCGGTTGACCGAAGGCTCCGGGCGGCGCGGGAAGCGCGCCGATCACCCCTGCGCCGCCGGCCTGCGGTGCGCCTCCGGGCTGGAAGTGCATCGGGCTGTCCGCGGTCGGCGGGAACGGCTGCGCGGCGGGCATGCTCGAGGGGAGCGACGCGCGCGGGCGCTCGCCGTATCCCTTCATGTGCTCGCTGATCGCGTCGGGCAAATGGATCGTATCGAGCTGGCCGCCGTCGGTGAGCGCGACGCCACGCTTCACGCAGCTCTCGAGCTCGCGGACGTTGAAAGGCCAGTCGTAGTGCAGCAGCGCGACGATGAACGAGAAGGTGAACTGCAGATTCGGCCGGCCGTAGCGCGCGCCGAAGCTTCGCGCGAGGAGGAGGATGTCTTCCTTGCGCTCGCGGAGCGGCGGTAGGCGAACGACATGCTCGTTCAGGCGCGCGAGGAGGTCGCCGCGGAACTTGCCCTCTTTGACGTACTGGTAGAGATCGCGGTGCGTCGCGCAGACGATGCGGATGTCGACGTGCTCGGGGGTCGTCGCGCCGAGCGGGAACACCTCACGCGATTGCAGCACGCGGAGGAGCTTCGCCTGCGCGTCGAGCGGCATGTCGCCGATCTCGTCGAGGAAGAGCGTGCCTTGATCGGCGAGCTTGATGAGACCCGGCTTGTCGCGGTCGGCGCCCGAGAACGCGCCGCGGCGGTATCCGAACAGCTCGCTCTCGAGGAGGTTGTGCGGGATCGCCGCGCAGTTGATGGCTTGAAGCGATCCGCGTCGCCCGGAGATGCGATGAATGCCGCGCGCGATGACCTCTTTGCCGGTGCCTGTCTCGCCGAGGATGACGGCCGAGAGCTCCTTCGGCGCGATGCGCTCGATGTCGGCGGCGATGTGATCGATCTGGGCGCCGCCGACGAGCTCGGTGAAGAGCTTCGCCTTGCGTTCGCCCGCGACGCGACCGTCGATGCGATACGCGACGCACTTCTCGACGCCCGCGTCGACGAATTTGAAGATGGCGTCACCGACCCGAATCTCGTGGTTCGGCTCGAGCTCGATCTCGGTGATGTACGCGCCGTCGACCATCGTGCCGTTGCGGCTGCCGAGGTCTTGGAGGAACCATCGCTCGCCGTCCCGCGAGTAGATGCGCGCGTGCTGCCTGCTCACGGCTTGCTCGGGGACGCAGATCAGGTTCGAGGCGTCGCGGCCGATCGTGAGCTCGGGCGACACGAACACGTAGGCTGGCGAGAGCTGCTCGAAGTTGGGCGCATACAGCAGGACGAGGCCCGAGCGCTCTTTCGGCGCGGGCATGGAATCACGTGCGTCGTCCCCATAACTGGACGAGACGCCGGTGCGGTACCTGCTCATCCTCGACTCACCGAGATTGCTCACTCACGCTCAACACGGAGGACGGATACCTCCTCAATCTCCCTCAGCTTATCACCGTCCCAAGTCCCCGTGCTCCACGCGAAATCACCTTAAACGCGGCAAATTCGTTCAATTCGCACGGAGGAGGGAAGAAATTCGATCGTACGGCCGTAAAGCTCCCCTTTTTGTGCTTGGCGATTCACCCGCGATCAAGGCCGCGATTTGCGCAGAAGCGATCGCAACGAGTGAGGCCGCGAGGGCTCATGGTGTGAACCGAAATCAGAATTCGACACATCGGGTGTCGATGCGGTCTTGGCTCCGTGAAGCTCCGAGGAGGTGTCACGTCTAAGCCTCGATTTCGCCGTCGACTCGCGGCGCCTTGGAGGTTTGAACATGAGAGCGAAGCTTGGCTTGACCGTCGCGTCCGTCGTTTGTTTTTCCGTCACGTCGCTCATTGCGGGTGGCTGCACGCACGAGGTCACGCAAGTCGTCGACTCCTTCGATGCCGGTTCTACGACGTCCTCGTCGTCCGGTTCCACGGGCAAGACAGGCAGCTCGGGGAGCAGCGGCAAGACGAGCAGCAGCGGCACGAGCGGCACCAGCGGCACCAGCGGCTCCAGTGGAACGAGCGGCTCCAGTGGAACGAGCGGAACGAGTGGAACGAGCGGCACGAGCGGCACGAGCGGCACGAGCGGCACCAGCGGCACGAGCGGCACCAGCGGCACCAGCGGCACGAGCGGCACGAGCGGCACGAGCGGGTCCAGTGGAACGACCGCGCCGGCGTGCTTCGACGGGTCGGTCGCGTACCAGGTCTCGGCGCAGAACCCGCCCGCGGCGATTCAGTCAGGAGCCTGCACAGCGGCGTCGATCAACGCGCTCGCCACCGCCTGCGCGACGGATCCGGCCGGCGCCGCGTGCACGAGCGCGCGCACCGCGAACGCGACGTGCGCGGCCTGCGTCTTCAGCACCAAGACCGACGCCACGTGGAAGGTGCTCGTCTTCAAGCCCGGCGAGACCCCCGACGTCACGTACAACCAAGCGGGCTGCATCGATCACGTCACGGCGGTGCCCGGTTGCGGCAAGCAGTACATGGACGTCATCCGCTGCGCGAACAACTACTGCGGGACGTGCGCGACGAACCAAGCGGCGAGCGACTGCTTCGATTACATCAAGACGAACCAGTGCCAGCCTTACCTCATCGCCGACGCGACGTGCGCGAACGCGCTCCAGACGAAGCAGACGCAGCTCGACAACACCTGCTTCTCCGCTGGCGATACGCAGGCCGACTACGAGGCCTTCTTCAAGGCGATCGCGACCGAGCAGTGCCCCTAGGCAGCGTTGGAAGCCGCGCCGCCGCCTGAGATCGTCTAGGATGGCGGCGTGCACCTCTTTGGTCTTACGGGCGGCATTGCGTCGGGAAAAAGCGCGGTCGCCGCTCGGCTCCGCGACCGTGGCGTTCCGGTCATCGACGCCGATCAGCTCGCGCGTGAAGCCGTCGCGGTGGGGAGCGACGGCCTCGCCGAGGTCGTGAAGCTGTTCGGTCCGGAGGTGCTCCTTCCGGACGGGTCGCTCGATCGAAAGAAGGTCGCAGGCCTCGTGTTCGGTGACGACGCGAAGCGCACGGCGCTCAACGCGATCGTTCACCCGCGCGTGTCGACGCTCACGTTCAAGGCGGCGTCGAAGCTTCGCGACGAAGGGGAGGCGCTCGTGTGCTACGAGGCGGCGCTCATCGTCGAGAACAACCTCGCCGACATGTTTCGACCGCTCATCGTCGTGTCGGCGCCCGAAGACGTGCAGGTCGCGCGGGCGATGAAGCGCGACGGCGCGACCGCAGACGAGGCGCGGGCCCGCATCCGCGCGCAGATGCCGCTCGCCGAGAAGGTGGCGAAGGCCGACTTCGTCATCGAGAACACCGGCAGCCTCGACGATCTGAACAAGCGCACGGACGACGTCCTCGCCGCGCTGTGCAAGAAGCTCGACGTCGATCCCGACCGTTACGAGTGACGAAGAGCCGTCGTCAGTCTTCTCGACGACCCACGCGCGGGCCGTCGTACCCGATCACCGTCCACGTTCGCGGGTCGCGGTAGAAGCCCATGAACAAGAGCGCCTTCACGCCGTCGAAGCCGCCGCGGAGGAGCTCGATCGAGCTCGACTCGATCGACGCGAGCACCTTGTCTTGATCGGGCGGCGAGAGCTGCGTGAAGCGTGACGTCATTCCGATCGCGACCGGCGCGAGCTGCTCGATGTATTGGAGAAACCGCAGCAGGTCCCGGCGTAGCTTCGGCGGCATCTTGGCGACGTACGCGTCGACGAAGCCGGCGACGTCCGTCTCGTCGCTCGTGACGACCCCCGCTTGGTCGGACGCGCACACCCGCCTCGCGAGATGCTTCACGACGATGAGCTGCCATGGCTCGAGCGCGATGAGCTTCGCGCGCGAGGCGGCGTCGAGCGCGGCGTCGCCGTAGCCGGTCGTCGTCCGGACGATCGCGACGATGGACGAGGCCACGCCGAGCGCGCCGCCCGCGATCGCGAGCTTCAGCGCCGTACGCCGTCGAAGAAGCGGTGCTCTACCCAACGTCTCGTGGATATCACTGCGCCGGGAACTTTGCGCCTCCGGAGATCCCAGGCGTGCAGCCGGGCTTGCCGGTGCGCTCCGTGACGTTCGGGTAGGGTGAGAGGACGCGAACGCCGTCGAAGCTGGCGCGCGTCTCGAGCGGCGCCTTCCACGAGTCGGCGGCGAGCTCGCGCTGCTGGAGCGAGGTGAAGGAGTTCCAGTTCGTGCACCACACCGCGTCGGCCTTCTCGAGCGACGTGTTGAAGGAGCTCGTCTCGCTGCCGAGGTCGAAGAGCGACTTCCACGAAGCCTCATCCATCCCGAGGTTCTTCGCGATCTTCGTCGCGAAGCCGGACTCGTCGCCCTCGCGGGTGACGTAGATGACGCGCTCGCAGCCCATGTTCTTCAGCACGAGGACCGGCGCGAGATCGCTCCATCCGCCGGCCGAGAAGCGCCCATCGGCGAGCTCGACGAAGCGTGAGAGGCCCGGCTCGGCCGGCGATGCCTTGAGGATGTCGTGCCACTCGGCGTTGCCGAGCGACGTCATCTTCTGCGTCTTGAGGTCGCCGAAGTGCTGGCCGTCTTCCTTCAGCGACGCGAGATCCTCGTCCGCGCCCCAGTAGCCAAACTTGACGTCCTTGAACTTCACGTCGAAGGGAATGCTGCCGGTCGCATGCGCGCCGGACAGATACTCCGCGCGCGCCGCTTTGTAGGCAGGCACGGCGCCGTCTTCGAGGACGCTCGTCGAGATGAGCTTGCGGAGGGGGGAGGGGGCGCCGACGCGCTCGGAGAGACGGCGCGGCGTCGCCTGGCTCGCGCGCACCTTCGCGCGGTAGTCGGTCGCGAGCTTCGCGAAGGCCTCTCCGCAGGTCCCGCCCGCCGGGAACGGCAGCGTGGCGGCCTCTTCCCACGGCTTGCCGACGGAGGCCTCTGCGCAACCATCGAGCCAGGCCTTCTGCGCGGCGGTGTCGACGCCGCTGTAACCTGCATAGAAGTCACCGACGCGTCCGAAGAGGAGCGCGAGCGCGTCCCAATTCAGCACGCCGGGGCGGAAGAACAGACGGTTATCGTCGACCGAGAACGCGCCGAGCGTCGTGATCGATGTCTTGATCTCGTTCACGTTGAATTTGAGGTGAGGGACGTCGCTGAGCATCGCGAAGACCTCGGGGTTCACGAGGCCACGCACCTCGGGGATCTCGAGCACCTCACGGAGCTTCTGCGCCGCGAGGGCGGTGTCGGACGACGCGAGCGCCTCGATGCCGCGCTCTTCGACCTCCTTCTTCAGCTTCCCGGCGATGCCGACGAGGTTCGCGATCGCGACGCCCTCTTCGGAGCTCGCGACGTTCATCCCGTATCCTTGGAGGCTCTTCAGCGCGAGCGAGACGCGCGCGGCGCGCTTGCCGTCGTCGCAGCGCTTCGTGCCACACTTCGACACGACGGGGTTCTTGAGGATGCTCTCGTAGACGAAGGTGCTGATGCTGCCCGAGCTTCCGCCGGCGACTCCGTCGACGACGCCGTAGTGCTCGACGATGCGCGCGAGCGACGCGAAGTGCGTGACGATGTACTCGCCGTTGCCTCGCACGGCCGCGCACAGCTTCGGAGCGCCGGTCGTGTTCGAGATGATCGCGGCGTCGTCGACGTTCGCGTTGTCTTCTTCGGGAGCGGCCTGGCTGCACGCGATGCTGCTCGCCCCGGCGATGGTCGTGAGAAGAAGAAGGCGCGTCGAAAGCTTCATGCCCTTCACGAAGCAGTCCGCGTGCCACAAAGACCTACATCAAATTCCTGCGCAAATGGGGCAGATCCGAGGCTGTCATGGACGGACTGGATCCGCCCTGATCCGGCGTCCTTTCGCCACCTCATGGTCGCTCGTCGAGGCGCGCGAGGACGTGGGGCGCGAGGTGATGCGCGAAGGCGTAGATGCTGATCTGCGGCGGGCCGCCGAGGCTCGTCGGGAAGAGCGAGCCGTCCGAGACGAAGAGGCCTCGCACGTGATGATGCTCGCCCGTCGACGAGACGACGGACCAGCGCGGGTCTTTGCCCATGCGCATCGTGCCCATCGGGTGCACCGCCGAGAGCGGGACGGAGTGCGGGCGCACGAACGAGAGATCGAGCGTGTCGAGATCGCCTTCGCGCGTGACGCGGACGGGAGGGATCGCGGGGATCGTCACCTCCTTGGCGCCGGCGGCGAACAAGAGCCGCGCGCATGCGACGAGGCCGCGGGCGAGAGCGGCGCGATCGGACTCGAACATCCGGTAGCGAATGATCGCGTCGCCTTCGTCGTCGACGAGGACCTCGCCGGCCGTCTCGTCGTGGAGCATCGCGGTGAGGACGGCGAGGTGACCGTACTGGCGCATCGCGGTCATGTGCGCGGCGCCGAAGCCCGGCAGCGTCGCGGCGGTGCCGATTGGGTGGGCGAACGCGGGGATGATCCAGATGCGCTTGTCGCTTCCTTCCTCGAAGGAGAGGTGCTCGGTGCACTCGAACGACTGCGGGATCCCGTGCCAGCCTTCGATGCGCTCGTCGAAGCGACCGGCGACGACGGCGCCGGGGTGCATCCGGAGAAAGCGGCCTGCCTGCATGAACGGGTCGGGCAAGCCGCTTCGCCGGGCGATCGCCGCTGACCCGATCGCGCTCCCCGCGAGGACGACGACGCGCGCGCGGATGTCGAGGCGCGCGCCTCCACGCGCGATCGCCGACACGCCGGTGACGCGTCCGCCCGAGGCGTTGACCTTTCGTGCGTCGACGTCGCTGTAGATCTTCGCGCCCGCGCTCATCGCCTGCGGCAAGACGACCTTCAGCGCGTTCTCCTTCGCGTCGTACGCGCAGCCGAGCTCGCAGAAGCCGCTGCGCTGACAGCCGATCCGGTTGTGCTGGAGCACGCCGCCGCGCCAGCCGAGCGCGTGAACGCCTCGCTGGAGCGCGTCGTTGTTCGGGTTGATCGCGTCGGCAGGGATCGCGCTGACGGACAAGTCACGCTCGATCACCTCGAAGCTCGCGCGCATCTCCGCGGGGCTCGCGCCCTCGACTCCGTATTTGCGCTGCCACAGCTCGAGGATCGCGTCGGGGGTGCGCTTGCATAGGTTCGTGTTGTGGATCGTGCTGCCGCCGACGCCGCGCCCGCCGAGCACGCGGATCGCCAGATCTTCGGTCGTGCGTCCGCCGCCCTGCTGGAAGAGCAGCGGCAGCATCTGCTCTTCGCGCTGGTTGAAGTCGAAGCTGCGGTGGTAGCCGCCTTCCTCGAGCGCGATGACGTTCGCGCCGCCGCGCGCCAGCTCACGCAGGGCGATCGATCCGCCGGCGCCGGTGCCGATGACGACCGCGTCGACGTCGAGCCGCACGTCGCCTTTGAGGTCGCTTCCGCGAATGACCGTCACGTTCTACCTTGCTTCTTTGCGCTTAAACGCGAATCGCGCTGGCCCTCGGTTCGAGAGACCAGCGCGCTCGCGGTTCAGGTCGTCACCCGGGCGCGTTACTGCGCGTCGCCGGCGCCTGCGTCCTTCGGTGCGGTGCACGGATCCGGCGGCGGCGTGCCTTCGGCGGCGATCTTCGTGGGCTTGGCGACTTCCTTTGCGGTGAAGCCGATGCCGACGGAGATGCCGTCGCAGTTCGCGTTCGGGTCCTGCGTTCCGTTGGCGAGCATGTCGCTCGCCTGGCGAATCGATCCCTTGATGCCCTCGACGGTCGAGCCGGAGCAGAGATCGGTGCTGAAGCGTCCGGCGACGGCGCTGATGCCGCTGACGAACTCTTCGGTGTTGATGACGCCGGCGATCGTGCCCTCGTCGAGCGTCGCGCCGTTGTGCTTGAACGAGATGATGGCGCGGTTGATCGTGAGGCTGAGCGCCTGGCCGCTGATCGAGAGCGTGAGCTTGACGGTCGCGCCGCCCTTGCCGTTCACGAACGTGCCCTTGTTGATGTACGCGCCCGTGATCGGGACCTGCGGATCCTGGCGGTAGGGCCAGTCCGTCGTCTTGTCGAACGTTGGGGGCGTGTCGCCGTAGTCACCGCCGACGAGGAGTGTGCCGGAGAGGCCCGTGTTCGTCTGCGCGGCGTCGTCGGTGAGGCCGGTGATCTTGAGAAGGATCGTGAAGTCACCCTTGATGATCGCGTCGGTGAGGGACTTCGACGGCGTGGGGGTGAAGGGGTCGAGGAGCTTGAGGATTTCCTTGCCGAACGCGTTGTCGATGCCGTCATCGCCGTCCTGATGAACGGTGGCCGGCGCGCCCTGCGCACGCTTGCAAACGCGGGCGAGGTCCGGCGACTTCGTATCGGTCACCGAGGTGATGAGCCCGTCGAGGTTGTAGCCGTACTTCTTCCACGCATCCTTGTTCTTGTTGCCGCCGCGATCGGCCTCGCCGAGCGAGATCGAGTTGAGCGCGAACGTGCGCTCGTCGGTGGCCGTCGTCGGTGTGCCTTCTTCGACCGGCGGGGTCTTTCCCGCCTGCGCCGCGCCACCGCTCGACGTATCCGTCGACGAGTCGCTGCTGCAGCCCTGGTTCACGGCGAACGTCACCAAGCCGATGCCGAGGCCCAAGACAGTTAGTGCTGCTCCAAGCTTCATTTAATGCTCCTCCTCAAGTCGTACACGCGCGCGTTCTCAACGAGTCCCCGCGTCCTCTCGCCACCGAGCGATCCAAGGCAGCGGTGAAGCAGCCAAGGCTCAAACGGCGGCGCATGGTACGCAGAGTGCGCTTTCCCGCGCAAGCTGCGAATCCATCGTTGCAGAATTCCGGGCTCGACCTCGAACGATGCCGGGTGCCGGTATGCAACTGAGACGTTTGTGGTCGAGAAACGACACCTTGTGCCCCTGACGTGACGCGTCGAAACACGCATCACCAGAGGAGAAAGTTACACTCGGCGCGCAGCGGAGGATCGTGTGGTGGCTGTCTCGTCCAAGAGGAACAAGAAGAAGACGGCCGCGAAGGCACCGGTGAAGCGTGGCGGCGCGCGAGAGGTCGTGCGTCTCGAGCGTGGGGAAGACGACAAGAACGGCGCGTTTTGGGAGATCACGCGATCGGGCTCAACCATCGTCACGCGGTCCGGCAAGCATCTCAGCGCGGGACGGCGCGTGGTCAAAGAGTGGGACGACAGCGCGTCGGCAAAGGCAGCGTTCGCGTCCGCGGTCGCCGCCAAGCGCGCCGAAGGGTACGCCGAGCCGGCGCCGAAGCCCGAGATCGGTGCGGCAAGTCGCAGCGGCGTGGCGGCGCGCAACGCCGACCTCGAAGCGTCGATCATGGCGAGCCCGAACGAGGCGCAGGGCTACCTCGTGTACGCCGATTGGCTGCAGCAGCAGGGCGACCCGCGCGGAGAGCTCATCATCGTGCAGCACGGCCTCGCCGATCGGACCAAGGACCCGCGCGAGCTCGACAAGCTCGACGTGATGGAGCGCGAGCTCTTCGAGAAATTCGCGCCGGAGCTCCTCGGCGAGCTTCGTCCCCACCTCCGCGTGCGTGACGACAAGCGGTATATCCGCGGGCTCGCGTGGCGCGCGGGCTTCATTCGGGCCGCGCGCTTGACGCCGGCCTGGTCGCCCGGTCCGCTCTTCATGTCGAGCGCGTTGAAGAAGCTGCTCATGCATCCGTCCTCGCGCTTCCTCGAGCATCTCGTGCTCGACTCGTTCGCGTCGGAGGACGACGTTCGAAAGACCGTGAAGCTGCTCGAGACCAAGGCGCCGCCGACGCTCCGTTCCCTCGTCGGCGAGTGGTACGCCTATGCTGGTCTTGCGCCGATCGCGAAGGCCCTTCCGCAGGTTCGCCGCGCGACGCTCGGCCGAGCGATGACGTTTGGAGCGACGAGCCACCTCGAGCATATCGAAGAGGTCTTCGCGCGCGACAGCTTCATCGAGGCGCTGAGGACGAGCGACCTCCCGAGCTTGCGCAAGCTTCGTCTCACGGTCCTCTCCCACGACGGCGACCTCCCGCTCGATCGCGCGCCCATCCTCGAGGAGCTCCGTGTGCAGAAGTGGATCGAGCGCGAAGGCATCCCGATCAACCAATCGGCGTATGCCCACCGCATCATCGACGTCGCGCTGCAAAAGAAGCTGACGTGCCTCGAGCTCGAGATCCCGTTCGACGTCGAAGGGATCAAGCGGCTCGTCGGGCGAGTCGCCGAGCTTCGAACGATCCCGAAGCTCCGCCTCGTCAAGGTGGCGATCCCCGACGCCGCCTCGCGAAGCGAGCTCCAGAGCGGGCTGCCGAACCTCGAATGGCTGCCGCTCCCCGAAGAGATCGAGATCGGTGATATCGAGCCGCTCCATCACGCGCCGCTCGCGTAGAATCAGCGGCCCGTGGCGGCGAAGAAGAAGAGCGAGAAGTCCGCGGCGACCGCGAAGAAGGCGGCGTCCAAAGCGAAGCCGAGGCCCAGGGTCCGTAGGCCCACGATCGTTCAACGTCTCGAGAAAGGCGAGGGCGACACGCGAACCTTCTGGGAGCTCTCGCGCCTCGATCTCACGCTGACGACGCGCTTTGGCCGACACCTCAGCGCAGGTCGATCGGTGACGAAGACGTTCGAGACGAAGAAGGCGCTCGAGACGGCGATCGCCAAGCTCCTCGCCGAAAAACGCGTCGAGGGCTACTCCGACCCGGCGCCCAAAGAGGTGATCGGCGGCTCGAGCCGCAAAGGCGTGACCGCGCGAAACCCGGAGCTCGAGGCCTTGATCGAGGAAGACCCGAGCGACCTCTCGCGCTACCTGATCTACGCCGACTGGCTCCAGCAAGAGATGGATCCGCGCGGCGAGCTGATCATGGCGCAGCACGCGCTCGCGACCTCCACGTCGAATCACGATCTCGACGCGGCCGAGCACGTCGAAGAGCAACTCTTGAAGACGTTTCAGGCCGAGCTCGTCGGCGACCTCGCGAAATACACGCGCTTTCGCGGGGCGTTCGGCAGCTCATCGCGAGGGATTTCGTGGCGATGCGGGTTCATTCGCGCGATCCGGATCCAGCAGTGGGGAGCGCGTCTGCCGACCGACGACGCGATCCGCGCGCTCCTCGATCATCCCTCGGGGCGCTTCATCGAGCACATCGGGGTCGACGCGAGCGCGCTGGCGGACGCGTGCGAAGCGCTCTCCGAGCCCGGCAAGACGCCGAAGACGTTCACGACGCTCGCGATCTCGAACCCGTACTACTTCGAGGAGTCGCTCGCGCCGCTCGCGAAGCTCGATCCGCCGCTTCGGAAGCTGTGGCTCAGCGGCGGCTTCGAAGGCACAGGGCTCGACGCCGTCCGCGGCCTCGAGGAGCTCGACGTCGCGGTGGCTTCCCCCGAGACGCTGCGCGCGATCGCGTCTGCGACGTGGCCCGACCTCCGGCGACTGCATCTGTCCTTGTCGACGGTCGAGCCCACCGACGTCAGCGCTTCGCTTCCGGCGATCCTCCAGCGCCTCCCCGTGATCGAGCACCTCACGCTTCGCCGGTGGCTCGTCGGAGCCGACGGAGCGCTCCAGCCGCAAGATCGCATCGCCTACGTGATCCTCGAGACGTTCCGTCAAGAGAAGACGCCCCTCGTCCGTCTCGATCTCGAGATGGCGCTCACCAAGGCGGGCGCCGAGGGGCTCGCGCCGATCATCCGCGAGCTGCCACGCACATTGCGGCTCCACATCCCGAAGTCCGCGATCGCCAACCCCGTCACCCGTGCGATGTTCGCGAGCGAGCTCAAGGTCGTGCTCGTCGACGAAGACGTCGAAGAGCGCGATCGCAACAACATCGACGCGTACCACCACGCGCACTGAGCGCCCCCATCTCCCGTCGTCAGGTGGGGCGCTCGAAGATGTGAAGAGAGACGGGGAGCGTGCGCGCTTCGCGTGGATTCACGTCGAGGTCGAAGAAGGCGGCGACGCTCGTGAAGCGACCTGGATCGATGTCCGCGATCATGACCGTGCTCTGGCTGTAGATGCGGTAGAGGCCGAGCCCCGCTCCGCCGTACGACGTGTCGATCGCAGGCGAATCGCCGGTGGAGGCGGCGCGGCCGCGCAAGATCCCGGCGAGGACGTGCTCGCGGCGGAGCCCGCCGAACGGATCGACGACCTGGAGGCCGACGTTGATCCCGTCGGTCGCGAGGCGAAACGTCGGGACCTCGGACTCCTCGAGCGCGAGATCCTGCTTCCGATCGTGCGCATATTTCGGCAAGCCTTCGCGATCGACCGGCGCGTCGTACATCGCGTTCATGAGCATCTCGTGCGCGACCTCCGAGACACGCTGGGCCATGCGCGGAGACGCGCCCGATCGCTCGGTGAGCTGACCCACCTCGGCGACCGCGGCGTCACGCTCGTCGCTCGTGCGGGGGCGAAAGCGGACCACGGTGGCGCCCCAAGGGAACAGCTCGCCCAAGCGCGGCGACGCTGTCTCGGGCGCGACGACGCGGCGCGCGGCCATCGCGAGCTCCCATGGACGCGGCATCGACGCGAACGGAGGCCAGCCGAGCATGCTGACGAGGCGCGGGTTCTTGTTCGCGGCTTCGAGGAGCGGCGTCATGTCACCCGAGCTCCACGCGAGCACCGACATGCTCGGGTAACGACGAAGCGCCCAATCGAGCGCGAGCTCGATGTCCGAGTGATCGCAGCCGAGGAGCACGGGCTCGTCGTCGAGGGATGCGCGGAGAGACGCCGGATCGGACTCCACCGCCACCTCGAGGAGCCCCGACGCCGCGCGAAAGACGCGCGCGACGCGCTGCGCGACCTTCGTGTTCGCGTCGAGGACCGCGACGCGCTTCTTGGCGTTCGGATCCGGCGTCGACGACGGCGGTGGTGGATTCGAGGCCGTGACCATCTCTCTGTGCCTACGTCCGTTCTTTACTTCAGCTTTGCCGAGAGGGTCGAACCATTCGCGCTGAGGAAAGACGCATTGTGCTGCGTGCTTCCGAGCTTCGCCCCGGAGAGCGTATCGACGCCAACCGCAGCGCGGTCGTCGAGCATCACGAGGACAGCGCCGGGCGCGATCCCTGCGGCGGGCTTCGCGGACGGGTCCACCGACACGACGACGAGGCCGTCGTGGCGCGTCGGAAGCGCCGGCGCGAAGGTCATCCCGTAGGCGGCTCGGGTGGTCGCGTAGTGCTTCGTCGCGCGGTCGAACGCGGACCGCTCGAGCCGATAGCGTGCGGATAGCCGGGCAGGCTTCGCCTCGGTATCGACGTGAACAGCGACGCGATCGGGGCTCGCGAACGAGCCCACGTCGCGCGTGAAGCGCTCCTCCGTCGCCGCGGCCGACCTCGCGAGCGGCGCCGCCGCGTTGGCCCGGCGAACCTCGTCGGGCAACGCGGCCTCGATCTGTTGCACGACGAGCTCGACCGCCCGCGTGCGCGCGTGTGCGAGATCGTCCACGCTGCCGTTCGGTCCGCCTTCGCTCACGACCGTCACCATGATCGCGACTTCGTCGTGCGCGAGGACGATCGAGTCGGGCGTTGATGAGGAGGTGACGGGCGACGAGGACGCGAGCGTCGCGTCTGCTGCCGCGCTCACGGGCGCATGCATGCGTATCGCCGCGAAGGCGAAGAGGCCCACCGCCGCGATCCCGGCCACCGCGAGCCCGACCCAGGCGTGAAGGGACGACCTGCCGCTGCTCGGCGCGACGCGGGCGGCGATCGCGCCGACCGAGCCCGACCCAGGGATCGACGGCGGCGCGGGATCGATCGGCGTGGGAAGCGTTGCGATCACCTGCGCCGAGGCCGGCGTCGAATACGAGAGGGTGGGGGAGCTCGGCGGCGCGAACGCGGTCGCGAGCATCCCAAAGCTCTCTTTCACGTCGAGCCCCGCGTTGCACCGCCGGCACGGGACGAACGGCGAGCGAGACGCCGTCGCGGCGGCCGTCACCTCGCTCATCGCGACGACGCCCGTGCGCGCCGCCGCGCACGCGTGGCAGCGTCCTTCGAACGCGACGGAGACGACGCGCGGTCGCGTGCTCTCTCCGCGCTGGCCGAGCGCCGCGAGGACGCTGAGCGGACATTCGACGATCTCGGCCGACGTCACCTCGGGCCCAAGCGCCTTCATCGCGCGCGCGAAGTTCGCGGCGCCGTCGGCGCTCACGCGCGGCACGCCGTGAAAGTCGACGACGAGACGGCCTTCGATCCCGTCGAGGATGCGGTTCCATCGAACGCTCCGATCGACGTCGCGATGAACACGGACGCGCGTCTCCTCTTGGGTGACGACCTTGTCGACGACGTCGGACGGCGTCGAGCCATCCGAGGCCTCGATCGTCTCGAGGATCTCGCGGATGCGTTCCGGGACGGCGAGCCCCGCGAAAGGCGTCGCGAACGCGAGAAATCCAGGGTCGTCGTCGAGCTTCGCCTGCCCGTTGCATCGCGGGCAGTGGGGCAGCGGGCCCTTTCCTTCGCGGAACCACGGCGCGTCGTGCTCGCAGTCGAGCACGCGACTGAACGACGCGCCGCAGTCGTCGCAGAGAAAGGGCGCCTGGAAGGAGAGGAGCTTCGCCTTCCCGACGAACGTCCGGATCAGCGACATTTGCGTCACGACCGCCTCGGGGCAGCGCGCGAGCCACACGCTCGTGTCGTCTTCCTCGTCGATCGCCTTGGACATCTCGAGCCACTCGCGGACGCCGAAGCTCGTCACGCGCTCGACGTTCTTCATGTCGATCAGCACCGTGCCCGAGAGCGAGCCGCCGAGCGCGGCGCCGTCGAAGCTCTCGTCGATGCGTCCACGGAGCGTGACGACCGTGACGCCGAAGAGCTCGACGACGGACGCAATCGCGGAGGAGGTGCTGACGACGAGCGACGCTGCGCTCTGCGGAGGCTGGCCTTTCCCCGGCGTCGCGCCCGGCCTCGAGGTCGTCGACGACACGCTCGAGATCTCGTCGACGATGTACGTCGCGCTGCCGTCGGAGTCTTCGTCGTAGAGGCCGCTCTGCGCGCGCTCCTCTTCGACCTGCACGATGTGCTTGGCGAGGTCTTCGCGCTCCTGCGCCGTGCGCCACGCGTCGACCTTCTCTCCAAAAAGCTTCTCGAGGTAGCGCGCGAGCGCGTCGCTGCCGAGCTCGAGGTCGCGCTTCTCGGCGAACTTCTCGAGCGCGTTCTGCAGCTCCAGCATGGTCGGGTATCGCCCCTTCGGATCGTAGGTCATCGCGCGCTCGATGATCGCCTCGAGCTCGGGGTCGACGTCGGGCTGCACCTCGCGCGGCGGCCTGACGTCGTGACGCGCGATCGCCATCATCATCGCGAAGTCGCCCGCCGCCGAGAGCACGTACGGGCGGCGACCGACGATGAGCTCGTAGAGCATGACGCCCATCGCGTAGACGTCGGTACGTCGATCGAGCCGGCGAGCCTTGATCTGCTCCGGCGACATGTACGGCACTTTGCCTTTGAGGATGCCGTGCTTCGTCTCCCAGCGGCGCTCGAGGCTCTTCGCGATCCCGAAGTCGACCACCTTCACGCCGCCGTCGAACGTGAGCAGCACGTTGTGAGGAGAGACGTCGCGATGAACGATCTCGAGCGGGGCGCCGTCCTTGTTGCGCGCCTCGTGCGCGTGATGAAGGCCGGCGCACGCGCGCGTGATGATGTGGATCGCTTGCGCGAGCGGGATCGCCTTTCCCTCCGCGCGGTTGATCCGGTTGACGACGCGGAGATCCTCGCCGTGGAGGTACTCCATCGCGAGGAAGTGCGTGCCGGAGGCCGAGCCGAAGTCGAACATCCGCACGACGTTCGGGTGATCGAACGTCGCCCCGATCCGTCCCTCGTCGAGGAACATTCGGATGAACTCTTCGTTGTCGGCGTGCTGCGGGAGCAGCTTCTTGATCACGCAGATGCGCGAGGCTGCGTCACGTGCGCTGTCGTCACGTGCGACCCAGATCTCCGCCATGCCGCCGGTGGCGATCTTGGAGAGAAGCTCGTAGTGGGCGAGCCGTTCCATGCAGCTTCGGCGAGTCCTCCGGTCTCTGGGTCGACGACGTGGGTGAGGGGGTGAGGGTCAGGGGTTCGGCGGCGCCGGCTTGAAGAAGCGAATCGTGCGCTTCGCTCCCGCTGACTCGATCTCGAGCGGAAGTGAGCCGCGCACGGGGGTCGAGGCCCACTCTTCGTTCGAGGCTTTGTTGAACGTGTCGGGGGCCGTGACGGGTCGACCACCCACCGAGAGGACGATGTCGCCCGGCCGGACGCCTTGCTCGGCGGCGTTGCGGCCGCGGATGACCGAAAGGACGATGAGATCGCCGTCGGTGTGCATCGTCGTCTCGAGCAGCGGGAAGAAGCGTCCGACGACCATGCCTTGGAGCTGCGCGGTCTCGCGGTACGAGGCGACGACGCTCTGGTAGGTCGCCTTCGAGAGCTTGTACCGCGCGAAGCCTTCCACGCCCGCCTCGCGTTTGCGAAGCGCCGCGTCGACGCGCTCGGGTGAGGCGGTGGTCGCGAACTGCTTGAGGTACCGGTTCGCGATCGCCTCGTTGGCCGACGCGCCGCGCTCTTCGTGCGTGCGCGTCTGCAAGAACTCGGAGATGGGGCTGCCGGCGAGCTCCGTCTGCACTTGCTTGACGAGCCGCACGATCGCGTCGTTGCGCGCTTGCGACATCGCCTGCTCGGGCGTCGCCGAGAGATCGCCTTTGCCGACGATGAGCACGTCGCTCCCCTCCATCACGAAGGGTCGCTCGACCCACGCCGGCGGGAGCTCGACGCTCTGCATCCATCCCGCGGGAGGAGGAGAGGCCTCCTTCGGGGCCGCGTTGCTCGCGCTCGCCGCCGCCGGCGCCCCGTTCGCTGCCGTGGGCGCGGCGCTCGAGCGCGTGAGCTGAACGGCGCCGAGCAGGAGCACGGCGACGCCGAGCGCGGCGACGGCGATCGTGAGACCGCGACGCTCCGGCGGACGGGGCGCGTTCGCGCCCGAAGGTGGAGGCGCGTCGTCGCCGAGCGAGCGGCCGTTGACCGCCATACCCCCGAGCGACAACGGCATCGGCACCGAGATGGGAGACGCCGACAGCGCCGTCGGTCCACCCGAAGGCGGCGCGGCGTGTCCGGGGGTCGGATACGTCCCGTGATGCATGGCCGGCATCCCGGCGCCGGCCGGCGGGGACTTGAGCGTTTGCTCGCGCGGGTTTGCTGGCGAGATGACCTGCGCGCGCAAGAACGCGAGCGTGCGGTTCGCCGGATCGAGGTGGAGCTCGGCGTTGCATCGCTTGCAATGCACGCGCGGCACCTGGCCGTGCGCGAGCGCGTCGGCATGCTCTTGGACGCTCACGAGCGCTGAACGCGAGACAGCGCAGGGCCCGCACTGCGCGTCGATCATCGCGGAGGTGACCGACACGCGCGGCGAGGAGCCCGTTTGGGCCAAGCGCTCGGCGAGCTGCGAAGGGATGCGCTCGAGGACGATCTTGCTGACCTCCTGCCCGAGCGTGCCGATCGCCTGCTCGAGGTTCGCGATCCCCGCCGGCTCGACGCCGGTGATGCCACCGAGGTCGAGCACGAGGCCGCCTTCGATCCCGTCGAGGACGCGCTTCCATCGGATGCTCGGTCCGAGCTTCGTCTGGACGCGCACGCGCGTGAGGTTGCCCTCCACGATCTTCTCGACCGCGTCGCGTGGCGCCGCCTGGGGCTCGGTGTCGAGCTGATCTTGAATCGCGCGGATCTCCTCCGGCACTGGCGTGGAGAGATGAGGCGTCACGAACGCGAAGTACGATCGCGCGTCGTCGTCGAAGTGTCCGATGCCTTCGCAACGGGGACACTTCGCGTCGTCGGCGCGCCCGTCACGGATCGCGTCGCCGTCGTGTTCGCAGTCGAACTGCCGGTCGAACGACTCGCCGCATCCGCTGCACAAATAGGGCGCGAAGAACGAGACGATCTGCCCGTTGCCGGAGAACTTCCGGATCATGCTGAGCTGGTTGACGACCGCCTCGGACGCGCGAAGGAGAAAGAGGCGGCGAACGTCTTGCATCGCGCCCAGCATCGAGAGCCACTCGCGAACGCCGAAGCTCGTGATGCGGTCGACGCCTGCGAGATCGAACGCGACGGTGCCGTGAAGATCACGACCGAGCGCTTCGCCCTTGAACGACTCGGTGAGGCGCCCGGTGATCGTGACGACGGTGACGTCGCCCTTCTTTTGCTTGCTCACGACCGAGCCGGTGCCGCTCGGCTGGAGAGGAATGCGGGAGACGGGGCCGCCGTGCTTCTTGAAGCTCCCGGTCGACATCGGCGACGAGCTCACCGGCGGCGAAGAGAGCGCGGGGTTGCCGACGAGCAAGGACGGCGTCGTGTTCGTCTCGACGATCGGGCTTCGCGTCGCGGCCGGCGCTGGCGCTGGCGCGGGGAGCGGCGCTGGCGCGGGGACGCGGGCGGGCGGCGGGGCGGCTTGCGCGGGCTCCCCTGCGCGCTTGGCCGGCCGGCGAGGAAGCGGCGTCGCCGACTCGCTGAAGACGGTGAGCGTCATCGTCTGGTTGTGGAGGTCGCAGTGCCCGGTCGCGTACGGGCTGATCTCGCCGTACGAATAGAAGCCCGTGATGTGGCTCTGTTGGTTCTTCGGCAGCGCGTCGAGCACCGCCTCGACCTCTTCTTCGATGCGGTCACCAAGCACGAGACGGCGGCCGACGCACGAGATGGCGATGACGAGCGAGTCTTTGCCGATCGGCGCGCCGTTCTCCTTCGCCATCGCGCTCGCGAGCGACGCGCCGCCGATGAGTCGATCGAAGTCGGCCTTCATCAGCTGCGCGAGGTAGCCCTTCGGTACGTCTCCTGCGAACGTGAGCGTGTTCTTCTCGTGGTCGACCGCCAGGAGCGTGCGTACGAGCGCCTTGTCGTCCTTCGACGACGCACGGAGGGAGAGCGGGAAGAGCAGACCCGAGGCAGGGAGGTCCTTCGCCTTGTCCCCGAGGTACTCCTTGTAGAGCGTGAGCGCGGGCTTGCCGTCGAGCTCGTAGAGGACGTTGCCTTCGCTCTTCGTGACGACGCGCTCGGGTCCGAACTTGTCCCATCCACCCTTCGAGCCGTGTCCGATCTGGATGTGATCGCCGTAGAAGCCGATCGCGGCGACGACGTTGCTCTTCACGTTCGATCCCACCGCGACCCACGTCTGCTTGAAGCGCGTGCCGTCGCCCGAGAGACCGCCCGCGACGACGACCGACTCGTCAACGACGGCGTTGACGCCGCGAACGAGCTCGGAGCCGTTGACGTTGAGCCCTTCGGAGAGGATGAGGATGCCGCGCAAGCCGCCGCGAGCCGCGAGCTTCTTCGCGATCGCTTGGCCGGTCGCGAACGAGTCGTTCGGGCCAGCGACGTCGAGCGACGTCATGACGAGGTCGGTCTTGTCGAAGCGCGTGACGGTGACGGCGATCGAGCGATCGCGCACGGTCGTCCCGTGAATCTCACCGGCGCTCGAGCAGCCGAGCACGACCGACTTCGGATAGGCCCGCACGAGATCGCCGAAGGCGCTCGTGTCCTCGAGGATCTCGGGCGCGCCGAAGCCGAGCACCAGCGTGCGCGGTGAGTCGAGCTCCGGAAGGCGCGGCACCGACCACTTCTTCGCGTCGTGATCCCAGAAGAAGCTCGCGACGCTGAACGCCTGCGGCGGCGCCGCGAGCGGCCGCGTGCTGCCTTCGAGCTCGAGGTCGATCTCTTCGATCGGAGAGCGACGTGCGTTCACGGTGGGCGGCACCGGCGGAGCGGAGCGCGCGGGCATCGGCGGCGGCGCTGGCGGAGGAGGCCTCACCGTCGGGCTGTTGTTCGAGCTCGCGGCGACGGCGGGCGCTGCGCGTCGCGGCAACGGAACATCGGACTCGCTGAAGACGGTGAGGGTCATCGTCTGGTTGTGAAGGTCGCAGTGCCCCGTCGCGTACGGGCTGATCTCGCCATACGAATAGAAGCCCGTGATGTGGCTCTGTTGGTTCTTCGGCAGGGCGTCGAGCACGGCCTCGACCTCCTCCTCGATGCGGTCGCCGAGCACGAGACGACGGCCCACGCACGAGATCGCGACGACGAGCGAGTGCTTGCCGAGCGGCGTGCCATTCGCTTTCGCCATCGAGCTCGCGAGCGACGCGCCGCCGATGAGGCGATCGAAGTCAGCCTTCATCAGCTGCGCGAGGTAGCCCTTCGGGAGATCACCGGCGAACGTGAGCGTGTTCTTCTCGTGATCGACGGCGAGGAGCGTGCGCACGAGTGACTTCTCGTCCTTCGACGAGGCGCGGAGCGACAAGGGGAAGAGGAGGCCTGAGGCCGGGAGGTCCTTCGCCTTGTCGCCGAGGTACTCCTTGTAGAGCTGGAGGGCAGGCTTGCCGTCGAGCTCGTAGAGCACGTTGCCTTCGCTCTTCGTGACGACGCGCTCGGGACCGAACTTGTCCCAACCACCCTTCGAGCCGTGTCCGATCTGGACGTAGTCGCCATAGAAGCCGACCGCCGCGACGACGTTGCTCTTCAGCTTCGAGCCCACCGCGACCCACGTCTGCTTGAAGCGCGTGCCGTCGCCCGAGAGGCCGCCGGCGACGACGACGGAGTCGTCGAGCACCGCGTTCACGCCGCGGACGAGCTCGGAGCCGTTCACGTTGAGGCCCTCGGACAGGATCAAGACGCCGCGAAGCCCTGGGCGTGCGCCGAGCTTCTTCGCGAGCGACTGACCGGTCGCGAACGAGTCGTTTGGACCGGAGACGTCGATCGACGTGAGCGCGATGTCGGTCTTGTCGAAGCGTGCCACGCTGACGGAGATCGACTTGTCACGGACGGTCGTCCCGTGGATCTCGCCGGCGCTCGAGCAGCCGAGCAGGATCGACTTCGGATACGCCTTCGCGAGCTGCGCGAGCGCGTCGCTGCCGGCCATGACCTCGGGCGCCCCGAACGCGAGGACGAGCGTGCGCGCGGAGTCGAGGTCGGGGAACGACGTCATGCTCCAGGCTTGCTTCTCGAGGTCGTATCCGAACGACTCGACCATCATCCCGCGCGCCGGTGCGGGCGCTGCCGCAGGCGGAGGAGGCGCGACGCGGGCGGCGCCGATCAGCTCCTTCGCGCGCGCGGAGAGGTCCTTGTGCGTCGGGTCTTCGGCTTGCTGGTCTTGCCGCGCGACGACGCGCTTCGGCAGCGGCGTGTCCGACTCGCTCAGCACCGTCAGCGTCATCGTCTGGTTGTGAAGGTCGCAGTGTCCGGACGCGTACGGGCTGATCTCGCCGTACGAATAGAAGCCGGTGATGTGGCTCTGCTGCGTCTTCGGCAGCGCGTCGAGCACAGCCTCGACCTCTTCTTCGATGCGATCACCGAGCACGAGGCGCCGTCCGACGCACGAGATCGCGACGACGAGCGAGCTCTTGCCGATCGGCGCGCCGTTGTCCTTCGCCATCGCGGTGGCGAGCGACGCGCCGCCGATGAGGCGATCGAAGTCGGCCTTCATCAGCTGCGCGAGGTAGCCCTTCGGGATGTCTCCGGCGAACGTGAGCGAATTCTTCTCGTGATCGACCGCGAGGATCGTTCGAACGAGCGACTTGTCGTCCTTCGTCGACGAGCGGAGCGTGAGAGGGAAGAGGAGGCCCGACGCGGGGAGCTCCTTCGCCTTGTCGCCGAGGTACTCCTTGTAGAGCTGGAGGGCGGGCTTGCCGTCGAGCTCGTAGAGGATGTTGCCTTCGCTCCTCGTGACGACGCGCTCGGGACCGAACTTGTCCCATCCACCCTTCGATCCGTGGCCGATCTGGATGTAGTCGCCGTAGAAGCCCACCGCGGCGACGACGTTGCTTTTGATCTTGGCGCCGACGGCCACCCACGTCTGCTTGAAGCGCGTGCCGTCACCGGAGAGACCGCCCGCGACGACGATGTTCTCGTCGAGCACCGCGTTGACGCCGCGGACGAGCTCCGAGCCGTTCACGTTGAGCCCCTCGGAGAGGATGAGCACGCCGCGGAGGCCTGGTCGCGACGCGAGCTTCTTCGCGAGAGACTGCCCCGTCGCGAACGAGTCTTGCGGCCCTGCGACGTCGAGTGACGTCATGACGAGGTCGGTCTTGTCGAACTTCGCCACCGTCACCGAGATCGACTTGTCGCGCACGGTGGTGCCGTGGATCTCTCCTGCGCTCGAGCATCCGAGCACGATCGATCGCGGATACGTCTTCGATAGCTGCGCGAGAGCGTCGCTGTTCGTCATCGTCTCGGGGGCGCCGAAGGCGAGCACGAGGGTGCGGAGCGAGTCCGCGGCCGGCAGCGTGGGGATCGACCATGCCTTCGTGTCGAGGTCGTACGAGAACGCATGAATCTGCATGGGAAACCTTCTTGATGGAGTGAGCGGCGCGATCGGCCCAGGTGCCGAGCGCGAGCGTCAGAGGTCGAAGCGTGATCGCGGTGAGCTGGACTAGTTGCTCGACGAGTCGATTATTTGACGGAAGCAACGACGAGGGTCATGTCGTCGGATTGGGAGCCAGGTTTCTGGAACGAAGCGATCGCGTCGACGACGGAGTCGCGCACCGAGCGCGCGCCGCCCGCGGCGGTTCGTTGGCAGACGGCGCGGAGCTTCTTCTCGGTGAATTGCTCGTTGCGGTCGTTTTCACACTCGACGATGCCGTCGGTGAACCAGACGAAGACGTCGTTCGGGTTGTACGTGATCGAAGTGGAGTCGTAGGTCGACCCGGAGGAAGCGCCAAGGGGCTGGCCGTGCACCATGACCGGACGAAGCTGTCCGTCACGCACGTGATAGGGGAAGTGGTGGCCGGCGTTGGCCACCGTGAGGGTGCGGGTCTTCGGATCGAAGAGCCCCGCGCCGCAGGTCATCATGATCTGGCGACGAGCCGTCTCGTGGATCGCCGAGTTCATCATCTTCAAGAGGTCGCTTGGCGACAGCTTTCCTTGCGTGACATTGCACGCGAGATCACAGGCTGCCTTCGCCGCGCCGGTGATGATCGCGGAGGAGATGCCGTGCCCGGTCGCGTCGCCGACGATGACGAGGATGCGTCCCTCCGGAAGATCGTAGACGCCCCACCAGTCGCCTCCGCATTCACTCGCCGGCTGGAAGTGGCCGGCGACGCGGAGGTAAGGGCGATCCATCACGTCCTCGGCGGGGACGAGCATGTTCTGGACGGCGCGCGCGACCTCGAGCTCCTTCTTCACCGACGCGCGCTCGGCGGTCTCGGAGAGGAGGGCGATCAGCTGATCGGCGAGACGAACGAGGTTCGTGCGGATGCCCGAGATCTGCTCGCTGTCGGAGCCTTCGTCCGAGAACAGCGACGAGAGCCGAGCGCGAAACTCACCCTTCGCGTACTCGAGCCCGGTCGTGACGCTCTGCGGATCGACGTCGCGCTGCACGATCCCGCCGAAGAGGCTGAGCGACTCGGCGATCGCGTCGATGATCGCGCTCAGCTGATCGCGCTGGCCTTCGACGCGCCGGCGTAGCTCCTCCATCTCGCTCGTCGACAGCTCCATCGAACGCGTGAGGAGAGCCCGGTCGTCGTTGAGGTGGCGGTAGTGATCGTTGACGGCCGCGAGGAATTTTTGCCAGATCTCGGGCGTAGGAAGCGCCGCAGGCTCGAGGAGCCCCGCCTTCTTCAACTGACGAAGAAGGACCGGATCCAGGTTGGTGGCTGCAGTACCCGCGCTCATCGATGATCACACACGAAGCTTCTAAGAGAACGTCACGGCGCTCCATCACGCAAGGAGCGGGCGAGGCCTCGGCTAAAATTTTCTAGCGTTGAGCTGGTCGCACTTGACCACAACTCGCGCTTCATTTTTGGCGCGGATTTCTCCGACCCCGCTTACTTGTCGCTTACAGCGCGAGGATCATCTTTTCGCCGCACGTGGGCGAGCACGCACAGCTCCTCCGTCCTCGGTGAGGTCATCCGGTCGGAGCGTCTTCGGCCGAGGTGAGACATGACTGCAGGAACCTGCAGGTGTCGAGGTCGGTCGCGCCCCACGACTTCGATCCATAACGGCCCACGATTGATGGCCGTCGAGCAACAATCGCGGCGAGCCTGTGGACAACTTGTTGACGGCCTGGGCCCCTACGCCAGCGCGTCAACGCGCGCATCGGCCCGCCGCGTGGCGTGCTAAGAACGGCGCCGCCGATGACCGAGTTCGTCCATCTGCACGTGCATTCCCAGTACTCGATGCTGGATGGCGCGATGAAGGTGAAGAACCTCGTCAAGCTCGTGCAAAAGCAGGGGATGAACGCCGTCGCGCTGACCGACCACGGCAACATGTTCGGCGCGATCTCGTTCTACAAGGCCGCGAAGGACGTCCCGATCAAGGCCATCCTCGGCTCCGAGCTCGAGGTCGTCACCGGCGGCCACGGCCATCACCTCCCGCTGCTCGCCGCGTCGCAGGAGGGCTACAACAACCTCATCGCGCTCGTCTCGCGCGGGTACGTCGAGCCCGATCCCACCGGTACGCCCGGCGTGCCGTGCGTCCCCTTGAGCGCGCTCGAAGGCAAGACGAAGGGCCTCATCGCGCTCACCGGCTGCATGGGCGGCGTGCTCGCGCAGAGCATCCTCGAGCAGGGGGTCGAGGCGGGCGCGAAGACGCTCGCGACGTTGAAGGACCTCTTCGAGCCCGGCTCGCTCTACGTCGAGCTGCAAGATCACGGGCTGCCCGAGCAGCCGATCCTCCGCGGCATCCTCACCGATCTCGCCAAGCGCTTCGACCTGCCGGTCGTCGCGACGAACGACGTTCACTACGGCACGAAGGAGGACGCCGAGGCGCACCTCTACTTGTCGTGCATCAAGAACGGTCGCTCATACCAGGAGGCGCAAGAGCGCCATCACGGCTCGCACGAGATGTACATGAAGACGCCGGCCGAGATGGCCGCGGTCTTCGCCGACACGCCCGAGGCGATCAAGGCGACGCTCGAGATCGCCGAGAAGTGCCAGCTCAAGCTGAAGCTCGGCAACCCGATGCTCCCGAGCTTCGGCGTCCCCGAAGGGATGGACGAGGCGACGTACTTCCGCAAGGTCGCCGCCGACGGCCTCGAGGAGCGCTTCGTCGAGCTCGAGGCGCTCGGAAAGAAGATCGATCGCGAGGCCTACAAAAAGCGCCTCGAGATGGAGATGGACGTCATCTGCAAGATGAAGTTCCCGGGGTACTTCCTCATCGTCTGGGACTTCATTCGCTACGGAAAACAGAACGGCGTCCCGGTCGGACCCGGTCGCGGCTCCGGCGCCGGATCGCTCGTCGCGTACTCGATGCGGATCACCGACCTCGATCCCATCCCGTACAACTTGCTCTTCGAGCGCTTCCTCAATCCAGAGCGCGTGAGCATGCCCGACTTCGACGTCGACTTCTGCATGGACAAGCGCGATCGCGTCATCCAGTACGTGCAGAAGAAGTACGGCGAGACGAGCGTCGGACAGATCGCCACCTTCGCGGAGCTCAAGGCGAAGAGCGTCATCAAGGACGTCTCGCGCGCGCTCGGCTTTCCGCCGTTCGAAGCGCAGCAGATCGCGAACCTCATCCCGAACAAGACTCCCGCCGAGACGTACACGATCGCCGAGAGCCTCACGATCGAGCCGAAGCTGAAGGCGCGCTTCGACACCGAGCCTCGCGTCAAAGAGCTGCTCTCGCAGGCGATGAAGCTCGAGGGCCTGACGCGTCACGCCGGCAAGCACGCCGCCGGCATCGTGATCAGCGAGGGGCCGCTCTGGGATCACGTCCCGGTCTTCAAGGACGGCAAGACCGACGGCTACATCACGCAGTACTACAAGGACGACGTCGAGCAGGCCGGCCTCGTCAAGTTCGACTTCCTCGGCCTGAAGACGCTCACCGTCATCGACATCGCGCAGGCGCTCATCCATGCGCGGCCCGATCAGGTCGGAAAGCCCGAGACCGAGCGCTTCGACGTCTCGAAGATCCCGCTCGACGACAAGGCCTCGTACGCCCTGATGGGCACCGGCGAAACGAAGGGCGTCTTCCAGCTCGAGTCGACGGGCATGCAGCAGCTCTTCAAGGATCTGCACGCCGACAACTTCGAAGACATCGTCGCGGCCGTCGCGCTCTATCGTCCAGGTCCGCTCGGCACCGGAATGGTGAAGGACTTCGTCGACTGCAAGCACGGTCGCAAGCCGATCGCGAAGATGCACGACAACGTCGACGACATCTTGGCGCCCACCTACGGCGTCATCGTCTACCAAGAGCAGGTCATGCAGATCGCGCAGAAGCTGGCGGGCTACTCGCTCGGCGGCGCAGACCTGCTCCGCCGCGCCATGGGCAAGAAGAAGCCCGAAGAGATGGCGAAGCAGAAGAGCACCTTCA
This sequence comes from Labilithrix sp., assembly GCA_044227045.1. Classification (GTDB taxonomy): domain Bacteria; phylum Myxococcota_A; class Polyangia; order Polyangiales; family Polyangiaceae; genus Labilithrix. The sequence goes on from JBGAFW010000044.1 coordinate 27,760, forward strand.
TCGATGGCGCCAAGTCGATCGGCGTCCTCGAAGAAGACGCCGATCGCATCTTCGGCCTCCTCGAGTTCTTCGCGGGCTACGGCTTCAACAAGTCGCACTCGGCCGCGTACGCGCTCATCACGTACCAGACGGCGTTCTTGAAGGCGCACTATCCCGTGGAGCTGCTCTGCGGGATCATGACGAGCGACAAAGATCGCATCGACAAGGTCGTGCGGACGATCGCCGACGCGCGCGCGATGGGCGTGACGGTGCTGCCGCCGGACGTCAACGAGTCCGATATCGATTTCAAGGTCGTCTACACGAACCCCGCGGGCGACAAGCGCATCTCGCGCACCGCCAAGAGCGCGGTCGCGAAGGACAGGCTCGGCCCGCAGATTCGCTTCGGCCTCGGCGCGGTGCGAGGTCTCGGCGGCGCGGCGCTCGAGGCGCTCCTCGAGGCGCGCAAAGAGGGCGGCCCGTTCCACGATTTGTTCGACTTCGCGTCGCGCGTCGACGCCAAGCGCATCAACAAGGGCGTCTTCGAGGCGCTCGTGCAGTGCGGCGCGTTCGACACCACGCTCGCGTCGCGCGGGATCACGCGCGCCGACGCCTTCGCGTCGATCGAGATCGCGCTCGAGCGCTCACGTGCGGCGAGCCGCGATCGCGAACGCGGCCAGACGAACCTCTTCGGCCTCTTCGACGCCGCGCCGGTGAGCGCGCCGAAGTCGGGCGGAGGGGCAGGGCCGTCCTCATCCTCGGCTGGCGGTTATGTGCGCGCCGAGCCGTGGGATCGAAAAGAGATGCTCGTGCGCGAGCAGAAGGCGCTCGGCTTCTTCGTCTCGGGCCATCCGCTCGAGCGCTACATCAAGGGCGTCGGCGGCCTCGCCAAGCTCGAGGCCGTCCCGGTCGCCTCGCTCGCCAGCGCCGCGCCGTGGTCGGTCGTCAAGGTGGTGGGGACGGTCGAAGGATACCGAGAGCGCATCTTCAAGGATGGCGGCGGCAAGATCGCGTTCCTCGAGCTCGAAGACCTCACCGGCCGCGTCACCTGCAAGGTGCGCGGCAACCAGATCGACGCGTACGCGCAGGTCCTCACGAGCGGCGATCCGGTGCTCGTCACCGGCAAGGTGAGCTTCCCGTTCCGAGAAGACGACGGCGGAGAAGAAGAGGAGGGGCCGAAGGAGCCCACGCTCTTCTTGAACGAGGCCGTCCGCCTCGCCGACTCGGTGAAGGACGGCACGAAGCTCGTCAACATCCGCTTGCCCGTCGAGAAGACGACGCCCCAGCAGCTCGACAAGATGGCCGACGTCCTCGGCAAATCCGACGGCAACTGCCCCGTCACGCTCGTCCTCGCGATGAAGGACGGCGCCGAGGCGATCCTCGCGCTCGGCAAGCCGTTCCGCGTCGAGGTCAGCGACGAGGTGCTCTCCGGCCTCGAGAAGATCTTCGGCGAGCAAGTCGCCGAGCTCCGCTGACGTCTCCGCGAGAGAGCACCTCCCGAAGAGGTGCCCCCCCGCTAGAGTGACGCCTACTCGCTGCCGACGACGTAGCGGTAGCGCGCGCCGTGACCCGACGAGTGCTTGATCTCGGGGCCGAGCGTGGCGAGCTTCTTCGCGTCCTCGTCGGACATGGTCGTGCGCTCGAGGACGAGGCGCTTCAGCGGGGCGATGAGCTCCTTGTTCTTCGTGAACCACTCGGCGTCGCTGAGCGAGCTGTCGGAGAGATCGAGCTCCTCGAGCTTCGGCGGAAGGCCCGCTTGCTCGATGCAGTCGAGCAGGGTGCTCGCCGAGTCGAACGACGTGAGCGCGAGGCGCTTCAGCGGCGTCTTCTTCAGGCTGTCGAAGAGGCCGCGGAGCTGGCGCCAGTTCACGCCCTCGTTCTCGCCGTCCTCCGCCTCATCCATCCGGTCTTCCCAGTCTTCGTTGCCGGCGTAGTGCGAGACGTACGCGTCGCTGTCCTCGATGACGTTCGCCATCCACGTCTCGGTGAGACGCACGGCGAGCGACTCGAGGCGCGGCCACGTCGCGTTCGCGAGCGTGTTCGTGAGCGACACGGTCTCGTCGTTGTAGGGATCGACGCCGTAGCGGAGCGAGCTCAGCGTGAACGACTTGAGGTTCGGCGCGTTGATGTTGCCGAGGCCCACCTGCTCGCTGTCGGCGACGGTGAGCTCGATCGACTCGATGTTGGGGTTCGCGAAGAACGGCGCGAGGTCGCCGAGCTGGACGAGGTTCTGATCCGGATCGAAGTCGCGCGACGCGAGCATCGTGGTCTTCGCGGCGCGGTCGTCGACGAACGCGACCGACTTGCACGTCTTCGGCAGCTTCGACGCGAGCACCTCCATCGCCTTCGAGAGATCCACACGCGTCTCGCCCTTCGGCACACCGACGAGCGACACCGAGCGGATGTTCGCGGCGGCGGGCGACGAGAAGAGCGTGTCGATCACCTTGTCGGCGGCGTCCTCGGGGTGGAGTAGCACGTCGGCGGAGTCGATGAAGCAGTGCTTCCAGCCAAGGCGGTACGACTCGGCGTTCGCGCCTTTGCCGAGGAGCGCCTCGGCGTGCTTCGCCACGTACGCATCACGGTCGGCCGCCGGAGTCTTTCCAGACTCGACGGCGTGGTTCAAGACGATCAGCTCACCACGCGGATCGCGCGCCTCTTGGAGCGCATCCGCATAGACGAGCCATTCGGACGAGGGGGCATCGAGAGAAGGTTGTTTGGCTTGGGCTGCTGTCATGGGAGGCGCGAGCCTACCCATTCTCACGCCGTCGATCATCGGTGATGGGAACGTCCCGCAAACAAATAAGCGGAAGGTGGTCGGTGGCCCGATCTCGTCGTCGCACGAAGTGCGAGATCGAATGGACGGTGAACGCGCGAACGTTGCGCGCCGCGTTGCCAGAAGCGAAGAACGGTGCCCGTCGACGGTGGGTGAGACGTCGACGGCCTGATTCTGTCCGGCCCGACGTCGCCCTGAATTGTTGATGAAGATGAGACAACCGAACGAAGACAAAGGGCTAGACGCTGTTATGCTTCCTGACGGAGGATCTTCTGCCTGGCTTTAGGGCAGGGGAGACCACCACGAAGACGACATGCACGAGATGAAAGGTCCGGAGGGATGAGCACGACATCGCGTTCCTCTCCGGACGAAAAACCTCCGGAGTCGTCGAAGTCGAAAGACGAGGCGGCTCCCGAGAAGAAGAAGATCGGATCACCGGGTCGGTACTCGCTTGCCGACGACGGAGACGAGATCCCCGCGACGCGCGTCGACTCGACGACGCGCATGCCTGCGATTCGTCCATCGTCTCCTCAAATCCCAGCCCCCCCAAGCAGCCCGAGCCCAGCGGGATCGGGGGCGGGATCGCCCGCGGCGGCGAACCGCCTTCCGCTTCCTCCTCGTGAACGGGAGAAGAAGCGACCTCCGGTCAGCCTTCCGTCACGCACCGGTCCACAGACCCACGGCACGCAACGCGCCATGCCTGCGCCGCTCGCGAAGGGCGCCGCGCCTCAGAGCACGCGCTCCGTTCCTCCCGCGCCCGCCGCGCCGCCGCTCGCGGCGCCGCCGCCGCCGAAGCGCCAGCAGAGCAGCCCCGACAAATCGGAGCGACAAGAGGCGCTCGAAGCCAAACCGGAGGCGAAGCAAGAGGCGACACCGGAGGTGAAGCCGGAAGCGAAGCCGAACGAGGCGAACGCCAAGAGCGAGGAGTCCGTTCGCCGGCCGAGCGCCGCGATGTTCATCGCGGCCGCGGCGGGGAGCGGCAGCGAGCCGAGGCCGCGAAATGAGATGGCGGCCACCACGATGGACCCGATCGCAGACGAAGAGTCTGCGACGTCGGTCGACCAGAGCGTGACACCGGCGGCGGCGAGAGCGCCATCAACGCCGCCGCCTCGACGCTCGTCGCTTCCTCCGAAGCCCGGATCGATCGCGCCGCCGCCGGGCTCGAGGCGCGTGAGCTCGCTTCGCCCGCCTCCTGCGCCAGGGACCGCGGCCGCCGTCGCGACCGAGCTCGCGAAGCTCTCGTCGATCCCGCCGCCCACGCCGATGCTCCTCGAGCTCGACGAAGGCTCGATCATGTTCGCGTTCGACGCGCTCGTCTCCGAAGAGGAGAAGGCCGGTCAACCCGGGAGCCTCGAGCTCGACCTCGCGCCGGTGCGTGAGCTCTTCTCCGAGCTCGCGGCGAATCACATGCGTCACGTCCGCGACTTCATGATCGACGTGAAGTGGGGCGAGGTCACGCGCGACTGGATCCACATCTGTCTGCCGCCCGTGCGAACGCTTCGCCGAGCGGCCGAGCGCCTCGAGCTCGCCGAGCTGGCGGTCGCGCTCGAGAAGCTCGGCAGCGAGCTCGACACCGCGAACGCCGCGGGCGGGCAGATGCTCGACGAGAGGGAGAAGAAGATCCTGCTCGACGCGTACGGTGAGCTCGTCACCATCTTGCCGCAAGCCTTCGCGCTCGATCGCGACAAGACACAACGCGAAGCCGTGATCGTCCAAGCGCTCCTCCTGCAAGTGCCCGACGTACGCAAGGTCACGATCGACAAGCTCCACGCCGCTGGGCTCACGAGCCTCAGCGTGCTCTTCGAAGCGAACGCGCACGACATCGCGCATGTCGCGGGCATCCAGCACTCGCTCGCGTCGCGGATCGTCGAGCGCGTTCAAGCCTACCGCGCCGAGCTGAAGAGCGCGTCGCCGCAAGACGCCCGCGCGGCGGAGCGCGAGAAGCTCGCGACGTTGACCGGGCTCTTGAAGAAGCATCACGACTCGTACGAAGAGGCGTCGAACGGCTGGGCGAGCGACGCGAAGTCGAAGAAGCGCGAGTCGTTTCGCGCGCGCGAAGAGACCTGGCTCGAGATTAGCGTGCTTCTCGCGCGTTTCGGCGAGGTCGACCGACTCCAAGGGATCGAGAAGATCCCCTTCAAGGAGCGTATCGCGCAGCTCTCCGACTATCTCGAAGAAGCCCGCGAAAAGTACCGCGCCGACGTTGGATGACGGACGACGATCACGCCCATGTGAGGAGTGTGAGGCTTGAGGAGTTTGAGGCGTGCTCCCATCTTCCGTCCAAAGATGGGACGCTCCCGAAGCGCGAGCGGCTCTCTCGCTCACGCGCGGAAACGCGGCCCGAGCACATCGCCGAGCACATTGCCGAGCACATCGCAAAAAACGCCTGCTCTGCGAGATCCACGAAGAACGGCTAGCGCGAAAAAAAGAAAGACAAGCTGGCGAGAACGGGGATAACGTTTTTGTTCCCTCACGCGCTCTCGTCTCTCCGTCGGCGCGCGAGTTGTTAGCGACATAAGGACTGCCGAAGGACGTCACATGGCCGAGCTCACCGCGGATGTTGTCGTCAGCAAAGTCAAACGTGGCGAGAAGATCGATCGCGCGGATCTTTCCGGAATCAATCTCGCCAACGCCGTGCTGGAAGGCGCGAGCTTTCGTCGATGCGATATGGTCGGCGCAAATCTCGAAGGCGCGAAGCTTCGCAACGCGAACCTGAAGAGCGCAAACCTCTGCGAGGCGTTCCTCTCGGGCGCCGATCTTCGCGACGCGAACCTCGACAACGCTGACCTCGAAGGTGCAAACCTTCAGCGCACGCTCCTCGCTGGAGCAAACCTCTCGCGTGCAAACCTCGAAGGCGCAAACCTTCAAGGCGCAAACCTCTCCGGAGCACGCCTCACGCACGCGCAGCTCGATCTCGCCAACCTCGGCGGGGCGGACGTCGCGGGAGCGGTCCTCACGCACGCGGATCTTGGCGAGTGCTACCTCGGCGCCGTCAAGATGATGAAGGCGGAGCTGACGAACGCGAACCTCAACGACTCGAACCTCGAGGACGGTGACTTCACGGGCGCCACGCTCGCCGACGCGCAGATGCGCGGCATCAAGGCTCGCGGCGTGAAGCTCGTCGGCGCCGTGCTCTCGAAGGTCGATCTCAACAAAGCGAACCTCGCGAACGCGGACCTCACGAACGCCGATCTTCGCAACGCGAACCTCACCGACGCGAAGCTCGAAGGCGCAAACCTCACGGGCGCGAAGGTCCACGGCATCACGGCGAAGGGCGCGCAGCTCTCGGGCATCAAGGCAGACTGGCTCGACAACAGCCCGAACGCCGACGGATCGGTTCGCGTCCCCGCCAATCAGATCGCCGCGGTGCTGGCAGGTGAGCTCCCGTCGAACCGCGCTCCGGTCGAGGCGCGGGCGGCCAACCATCGCTACTTCGGTCGTGGTGACGTCCTTCGCAACGCCTCGCTCCAGTTCGACGAAGGCGCGACGGTGGAGATCGAGAGCCTCTTCGAGCAGTGCACGATCGCGCTCGGTCGCGGCACCGAGCTCCTGATCGGACCCGACGGCGTGCTGGCGGGCTGCCAGATCACGGGCGCGGGAAACATCACGATCAACGGTAAATTCTTCGACGCGGGCGGCAGCGGCAAGAAGCAAAGCGGCCCCGCGATCGTCGGCGCTCACTCCCTCGTCGTCTCGGCGACGGGGGCGATGGTGGGCGCTGTTCAACAACCTCAAGAGCTCACGAAGTTCGCGTTCGAGCCGGGATGCCAATTGCGAATGCGCATCACGACCTCGGGCAGCAACGGCAACGGCTCGGGTGGTGGTGGTGGTGGTGGCGCTAAGGGTGGGAAGAAGTAACGCCTTTGAGAGTCAGTGCCTGACTCTCATCAGGCCAGGAGGAATCGGGAGATGAGTGAAGCGAGAAACCCTTTAGGCTCTGCGACGGAAAAACGAACGCTCGTCGAAGAAGGAACGACGTTCAAAGGATCTCTCACATCGACATGCCCCATCTTCGTGAAGGGTGGCGTCGAAGGTGACATTCAAGCGCCGTCGCTCACGGTCGCCGCGAGTGGCACTGTGTCCGGCAAGGTCAAGGCGGGCGAGCTCAAGAGCGAAGGATCGCTCGCGGGCGAGTTCGACGTCGACAAGGTGCAGCTCTCGGGCTCCGTGAAGGACAACACCGTCATCCGCGCGAAGTCGCTCGAAGTGAAGCTCGCGGTCGCGAGCTCCAAGATGCAGGTCGTGTTCGGCGAGTGCGAATTAGAGGTGGGCGACCAGCCGTCGCGTGAAAAAGCGGCTGACAAACCCCAAGAGAACGGCAAGAGCATCCCGCCGCCCGAGACTCCCTGACGTTTTCACGGCACGAGCGAGCGAGCACGCGCGGAGGCGCGGCTGCCGAGGACTCGCGGTAACGCTCGCCCCGAAACAAAACACCCACCATCGGCGCTACTTCATCAGGCCAGCGGCGAGGACCTTCTCCCGATCCTCTTCGTGCTTGAGAAGAGCGCCGAGCGTCTCTGCGGCGAGCTCCTTATCGAGCGCGCTCGCCCCGAGCGCGATGAGCGCGCGCGCCCAGTCGATCGTCTCCGAGATGCTCGGCAGCTTGCGCAGCTCGAGCTTGCGTACGCTCTGCACGAACGTGACGAGCGACTCGGCGAGCGCCTTCGCGATGCCCGGGATGCGAAGCTCGAGGATCTTGAGCTCGCGCGAGGGCGGCGGGTAGTCGAGAAATGTGTGGAGGCAACGGCGACGGAGCGCGTCGGTCATGTCGCGCGTGGCGTTCGTCGTCAGGATGACGAGCGGCGGATGCGTCGCGCGGATCGTCCCGAGCTCGGGGATAGTCACCTGATTTTCCGCGAGGATCTCGAGCAAGAACGCCTCGAACTCGGGGTCGGAGCGATCGACCTCGTCGACGAGGAGCACCGCCGGTGTCTCGCTCTCGAGCGCGGCGAGGAGAGGTCGTGAAATCAGAAATCGCTTGCTGAAGAACGTCGTCTCCGCGCCGGCCAACCGATCCGCCGCGTCGTGAACCTGCTCGCTCGCGACCTGGTCGCGGAGGAGCTGCGTGAAGAGGATCTGCTTGGCGTAGTTCCACTCGTAGAGGGCCTTCGCCTCATCGAGACCCTCGTAGCATTGCAGGCGGATGAGCGGCCGCGACAACGTCTCGGCGAGCGCGCGGGCGAGATCGGTCTTTCCGACCCCTGCCGGCCCTTCGATAAGCAAGGGGCGCTCGAGCGTCAGCGCGAGGAAGGCGGCCACCGCGGTCTTCCGGTCGGCGATGTACGTGTGGAGAAGCGCCTTCTCGAGCGCATCCGGCGAGGCCGCTGCGCGTTCGGCATTCGATGTCGTCATTGGTCTCGGGGCCTACCTGCCTGCTCCCTGCTGCTTTCTTCTTACCATTCCCCCCAGCCATTCCCCCAGAACGGGTGCGGATTTGGCGCATTTTCGAGGGGCGAGGGCAAACCGCAAAGTGCATAAGGGTCGGCCGCTCTGATACCTTAGTCCTTGGTGGTTGACGATCGGGACGACCTCTTACGCGTCGACGGAACCGGAACGATGCATCCGGTTGGACGTGGCGCGAGCCAGTCGCTCCGATCGCGTGGCGGCGAGTGGCGACTTCTGCCAAGCCCCAAAGAGCTGATCATCGCGCGCGCGATGTCGGGTGGCGACGCGATCCTCAAGCTCGCTGGAGAGATCCGATCACCCGGCGCGCTCTCGGACATCGTCGCGCTCGCGGCGCAGTCGCAGTGGAAGGGCGAGCTCGTTCTCCTCTCGGAGCAGGGAACGCGATCGTTCTATTTCGATCACGGGATCGTCATCGGCGCGTCCACCACCGTGCCCGAAGAGCGCCTCGGCGAGACGCTCTACCGCTTCGGCGTTATCACACGCGAACAACTCGAGAAGGTGATCGCGGCGAGCACCGAGACTGGCAAGCGCCTCGGCGAAACGGCGATCGATCTCGGCATCGTCCCCGCCGAGCAGCTCTACGCGATGATGGCGCGCCAGGTCGAAGAGGTCTTCTACTCGGCCGTCCACGTGAGCGAAGGGTCGTTTTACTTCTTCGACCGTTTCGACGAGCGGAACATCATCCGCCGCCACAACCTCAATGCCGGCGCCCTCCTGATCGAGGCGGCGCGTCGTATGGACGAGATGCGGTTCTTCCGCGACAAGATCCCGAACGATGGGTACATCCCCGTTCCAGTTCCTGGAAAACGTCCGCCGGACGACCTGGCAGAGCTCTTTTCCAAGATCGACGGGACCCGCAGCATCGCGGATATCGGGCGTCTCATTGGTCTTCTCGAGTTCGAGGTCACCCGGGCGGCCTTCCAGCTCGTCTCGAGCGGCTGCGTATTCGTCGTCGCACCCCGGCCTCGCGGGCCCGAAGCGATCGTCGAGACCTTCAATCCGGCGCTCGCTGCGATTCACGAGCGCTGCGATGGGGTGGGAAAGGGCGACGAGCTCCGCGACGGCCTGTCTCGGTTCGCGACCGGCGGCGGCATTTATGATCCACTTTTTATGGGTGCAGGACCCCTCAGCGACGGTACGCTAAAGCCGAATCGCATCGCGAACAACATCGCGGCGCTAGCGGGGGAGGATCCAGATGCGTGGTTGGTCGGTCTCATGAACGACTACGTCGGTTTTGCGTTATTCCAGGCGGAGTCATTACTACCGCGTGAAGAACAGTCGTCGCTGATGGCTCAGGTGATGGACATCCTGAAGCCCGTGCGGCCTCTGCTCGACGCGCAACCATTCTCACGAGGCGCTGCGTGACTGCGTCAGATACACCGATTCCGCCGGCATCCACGGCGGACTCGGTACCTGCGTCGGCACCAGCCACCTCGACACGAAAGAAGCTCCGAAAAGAGGAGATCATCGCCGAGGCAACGCGCCTGTTCGCAGAGCGCGGCTACGAAGGAACGAGCATGGGGGACCTCGCAGAACGCGTGGGTCTGCGCAAGGCTTCGCTCTTTCATCACTTCGAATCGAAGGACGTTCTCTACGCGACCGTACTTTCGCAGCTGCTCGATGCCGTGCAGCAAGCGATCGTTGGAGCAGCCGCGTCGGAAGGATCGTTCACCCATCGACTCGATGCGCTCAGTGACTCACTGACCGCAACTCTGGGCGCGCAGCCACACGCCGCGCGTCTTCTCATTCGCGAAGCGATGGACTGGGGACCAGTCATGCGCGAGCGATTGGCCACGGCGATTCAGGGCGTCCTCACGGCGTCCGTCGAGTTCGCCAGGGCAGGGCAGAAGGAAGGCGTCTTCAATCCTGATCTCGATCCGCAACAGCTCGTGATCAGCTTGGTCGGCATCTACTTCATTCCGTTCGTCATCGACCGCACCGTCGCCCGGCTGGTCGAGAAGTCGCCGTTCGAGGAGCCGTTCATCCAAGAGCGTCGAAACGCCGTGCGCGAGCAGATCCGCATCCTCACGCTCACGCGTACATGAGTAGCGCGCGGAGGCCGAGGGAGCGAGTCTTCGAGCGACTCGGCCGTTTCCGCGCGCGGACATGAGAGCGCGCGGAGGCCGAGGGAGCGAGTCTTCGAGCGACTCGGCCGTTTCCGCGCGCGGACATGAGAGCGCGCGGAGGCCGAGGGAGTACACGAGTAGGCCTCAGCCAAAGTTGCCGTGACGGCCTTTGCCACTCGCAAAGGCCGTCGCGCCAGCGACTCCTTCGCCGCTCATGAGCGACTCGAGGCCGAGCGCGAACTCGCGCGCTAGCGCGGCGTCGAGCGGAGCGCCGAGCGACTCGTAGGCGCTACGCCGATCGTTTCGCATCGTGGCCTGCGGGAAGCGTGCGATCTCGAGGGCGAGGGCTTCGGCGGCCGCGCGCGCCTCGCCCTTCTTCACGACGCGGTTGGCGAGCCCCATCTGAAAGGCTTCGCTGGCGTCGACCGGACGTCCCGTGAGGATCATGTCGAGCGCGCGTGAGAGGCCGATCAAGCGCGGCAGACGCACAGTGCCGCCGTCGATCAGCGGAACGCCAAATCGCCTGCAGAATACACCGAACACCGCCGTCTCGTCCGCCACCCGAAGATCGCAGAGGAGCGCCAGCTCGAGGCCGCCGGCGACCGCGTGTCCTTCGACAGCCGCGATGATCGGCTTCGACAGGAGCATGCGCGAAGGACCGAGCGGCGCGTCGCCGTCGGGCGCGAGCCGGTTGCCTTCGCCGCGCGAGAACGCCCCGAGGTCGGCGCCGGCGCAGAACGTCCCGCCTTCGCCGTAGAGGACGGCGACGCTCGCGGAGGGATCGGCGTCGAAGTCACGGAACGCCGCGGTCAGCGCGTCGGCGGTCCCGCGATCGATCGCGTTCTTCACCGCCGGACGCGCGAGGATGATCGTGGTGACGGTGTCTTTCTTTTCGACGCGGACAAGCATGGTGACCTCGCGGAGCTCGCGCTCATCTCAGACAAAACGAAGCCTGGCGCGCAGGACAGAGCCCGCACGCCAGGTTTTGGTTCAACGAAAGCGCCGCGAACGGCGAACGATCACTTCTTCGGGGCGGGCTTGTCGCCGGGCTTCTTGTCGCCGGGCTTCTTGTCACCAGGCTTGTCGCCGGGCTTGTCGCCAGGCTTCTTCGCGCCGGCGGGGGCCGCAGGGGCCTTGAGTCCCCACATCGCGTAGGCGACGACGAGCGCGGCGGTCTTCTTCGCCGAGCCAACGCCCTCTGCCTTGCCGAGCGAGCTCTTCTTGCCCTTCTCGTCGGTCCAGTTGATCGCGCCGTCCTCGCCGATGTTCAGCTTCGCGCTGTTCAGGGCCGCGAGGTCGTCGCCTTCGAACTTGGCGTACGCCGCGCCGTCCGACGTCGTGATGTTGCCGTCGGCGTCGACCTTGAGCTGCGCCTTGCCGTCCTTGTCCTGAAGCTCCATGCCGTTGACCTTCGCCATCGGCTTGCCACCGCTGTTCACGGTGCCGTCGGACTTCACCTCGAGATCGAAGTCCTTCTTCTGCTTGAACTTCAGCTTCGCGGCTGCGCTCGGGAGCGCGAGCGACGCGGCGGCCGGCGGGGGCGTGTCGCCCGGGGGCTTCGTCTCGCCACCTGCGCCTGCATCGCCCGAAGCGGTCTCGCCACCATCGGAGCCCGTCGACGAGGTCTCGCCGGCGTCCGACGTGGTCGTCGACTCCGGCGGCTTCGGCGGCGGCTTGTCGCCACATGCAGCGTTCGCCAGAACGAAAAGAGCAACACCGAGAGCGGATGCGGTCGTGCGGTTCATGGGCGCGCACCGTACTCCAGCCTCCGGTCTCATCACAAGTATGTCGATCGTCCAACGACCCTGGGTAGGGCATTTTCTGGGTTAATTTCGCTGATCCTGCGGATTTTGCGCCGCCCCCTCGAAATCCGAGGCGCGGCGATCGCGTATCGTGGGCCGCGTGGAGCCCGCCGCCATCGAGCTTTCGGTCACGGACGCCATCGCTCGAACGCGTGACCTCGCGCGATCTCTGTTCGATCCGATGGGGCCTAGTGCCGAGGAAGTCACCGTCATCGCCGATCGAAGCAACCTCGTCCTTCACGTCGCGTCACCCCATCCGGTGATCGCGCGCGTCGCGATGGCGACGTCGGCGGTTCGCGTCGGCATGACGTGGCTGCGTCGCGAGATCGAGGTGGCGCGTCATCTCGCGACCGATGGGGCGGCGGTGACCCGTCCGTGCACCGTGATCGATCCCGGTCCGCACGAGCGCGAGGGCTTCATCATCAGCTTCTGGGAGGTCGAGCCCGTCGTACCCGACGCCGCGCCGGATCCCGTCGATGCCGGCGGGAGGCTTCGCGAGATCCATGCGTCGCTCGCGCGTTACCCGATCGAGAAGCTTCCTCTCTGGGGAGGCCACGAGGAGGCGCGCCGGATCCTCGGCCGCGTCCGCACGAGCAAGCTCGTCACCGAAGCCGAGATGGATCGCCTCCTTCGCGCGTTCGACGAGGCCGACGCGATCGTCCGAGACGCACGTGCGCGCAGCGCGTCGTTTCAGGCCGTGCACGGCGACGCGCACATCGGCAACGTGCTCGCCACGACGCGTGGGGCAGTGTGGACGGACTTCGAAGATGCGTTCGTCGGTCCCGTCGAGATCGATCTCGCGTGCCTTCGGTCGCGCGCCGATCTCTTCGGTGAGGACCGCGCGCTCATCGATGCGATGATGAAGGCCTACGGTGCTCCGTTCAACGCGGACCTCGTGCAGGATCTGTCGCTCGTACGAAACGTCCAGGTCATCCCGTGGCTGGCGGTCTTCGCCGAACGCCAGCCGGAGCTCTTGCAGCGTATGCGCGCCCGAATCGCGAAGCTGCCGTGATCAGCGCGCGTGACGGCGGCGCCGGATACCTGCGAGCACCGCGCCGAGGACGACGCCGAACGACGCGAGGTCGCCGCCGCTCGTGTGACCAGGGGCCGCGCTGCAGCCGGTGGTCTTCGTCGTCGTCGTCGTACGCGTGCCCGTGAGCGGATCGGAGCTCGTGGCATCGTCGCCCGTCGCCTCGTCGCTCCCGCCCGCTTGGTCGCCGGTGCTGTCATCGCCGGTCGGATCGGATGGAGGTGTCGTGCCGCCCTTGCCGGGGCTCGACGGCGGCGTGGACGGCGTCTGCGGCGACGTCGGTCCACCCGCGAGGAGATCGCGCGCCTGCTTCTGCAGATCGGCCCACGCGGGCTTCGCCGGCGGGAGGTTGGGCGTGCCGGGGACGTAACGATGCGCCTCGTTCTCGCGATAGAGGTTGAAGAGGCGGTAGCAGAGCGCGTGATGCGGATCGTCGAGCGTGCCGAGCGGGACATGGACGGTCTTGTCGCCGTCGCGGAAGCCCTTCGCGAGGAGCGCCTCACATTCGGCCGACGACATCGAGTCGTTGGCGATGTCGAACTTGTCGGGCTGCGAGGCGCGCTCGACGTAGCGCATGAGCTCCGTGTAGCTGCCGTAGACGTCCGCCGACGTGAGGCCGAGGCGTGTCGAGAGCTCGAACGAGATGTCGTCCGCTTCTTGTTCGCCGGTGTAGAGGCCGATCTGGTTCTCGGAGAGGCGCTTCAAGAACGCGGGCGCCTCTGCGTCGATTGACTTGGCCTTCGTCGTCAGCGTGTCGAGCAGCGCCGAGAGCGTCGTGGGTGTCTGCAGATCGACGCCGGTGAGCGAGCTCTTCATCGGCTCGGGGATACGGGTGATGAACCACTGGCGCGACACGTTGTTCGTGGACCACGCCGCGGTCGTGGCAGGATCGTTCGTCAGCTTGATCGACGCGATGCACGTCGCTGCCTTCGTCTCGAGATCGAGGTAGGCGCGGCGGGCGGCGCCGCTCAGATCATGGTCGGAGGTCGCCATCGTCAGCTCGGCGGCGACGCCGGAGGGCCAGGTCGCGACCGTCTTCTTGATCGGCTCGCACGGATGTCCTGCCGTCGTCGAGATGTCCTTCGCCCATGCGACGAGCGAGGAGCCGAGGCGAGGATGAAGCTGCTGGCCGGGGATGGTGAAGCGCGGGAGCTTGATGCGCTCGTACTGCTCGCGGTACTCGGCCTGGTTTTGGACCGGCGTCGGGCGCTCGGGCAGCTGGCGATCGCGGTCGAACCAGAAGTCGTAGCGGAAGGCCGAATTCGTCGACATGTGCGCGCGGTAGTAGTGACCGAGCTCGTGCGCGATGACGACGGCGGCGGCCTTCTCGCTCAGCTCGCTGATGAGCGCCGCGTTCACGTTCACGAGCGACACGCCGCTGATCCCTGCGACCTTGGCGGCGCGGAGCGGCGGAGCGCCGAGGCTGCCATCGCCGATGACGACGGCGTCGCTGTCGACGCGCACGTTCATTCCGCGTCCGGCGTTCAGCCGATTGAGCCAGTCGAGCCGTGAAGCCTCCGCGGGCCAGTTGAGCGAGTCGAGGCAGAAGCCATCCGGCGAGGCGCCGATCTCACCAGGCCCCGTGAAGACATACAGAGGATCGATGCCGGCAGCAGGCGCGGGCGCCGCGGCGATGCACGTCGGCAGACCCATGATGAACGCGTTCACCTCGGGATCGACGATCAAGCGGACGCGCGGCTTCGGCGCGATCAGCGTCTGCCCGGTCTTCTCGCGGACGACCGTGCGCACCGTGCTGTCGAAGCGATCGACCCACGCCTGGAGACGAACGGAGATCGGATGCGTCTGCGGGGCGGTCTTCTGACCGAGCGCGGGATCGATCTCCTCTTGCGAGACCTCGGTCCAGAAGTACGGCTCGTTGCCCCACGTGAGCTCGCCTTCGGTGTGGGCGGCCTCCGACGAAGAGACAGAGTCGTCTGCTGCCTTCGAGCACGCGACGGTGGAAGCGAGGAGACCAAGACCTGCGAGAAGGACGAGCGGAGTGAGCGAGCGCATCGTGACCTCCTTTGAGCACCGCAGGTGCCATGCGTAAGTCCTTGAAAGGACAGAAGCGGAGGTCAGAATCCGTAGAATTTTGTGAGCCTGTGGTGGTCATATATCCCACCTAAGGACACATCGGCGCCTCTGAAATTTGCGCAACCGGCCAAGCTCAGCCGGACGTCGGCGTGGCGCGGACACGGCGGTGCACGATCTCGTAGATGGCGATCCCGCCCGCGACCGAGGCGTTCAGCGAGTCGATGGCGCCGCTCATTGGAAGCCGCGCGAGCGTGGTGCACGCCGCCTTCACTGGACGCCGAAGGCCTTTGCCTTCGGCGCCGATGACGAGGACGACCACCGAGCCAGGCTCGATCGTGACGTCGCGGACGTCGACCTGGGCGTTCGCGTCGAGGCCGATCACGACGGCGCTCGCGTCTTTGTGGAGCTTGTCGAGCGCCGTTTGAAGCGAGGAGACGCGACACAGGCGCGCGTGCTCGACGGCGCCGGCCGAAGCGCGAAACGTGGCGGGCGAGAGCGGAGCGGCATGATGCTCGGGCCACACGATCGCCATCGCCCCGAGCGCGACGGAGGAGCGAATGACCGCGCCGAAGTTCTGCGGGTCTTCGATCTCGTCGAGCGCCACGACGAGCCGTGCTTGCTTCGGCGAACGAGGATCCAGCGCTTCGGCGGCTTCTTCTTCGCGGGTGAGCTCGGTCACGAGATCGTCGATCGACACGAGCGTGAGATCGGGCGCGTACGCGATCGCGCCTTGGTGGCGAGCCCCTTTGGATGCGCGATCGAGATCGCCGCGCGCGACGCGATCAATCGTCTTCACGCCGCGGTCTTGGGCGAAGCGCGCGACGGCTTCGATTTGCGGCCCGCCGCGATCGTCGATGACGACACGTTCGAGCTTCTCGCCGTGCACTCGAATCGCTTCCCGGACGGGCTGGAGCCCGGTGATGAGGCGGCTCACGTCGATCCCGCTGTGGTGCGTGTATCGGACGCGAGCGAGGCGCGCGCGCGGTTGGCCTCGTCCGTGATCGCTCGCGCGGCGTCGAGCCGCGAGCTCGCGTCACGAATGGGACGTCCGACGACGAGCCAGTTGGCGCCGTCCAAGATCGCACGCTCGGGCGTGGCGACGCGCTTCTGATCGCCCTTGTCTGCGCCTTGCGGCCTCACGCCGGGGGTGACGAGGACGGCGTCTTTGCCGAGCGCGCGCCGCAGAAGAGCGACCTCGGCAGGCGAGCAAACGAACCAGCGAACGCCTTCTTCGTAGGCGAGCCGAGCGAGGTTCTCGGCCGCGTAGCTGGCGCGCTGGCGCTCGGCGCCAGCGTCCGCGTCTCCGTCTCGAAAAGGCTTCAGGCGGCGTGTCACCTGAATGCCGAGATCGTCGATGTCGCGATCGTCGAGGGAGGTGAGGATCGTCACCGCGCAGATCGCGAGCGAGCCACCTTCCTTCTCCGCCCGCGAGACCGCGCGCGACAGCATCGCCCGGCCGCCGCTCGCGTGAACGGTGATGAGGCGAGCGCCGAGGTTCGACGCCTGCGCGACGGCGCGCTCGACCGTCTCCGGGATGTCGTGGAGCTTCAGGTCGAGGAAGACGGGGCGCGAGACCTCCTTGCCGAGCCCGAGGATCGAGGGGCCAGAGCGGATGAACAGCTCGAGCCCCACCTTGATCATCCCGACGGCAGGCGCGACCTCGATCGCCGCGGCGCGCGCCTCCTCTGCGGTGGCGAAATCGAGCGCAAACGCGACAGCGGAGTCCTGTGCGGGAGAGGAGGGGGACGACATGCTCGAGGTGCGCTCACCCTAGACGCGCATGGGCACGGCGCCAACGAGAACAAGGCCGCACGGCCCACGAAAACGAGGACGAGACAAAACAAAAACCCCGCGCTTGGGTGCGCGGGGCTTCGGGTTCGAGAGGGTCAGCGAGAGGTGATCAGAGGCACGAGCAGAGCGGGTCACCCGCCTGGCACGTGCAGGCCGGACGCGGGGTTCCGCCGCCGGACTTCGGCTGACCGCCACCGCCCGCCTTGACCGCGGCGATGTTCGCTTGCGTTCGCTTCTGCTGCTCCTGCGCGGCGGCGAGCTTGGCTTGCGCGTTCGCGCGGTCCGCGTCCGTCTTCGCGTTTGCGGCTTCGGCTTGCGCCGCGGCGATCGCTTCTTGCTGCTGCTTCAAGTCGGACATGAGCTTGTCGACCTGAGCGTTCTTCTCGGCGATCTCTTTGTCCTTGAGGGCCTGGATGCGCTCGGACTCTTTCTGGTTCGCGTAGAACGCGTAGCCGCCGCCGATGCCGCCGAAGACGAGCACGGCGCCGATGCCGAGAACGAGGTAGGTGAGCTGCTTCTTCTTCTTGTCCTGCGAGAGCGCAGCGAGCTGTCGCTCGTGATCTTGCTGCTGCTGCATCGCGCGGAGGCGCGCTTGGTTCTCGGCGTCGTGGCGAGCGCGCTCGACCTCGCCTTGTCGAATCGCTTCGAGGCGTGTCTGCTCTTCGCGCGTGCGCTGCTCTTCTTGGCGACGGCGCTCTTCTTCCGAGCGAAGGCGTGCCTCTTCGGCCTCGCGTGCGCGGCGCTCGGCGTCGAGCCGGGCCTGCTGCTCCGCCTGCTCCTTTTGCCGCTTGTCGTCGTCTTCTTGCCGGATGCGGTCCTCCTCGAGGCTCATCAGCTCCTTGAGGGAGAAGAGAACGGAGGACTCTTTCTGTTCCGCCATGTCGGGATCTCGTGGTGCTTACGGGTTCTACGGGTTCTTGAAAAAAGGTACCTGCGGGGAGGCGCCTTCGCAAACGATATCGCGGAACGGCGCTCCACGATACTTCGTTTGGAGACGCACGAGAGGATGCTTTTCTGACAAGGCGCTTGAGCGGTTCATGCATCAGATCGCGATCGCGCGGGAATGGTCGTGCGGAGCCCCGACGGATTTGGCGCAGTGCACGCCTTGGATCACTCCTGATCCAATCTGAAAACACGCAGGGAGGAGCTTCGACCCACGCGAGCGGACGGTCCTTGGGTGCGTTTTCACGCGGGCGCGCTTCGTTTCGCCCCGGAAATTGCGGGCTGAGTTTATGTAAGAACGAGACGCCTTGCGCTCCTACGCCAGCCCGTGTTCGATGCGCACCCATGGCGACGAATGTGAATGCACACATCACGGGGACGGTCTGGAAGATTGAGGTCAAGGAAGGCGACACGGTCACCGAAGGGCAGACCTGCGTGATTTTGGAGTCGATGAAGATGGAGATGCCCGTCGAGGCACCCTCCGCCGGCAAGGTCGAGAAAATCAGCTGCGCCGAAGGTCAAGCGGTCAACGAGGGCGACGTCCTCCTGACGATCGCCTGACGGCAGAGATTCTTTTCGGTGCGTCGCGTGGCCAAGCTACGCATCAGAAAACGAATCGCGTAAAATAGGCGCACCTTGAAGCGTGGTCGCTTGCTTGACCTGGTGGTGAAGGCGCGCACGCTTGCCGTGCTGACGACCGGCACCTTTGCGGTGTGCCTCGTCGCGACGAGCGCATGCTCGTCGAAGGCGAGCCTCGTCGGGCCCGGCGGCGAGTGCTTCCTCGCGACCGATTGCGCGCCCGGGTTGGTGTGCGTCGAGCAGGCGAACAAGACGCGCGTCTGCAGCGACGACCTCACGCGCGTCGCCGGTCGACCACCACCGGAAGGCGGCGCAGGCGATGCGGCCGACGAAGGCGGCGAGGGCGGAATGGACGCGCAGACCGATAGCCCGGTCACGCCGCCCGTCGACTCCGGCAAGGACACGTCCGTCCCTGTCGACACCGGGTCACCCGTCGACACCGGCACCGACTAGCTGTCGGAAGACTCTCTAGGCGCCTACTCGCGCCACAAGAACTTCCACGGGTTGTGCTTCAGGTCGCGCACCATCTCTTGGACGTCGTCGTAGATCGCCTCGTCCATCACGAGGGCGCCGACGGTGCCGTTGCCCTTCTTGATGTGCTGCACGATCGTCTGTGCGTCGGCAGCCGTCGCGTTCGCGCGTGAGGCGAGCTGGGCGACCTCGTCGATCGTCTTCTTCAGCTTCGCTTGCTCTTCTTCGCCGCCGACCACCTTCGAGGCGCGATTGAGGTTGGCGACGGCTTCCTTCGCGTCCTTGAGCATCGGGCCGCTGTCACGCTGGATGTCCGACGTGAGCTTGTCGATGTTGTCGATCGTGCGCGCGATCTTCGGGTTGTCGACGTAGTTCGTGCGCGCGTGCGTGGTCAGCGTGTTCGCCTCGGCGGAGAGCGACTCGAGGTTGATCACGATGCGGTTGATGCGCTCGCGGTTGTCGGTGAGCACCGTGTTGAGGCCTTTCAGGAGCCCCGCCGTGTTCGTCGCGATGTCGCTGATGAGCTCGCGGTTGTTGCGGATGCCGTTGATCGTCGTGTCGAGCAGCTCGTAGGCCTTCGCGAGAAAGAGGTCGAGGCGCGGCGGGTCGATGCCCTTGACGATCGTGTTCTCGGCCATCACCGGCTTCTGCGGCGAGCCGGGATCGATCGCGAGGTATTGCTCACCGAGGACGCCCTGCGTGGTGACGTAGAAGTCGGCGTCTTCGTGGATCGAATCTCGGACGCGCTGCTCGATCGCGACCTTCGCGCGCACGAGCGTGCGGCGGTTGGTGCGGGGATCGATCTTGCCACCCATGAACTGCAGCTCGCTGACCTTGCCGCACTTCACGCCCGCGACGCGGACGGGCGCGCCCGACTGAAGGCCGCCTGGATTGTCGAAGTCGACGTACACGGTGTACGTCTTCTCGAACGACAAGCCGCCCATGATGAGCACGAACGCGGCGAGGATGCCGAGCGAGACCAGGATGAGGATCCCGACCTTGACCTCGATCGATTTTTCTTGAGCCATTGCGAAGACCACCCTCGATGAACGGGGAGGCCCACAACGTTAGAGCAAGATCAGGCTTTTAGGGTCACTGATCTTCGCGCGAATAGACCTTCATGCGGTTCAGAATCACGTCGAAGAGACGGTCTTTCTGGTCCGGCGAGGCCGGCGTCGCGAAGGCCCAGCTGTAGTCCGAGGGGAAACCCTTGCGGATTTGCTTGCGGCCGGCGAGGGGATACTTCGCCTCGTTCGTGAGGAGCTCGCCGAGCTGGTTGATGTCGCCGGCGTGCTGGTGGCAGCCGATGCAGTTCGTCTCGGCGTTGTGCTCGCCCTTCTCGATGAAGCTGTTCGAGCACCAGGTCGCCGTCCCGTGGACCGCCGCGAGAGCGTCGCCGAGCGATCCCTCGAAGCCGCCGCGCGGATCCGGATCCTTCTCCTCGAAGTCGGTCACGACGCACATCTTGTAGTTCGACCACGGGGCGCCGAGCTTCTTGATCTCCTCGGGGCGATCCTGACCGAAGTCGCTGTCCGCGTCGGGTGACCACCAGACGGTGACCCACACCCAATGACGAAGCTCCTTGGTCATCACGTGAAGACCCACGAGTGAGTAGCCGGTGTCGTCCGAGAGCGTGACCGTGTACGCGTCGGTCGGACCCGCCGCCTTCAGCGGAAGGCCTTTGATGTTCCAGCCGCCCTTGTCCGCGGTCTTTCCGCCGAGCCGGTCCTTGAGGCCCGCGGCGCTCGTGTCGACGACGGGGAGGCCGGCGTTGATGAGCTGGTCGTTGCGTCGCCACGAGGCCTTGATGACGGCCGAGTCGGCGCTCATCTCGTGCGAGAAACAGTTCGTGAAGTTCTTGTCCTCGTCCTTCGGCGGCGTGTCGACGCTGAGCTTCTCGAGCTTGCCATCACACTCGGCCATCGCGTTGAAGTCGGTGAGGTACTGCTTCACGTAGCCGGGGCTGTAGGCGACGCGTGCGTTGCCACCGAGCCCGTCGATCGTCGTTTGATCGCCGATCTGCTGGAGGCGCGCGAAGTAGTCGGCCTCGCTGCTCGGTCCGAGCGACTTCGTGTTCCAATCGAAGACCGCGTCGACTTCTTTGTCGCTCGGGACGTCGCGCGCGATGCGGCGCTCTTTACCAAGGTCGCCGTACATCTTCGCGAAGAGGCGATCGATCTCGTCGCCGCCGAGCCACGTGCGGAAGAGCGGGATCGTTCGCTCCGGCTTCGGCTGCGTCGCGGGCTTGTCGGCGGTCGGCGCTTCGGCCTGCGGCTGCGCCGCGATCTTCACCGGCTGGAGCGCCTTGGCGAGGACATGCCACCCGAGCTCACGACGCGCCTTCTTCGACTTGGCGAACTTCTCGGCGTCGGCCTCGGAGTATTTCTCTGCGGGGTACGCCTTGGCGGGACCCACGGCGCGTCGCTCGAGCTCGCGGATTTGTGATTCGTCGTTCGACGTATCGTCGTCCGCGCTTTGATTCAGGCCGCAGCCCACCGCGACGCTGAGCGCGCCGACGAGACATGCTGCTGACCATTTCCCGAGTTTCATGACCCCTGCTCCCTCTTATCCGTCTCTCGTATCTTGCTGGCTCGTGTCTTCCTTCGGGGGGCTTTCTCTCCAAAAAGCCCCCCGAGGATCAACGTACACGAATCAGGGCGTGGGTGTCTCTTCGGCTTGGCGGATCGCCCAGTCGCTCGCCACGATGCGGTACTTGTTCGTGGTGCGGTCGACGACGAGGAAATAGAGCCAGCCGTCGGAGCGGAAGTGGGCGTAGAGGCCGAACTGGCCGGGGCCCATCTTCGCGACCTTGACCTTCTTGCCGGTGACGAAGTCGACGACGATGACGTCCGCCGAGCCCTTCTCCTTGTAACCCGCCGCGAGCTCCTCCGAGGTGTAGTCGCTCGGCTCGTTGTAGTGATGCGTCGCGAGGAAGCGCTCGTCGAAGGAGATGTTGGCCTTGTTGCCCTTGAGGCAGACGTTGCCGACCTGCGAGAGGTCGAAGCGGTACTTGCCGTTGATGATGCGCGAGTCGAGCTTCTCGAGCGCGTAGCCCCAGTCGGTCGTGCCGTCCGCCTTCGGGGCGTACGCCCAGCGGCTGCCGAGCATCTTGCCCGAGCGAGCCATCATCGTGTCACCGCGGTACGGCGTCGAGATCTTGAAGGCCTCGCCGGCGACTTGGTAACCCTCTTCGACGTCGTTGCCCTTCGCGACGGCGGTGTAGATGTTGATCGCGCTGTCCTCACCACCGCGCGGCGGCGTGTCCCGCGCATCGGCGCTGTAGGAGCCGGAGTCGCCCGCCCAGATCGAGTAGAGGATGAAGCGGTCGCTGATCGAGTTGTCGCCGACGACCTGGCCGACGGTCTGGTAGAGGCCGCTCGCGGCGCTGAGGCTCGAGCACTCGGGCTCGGCGAACGTCACGAGGCGCGTGCTCGGCTTCTCGAGGAGGCTCTGCGCGCAGAACTTCGTGCCGCCCTGGAACATGAAGGCCTTGTTGTCCGGCCAGAAGTCCGGATCGTAGCTCGCCTGGAGACCGATGTCGCGTGACTGGCCGTCGAGCGTCGCCTGGAGGTCGATCGCTTGCGCGCCGCCGTTCGCGCCGCCGCCCGTGGCGACGAAGCGACCGTCCGCGGACGTGCGAACCCAGAACGAGTTCGGCGCGGTGAACTCGCGGAGGACGCGGATGTGCGATCCGTCCTTCGCCCAGCCCTTGCCGAAGTCGGTGCTTTCGCTGTCTTGGAAGATGTCCTTGCCGTCCTTCTGCTGCGTGAAGCACGCCGTCGGGCTGACGGGCTGGTCCGGGTTCGGCGCGGGGCACGCGAACATGGGCATGCGCTTCGAGAAGTTCTTGGCGGCCCACGTCTGCGTCTTCACTTCGGACGCGCGCGCCTTCAGGCCGGCGAAGTCATCGCGGCACTCGGTCGGACGGTTCTCTTGGATGATGTCGCTGAGGTGGGGGAGGCCCTTCTGGAACCACGTGAGGACGGTCTCGTACTGCGAGGCGGTGAGACGCGGGTAGTCCGCGAGCACCGGCATGAGCATCTCCTTGCGGAACTCGGCGTAGAGCTCGGGCTTGCCCTCGAAGATCTTCGCGAACATCTTGCCTTGCTTGAAGGCCTCAGGGTGACGCGTCTCGCTGACGTTCGCGCCGAGCGCGAGGTGCGCGCCCGCGGACATGACGCCGATGCGCTCGGGGGTGAACCCGGTGCGGGGGTCTTGCGGGTTCTGGCGGAAGTAGTTGATCTTCTCGTCGTTCGACGCGTCGCTGTTCAACATCTCGATCGCGCGCTTGTACTGGTCTTGCCAGCCCTTCAGCGTGACCGGGTTGATCGAGTGGCAGCCGGTGAACGAGCAGCTCGGCTGGTCGTTCGACTCACGCGGGATCTGAGGAGCGCCCATCAGCTTGAGGGCGGCTTTGGCGAGGTCTTCCTCGCTGAGGTCGGCCGTGTTGACCTCCTCATCACCCGAGTCTTGAGAAGAGGAGCACGCCAGAACAGACGCCGTGCCAGCAACGAGGAGCAGAACCGACAAGCCGAGCTTACGCATGGTGCCGGATGTGGGTGCACCAGCTGTGCCATTGGGCGCACCATGTAGGTTCAAAGGCCGGCGCGCCAGATCTCGTGGATTTAGCTTCCGTCACGTTTCGAGGAAACGGATCGATGTAGGTCCTTGTGGGCGGTCTGTCGCCATCTCTTGGTAGACGAAAGATCCACCTAGGTTGCGCAACAGGGTGATCAAGATCAAGCACTTAGCCGTGTTTCGAGGGAGGGAAGCCACGCCAGAGCCTTGGCACCGACAGTGCACCTACATTGTCCGCCATGACTGCTCGAAACTCCCTCCTCCGGTCCACCCTCCTCTTCTTGTCCATCGTGGGAGCGGGCTGCGTCGCCCTCATCCCTTCCACCATGATCGGGTGCTCGGCACCTGCCGAGGAGGACGAGGAGTCGTCGGAAGCCGACGTTACCGGCGTCAACAACACGCTCGGTCTTGGCCTCATCTATGACGCCCAGTCAGGGAAGGTGAAGGCGACGCTCAAGCAGCCGCTCGCCACGAACGAGAAGCTCTTCATCCGCGTTCGCCGCGGGACGATCAAGCACGAGTCGCAGAAGAACCTCGACTGCAACGACCTGGCGGAGGCGCCGGTCGCGCGAAACACGTCGGCGGCCCTCTCGAACGGCAAGACGCTCTACGACGGACCCTCGGTCTCGAAGGAGATCGTCGGCCTCCTCTCTCTCTACAACGACGAGCGCTGGTACGGCGGTCACGAGACCGCGCAGATGCGCGCCGAGGCCGACAAGGGCCCGGACCCGATCATCGAGGCGTGCGTCCTCCGCGACGGCAAGGTGAAGGCGAAGCTCCTCACGAACCTCGCGTACGCGTGGGACCGCGGCGAAGACCTCAAGAAGACGACCTCCTCGCGCAGCCACGGCAGCTCGATCCACTTCATGGCCGGCGACGGCGGCGTGGAAGAGGACGCCGGCGGTCAGATCGACCCGGGCGGTGACGCAGGCGCGCCGGCGGAAGGCGACGGCGGCGTCGCGAACGGCCCGACGCTCATCCCCGAAGGCCCCGCGTACAACACGATCGACTACGCCAACCTCTGCGTCCAAGAGCTCGGCGAGATCCCCTTCTTCAAGAAGCTCGGCGACGGCAAGTACGAGACGTTCGACTGCCGTGACTTCGTCGGGTCGAACACCGGCGGCGACCCCGTCGCGATCGACGGCGTCGAAGGCTCGGTCATCCCGCTCAGCGTCGACGATCAGCCGAAGACGGAGTGCGACGAGGGTCGCAGCTCGCAGCGCACCTACGACTGCGTCGACAAGTGCGATCGCGGCATGTACCTGACCGCCTCGACGCACACCGGCCTCGGCCAGAAGGCCGCCTGCCAGCCCGGCGTCACCGTCACGACGGCGAAGAACGACAAGGGCTCGCACTGGATCCTCCTCTGCCGCAAGGTCCAAGCGGACAATGGCACGAGCATGATGAAGACGAAGACGTTCAACGACATCGCGATCATCGGCAACAACCCGAAGACCGGTAAGACCTGCTTCTTCCAGAACAAAGAGAACGTCGGCAACGACGGCTCACGCGTCACGCACCCCGGCGACGTCGCGCAGTCGAGCGCCATCTGGCCGTCGACGCCCTCGAGCTACTGCACGAAGAACTGCCACGCGGCCGACGCCTTCGTTCACTCGCCCTGGATCGATCAGGCGGTCCGCTCCGACGGCCACACCACGATCGTCCCGAAGATGGGCGAGCAGCGCGACTTCCCGATCTCGAACCTCGAGATGCCTTACAAGCTGGTCAACGGTCCGGCGCAAGGCTTCGTCGTCCCGCAGCAGCTCGTCAGCGAGGACGCCGCGCCTTGCACCACCTGCCACCGCGTCGCCGGCGCTTCGTTCGCCGAGTTCGCCGAGTGGTCGACCGGCACCGGCGACAACTACTACTCGAAGATCACCGACACCTACAAACGCTTCGAGAAGTCCCACTGGATGCCGCTCCGCCTCGACGGCCTCACGCAAGAGAACTTCGACACGTCGAAGTGGGGCGTCGCGGTGAAGCACATTCGCAAGTGCATGGACAACGCGTCGGCAGAAGGCTGCGAGTTCGCGCCCATCCCGCAACAGTAAAACGAGCAGCTCGCAAAACCGCGCGTCGATCCTGATGGGTCGACGCGCGTTTGCGTTTGGCTCCTCAGAACTCCATCGGTCCGGTCGCGCGTCCGGTGATGAACTGCTGCACGATCCCGTTCGGCGTGTTCTTGAAGTCCGCCTGCGTCCCGTAGAGGAGGACCTTGCCGCGGTAGAGCATGACGATGCGGTCGGCGATCGAGAAGATGCTCGAGAGGTCGTGGCTCACGACGATCGACGTGACGCCGAGCTTGTCGGACAGCTCGCGGATCAGGACGTCGACCCGCCGCGCGCTGACGGGATCGAGTGACGTCGTGGGCTCGTCGAAGAGGACGTAGCTCGGATCGAGCGTGAGGGCGCGCGCGATCGCGACGCGCTTGCGCATGCCGTCACCGAGCTCCGGCGGGTAGCGGTCCCCGAACTCCTGCATGTGAACCATCTCGAGGCGGTGGCGAGCCTCGGCGATCGCGGCCTTGAGCGAGAGGTTCTTGTGCTTGCGGAGGGGGAGGGCGACGTTCTCGGCGCACGTCATCGAGTCGAAGAGCGTGGAGTGCTGGAACACCATCGCGCACTTCTTGCGAATGGGGCCCATGCGCTCTTCGTCGAACTTCGAGATCTCCTCGCCATCGAGCCAGATTTCGCCCGAGTCCGGATAGAGCAAGCCGACCAGATGCTTGATGAGGACGCTCTTGCCGACGCCAGAAGCACCGATGATGAAGAACACCGAGCCGGTGGGTACATCGAACGACACGTCGTTGAGCACGGTCTTCGGACCGAAGGATTTGATGATGTTCTTGAACTGAATCACGACGCCACGAGCCCGGCTGCCTAGCCGGCGCAAAGACTACATCAAAGCCGCCGCGCGGTCCTCGTCCGTACCGCGCCGGTCTTCTTCCAAGGCACATCCACCCAATTTTTCTTGCCGGTGAACGCGCGTGACGTCGGGAGGACAGCGCTTCCGACACGATGGAAAGGCGCGGCACGTTCCGCGTACTATGAACGCGATGAGAAGAACCACGTTGCGCTTGGCGAAGAGGCTCGTTGTCGTGTCGGTGGGCCTTCTGGCGTTCGTGAGGTTCTCGGTGGCGTGCTCGAGCGACGACTCGAACAACCCGACGACGACACCGACGCCCACGCAGGACGCGCAGCCGGATACGACGCCGTTCGTTCCGAGCGACTCCGGACCGTTCAACCCGCAAGACACGTCGGTGCCTCCGCAGTGCGACGGCACGAAGGACTACGGCGCGCCGGTGGCGATGCCGGGGCCGAAGGAGATCTTCAGCGCGCGGTTCGTGAAGAACGAGGGGCTCATCTTCGTCACCGCTTCGTGTGGCCCGGCCTGCGCGACCGGCTCGGACGTGTTCACGACGATCGTGAAGGATGGCGGTCTCGACAACTTCTTGCCCGTCGCCTCTGGTTCGACTGCAGGCAACGACGAGAGCGCGACGCTCACGACCGACGGCAAGACGATGATCGTCGCGACGGCGTCGACGACGGACGCGGCCGCGTACCGGCATCTCGCGCGCTACGTCGATCCCGGCACCGGCACGTTCGCGCTCGAGTCACCCGTGCTCGTCGCAGACACGCCGGAGGCCGATGACGTGCAGCCGTACATGTTGCCCGACCAAACGTTGTATTTTGCAAGCAATCGCTTGGTGCGCAACGAGACGTACCAAGTGTTCCGCGCCGCACACAACGCGGGGGGCGGCTACGACGCGCCGGCGAAGATCGATGCGATCAACGTCGGCGGCACCGACCAGCAGTATCCGGTCGCGACCGCCGATGAGTCCGTGATCTATTTCTCGAGCCCGCGCGCGCCCACGCTTGGCGGTCTCGACATCTGGCGTGTCGTGAAGGACGGTACCGGCGCATACGGCGCCGCCGAGCACGTGCAGGCCTTCTCGAGCGACAAGCGCGACTTCGTGACGTACATCTCGCCGGACGCCTGCCACCTCTATTTCCTCAGCGATCGCGAGGGCGGGTCGCTCAAGCTCTTCAAAGCGAGCAAGCCGAAGTAGCTTTTCGGCGCCCGTCGTGATCCTGCGCCGCAATTCCTTGGTCAATTTCTAGCCTCTCTTCGATGAGTCGTTAGACTCGGTCGCGGCATGTCCGTGAAATCGAGCGAAAGCCCCATCGAAAGCACAACCGAAGCGGCCCGTGAGTCAGCCACGCCCGCGCCGCCCGTGAATGCGGACGCGCACGACGCGTTGCAGGCGGGGACGTTCATCACGCCGACGGTGCGGCTCGTCCGGCCCCTCGCGGAAGGCGGGATGGGGCGGGTGTGGGTCGCCGAGCATCTCGGCCTCGAGTCGCAGGTCGTCGTGAAGATGATGGCGTCGGAGATGGCCGCGCGCCCCGATGGCGCCGAGCGATTCGCGCGTGAGGCGGCGATCGCGGCGGCGATCAAGAGCCCGCACGTCGTTCAGGTGTTCGATCACGGCATCACTGCGCAGGGCGTGCCGTACATCGTGATGGAGCTGCTCGAAGGCAAAGACCTCGGCGCTCACCTCGCCGAGCACGGGCGGATGGATCCGTTCGACGTCGTCACGCTCGTCGTTCAGATCGGTAAGGCGTTATCGAAGGCGCACAAGGCCTCGATCGTTCATCGCGACATCAAGCCCGACAACATCTTCTTGTGCGAAACGGACGACGGGCATGTCGGCTCGGCGGCGTCGCGTCGCAAAGAGATCTTCGTGAAGCTGCTCGACTTCGGCACCGCGAAGCGTGATCGCGCGGTCGATCCGCTCGCGACCTCGGCCGGTGCGGCGAGCGAGAAGGCATCGCGCACGACGATCCCCGGCCAGATCATGGGCACGCCTTACTACATGAGCCCCGAGCAGAGCATCGGCGCGGAGCTCGACGAGCGCTCGGACATCTGGTCGCTCGGCGTCGTCGTCTTCGAGGCGCTGACGAACCGCAAGCCATTCGACGGCTCGTCGATCGGCGCGATCACCGTCGCGATCCACGGCGTCCTCCCGAAGATGACGACCTTCGTGCCCGAGCTGCCCGCCGAGCTCGACGCGTGGTTTGCTCGTGCCTGCGCGCAGAAGCCCGAAGACCGATTCGCGACGGTGCGTGAGGCGACGAACGCGTTCATCGAGTCCGTGACCGGCGCGGCGCCCGTCGATCAGCCCACCGACTCGATCGCGCTCCCGCATTTTCCTCGTGCGAAGAAGGGCGAGAAGGGATCGAGCAGCCCCATCCCACCGATCACGCGTTCGACGCATCCGCAGTCGCTCCTCATCGAGACGCTCCCGAAGCGAGGCTCGGAGCGAAAGGCGACGACGATCGCGGCGGCCGTCGTGATGGGCGTCGCCGCGCTCGCGATGGTCGGGATCGTCGCGAGCAATCGCGGCTCGTCTTCGTCGGCCACAGCGACGGCGACCGGTGAGGTGGCGACAGCGACGACGACGACGACGCGTAGCGCCGAGACCGCGTCGCCACCTCCGCCTCCGGCGCCGATCGCTCCGCCGGCCGAGCCCGAGCCGACCGAGCCTCCGAAGATCACGGAGAGGAGCGCGACGCCGAGCCCCGTCGCGAACCACAAGACGAAGCCGAGCGCGCCCGTCGCCGCCGCGCCGCTCACGAAGACGGCCGCGCAAGGTGTCCCCGTGGTGCGACCGGCCGCGCACAAGGACGCGAAGGACGCGAGCGCAGCTCCGGCCCCACGCACGTCCTCGGCGCCGGCGGGGCACGAAGACGACGATCTCGTTCGTTTGAGCAACGCCGCGTCAAAGCACTCGGCAGAGCCTGCGCCTCCACCTCCGCCGGCACCGTCGCCTGCACCCGAGAAGCAGGAGAAGGCGCCGCCGCCCGCGATCCCGCCGCTCCCCGCCGAGTGACTCGGATCAGCCGGGGAAGATCAGGAAGCCGGCGCCCGAGATGAAGAAGTTCAGGATGATGATCGCGAGCGACGTGTTGACGACCGCGCGCGTCGTCGCCCAACCGACGCCTTCGGAGCCGCCGAACGTCGAGAGGCCGCAGTAGCCGCTGACGATCGGGATCGCGGCGCCGTACGCGATGCACTTCGCGAGGCCGATCGAGACGTCGCCGACGTCGACGAGCGCCATGTTGAAGAACGTCTGGAGCGGCACATCGTAAGCGGCGTACGCGGTGAGCGCGCCCGCGACGAACGCGACCGTGCCTGACCACACGATCAAGCAGAGCGTCATCACCATGCTCGCGAGGAACCGCGGCACGATGAGAAAATCGATCGGATCGGCGGCGCACATGCGGAGCGCGTCGACCTGCTCGGTGACGACCATCGATCCGATCTCCGCCGCGATGCCGGCGCCGACGCGCGTGGCGAGCATCAGCGCGCCGATCGACGCGGCGAAGTCGCGGACGAGCAGCTCGAGGTACGTCGCGCCGAGCATCGTGAAGTCCGGGACGACTCGCTTCGACTGGAGGCCCGCTTGGTAGACGAGGATCATCCCGATGAAGCCCATCGTGATCGACAGAAACGAGAGGCTCTTGTTGCCCATCTCGTACATCTGTTTCACGGTGGCGCCTTTGTCGCGGCGACCGCGGAACGTGTAGAAGAGCGCGCGGACGAAGACCGAGTAGAGCTCGCGACCACCGATCAGGAGATCGATCGCGGCGGCGCCGAGGAGACCAACCGGGCCAAGCTCTTCATGCTCCGGCGGCTCGATGTGGCCGACGGTGCTTACGCGATCCTGCGGTGAAAGAGGTGATGCGCCGCTCATCGCTCATCCACCAAGCGCGAAGCTGACCAGGTAGTCGAGGACGAAGACGCCGGCCGCGCTCGCGACGACCGTGGCGTTCACCGCGCGGCCGACGCCCGGCGCGCCGCCGCTCGTCGCGAGGCCGAAGTGACAGCTCGCGAGCGCCATGACGAGCCCGAACACGACGCTCTTGAAGAGGCCGTTGGCGACGTCACCGAAGCCGAGGAGCCCCGCGGTGAGGCCGTTGTAGAACGTGGTGGGGCTGACGCCGAGGAGCGCTTGCCCGGTGTACGCCGCGCCGAAGAGCGCGAGCGCGTCGGCGAAGAGCGTCATCATGAAGAGCGTCGAGACGATCGCGATGAAGCGCGGCGCGATGAGGAAGCTGATCGGATCGATCGCGAGGACCCGCAGCGCGTCGAGCTGCTCGGTGACGACCATCGTGCCGAGCTCGGCGGTGTTGTTGGCGCCGACGCGGCCCGAGATCATGAGCGCGGTGAGGAGCGGCGCGATCTCGCGAAGCGTACCGAAGCCTGCGCCCCAGCCGAGGAGACCTTCGGCGCCGTAACGCTTCACGATCGTCGCCGCCTGGATGACCATGATCGCGCCGGTGAAGAGCGCGGTGACGACGACGATGGGCAGCGACTTGACGCCCATCTTGTAGAGGTTCTTCCAGAGCTCCGCGCCGTCGATGTTGAACCTGACGACGCGCGCCATGATGCGCACGAAGAGGATCGTCATTCCGCCGGCAGTGTGCGCGGCGCCCAGGAAGCCGCTGCCGACCGCGCCAAGGAACGTCGTGAAGCCGCCCGCGGCGTCTCCTCCTGCGGCAGGTGTTGTCTCGGCAGCAGCCATGGTCGTTTGCTCGGTCGCGGTGGGTTCGCTTCCCGCGCGTGATGTCGCGGAAAGGGCGAAAACTATACACCCGATGCACTAGGCTGGGCGGCCAAGAGAGAGAATGCCGCGCTCGAGCATCCCTTTGGTCCCGCAGCGAAGGTGGTCCTGGGCCGCGCTCCCCCTGTTTTTCGCGGTCGGCGCGGCTCTGCTCGGCTGTCGAACGGAGTGCGCGGTGGACGGCCCCGAGCCGACCGAGGCGCAGTACGCGCGCGAAGAGAAGGCGGTGTACCGCGGCCAGCCGATCTGCCGCGAGCTCCTCACGCCGCGGCTGGCGGTGACGGGGGATCACGTCGTCCTCTCCGCGGTGCACGAGAACGTGATCGCCGCGCGCTCCGACCTGCCGGCGAACGAGGTGAAGCGCGTCGAGCCGCTCTTCACGCGGCTCAAGGCCTACCGCGCGCACTTCAAGCGCATGCGCGGCGCCGACGGGTTCGACGCGACGCTCTCGGTGACGGTCGATCCGAAGCTCGAGGAGGCGCGGCTCGCGAGCCTCCTCGTCTCCGCCGCGCAGGCCGGCTACCCGCGCTCGCAGCTCTACGTCGAGGCTCGCCACGTCGAGGTGCAGTGGTGGCAGCCCACGAAGACGATGGCGCCGATACGTGCATTGTGCATCGATCCTCGCGCCGGCGGGAAGGTCGGCGTCCGAGCCCGGGCAGGGGACGCGCACGCGCCTCGTGAGGCGTCGTCCGTGTCGGCGCTCACCGCCGAGATCAACGCGGCGTGTGCAGGCCTCGACCGATGCGCCGACGTGGTCGCCATCAGCGCGCCGCCTGCTGGGACCGCCGCCGACGCGATCGTCCTCCTCGAGGCGATCTACCAGGCGACGCCGTTCGCGCTCTCACGACCGCCCGTCGTGATCGGTGGAGACGGCGCGATCTGCCCGGCGCCTTGAGACGCGCGGCTCACTCCGTCGGGAGGCCGAGCGCCCACGCGAACCCGGTGAGGATCACGCTGCTGACGAACGCGACGACCACCATCGCGATGAGGCCGAGCACGACGCCCCATACGTAGCCGAGCCCGCCGCGCACGCTCTTCCGATGGCCGCGCGTCTTGATGAAGTGGATCGGGACCGCGAGCACACCAAACGCGACGATCGCGGCGTCACGGCTCGACGAGGGCCACGCGCGCTCGAGCTGCTCTTCCGAGAGGCGGCGCTCGTCGAGCAGGACGACGGCAAACGACAGCGCGGTCGTCACGATCCACGAGAGCAGAAGCTCGATCGCTTGTGCCCCGGGGATCACGCTGCACCGTCGTCTTTACAGCGGACCTTCGGTGAGGCCGTGAACGAACTGCCGCACGCGTGGCTCGGTGCTGTTCTGCGCTTCCTGCGTGGTGCCGTCGAAGATGAGCTGCCCACGGTACATCATGCCGACGCGGTCGGTGACGGTGAGCAAGCGATCGAGATCGCTCGACACCATGATGACGGTCGCGCCGGAGGAGCGCTGCTCTTCGCGAAGGAGCTCGAAGATCTTCTGCGAGGTGACGGGATCGAGCCCCGCGGCGGGCTCGTCGTAGAGGACGATCGGCGCCTGCGTGATCGTCGCGCGCGCCACGCCGACGCGCTTTTTCTGGCCGCCGGAGAGGCCCGCCGGGAGACGTGTGTCGAAGCCGGAGAGCGACACGGACGCGAGCCGTTCGTTGACGCGCTGCTGGATGACGTCGTCTTTGAGATCGGTGAGGCGGCGAAGCGGAAAGGCGATGTTGTCACCGACGGTCATGTGATCGAAGAGCGCGTTGTTCTGAAACAGCATCCCGAACTTGAGGCGCATCTTCTGGAGATCGAGCTCGGTCGCTGCCGTGACGTCGACGCCGTCGACCGTGATCGTGCCGGCGTCTGGCTTCATGAGGCCGACGATCATCTTGAGCAGGATGCTCTTGCCCGCCGCGCCAGGGCCGATGAGGCCATAGAGGCACGACTTCGGGACGGTCAGCGACACACCCTTCAAGACGTGGTTCGGAGCACCACCACCCGACGGCCGGAACGACTTCGAGACACCCTGAATCGAGATCATGATGCCGTGACGAGAGGGTGTGTGCCGTCAGCGCCCGCCCATCGAAGGATGGACGGATCGAGGTTGTTGTTGAGGGAGCTGCCCCATCGCTCCCGGTTGCTGCTGCGAAGGCGCGAGCTGCGAGCCCGGTCCTTGGTGCTGCGACGCCGGTGGCCGCGCGGCGGCGAGCTCGACCTCGCGCTCGCGGCGCATCCGGCCGATCTTCGACCACAAAGCGAGCGTGGCGACGGCGAGCGCCACGAGCAGCACGGAGGCGCCCGCGAACGCGATCTTCAGCGTGTTCGCCGATCCACGCGCGACAGCGATCGGCCCGACGTGCGCGATGTCGGTGCGCCCGCCGTTGGCGCGCGCGGCACGAGGGACATAGACGACGGCGACGTCCTTCGGGTCGACACCTGGCGCGCCGCCGGCGACGAGGCGTTGAATCGACTCGGGCGCGAGTGGTGGGGTGGTCCCGCGATGCTCGATGAGCACGCTCGCCGTCGACTTCGCCGGCGGACCGTCGCGCAGCGTGTCGCGCGGAGTCAAGTTGAGATGAACGCGCGCGGCGAGCACGCCGTCGATGCTGCCGATCGTCTTCTCGAGCTCCCCCGCGAGGCCCAGGACGAGCTGCGCGTGCTCGGCGGCTTGGCTTGGCACGAGCTGGCCGCGATCGGTCGCGTCGAGCATGCCGCGCGTCTTCGGGCGCGGCAGCTCCTCTTCACGCATCGTGCTGAGCGCGCGCCCTACGTCGTCACGCGCGACGGTGACGCGGAACTTACCTTCGGCGGTGGGGTCGGCCTCTTTCGCCGCGTCGATGCCCGACTGATCGAGCGCGACGACGACGCGGTTCGCGTCGGCTTCGTCGAGCGCTGCCGCGACGGGCACCGCGCAGCCGCACATCGCGAGCGCAAAGAGCACGACGGCGAAGAGACGACCCCGCTCACGTGAGCTCAGCTCGTGCTGCGTGTCGTGGTTCGAGAGGGTCGGCTTCGGCATCCGCTTCCGTGCTCCGGTATATCACGTTGGCTCGGCTAGCAGATGCGTGAGGGCACCTTGTAGTCCGCGAGCAAT
The DNA here is from genome assembly GCA_044227045.1 of Labilithrix sp. Classification (GTDB taxonomy): domain Bacteria; phylum Myxococcota_A; class Polyangia; order Polyangiales; family Polyangiaceae; genus Labilithrix. Next base: position 61,903 of record JBGAFW010000044.1, read on the forward strand.
CCTTTCACGTACGTGCGCAGATCCTCGGGGTCGACCGCCATGCCTGGCTTGGGCACGACGAAGCCCACGATCTCGTCCTCTCCGAGCGGTGACGGGAAGCCTTTGACCGCCACCTCGTGCACGGCCGGATGCGAAGCGATCGCGTTCTCGATCTCGGCGGCGGCGACGTTCTCTCCGCGTCGCCGGAGCACCTCCTTCTTACGAGCGACGAACGTGTAGAGCTCGGCCCCATCACCCCCACGATGTCGCTTCACCAGGTCGCCGGTCTTGAACCACGTGCCGTCTTCGGTGAACGCCGCTCGCGTCTGCGTCTCATCGCCGAAGTACCCGCGCATCATCGCCGGACTGGCGAGGTAGAGCTCGCCCGTCTCGCCGTCGGCGGCGTCGGCGCCGTCGTCGCGAACGACACGCGCGCGGTTGATGTTTGGCACGCGGGGATGTTGGCGGAGGACGCCCATCGTTCCGTATGGTTTGGCGTCGCGCGGCCACACCGTCCCGAAGGTCGTCTCGGACAGGCCATAGCCGACCATCATCGTCACGCCGAACCGCCGTTCGAACGCGCGATGCTTCTCCTCGGGCAACGCGAGCGCGGAGTAGACGACGCGGAGGCCGTGATCGCGATCGTGCGCGGCCGGCTCGGTCGACAGCAAGATGTGGATCATCGCCCCGACGGCGTTGACCTCGGTGGCGCGGTGATCGCGGACCGTGCTCCAGAACCTCGACGCCGAGAATTTCGGCACGAGCGCCAGCGCGCCGCCGGAGCCGAGCGCGCCCATCGTCGAGTACGCCTGCGCGTTCACGTGGAAGAGAGGCAGCGGGCAGAGCAGCGTGTCTTCGGCGGTGAGGCCTACCCACCAGGGAAACGCCTCGGCCGTCAGCGCATACGTGCGGTGCGTCTGCATCACGGCCTTCGGCGCGCCGGTGGTGCCCGACGTCGCGAGGAGCACCGCGACGTCGTCCGGCGTCACGTTAGCTTCGGGGGATCCCGATCCGCCGCCGCGAACCTCGGCAGGCGCCGCGACGCGATCGCGTCGCGCATCGTCGCTCTCCGCGAGCGCCCGCAGATCGCTCGTCGCGACGACGACGCGCGGATCGATCAGGGCATGCACGCCTGCGAGCTCGGCGGGCTTGTACGCGGGGTTCAGCGGGGCCGCGATCGCGCCGAGCCGGTTGGCGGCGAGCCACGCGAAGATTGTCTCGGGGCGATTGCCGCAGAGGATGGTGACGCGATCGCCGGCTGTCACCCCGCGCTCCGCGAGCCCCACCGCGTAGCGATCGACCTCGGACCACACGTCGTCGAGGGAGTACGTCTCGCCTTCGAAGCGAAGCCATGCCCTCGAAGATGCAGAAGTGGCGCGAGCCTGAGCCACGCGCCACTTCAGCACTCCGTGGATCGTCTCGGGAAAGGACGAAGACGTCGACAGAGCGGTCGTCCGTCCGAGATCAGTTGCCGATCGTGACGAACTGCTTGCCCTTGAGCGACGCCGCGAAGCCTTCGACGACCTCGTTCACCTTCGCCCAGCTCGGCAGGGCGTGCATCGTCTTCATCCAGCGATCGACGTTCGGCCACTTGGCGAAGGACGCGCCGATGAGCGTGCCGCACGAGAAGACCTCGGCCGCGAAGTAGTCGGCGATCGTGATCTCATCACCGCAGAGGTACTTGTGGCTTCCGATGATCTTCGTGTCGAGGATGTCGAGGAAGTGCTCGGCCTTCTCCTTGCCCCACTGGAGCGTCGCCGTCTGCGCGGCGGCCGGCTCGCGGTTGTGGTTCGGGAAGACTTGCGGGTAGACGAGGTGGTAGGCCCACTCGCGGTAGAAGTTCGCGTTGACCCAGTCCATGCGCTCGTTGATGCGGGCGCGCTTGCGAAGATCCTTCGGGTAGGCGTTCGAGCCGGACTTCTCCGCGAGGTACTTGAGGATGGCGGACGACTCGGTGAGCACGAAGTCCTCGTCCTCGAGGACCGGAACCATGTGGCTCGGGTTGAGAGAAAGGAAGGGCTCCTTCATGTGCGCGCCGGACATGAGATCCACGATGACCGGCTCGTAGTTGATCTTCTCCTCGGCGCAGAAGAGAACGACGGGGCGCGACGCGGTCGATACGGGGTGGAAATGAAGCTTCATGATGAGAACCTCTCTCGATGGTGATCGGTGATCTTCGGATGATCTTTGGAAGAGCGGGAGGGTAAGCTCCCTTCGGCGATCTCAGCAAGGGTGAGCGAGCGCTTCGTGAGGGAGCATGAGCCAGCAGCACCGAGGCGGGTTTTCGAAGTGGTCAGGGCCTACGCGCGTCGTCTTCGGACGCGGCGCGTTAGCGCGTCTCCGCGCCGAGATCGACGCGCTTCCGGCGTACGCGAGCGCGCCGTCGAAGCGCCTCTTGATCATCACGACGCCCGGGCGCAGGCGTGACGGTGAGGCGCTCGCCACGCAGCTGGGGGACGCGGCCGTCCTCCCGATCGCAGCGGAGCATGTACCAAGCGGGACAGTGACCGAAGCGCGCGCCGCGCTCGATCGCGAAGGCGCCGGGGCCATCGTCGCCTATGGCGGCGGCTCGGCGATCGGCCTGGCGAAGGCGCTCATGCTCACGCCGCCGTCGACGTCGCCGCAGCGCGTCCTCATCGCGATCCCGACGACGTTCTCGGGATCGGAGACGACGCCGATCTATGGCATCACCGAGAACGCGGTGAAGAAGACCGGACGCGACGAGCGCGTTCGGCCGTCGCTCATCCTCTACGATCCGGCGCTCACGACGACCCTGCCGCGTGACGTGATGATGACGAGCTTGTGGAACGCGCTGGCGCACGCGGTCGAGGCGCTGTGGCTCCCGAACGTCGATCGACTGGCGCTCCTCGGCGCCGAGGAGGCCGTTCGTCTCCTGGCGAAGAGCGCGCGCCGGCTCGCGAGCGACGCCGACCCGTCGAGCGACGCACGGGACGACGCGTTCGAAGGCGCCTTCCTCGCCGGCTCGGCGTTCGCAGACGTCGGCGCAGGGCTCCACCACAAGCTTTGCCATGTGCTCGGCGGCGCCTTCGCGCTTCCGCACGCGGCGACGCATGCGACGCTCCTTCCTCACGTCGCACGCTTCATGTCGCAGAGCCCAGCCGCCGAGGACGCGATGGCGCGCCTCGGTCGTGCGCTCGGCGCGTCGGCGAGGTCGCTCGACGATCTCGCCGTCTCCACCGGCGTGCCGCGCTCGCTGCGCGACCCGCGCGTCGGCCTCACGGCGAGCGACGAGGACGTGAGGCGCGTCGTGACGACCGCCGTGCTCGCGTCTCCTCCACCAAGCCTCCGCGAGCTCGATCGACCGGGGCTCGAGGCCCTTCTCCTCGAAGCCTCCGCCGCACCCTCATCAAGGAACACCACGATGACTGCACCGTCCACGTTGCGCGCCCCCGACAAGCTCGAACATCAGCCTGGCTTCGGCGGGACCCATGAGTCCGAAGCTCTCCCCGGCGCGCTGCCTCGCGTCCAGAACGCCCCGCGCCCGCCGCCGTATGGCCTCTACCCGGATCTGTTGAGCGGGACGCCGTTCACGGTGAAGAACGCGCTGAACTCGCGCATATGGATGTACCGCGTGCGCGCGTCGTTCTCGCACGGTCCGTTTCGGCCGACGCCGCCGAGCCGATTCACGAGCGAGCTCGCCGACATCGAGCCGAATCGCACGCGATGGACGCCGCCGCCGATCCCCGCGGCCGGCGGCGCGCGTGTCGACTTCCTCGACGGCCTCATGACGTTCGGCGGCGACGGCGACGTGACGGGTCGCGGCCCCGGCTACCTCGTCAACATGTACGCCGCGAACGCCGACATGATCGATCGCGCCTTCTCGAGCGCCGACGGCGACCTCCTCATCGTTCCGCAGCACGGCACGCTCGACATTCGCACGGAGCTCGGGTTCCTGCGTGCCGCGCCTGGATCGGTCGTCGTCATCCCGCGCGCGATCAAGTTCGCGGTCGGGCTCCCCGAAGGCAAGGGCGCGCGTGGATGGATGCTCGAGGTCTTCGGTCCGCGTCTTCGCTTGCCCGAGCGTGGCCTCATCGGATCGAACGGCCTCGCTGACGCGCGTCACTTCCTCGCGCCGGTCGCCTCGTGGGAGGACCGCGTGTGCCCGAACGGCTTCGAGATCGTCCACAAGCTCGGCGGCAAGGTCTTCACCGCGACGCAAGAGCACTCTCCGTTCGACGTGGTCGCCTGGCATGGCGTCCACGTGCCGTACTCGTACGACCTGATGCTCTTCAACGCGATGGGATCGGTCACGTGGGACCACGTCGACCCATCCATTCACACCGTGCTCACCGCGCCGCTCGACGATCAAGGCCGCGCGGTCGTCGACTTCGTCGCCTTCCGAGGACGATGGGACGTCGCCGAGCACAGCTTCCGCCCGCCGTTCATGCATCGGAACGCTGCGACCGAGGTCAACGGCGTCGTCAGGGCGACGACGATCGATCACGGCTACGAGCCAGGCTGCATGTTCATCTCGCCGCTGCTCACCTCCCACGGCATCGCGACAAGCGGCTACGACGCCAACCTCGAGATGCCCGACGACAAGCACGAAGGCCCCCGCCGCATGCCCGACACGTCCCTCTGGATCATGTTCGAGTCGGCGCTCCCGTTCCGCCCCACCGCCTGGGCCCGCGAGACCGACCTCGTCGACAAGACCTTCCACCAGCACTTCGAAGGAATGAAGAAGCGCTTCGACCCGACGAAGCCGTGAACGTGCAACCTGCATGCAACTGCATGCAACGTGCATGCATATGCGTGTAGTCTGCACATGCCCTAACTCAGGACGAATGTGTCACGATGTGACACGTCCGACCGGTTGGACGATTTGCTAAGCCCTGGTTTTCGCTCGCGAACGGCCATATTCGGCGGCTAGCGTTCGAAAAGCTCCGTTCGCGGCGCCCGGCGGATTTTCGCGGTCAAAGCGACGCGCGGACCTCGCGGGCGCCGCGCACCATCGCGTGGAGCTTTCCGAGGGCGACGTCGCGGGCGAGGTACTTCATCCCGCAGTCCGGGGCGATCATGAGGCGCTCGGCGGGGACGACGTCGAGCGCGCGCTTGATCCGCGTCGCGACGATCTCCGGCGTTTCGATCGTGGGATCGCCGAGGTCGATCGTCCCGAGCATGATCATCTTCGAAGGCAGAGACTCGAGCGTGGAGGGATCGAGGTTCGGCTGCGCGGCTTCGATCGAGATCACGTCGGCGGTGACGGCGTCGAGCTCGGGCAGGAACGAGTAGCCGTTCGGGCGTTCGTGAACGATGTGGGCGTAGCCGAAGCACATGTGCACGGCGGTGAGCTTGCCGGGTGAGGCGACGCCTTCGAGCGCGCGGTTGATCGCGCGCACGGCGTACTTCTTTGCTTCGGCGGGGCGCGCTTGCATGTACGGCTCGTCGAGCTGCACCATCGTGACGCCTGCGGCGAAGAGCGCGCGGATCTCTTCGTTGACGGCCTCGGCGTAGTCCATCGCGGCGGCTTCGGCGCTGGCGTAGTGATCGTTCTGGGCTTGCTGCACCATCGTGAAGGGGCCGGGCAGGGTGATCTTCGTCATTCGCGTCGTGCTCGAGACGAGGAGCTCGGCGTCACGCACTTCGACCGGGCCCTTTCGGCGGATCTTGCCGGTGATGCGCGGGACCGGGTTTGGGTGGCCCGTGCGATCGATCGCGGTGCCGTACGTCTCGGTGTCGATGCCTTCGAGCGCGGTGGCGAAGCGATTCGAGTAGCTCTCGCGGCGGATCTCTCCGTCGGTGAGGATGTCGACGCCGCACCGTTCCATGTCGCGGATCGCGGCGAGCGTGGCGGCGTCTTGCGCTTCCTCGAGATGCTCTTCGGGGATCTTCCAAAGCTCCTTGGCGCGCACACGCGGCGGGAGACGGCTCTTCAGGTTCGTCCGGTCGACGAGCCAGTCGGGCTGGACCCAGCTACCGACGACGGTCGTGGCGAGGCGCGGGAAGGTCGAAGGGGAAACCGCGATGCTCATGGGGGCGACGCTCATCGTGATGAGGAACGACTATAGCTCGTGCCCCATGCTAGGAAGGGAGCCGGCCGCTCTTCGACGTCAGAATCCATGACCGAACCAATCGCCAACGCCCACGCCAACACCGACGTCAACGCCGCGGGTGAAGGCGCCGAGTCGACGATTCGTCGCGCGACCGTCAGCACGGTCGGAAGCCTCTTCTGCCAGCGCGCGTCGTTCGTGCCCGAGCGCGTCGCGCTCGAAGACGCGAGCACGGGCAGGTCGCGCACGTACGCCGAGGTCCGCGACCGCACGAGCCGGCTCGCGAGCTTCCTCGCGTCGCGACACGTCACGCGGGGGTCACGCGTCGCCGTCTTGAGCGAGAACCGAAGCGAATACCTCGAGGTGTTCCTCGCGGTCGCGCGGCTCGGCGCGATCGTCGCCTGCCAGAACTGGCGCCTTGCTCCGCCCGAGATCCTGCACTGCCTCGATCTCGTCGAGCCGGCGTGCGTGTTCGTTTCGGAGCGTCACGCGGGCGTTCTTCCGTCGAAGTACGATCGGCACGCGATCGCGTTCGGCGACGCGTTCGAAGCGGCGATCGCGTCCTATCCGAGGCTCCCTTTCGACGTCGCCGGCGACGTCGAGCCCGAAGATCCGCTCCTCATCCTCTACACGAGCGGCACGACCGGCTTGCCGAAGGGCGCGGTGCTCTCGCATCGCGCTGAGATCGTGAGAAACCTCGTCACGCGCGCGGAGTTTGGCGTCGCAGTCGACGACACCTTCGCCGCGTGGTCGCCGCTCTATCACATGGGCGGAGCAGAGAACTCGCTTGGCACGCTGATGGCGGGAGGCACCGTGCTCGTCGTCGATGGATTCGATCGCGCGGTGCTCGCGGACGTGGTCGCGAACCGCGCGCTCGGTTGGCTCCTCCTCATGCCGGGCATGGTCGGAGCGTTCGCCGACGAGCTCGAGGAGAAGAACGTCGTCGCGAAGAGCGTCCGCGTCTGCGGGGTCATGGCCGATCTCGTCCCGCCGGCGGACATCGCGCGGATCACGAAGCTGCTCCGCGCGCCTTACGCCAACACGTTCGGCGCGACCGAGACGGGGTGCCCGCCCTGCTCGTCGAGCCTGATCCCGATCGGCGTCGTGCCATCGCGCCTCTCGAAAGAGGTGAGCCCGTTCTGCGAGGTGCGCCTCGTCGATGCGGACGACCAGATCGTGCCGAACGGCTCGCCAGGTGAGCTCGCGATGCGCGGCCCGACGCTGTTCAGCGGGTACTGGCGCGCCGAGGAGACGAACCGGCGAGACTTTCGTGGCGGCTGGTTCCACATGGGCGACGTGTTCGTGCGAAACGATGACGGCACGCTCGATTTCGTCGATCGCGTGAAGTACCTCATCAAGACGGGCGGCGAGAACGTGTATCCCGCCGAGATCGAGCGCGTGCTCATGCAAGACGAGCGCGTCGCCGACGCGGCGGTCGTGCGCCGGCCCGATCCGAAATGGGGTGAGGTGCCCGTCGCGTTCGTCGCGAAGCGGGCCGAGGTCGCGGCGACGCTGCCGACGCTCGACGCGCAGTCGCTGTTCGCGCGCTGCCGGCGCGAGCTCGCGGGCTTCAAGCAGCCGAAGGGCATCTGCTTCTTGGCGTTCGAGGCCTTCCCGCGGAGCGCCTCGGGTAAGGTTCAGCGTCACGAGCTCGAGAAGAAGCTCGCCGAGGCTGGGTTGACGTTCGAGGTGGAGCGCGCTCCAGAAGATCGATCATGACGACCACACGCGAAAAAACACACGACGTGACGACGAGCATCGGCACGAGCACCACCGACGACGTGTTCGTACGAGGAAAGAGCCTCGTGAACGACTTGATCGGCAAGGTCACGTTCACCGAGATGACCTTCTTCCAGATCACCGGGTCGATGCCCTCGAAGGCGCAGACGGCGGTGCTCGACGCGTGCCTCGTGACGTTGGTCGAGCATGGCCTCACGCCGAGCGCGATCGCGACGCGCCTCGTGTACTCGAGCGCGCCCGAGGCGATGCAAGGCGCCGTCGCGGCGGGGCTCCTCGGCGTCGGCAGCGTCTTCGTCGGCACCGTCGAGGGCTGCGCCGCCTTGCTCACGCGGATGGTGGGCGTGGGCTTCGCGGCCGAGACGCGCAAGAACGAAGCGATCGCGATCGCCCGCGAGCATCGCGAGGCGAAGAAGGCGTTGCCCGGCTTTGGTCATCCGCAGCACAAGCCCGACGACCCGCGGCCGCCGCGCATCCTCGCGGTCGCCCGCGCGCATGGCCTCGCGCGCGATCACGTCGAGGCGCTCGAGACGCTGAGCCGCGCGATCGACGCGCAGTACGGCAAGCACATCACGATCAACGCGACGGGCGCGATCGCGGCGGCGCTCCTCGACGCCGGCATCGCGCCGGAGATCATGCGCGGCTTCTCGATCCTCGCGCGCTGCGCGGGGCTCATCGGTCACATCCACGAAGAGCAGAAGACGCCGGCGATGCGCGCGATGTGGGCGGCGAGCGATCACGCGGTGCCGTACGTCGCGCCTCGCGCGAGCAGCGACGAGAAGGCCTGAGCCGAGCGGATTGGTGCTGCCGTGCTCCTCTTCAAGAAGCGGTTTCACGAAGGGCTCAAGTCGGGCGCGGTGACGGTCACGTTCCGTCGCTGGGACAAGCCCCATGTCCGCGAAGGCGGGCGCTACCGCTGCCATCCGATTGGCGTCCTTCAGGTCGACAAGGTCGAGAAGGTGAAGCTGAAGGACATCGCTCCGCGCGACGTCACGCTCTCGGGCTTCGCGTCACGCGAAGAGTTGGTCGAGTACATCGCGTCGGCTCGCGAGGAGGCGCTCACGAAGGACACGGTCCTCTTTCGCGTGGAGCTTCATCATGGAGGAGACGGCGATCGCGTCGAGCTCGCGCTCGAAGACGACCTCACCGCCGGCGACATCGAGACGATCGCGAGGAAGCTCGCGAAGCTCGACGCGAACGCCGGTGAGCCATGGACGAAGAAGACGTTCGCGATCATCGACAAGCATCCGCGCGTCGCGGCCTCCCAGCTCGCCGCCAAGCTCGGGCGCGAGACCTTGCCGTTCAAGGTGGACGTGCGAAAGCTGAAGAAGCTCGGCCTCACCCAGAGCTTCGAGGTGGGCTACGAGATCTCGCCCCGAGGGCGGGCATTTTTGAGCGCGAGGAAGAAGTGGTAAAGAGCAGTCGGCCCATGCTCGCGACGAAGATGAAGATCCACGAGACGTTCCGCGAGGACGGCGTGCTCGAAGAGGTGCATCTCCACGTCGACGCCGACGGCGCGCTGGCGATCGCGGTGGCTGGCGAGGAGCTCTCGCTGCCCGAGGGCGCGGTCGAAGCGGTGATGAAGCGGTTCGGCGCGGCCCTCGACGATCGCGAGAGGCTCACGCGCGTCGCGTCGCTTCCTCTTGGTCATGGCCGGGCGCTCCAGCACGTGCGGCATCTCGGCGTCTACGACGTGATCGCGCGCGACTACCTCGTCTTCACGAACGGGGAGGACGCCGTCTATGCCTTCGCGACGACCGTGTCGGGCGCGCTGACGCATCTCGCCCGGGCGGCCGCGCGATGATCGGCCTCAGCAACCTCGGCAAGTCGTTCGGCGCGCGCTCGCTCTTCGAGGGCGTGTCGCTCAAGCTGGTCAAAGGCTCGCGCTATGGCCTCGTCGGCGCGAACGGCTCCGGCAAGACGACCCTCCTCAACATCATCGCAGGCGACGAGCCGGCGTCCGACGGCAGCGTCATCATCGACAAGAACGCGCGCATCGGCGTCTTGCGACAAGATCGCTTCATGCGCGACGACGACGCCATCCTCGACGTCGCGATGGCAGGCGACGAGCTCGTCACACGCGCGATGGCCGAGCGCGAGGCCTTGTCCCACGGCGAGCCGGACCCGGTGCGCCTCGTCGAGCTCGAGGACATCATCCGCGTCCACGATGGCTACACGCTCGAGGCGCGATCGAGCGCGATCCTCGAGGGCCTCGGCATCCCGGTCGCGTCGCACCGGATGCCGCTCGCGACGCTCTCGGGCGGCTTCAAGCTTCGCGTGCTGCTCGCGCAGGTGCTCATCGGCGGACCCGACGTGCTCCTCCTCGACGAGCCGACGAACCACCTCGACATTCTGTCGATCCGATGGCTCGAGAAGTTCCTCGGCGGCTACCAGGGCTGCGCGATCATCATCTCGCACGACCAGCGCTTCCTCGACAACGTCGCGACGCACATCCTCGACGTCGACTACGGGACGATCACGATCTATCCGGGCAACTACTCGACGTTCGCGCGCGAGAAGGTGGCCATCCGCGAGCGCAAAGAGGCCGCGATCGAGCGAGCCGAAGAGGCGATCGCCGAGAAGAAGGCGTGGGTCGAGCGCTTCGGCGCGAAGGCGACCAAGGCGCGGCAAGCGCAGTCGCGGCTCAAGCAAATCGAGAAGATGGCCGGCGAGGTCGAAGAGCTCGAGCACACCTCACGACGCGCCCCGAATTTCCAGTTCACGTCGGAGCGAAAGAGCGGCCGCGACGTGCTCGAGGTCGCCCACGTGTCGAAGGCATACGGCGACAAGAAGGTGCTCGTCGACGTCTCGGTCACGGTGCGCCGCGGCGAGCGCGTGGCGATCATCGGACCGAACGGCCTTGGCAAGTCGACGCTCCTCAAGATCGCGACCGGCAACCTCGCCGCCGACGCGGGCACGGTGAAGTGGGGACAGACGCGCGTAGGTTACTTCGCGCAGGATCACCACGAGACGCTCGTCGACCCGAACGCGACCCCCATCGACGTCATCTGGAACGCCGTCCCGAAGGCCGAGACCGCGTTCGTGCGCGGCCAGCTCGGTCGCGTGCTCTTCTCGGGTGACGACGTGAAGAAGCGCGTGGGGCTGCTCTCGGGCGGCGAGGCCGCGCGGCTCGTGTTCTGCCGCATCATGGTGGAGAAGCCCAACGTGCTCGTGCTCGACGAGCCGACGAACCACCTCGATCTCGAGGCGATCGAAGCGCTGCGTGACGCGCTCCTCGCGTTCGAAGAGCAAGAAGGGACGATCTTGTTCGTCTCGCACGATCGCGCGTTCGTCTCTGCGCTCGCCACGCGCATCCTCGAGGTCACGCCGCAAGGCTTCCGCGATTTCCCAGGGACGTACGACGAGTACCTCGAGCGCTGCGGCGACGACCACCTCGACGCCGACACCGTGGTCCTCAAGGCGAAGCGGGAGCGCGCCGCGAAGGACGCTGCAGGCGGAGGCGGAGCAGGCGCCGCTCCTGCGGCGGGCGCGGAGAAGAAGGAGAGCGCGCTCTCGTGGGAAGAGCAGAAGAAGCGCGCCAACCGCCTGAAGGCGCTCCCGGCGCGTCGTGACGAGGTCGTCGCCGCGATCGAAGCGGCGGAGGCGCGCAAGGCGGCGATCCACGCGAAGTGGTGCGAGGCGGGCTTCTACGAGAAGACGCCGCCGGCGGAGATCACGAAGCTCGAAGAGGAAGAGAAGGCGCTCGATCCGAAGATCAACGCCCTGCTCGCGGAGTGGGAGTCACTCGAAGCCGAGCTCGCCGCCGCCGGCATGAAGTAGCGCTCAACGAAGGCACTTCACCGGCGTGTCGATCGCGAGCACGTCGATCGATCCCGAGTCGCGCTGCTGGATGCGCAACGTGGCGCCTTTGGTCTTCGCGCAGGAGAGGCGAAACACCGCTGAGCGAGTCCATGGGCTCACGTCGCCGCCGTCGACCGTGCACGCGCCTGCTTCGGCGCCCGCGCGCTGGAGCATCTTCGAGGTCGTGCCGACCGCCTTCGTCTTCAGCGTGGCGGCGAGCGCGGCGTCGTCCTTCGCGCGCATGCGAAGGACGATCTCCTTCGCGACGGCGATTTGATCGGAGTCCGCGGGCGTCATCACGTCGACCTTGAAGCCGAAGAGCCGGAGGGGCGTGCCGGTGCCGCGTGACGACGCGCGGAGGACGCCTTTCGTGCAGCGAAAGACGAGCTCCGCGTCGAGCCCGTCGATGACGTTCTCGGCGCGCGTGTACGTGCAGGCGCCAGCGTCCTTCGCGATGCGGGCGCCGAGCGACGTCGCCTCGGCGAGCGTGAACTGCGATCGGAAGCGCTCGGCGAACATCGCGTCGTGGTCGTCGGAGGTCCATGCGCCGCTGCCGATGCGCTTGACCGCGTTTTTCGTGCGCTCGATCAAGTCCGGCGCGGGCTCGCGTCGCCTCGCGGCGAGGAGATCTTCGGTCGCGATCGTGTCGAGCATGCGCTCGGCGACGCCCGTCATGTCGCCTGCGTCCGAGTTGCCGAGGAGCACGAAGCCCACGTTCCGATCGGCGTCGAAGCGAAGGCGAGCATGAAAGCCATCGAGGTCGCCGTCGTGACCGACGAGGCGCTCGAAGTAGCATCCGCGCAAGACCTCCCACGCGAGCCCGACCGATTTCGTATTCGCGCGCGAAGACTGGCCGGTGATCGCGGCCGAGCCGATCGCGAAGGGCAGGTGAGGGAGGTGCATCTCGCGCAGCGTCGATCGGCGAACGGGCAGGTCCTCGGCGTCGTTGCGAGGAGGCCACGCAGCGAGGTTCATGCGAATCCACGCCGCCATGTCGCGAGCGCTCGCGTAGAGCCCGCCCGCCGACTCACCGGCGCCGTTCGCCGTCATCGGGAGAGGCGAGAGGCCTGCGCCGTCGTGGCGGTAGCCCACCGCGAGCTTGTCGGGCGGCAGCTTCGTGAGGTCGAAGCCCGACGAGGTCATGCCGAGCGGCTCGAGCAAGCGCGAACGCACGAAGTCGCGGTACGGCATCTTCGCTTTGCGCGTGACGACGAGGCCGAGCAACCCGAAGCCGAGGTTCGAATATTTGTGCCCGAGCGCAGGATCGCTCGTGAGCGGGAGCTTCATCGCTTCGATGAGGTCCGCCTCGGTCGACGGACGGGTCAGCTCTGCGTACGGCCCGCTTCGCATCAAGCCCGCGCTGTGCGTGAGCATGTTCTCGACACGAATCGGCGCGTTGTCGCGATGGGGATACGCGACGTCGAGCTCCGGCAGATGCACCGACAGCGGATCGCCGAGCTGCAGCTTGCCTTCGTCGCGCAGCATCATCACCGACGTGGCGGTGAACGTCTTCGTCACGGATGCGATGCGGAAGATCGTGTCGGGGGTGGCGACGCGTTTGTTCTCGAGATCGGCGAGGCCCTTCGCTTTGACGAGGACGATCTCGCCGTCGATCACGAGCGCGAACGCGACGCCCATGCCGGTCGTCGCGCGATCGTATTCGCTGTCGAGCTGCGTGCTCAGCTTGGCGGCGAGCCGCTGCGCGCGATCCTTTCGTGACGGAGCGTCGGGGAACGTCCATGACGACGCGACGTTCGGTTCGAGGAAGCGCTGCTCTTGCGCGCTTGGCGGCGATGCCGGTGATGAGGAGGAGGAAGAGGAGGAGGAAGAAGACGAGGAGGACGGCGCGACGCCGCCGTCGATCGCGGCGTTCGAACGGGGTGGACCTCCCGTGGCTGGTGCGGGCGCCGGTCCGCCGCACGCGCCGAGGATCAACAACCCCACCGTGATCCAGCGTCGCGGGGCTCCGTCACACGTTGTAGGAGGGTGGCTCACCAGTCTTCGCATCGCAACAGAGACAACGCGTTTGTCGCGCTTCTCCATGGGGAAAGAAAGTCGAAACGCGTTCTTTCCCTGGCTCGAGGGAACCGTTGGGGGATCGGCTTCGTAGGATCAGACGGCGCCACTGTGGGACTACCGCGCCCACACGAGAGACGACGAAACCGAGAGAGACCCTTTTGCTGCGCGCGAGCCCTGTCTTTGGACAAAGGTCGGGCGCTATCATCCACATCGTGGCGGAGTACGGAAAAAAAGGGTTACCCGCGATGGTGACCAAGGCGCCGAAGCCACCGGCCGTCGCCACGCTTCCGCTCACGTCCACCGACGGATCGATCATCGTCGCGAAGCAACCGCGCGAAGAGGTCGAGATCGAGGACGTCATGGAGGAGGCTCCGCCGCCTCCCTCACCACGTGCGCCGCCACCACTTCCCGAGCCTCAGGAGAAGATCGGCGTCTCGACGGCGAGCACGGACATCATCAACGCGGTGCCGAACGTCGCGGCCCTCGGGAGCCAGAAGCCGCCAAGCCCAAGCGCGGTCGACACGCGCGTCGGGAGCATGGCCGCCGTCGGGACCGTACCGACCGTCGGCGACATGATCGGCAAGTACAAGGTCGATCGTCTGATCGGCTCCGGCGGGATGGGGCTCGTCGTCGCTGCGCGTCACGAGCAGCTGAACGAGCTCGTCGCGATCAAGCTGCTTCGTCCAAAGGCCGCCGGAGACAAGATCCACGCAGAGCGCTTCGCCCGTGAAGCGCGCGCGATCATCAAGATCAAGAGCGAGCATGTCGTGCGCGTCCTCGACGCCGGCACCACCCTCGACAGCGGCGCGCCCTACATCGTCATGGAGTACCTCGTCGGTCGCGATCTCTCGCAGATCGTCCGCGAGGAGGGCGCGCTCTATCCGTCGCGCGCCGCCGACTTGATGCTTCAAGTCTGCGAGGCGGTCGCGAGCGCGCACGCCGTCGGCGTCATCCATCGCGACCTCAAGCCATCGAACTTCTTCGTCACGCAGCGCGCAGACGGCACCACGCTCGTGAAGGTCCTCGACTTCGGCATCTCGAAGGCGGTCGGACAAGACGGCGTCGTCGATCCGAACCTCACCGAGACGCAGGCGGTGTTCGGCTCGCCGACGTACATGTCGCCCGAGCAAATCCGAAGCGCCAAGCACGTCGATCATCGAAGCGACGTGTGGTCGCTCGGCGTCGGCCTCTACGAGCTGCTCACCGGAAAGCTCCCGTTTGCCGCGGACAACGTCGCCGGGCTCCTCGCGTCGATCGTCGCGGATCCGCCGTTTTTCCCGCGTGGATTCGCGCCGAACCTCCCGCAGCCGCTCGAGGATCTGCTCCTCGCGTGCCTCACGAAGGATCCGAAGAACCGCGTTCAGTCCGTCGCGGAGCTCGCGTTCCGACTCGCGCCGTTTGCGTCGCCGAACGTCGAGACGCAAAACCTCCTCGAGCGCATCGAGCGCTTGTCGAAGGCGAACCCGCAGACGCTGAGCGCGTCGTCGACCGCCGGCCCGCGGCTGCCGCAGCAGCAGCAGGGCCAAGGACCTTCGTCCTCGCCAAACCCGAACATCATGATGGGTCCGCCACCGATGGGCGGTCCGTCGAGCTCGAACCCAAACCTTATGGACATGCGCGCGTCGATGCATGGCTTCGGCAGCACGGGGATGGACCTCTCGTCCGAGGCGCACATCCCGGTGCAGTCGCGACCGAGCATGCTCGTCGCGATCATGGTGGGGCTCGGCATCGCGGCGCTCATCGGGCTTGGAGTGTTCGGCGCGTACAAGCTCGGCGCGCGATC
The DNA here is from genome assembly GCA_044227045.1 of Labilithrix sp. GTDB lineage: Bacteria > Myxococcota_A > Polyangia > Polyangiales > Polyangiaceae > Labilithrix. The sequence goes on from JBGAFW010000044.1 coordinate 77,233, forward strand.
GGGACCCGCGCCGACCACGGCGTCAGCGCCGCCCTCTCCCGAGTCGAGCCCGGCTGCGCTCACGACCGTCCCGACCTCGACCTCGGCCGCGACGACGCCCGTCGAGCCGAGCGTGAAGGTCGCGGCGACGCCCTCGTCGAGCATCACCTCACCACCAAGCAATCCAGGGACGAAGAGGGTGCCCCCGCCGAAGCACAATCCGACCCCCCGAACACAAGCGGGCACCAGCAGCGGCGCGACTCCGCCGCCCGTCTCCGATCCGACGAAGGATCGATTTTAGCGTCGCGAGCTCGTGAAAGGGCGGATCGAGGGCCACGCCCCGTGGACGATTTGAAGCCCATGGGGTCCCCATGTTGCTACGCTGTAGGCGTAGGCGCTTAGGATGAAACGGCCCTTGCTGCGGAAGGCATCCCGAGCCTTCGCCGTGCTCATGTTCGTCGCGACCGCGAGCAGCGGCGGCATCGCACGTGCAGACAAGCTCACGGACGCCGAGGAGCTGTTTCGGCGCGCCAAAGGTCTCATGGGCGAGAACAAGTTCAAGGAAGCATGTCCGCTGCTGGAGGAGAGCGAGAAGCTCGACCCCCAGATGGGCACCCTCCTGAACCTCGCGATTTGTCACGAGAGCATCGGCAAGATCGCCTCGGCGTGGGGTGAGTTCCGCGCCGTCGAGCAGCAAGCCCGTTTGGCGAACCGCGAAGATCGCGTGAAGCTCGCCCACGATCGCGCCGCGAAGCTCGAGTCACGGCTTCCGCGCCTCAAGATCGTCGTCCCGCCGGACGCCAAGGTGAGCGGCCTCGTCATCAAGGTCGACGGAGAGCCGAAGGGCGAGCCGCTGTGGTCGGGGCTCGCGGTCGACCCCGACATGCACACCGTCGAGGCGAGCGCGCCCGGCAAGAAGACCCAATCGCTCAAGGTGAAGGTCGACGGCGAAGGCGCGCTCGTGCCCGTGACGATCCCGAAGCTCGAAGACGCGCCGGTGGTGAAGCCCGCCGGTCCCGATCCGAGCGGCGCGCGCGAACGCGAAGAGGAAGAGAAGTACGCGGCGAATCGATCGCGACGCACGACCGGGTTCGTCGTCGGCGGCATCGGCCTCACCGCGGCGGCCGTCGGCGGGACGTTCGGAGTCCTCGCGATCTTCGCGAACAACGACGCGCCGAAGCAGTGCCCGAAGCCGTGCATCGTGGGCAGCAACCAGGCGAAGGCCGCCGATCAATCCACCGACCGCGCGCTGCTCTTCGCGAACATCGCGAACGTCGTGATCCCGATCGGGGCGATCGCGGCGATCGTCGGTGGCTACATGGTGCTCAGCGCAGGCCCGACGTCGAAGCCCGAAGCGAGCGACACGAAGAAGAGCCGCGCCTCTACGTCGAGCGCACGTCTTCGGATCGTCCCTCACGTCGGCGGCGCAGGTGTGGGGCTCTCATGGTGAGGTCAGCAAGATGAACAGACGGATCGTTCAGCGTCTCCTCATCTCGTCCGTCGTCACGATGGCGATCATCGGCTGCCAAGTCGTCGCGGGGATTGAGCGCGTCGACAAGGTCGCCGCCGGAAGCGCAGGCACCGACAGCGGCGCGAACGGCGAAGGTGGACCGGGAAAAGAGGACACGGGCGTCCCATCGAACGATCCCTGCAAGCACGCGTTTCCCGCCGATCCTCCCGCGAAAGACGACGATCCCGGGACGGAGCTGCCGGCGTTCTACCTCGCGCTCAAGACGATCACGGTGACGAACCCGCAAGGCTTCGATCTCGACAACGTCTGCACGTGCGACTCGCGGCCGAACACCGCGCAAGGCGGCCGGTCTTCGTGCACGCCGAAGCAAAAGAACAAGGACTGCGACGGCGACGGCGGAACCGACAACAGCGGCGCGACGCTCTTCAGCGCGCTCCCGTTCCAGCCCGGCAACTCGCTCGACGATCAGATCACGAACGACCTCACCGAGGGGCGGCAAGGCCTCCTTCTCTACATCCAAGGATGGAACGGCAAGCCGAACGATCTCGACGTGCACGTCGGCGTCGTCGTGAGCCAAGGCGTCAAAGATCCGACCGGCTGCGGAGGCACGCCGACAGGAAAGAACCACTACCCGCCGCAGTGGTGCGGCCAGGACAGGTGGACCTACCAGACCGGCGCGATCGATCCCGGAAACACCCCGCACTTCCTCGCGCCCGCCTACGTCTCGGGCAACCAGCTCGTCTTCCGGAGCCCTGGCAAGGCCACGCTGTTCTTCGGCAACGCCACGCTCGGGTTCAACGCGCCGATCATGGCAGGCACGCTTGCGAAGAGCGGCAGCGGATATACGTTGGTGGGTGCCCTCGCAGGGCGAATCGAGAGCTCCGATCTCCTGGCGGCTGCCGGGCAGTTTACCGATCCGGAGAACCGCGGTGATCCCGACACTGGCGCCGGTCGCAAATACATTTGCGAGAACACCATCGTCTACAGCGTGATCAGCTCCACGATCTGCGGTGGTCGCGACATCATCCGCGACCCCAAGCTCGACTTCCAAGACATCGCGTGCGATTCGGTCTCGACGTCGATCGGCTTCACCGCCGAGCCCGCTGTGCTTGGCGCCGAGGAGCCCGCGCCGGGAGCGAACGACAACCCGTGCACGCCAGCCAATCACGGCGCTTATACGTGCCCTTAATCTGCCCTGCGCACCCTTCCGTTTGACGAAAAACCAAGATCCGTAACGACGAGGCAATGCGGTGTTGCCCTCGTCATCCGGCGATGCTAATCGCCGTTTCATCATCGCCTGGGGCTTTGGGGATTCGCAGCTCCTCTCGGTCTCTGCGTGACACGCCAAGGGGGCTCGCCCTCTTCGCGGTGAAAAGCAAAAGAAAGGCACCGCTCACCTCGAAGTGAGCGCTGTGACCCACGCGATTGTCCACCCCGTTCACGGAAGCGCTGAGCCAGCTCAACGACCGCGCCCTGCGCCGGTTGCTTGGCGCTCGCGCATTTCTTCGTGGCTACGACTATGTGAGGCGGCAGGCCGTCTCGGACGTGCAGATGGAGGAGATCTCGGCGAAGGGATCGGTCCGCGGCACGGATCCCGAGCCGTATGCCGTGAAGCTCCAAGTCACGCCCACGGGCTTCACGTCCGAGTGCACCTGTCCTGCGTTCCCGAAGATCAACGGCCACTGCAAGCACGTCGCCGCGCTCCTCATCGCGCTCCGTGATCAGGTCCGGCCGAAGCAGCCGCGTCAGGATCCGCCGGCGCAGCAGCCGCGCGAGCCGCGCGAGCCACGCGATCAACAGAACGGATCGATGCCGCATGCTTCCGCGTCGGGCGCCGATCTCGACATGATGGGAGGCGGCAGCCGGCGTGCGCGACGTCGCGCGCGAAAGCTCGCCGCCCAGCGCGCGCTCGGCGTCCCCGGCGGTGGCGGCGGTCTCCCGCACGCGAACCACGGCGGCGGACATCCGGGCGCGGGCCGTCACGGCTTTACCGTCGAGAGCCTCAGCGGCGGCGCGCGCGGATCCACCGGAGTCGACGCATGGATCGCCGAGGCGATGCCTCCGGCGCCAAAGACGATCGAGTACCGCATGCAGGTCCGCGCGGGCGCGCTCACGGTCTCGATCCTCGATCCGGACGCACGCACGCCGCTCAGCGCGACCACGCTGCTCGCGTTCCAGGCCCAAAAGCCCACCGCCGATCGCGAGGCGCTACGCGTGCTCGCGCGTCACGAAGCCGAGGGACCTCGCCGCGTCGGCGTCGAGATCCGCGGGGAAGACGCCGCCGAGCTGCTCCCGTTCTTGAAGGGGCGCCGTGTCATCCTCGAGCCGCAGATGATGGAGCTCCGCTTCGGCGACGAGCCGATGCGCCCTCGGTTCGATCTCGAGCTGTCGCACGACGGGCAACAGGTCCTCGTCAAGTCGTCGTTCCAGCGCGCGGGCGATCCGCGAAAGTTCACGACCGCGCAGGGCGGCTGGTTCGAAGGCAGCCCCGGCTGGCACGTCGACGCGCAAGAAGGTTGGGCCCGCCCGATTGATCGCCGCGTCTCGCCGGGCGCGATCCGTCGCTTGATGCGATCGCCCACGATCTCCGAGTCGATCGACAACCTCCCGGTGCTCATCGCGCAGGGGCTCCCGCGCGTCGCGCTCGAGGTCGGCGCCGAGCTCCCCGATCTCTCGCAGGTGGCGGACGTCGTCGACATGCCGCCCACCTTCCGCCTGCGCGCGGGCGGCACGTTGATCGAGGCGCGCGTCTCGCTCCGCGCCGCGTACGAGGACACCGAGATTGACGTTCGCGCCGACGGGATGACGCCGCCGGTCATCGTGAAGCCGCCGAAGGCGACCGAGACCGACGGCGAGCACCACGAAGACGAGCCGACCGGACGAGGCCCGCGACGTGTCCGCGCCGACAAGCGCGCCACCGTCATCCGTTGCGACATCGCCGCGCAGCAAGAGGCGACGAGCAAGCTTCGCGCGCTCGGGCTGAAGGCCGACGAAGACGGGCAGGGGTTCGTCGCGCGCGGCGACGACGCGCTGCAGTTCTGGACGGAGGCCGTCGGCGCGCTGCCCGACGACTGGGATCTGTTCATCCCGGACGATCTCGTCGACGTGCAGGTCCGCTCGACGTCGCTCCAGGCGAACGCGCGCGTGTCGAGCGGCGTCGACTGGCTCTCGCTCAGGCTCACCTTCGAGTCGGATGGCATCGCGGTCACGCAAGACGAGCTCGCCAAGTGCCTCGCCGAAGGTCGCCGCTACGTTCGCCTCTCGGACGGCTCGTTCGCGAAGCTCGATCCCGAGAAGGTGAAGGCGGTCCTCCTCCGCCAGGCCGAGATCCTCGCGACGAGCGGCGCGCAAGGCGGAAAGCTCCCGCTCTCGCAGGCGGGCCGCATCCAGGAGCTGCTCGAGCAAGTCGGCAAGGCGCACGTCTCCGACGGCGCCAAGGATCTCTTCAAGAAGCTCCAGGACGTCGACGAAATCAAGGTCGTCAAGAAGCCGCGCAACCTGAAGGCGCAGCTCCGTCCTTATCAAGAGCAAGGCTTTCAGTGGCTCTGGTTCCTCCACGACATCGGCTCGGGCGGCATCCTCGCCGACGACATGGGCCTCGGAAAGACGGTCCAGACGATCGCGCTCCTCCTCGCCGTCAAGAGTGCGGTCGAGAAGGACGCGAAGAGCGACGGCAAGAAGAAGTTCAAGGCGCTCATCGTCGCGCCCACGAGCGTCGTCACGAACTGGGAGCGCGAGCTCGACAAGTTCTCGCCCTCGCTCAAGCACATGGTCTGGCACGGCGGTGACCGCAAAGAGCGCACCGACGAGCTCGAAGATGCCGACATCGTGATCACGAGCTACGCCCTCCTTCGTCGTGACGAGGAGTACCTCGCGAAGCTCGATCTCACGTACGCGATCCTCGACGAGGCGCAGAACATCAAGAACCCGCTCAGCGCGACCGCGCGCTCGGCCAAGCGCTTGAAGGCGATGCGTCGTCTCGCGCTCACGGGTACGCCGATCGAGAATCGTTTGAGCGAGATCTGGTCGATCTTCGACTTCGTCTCGCCAGGTCTGCTCGGACCGCTCGACAAGTTCGAAGAGCGGTACGCGCGCCCGATCGACGGCGGCGATCTCAAGGCGGCCAAGCGCCTTCGCTCCACCATCCACCCGTTCATCCTTCGCCGCACGAAGGCGGAGGTCGCGCGCGACCTTCCCGAGAAGATCGAGTCCGACCAGTTCTGCGAGCTCACCGGCGAGCAGACGTCGCTCTACGCGGCGGTCCTCAAAGAGGTCCGCGCCCAGGTCATGGGCGAGGTCGAGCGGCAGGGCATGGCGAAGAGCCACATCCAGATCCTCGCCGGCCTCACGCGCCTGCGTCAGGCGGCCTGCGACCCGCGCTTGCTCGGGTTGCCACGCGAGTTTGGCGACGAAGACTCCGGCAAGCTCGTCGCGCTCCGCGACCTGATCCAGACGTCGATCGAAGGCGGCCACCGCGTGCTCGTCTTCAGCCAGTTCGTCTCGATGCTGACGCTCATTCGCCGCGCGATGGAGGAAGACGGCGTCGAGTACGAGTACCTCGACGGCTCGACGAAGGATCGCGACGGCAAGGTCCAAAACTTCCAGCGCGAAGACGGACCGCCCGTGTTCTTGATCTCGCTCAAGGCAGGCGGCTCCGGCCTCAACCTCACCGCGGCCGATACCGTCATCCACTTCGACCCGTGGTGGAACCCCGCGGTCGAGGATCAGGCGACCGACCGCGCGCACCGCATCGGCCAGACCAAGGTCGTCACGACCTACCGACTCATCGCCAAGGGCACGATCGAAGAGAAGATCCTCGAGCTTGGCGGCAAGAAGCGCGAGCTCGTCGGCGCCGTCCTCAGCGAGGACATCGGCGGGGCCAAGAAGCTCACGAAGGGCGACCTCGAGGAGCTGTTCCGCTTCGACTGAACTGGGTTGCTGGCAACTCCATCGACCAGGGCGAGGTCGTCGATTGTTCGTAGTCGACCACACTCTGTTGGTAGCCTTTAGACGGGGATGGAGGGCCACCAAATTGGTCGGTACGTCTTGGGCGCCGAGATCGCTTCGGGCGGAATGGCGTCCGTTTATCTCGGGCGCATGCGCGGCCCTGCGGGGTTTGGAAAGACCGTCGCGCTGAAGCGCCTCCACACGCAGTACGCGCGTGACGGCGAGTTCGTGAAGATGTTCCACGACGAGGCGCGCCTCACGTCGGGGTTGTCGCATCCCAACATCGTGATGACGCTCGATGTTCTCGAGGAAGAGGACTCCCTCTACCTCGTGATGGAGTACGTGCACGGCGCGTCGCTCACGCAAATCGTGAAGCGCACGGAGCCCGATCAGAAGCCGGTGCCGCTCCGCATCACGACCGGCATCATCGCGAGCATGCTCGACGGTCTTCACGCCGCGCACGAAGCGTCGGACGAGAACGGGACGCCGCTCGGCGTCGTCCACCGCGACGTGTCTCCGCAAAACGTGCTCGTGAGCTTTCAGGGCGTCGCGAAGATCGCGGACTTTGGCATCGCGAAGGCGGCGGGGCGCGCGTCGAGCACGAGCGACGGCTCGGCGAAGGGCAAGGTCTCGTACATGGCGCCGGAGCAGGT
>JBGAFW010000045.1:0-83746 GCA_044227045.1 Labilithrix sp.
ACGGCCGCGACGAGCGCGACGGCAAACGCAAGCCCGCCGCCGAGCGCGATCGAGCGCGCTTTGCGTCGCGCCAGAGCGCCGAGTGCGTAGCCGAGGATCGAGCCGGTCATGGGGTCGTGCTGTCCGTCATCGCTGGGATGTTCGTCACGTTCTTAGTGCGCCTTTGGATCGGTCGCACGCCAAACCTCGATCGGCGGCGCCATCGCGCCTCCCGCGGGATCCGGATCCGGAAGCGCGGGGCCATCTTGAAACGCCGCGTTCGGCTCTTCGAGCGAGGGTGATCGCAGCCACCGCGCGCCTCCGGAGAGCGCGAGGTCGCTCGTCGGGAGGCGCCTCGCCACCGCGTCGAGCGCGGGCTGGTCGCGAAGGCGCGCGGCACGTCGAGCTCGCGCGTCGAACGTCAAGGTGGCGATCACGATGATGGGGCTGAGGAGGCACCCAAGCGCGATCCACGTCATGCGTCGCTCGGTGCTCTTTGCTTTGCGCTCTGTCATCGCGGTCCCGTGCGCTCAAGAACCTTGCAGCATGATGAACAGCTTCGTGAGGAGGAAGTCCGCGATCAAGATCGCGATCGACACGGCGACGACGGTGCGTGTCGTCGACATGCCGACACCTTCGGTGCCGCCCGTGGTGCGGAGCCCGAAGTGACAACCCACGATCGCGATGATGTACCCAAAAAATGGGGTCTTCGCGACGCCTGCGACGAAGTCGGTGATGCGAGTCGCCTCGAGCGACGAGTTGATGAAGAACGTGGGCGCGATGTCGAACTGCACCTTGCAGATGAAGACCGCGCCGGCGACGCCGAGCGCGAGCGCGTAGACGCTCAAGATCGGCATCACGATGATCGCGGCGACCATCCGCGGGAGGACGAGCTTCTTCGCCGGGTCTGCGCCGAGCGCTCGAATCGCGTCGACCTGCTCGGTGACGTTCATCGCGCCCACCTCGGCCGCCATGCCGCTCCCGATGCGGCCTCCGACGATGACCGCGGTGAGCGTCGGCGCGAGCTCACGACAGAAAGAGAGGACGACGACGCGCGGGATGTACTCGAGGCCGCCGAAGCGCCGGAGGCCGAACGCGAACTGGATCGTCATGACCATGCCGATGAAGATCGACGTGACGGTGACGATGCCCATCGAGCGGACGCCGAGCGACTCGAGCTGCTGGATCGTCGAGCTCCATTCGAGCGGGCGCTTCCAGAGCGATCGCGTGGTGCGCCACGAGAGTTGGGCGACCTCGCCGAGGTGCTCCATGAAGTGTCGCCATCGCTCGCCGTGGTACTCGACGAAGGAAGGCTTCGGCGGCGGCGGCGGAATCGAGAAGCCGCGCTGCATCGAGCCCACCGACATCGGCGGCAGGCTCTCCGGCCCGCTCTCGGGACGAACACGCGTCGACTCGGAGGCCGGGCGCGGCGGATCCATGTTCACTTCTTCGACTCCCGCGAGCCGGAGCCGATGACGCCCGATCCACGCAGCGTACGAAACCCTCGCGCGAAGGCCTCGAAGGTCGGGGCGCCTGCCTCGAACGTGCTCGGGGCCGAGAAGTAGACGAAGTCGTAGATGCATCCGTCCTTCGAGAGGACGTAGACATCGATCAGCATCGGGACGCCGTCCCACTTCGCCTTGAGCTTGGTGTGCAGCGCCTCGCGGCCGTCGAAGGGCTCGGTGGTTTGCGAGATGTATTCGCGCTCGGTCGCGCCGATGAGCAAGTGGTTCGTGAGCGCGACGAGCGGCGTTCGATCGTCGGCGGTGAGGCAGCGGGCGTTCAGCAGCACGGACGCGGCGTGCTCGTCGTCGCGGAAGGCGAGGCTGCCGTCCTCGACGTCGACGCGGCGCCAGCCCGGCGGTGAGTCGGGGAGCTGAAACGCGATCGGGCCGTTGCGATAAACGTTTCCTTCGAACGATGCGCCCTTACCACCTGCGCATCCCGTGATTAAAGAAGGCAACGCTACCGCGAAGATCGTGAGGGAAACGAGCCCTCTCATGACGTCGCCTGCCTCGCCCATCCGGGAAATGAGATAGCACCTGCCGGGCGTGAAAAAGAGCTAATCTCTCCCGCCATCACGCCATGCCGGTGCGCCTTTACAATACGCTGACGCAAAGAATCGAAGACTTCACGCCCCGCGAGCCCGGAAAGGTGAAGCTCTACGTCTGCGGCATCACGGTCTACGATCTTGCTCATGCTGGTCACGGACGGACCTACACGACGTTCGACGTGCTGGTCCGCTTCCTGAGGGCCCGCGGATACGATGTCGAGCACTGCCAGAACGTGACGGACGTTGACGACAAGATCGTCAATCGCGCGAAAGAAAACGGGGAGCCGCCGCTCGAGCTGTCGAGGCGCATGGGCGAGCTCGCGAACGAGCACCTCCGCGCGATCGGCTGCGCACCTCCTACGATGATGCCCCGCGTGTCGACCACGATCGACGGCATCGTCGAGATCACGCAGAAGCTGATCGAGAAGGGAAACGCGTACGTCGTCGACACGCCGCAAGGCAAAGACGTCTACTACGCCGTCCGCAGCTTCGAGGGCTACGGCAAGCTCTCGCGTCGCAACCTCGACGATCTCCGCGCAGGCGCGAGCGATCGACTCGAGAGCGGCGCGATGGATGTGAAGAAGGATCCGCTCGACTTCGCCCTCTGGAAGGCGGCGGGCAAGGACGGCTTCGGCTTCGACAGCCCGTGGGGCAAGGGGCGGCCAGGCTGGCACATCGAGTGCTCGGCGATGGCGAACAAGGAGCTCGGCGAGCAGATCGACATCCACGGTGGCGGCATGGACCTCGTGTTCCCGCACCACGAGAACGAGATCGCGCAGAGCGAAGCAGCCAACGGCAAGCAGTTCTCTTCGATCTGGATGCACGGCGGCTTCCTCGAGATCGACAAAGAGAAGATGGCGAAGTCGCTCGGCAACTTCGTCACGATCAAAGACGTCCTCGATCACAACGATCCCGAGGCGTACCGCTATTTCGTGCTCGGCACGCACTACCGCGGTCCGCTCTCGTTCGACGTGAACAAGGATCCCGCGACCGGTCGCGTGAGCTTCCCCGGCCTCGACGAGGCCGAGCGCCGCATGGATTACTTGTATGCTGCACGCGATTCGCTCGTCGCGATCGCGGAGGGGGAAGCGCCGGGTGAGCCGAACATCCTCCAAGGGCAGGCGGCGATCGCCGCGGGCGCGCGGGAGAAGGTCCTCGAGGCGCTCGATCGTGATCTCAACACGCCCGTCGCGCTCTCGGTGCTCGCCGAGCTCGGCAAGGCGGCGAACGAGATCGTCATGCAGGCCCCAAAGCTCAAGAAGGATCCGGCCAAGCACGAGGCGGTGAAGAAGGTCGCTGCGGCCGCGGTGGTGGCGCTCGACAGCGCGGTCGCGCCGCTCGGCCTGATGCAGGTCCCTTCCGAGGTGTACTGGAAGCGCACGAAGGCGCGCCGGCTTCGCCTCCGCGGCCTCGACGCCGCGACGATCGACGCCCGCGTCGCCGAGCGCACCGAGGCACGCAAGGCGAAAGACTGGAAGCGGGCGGACGAGATCCGCAAGGAGCTGTCGGAGCTCGGCATCGAGATCTTCGACGCCACCGACGCCAGCACCTGGAAGATTTCGATCTAGCCCCAAGCGAAAGCGAGTCACATGAGCGATGAACTTCTCTCGGGCCTGAAGATCCTCGTCGCCGTCGCGAAGGCCGACGGCGTCATTCACGACAACGAGCGGCTCGCGATCGAGAGCGCGCTCGAGACGCTCGATCTTCCCGAGAAGGCCACCGCGGACAGCTTGCTCGCGATGGACATCGACCTCGACGCCGAGCTCGCGGCGGTGAAGAGCTCGGCGGTGAAGCGCCAGACGTTCGACTCGGCGTGCGCCCTCGCTTACGTCGACGGTGAAGCGTCCGAGGTCGAGCGCGCGATGCTCGAGAAGATCCGGAGCGCGTTCTCGATCACGGGAGAAGGCACCGATCAGGTCGCGACGTCGTCGCGCGTGAACAGCGCGCTCGATCGCGCCTTCGCGCCGCTCGCCGGCGAAGACGCGTTCACGAAGCGCGATCTCGCCGTCGATGACGAGATCCGTCGCTTCTCCGTGCTCGGCGCCGCGCTCGCCGCGTCGAGCCTCCCTCCGTTCTGTGAAGGCATCGACGTTTGGAACGACGTCCGCTTGGCGCGCAAGATCGGCACCTTCTACGGTCGCGGCGGCGCGGGCGACGCGCAGTACTGGAAGACGTTCGTGAACAACATCGTCGGCTCGGCCGGCTCGTGGTTCGCCGTCACGCTCTTCGCGCGCTTGATGAGCAGCGCGTCTCGCACGGCCGGCGCGTATGCGTCGACGTACGCGATCGGCAAGGTCACGCGTCTCTATTTCGAGAAGAGCGAGTCGGTCGACACCGACGTGCTCCGCAAAGAGTTCAAGAACGCGAAGAAGGAAGGCGCGGGGCTCGCGCAAGAAGCCACCGTGAAGTCGCTCATCGAGGCAAAGAAGGGCGAGGTCGAGAAGCTCAAGGCCACGCTCGACGCCGACCTCGCGCAGAAGAAGATCTCGGACGGCGACTACATGCAGAAGCTCGTCGTGCTCGACTGACGGCCAGCGCGAGCGCGTCAAAAGCGCGGATTTGGCCCAAATCCCCGCGGAATTGGCCGGGTGACACGGAATCCCGTCGAACCGCGCTGGGGGCGGTAGGATGCGCCTTGTCGGCAACGAACGGGGAGCTCGCAAGATCATGATGAACGAAGAGGCATTGGCGGGGATCAAAGTGCTCGTGGGCATCGCGAAGGCGGACGGCCGTCTTCACGACAACGAGGAGATCGCGATCAAGAACGCGCTCGAGGGCGCAGACCTCGGGCTCGACATCACGGTCGAGAAGCTCCTCGCCGAGAACGTCGACGTCGACGCCGAGATCGCCAAGGTCACGAGCCCCGAGGCGCGAAGCAGCACGTACTACTCCGCGTGCGTGATGGTCTACGTCGACGGCGAGGCTGCGCCGAGCGAGCGCGCGATCCTCGACAAGATGCGAAAGAGCTGGGAGGTCTCACCGCAGCAGGACGAGTCGGCGTCGGCGCGATTCAAGCGAGCCGTGACGCAAGACTGGCTGCCCGCGACGGTGAAGCCCATCGACGATCCGGTGAAGCGCGACGAAGCGATCGACAAGCTCGTCGTTCGCGCCTGCATTCGCGCGGCGGTGTTCGGCGCGATCCCCGTCCCGTTCGTCGGCGAGTTCCTCGTCTCGCTCGTGGGCATCCAAACGCTGCAATCGATCGGCGGCCTCTATGGCCACGATCGTGACGCGTCGTTCTGGAAGGCGTTCGCCGGCAACTTCCTCGGCGCCACCGCGGCCCGCATCGCCGTGCTCTCGCTGATGAAGCTCGTACCCGGCTGGGGCAGCGTGGTCGGAGCGAGCGGCGCGTACGCGTCGACGTGGGCGATGGCGCGCGCGACGCGCCTCTACTTCGAGAAGGGGATGCAGCTCGATCCCGCCGCGCTCCGCGACGCCTTCAAGGCCGCGAAGAAGGAAGGCGTCCAGAAGGCGAAGGACGCAGCCTCGGAGATCGACGCCGCGCAGGCAAGCATCGCCACCGAGCGCGAGCAGCTCGACGCAGCGCTCAAAGACGGCAACATCACCGAGCAGGAATACGCCGCGAAGATCGCGAAGCTATCCGAGTAGGGCAGAGGGAGCGACTTGGCCTCTGCCGAAGTGGCGGTGGACTTCGGCAGAGCGGGGCGACTTGGCCTCTGCCGAAGTGGCCGCGGGACTTCGGCAGAGCAGAGCGATTTGGCCTCTGCCGAAGTGGCGGCGGACTTCGGCAGAGCGGGGCGATTTGGCCTCTGCCGAAGTGGCGGTGGACTTCGGCAGAGCAGAGCGACTTGGCCTCTGCCGAAGTGGCCGCGGGACTTCGGCAGAGCAGAGCGATTTGGCCTCTGCCGAAGTGGCGGTGGACTTCGGCAGAGAGAGCGACTTGGCCTCTGCCGAAGTGGCCGCGGACTTCGGCAGAGCGGGGCGACTTGGCCTCTGCCGAAGTGGCGGCGGACTTCGGCAGAGCGGGGCGACTTGGCCTCTGCCGAAGTGGCGGTGGACTTCGGCAGAGCGGGGCGACTTGGCCTCTGCCGAAGTGGCGGCGGGACTTCGGCAGAGCGGGGCGACTTGGCCTCTGCCGAAGTGGCCACAGGACTTCGGCAGAGCGCGACTCGGCCTCGGGGCGCGAGGCTACTTCGCGTGCCACACGACGAGATCATCGACGAGGAAGCATCGCGGCTGTCCCGACCCGCCTTCGGCCGTGACGTAGACGTCGATCGCGTCGCCGCCACCGTCACGCGCTCCATCGGACGAGACGGAAGCGTCCGAAGCGTCCATCGACGCTCCGCTGTCCGCGCTCGTCTGCCCGCCGGCAAGCTCGTCGCGGGAAGGGAGCGAGCACGCGACGCTCGAGCTCGCAGCGAGCAGGAGGAGCGACGCTGCGGCACGTGCGCTCAACGAAGGGCGTGACGAAGGCACTCGCCACGTACCTCGCGCTCGATCCAGATGCGCGTGTGTCAGCTCTTCGACGTCTCGATGCACGAAGAGGCCGCGGCTCTGCTTGCAGCTTCGGTGGCGCGCGATATGCTATCCCGTTAGAGATGGCCAGAGCATTCGAAGTGCACCACGCGAAGCCACGCATCCTCGTCGTCGAGGACGTCGCGGACGTTCGTGAGATGTACATGGAGTATCTCAGCTACTTGGGCTTTCGTGTCGAAGGCGGGTGGGAGGCGATTCGCATCCTGCGCGCCGATCCACGCACGAAGGCGATCCCGATCGTGGTGCTCACGGGTCAAGCGCAGCCCGAGCCTCTCGCGCTTGCCAAGGCCGTCGGCGCGACCGAGGTCATCACGAAGCCGTGCCTGCCCGCGCAGCTCGGCGACGTGATCGTCTCGACGCTCTCGCACGCCACACACTGACCCAAGGGCCGAGCCGAACGCTCGACGTGGGCGTTAGCGCTGCTCGCCGACCATGAACTGGCGGAACATCGCGACGTCGTCCTTCGAGCCGATGATGAGCGGGGTTCGCTGATGAAGCTCCGTCGGCATGATGTCGAGGATGCGATCTTTGCCGTTCGTGGCGGCGCCGCCGGCTTGTTCGAAGAGGAACGCCATCGGGTTGGCTTCGTAGAGAAGACGGAGCTTGCCGCTGGTGCTCTTCGTGTCGGCCGGGTAGGCGAAGATGCCGCCCTTGATGAGCGTGCGGTGCGCGTCGGCGACGAGCGAGCCGACGTAACGCGCGCCGTACGGCGTCTTGAAGGCGGCGCCGTCCGCGGACGCGACCGGCGTGGTGGACTCGCCCTTGATCCAGCGCGACCACTTTTGAATCTCGGGCGTCCAGCGAGAGTAGTTGCCGTCGTTCACCGAGAAGCACGAGCCACGTGACGGGCACTTGATGTCGGGCTGCGAGAGGAAGAACTCGCCGATCGAGGGGTCGAGCGTGAAGCCGTGCGCGCCCTGACCGGTGGAGAGGACGAAGATGGTCGACGGGCCGTACAGGACGTAACCGGCGGCGACGATCTCGCGACCAGGTCGGAGGGCGTCGGGGAGGTTCGGGAGGGAGAGCTTCGGATCCGATCGGCGAAGGATCGCGAAGATGGTGCCGATGCCGACGTTCGTATCGATGTTGCTCGAGCCGTCGAGAGGGTCGAAGAGCGCGACGTACTTGCCGTGGTTCTGGGCGAGGATCGCCTCGTCGAGCTCTTCGCTCGCGATGACTCCGCAGTGGCCGCTGCGCTCGAGCACGTTGAGGAGCACCTCGTTCGAGAACGAGTCGAGCTTCTGCACCTCCTCGCCCTGCACGTTCGTCTCGCCCGTGTACCCGAGGAGGCCGGCGAGGCCTGCCGAGCGAACACGCGAGTTGATGATGCGGATCGCGAGCGAGATGTGATTGAGGAGCGACGTGAACTCACCCGTCGCGCCAGGTGCGGCGTGCATTCCGTGGAGCACATGCTCGCGGAGCGTCGTGCCGACGACGGCCGACGGATGGTAGGAAGGGACGCTGCTAACGCTGCTGTACTCGGGCGGCATGGTGGTGGTTCCGGTCGGGTTCTTCTCAAATGAACCGCGGGGAGGCAAGACGCACGAAGACCACAGTCGTCTTCTCGTGCGGAGCGTCCATTTCGCCGCAGAAAATGCGCCCTTTTCGAGGAGTTACTCAGAAATGAGTGACGGCAGGGCAGGGAGGTGGGCGGCCGTTGCTGGAAGGGCGGCGAAGGATTACCCTCCGGCGCTCCAATCGCATTTCGTTCGAGGCGATCGTCGCCTGACGAACCGCACGTAGGCACGACGCCTGGATTTTAGAGGAAGAGGAAACAGCCATGCCGCTGACCGACCGCGTGAAGCAGATTCTCTCTTGGTACGGATCGGACAACCCGGGTGTGAGGACGAACCTCGCGCGGATGCTCAACCACGGCACGCTCGCCGGTACGGGCAAGATGGTGATCTTGCCGGTCGACCAAGGCTTCGAGCATGGTCCGGCGCGTTCGTTCCAGCCCAACGCGGAAGGTTACGACCCCGAGTACCACGCGCAGCTCGCGATCGACTCCGGCTGCAACGCCTACGCGGCGCCGCTCGGCTTCCTCGAGGCGGTCGCAGATCGTTACGCGCCGCAGATCCCACTCATCCTGAAGCTGAACAACTCCGACACGCTCGCGAAGGTCGATCAGCCCTGCAGCGCGATCACCGGCTCGGTCAAAGACGCCGTCCGCCTCGGCTGCGTCGCGATCGGATACACGATTTACCCGGGCTCCGGTCAGCGCAACCGGATGTACGAAGACCTTCGCCAGCTCATCCTCGAAGCCAAAGACAGCGGTCTCCCGACGATCGTCTGGGCCTACCCGCGCGGCGCGGGGCTCTCGAAGGAAGGCGAGCAAGCCGCCGACGTCACCGCGTACGCGGCGCAGATCAGCGCGCAGCTCGGCGCGCACGTCATCAAGATCAAGCCGCCGAAGGATCACATCGAGCAGGCCGAAGCGAAGAAGGTCTTCGAGAAGTACAACATCCCCACGAAGACGCTGTCCGATCGCGTTCGCCACTGCGTGCAGAGTGCATTCAACGGCAAGCGCATCGTCATCTTCTCCGGTGGAGAGGCCAAGGACACCCCGGCGCTCCTCGACGAAGTGCGCGAGCTCGCGAAGGGCGGCGCGTTTGGCTCGATCATGGGCCGCAACGCCTTCCAGCGCCCGAAGCCGGAGGCGCTGAAGCTCCTCGCGGACGTGATGGACATCTTCAAGAAGGCCTGAGCTTCTCGGAGCACGAACACGAACGCGCGGCCCCTCTCGAGGGCGCCGCGCGTTTCGTCGTTAAGACGCCTGCGATTCGAGGCGTCGAGGCGTGAAGACGCCCACCGTGGGGGGAGGATCAGGCCTTCTTCTTCGACGGAGGCGGCGCGCTCTGCTGGTAGAAGAGGCAGAACTTGCGAAGCTCGCGCTCCTTGGCCGTGTTGTCCGAGTTCCAGTCGCGGCTGACGACGACGAGCTTCCCCGTCACGTCGGTCTTCTGGACGTGCTCGAGCAAGACGTTGATGCACTTCGGGTGATCGTCGAGGTCGTCGAAGTCGACCACGACCGTCTTGTCGCCGAGCGACTCGAGCATCGTCGCAAACTGGAGCGGGTTGGGCTCGTGGATCGTGCCGACCTTCTTGCCCTTCGACTCGAGGTACTCGGCGGCGACCTTCTCTGCGGCAAAGCCAGCCTCGGCGATGTTGAGGCAGAGCGTGTTCTTGGAGCCTGCGAGGAGGCTGTCGAGCATCTGCTTGCACGTCTTCTCGAGTGACGAAAAATCCTGGCTCATCTCTTCTCTCTCTCTTGTCTCTCTCTGTCCTAAGCCTCACCGGATACGTCGGGAGCCACCTGGTGTTTCCCCGACCGCCTCCGAGGCTGGGATTCTAGCGTCATCGGGCACGGAGGGTGGCCAGAGAAGACCCACGAGGCTAACGTTTCGGCTCGGACGGCGAGCAAGAGCGAAGATGTCGGCGGCCTCAGTCACCCAAATCCTCATCGCGGATGACGATCCCGCCATGGCGTCGATGCTCGCCGATGGGCTGTCGGATCTCGGCTACCAGACGACGGTGGTGTCGAAGGGCGAGGAGGCCGCCACGCTCGTGCGCGACCCGGCCTTCGACGTGTTGATCACCGATCTGCGGATGCCCGCCGTCGACGGGCTCGAGCTGCTCGGGATGAGCAAACGTGCAGTGCCCGAGCGACCCGTCATCGTCATGACCGCGTTCGGCGCGATCGACACCGCGATCGAGTCCCTTCGCAAAGGCGCCTACCACTACCTGCTGAAGCCGTTCAAGGTCGCCGAGCTCGACCTCTTCTTGCAACGTGCGCTCGACGATCGCGCGCTCCGTCGCGAGACGAAGTCGCTCAAGCGTGCCCTCGACGAGCGCTACGCGATCGGCAACGTCGTCGCGAAGAGCGAAGGGATGCGCACCGTGATCGACCTCGTCGAGCGCATCGCCGAGGCCGACGTTCCCGTCCTCGTCACGGGCGAGACAGGCGTAGGCAAGGGGCTCATCGCGCGTGTGATTCACATGCAGTCGCGACGAAGCCGCGGACCGTTCGTCTCCGTCAACTGCGCGGCGCTCCCGGAGAACCTCCTCGAGAGCGAGCTCTTCGGTCACGTGAAGGGCGCGTTCACCGGCGCCACGTCCAATCGCGAAGGGCTCTTCGTCGAGGCCGATGGCGGCACGCTGTTCCTCGACGAGATCGGCGACATGGTGCCGGCGCTGCAGGCGAAGCTGCT
Organism: Labilithrix sp.; assembly: GCA_044227045.1. Lineage (GTDB taxonomy): Bacteria > Myxococcota_A > Polyangia > Polyangiales > Polyangiaceae > Labilithrix. Next base: position 10,738 of record JBGAFW010000045.1, read on the forward strand.
CGATGTCCTCGAGCGTGGTGTGATCCGGGCGGTGGGGTCATCCCGCGAGCGCGGGGTCGACGTGCGGGTCATCTCGGCGACGCATCGTGATCTTCGCGAGCGCGTCGCGACCGGGAGCTTTCGCGAGGACTTGATGTATCGCCTCGAGGGGATCCCGATCGAGATCCCTCCGCTTCGCCAGCGCCGCGCCGATTTGCCGATGCTCGTGACGCGTCTTCTCGGCGAAGCCGGAGCGTCGAGGGAAGCGAGTCTTCGAGCGACTCGGCGCGTAGGCGCGGAGACAGAGCGCGCGACCAACCCGAAGGCGATCACCACCCATCTCTCGCCCGAGATCATGGAGCGGCTGCTCGCGTACGAATGGCCGGGCAACGTGCGCGAGCTCGCGCATGTCATCTCGCGTCTCGTCCTCCTCGGACGCACCCCAGAAGGCTCGATCAACGATTTGCCTCCGGCGATCCGGGGCTACAAGGCCCACTCCGCGGCGCCGAAGCTGAACGACTTCGGCGATGAGATCATCCCTGTCCGCGAGCTGCAGCGCCGCTACGCGAGCTGGGCGCTCGATCGCGTGGGCGGCAAGAAGACGCTCGCCTGCGAGAAGCTCGGCGTCGACGCGAAGACGCTCAACAAGTGGCTTGCGCTCGACGATGCCGCTCCCACTACGTCGCCAGCGCCCGGTTCGTCGAAGAAGGACGGCTGATCGCGATGCGACCGCTCATCCCGGCCATTCGGCGATGGTGGATGCAGCTCTGTATGATCGCGGCGATCGGCGCTGTGCTCTCCGCGTCGGTGTGGTGGTCCTCGGCGGAGCGGTCGGCTGCGCTCGAAGACTTCTCGCACGAGCAGGCGGCGCTCGCGACCGCGGTGAGCGTCGACTTCGAACATCGGCTCGCGATCAAAGAGACGCAGGCGAACTCGGGCCAGCTCCTCCATGACGAAGAGGTGCTCGACCTCCTTCGCGGGCCGGCGCAGCGGCTCGAAGAGCGCGGCAAGCTGCTCATCCTGGCGGCGCGTCCTCACGAAGAGGGCTTCGTCACGACGGATCATCGCGTGATCCCGTCGTCGCATTTGCGGGCGAGCCTCGATCGCGGCGACACATCGGTGATCGTCCCGCGTGACGAGGCGGCCTCGTTCGGGCTGCCGCGCCGGATGGCGGTCGCAGGGCTGGCGCGAACGAACCACGCGTCGTCGTGGGGCATCGTCGTTCTCGCGACCGCGGAGCGCCTTCGCGATCGCGAGCGGCAGGAGTCATGGCGGCTCGCGATCACGGTCGTCGCGGTCACGGTCGTCGCGGCCGCGTTTGGCGCGCTCCTCCGGCGGCGCCAGTGGCGTGAGCTCGATCTCGAGCGGCAGATCGCGCTCTCGGCGCTCGCGCGTGAGAACGAGGTCGCGCTCGCCCATGCCGACAAGATGGCGAGCTTGGCGGCGCTCTCGACGGGGATCGCGCACGAGATCGGCACGCCGCTGGCGGTGCTCGATGGTCGCGTCGAGCAGGCCTTGGCGCGGCCGAGCGTGACGAGCGACGACCGCGCGACCGCCGCGCTGAAGACGGCGCTCGAGCAAGTGCAGCGCATGCGCCGAGCCGTCACCGGGTTGCTCGCGCTGGCGCGCGGCGACGCGCCCGCGCTCGTGACGACCGCGCCGAGAGAGGTCGCCGAGCGCGCGATCGAGCTCGTGCGCCATCGCTTCGAGCAGGCGAAGGTCGATCTCGCGTGTGTCATCGCGGACGACGTGCCTTCGATCGCGTGCGAGCCGTCGCTGTTCGAGCAAGCGCTCGTGAACGTCCTGCTCAACGCGTCGCAGGCGACGCCATCGGGTGGTCACGTGCGCCTCGAGGTGCGCCGCGACGCCGAGCGGCACGTGATCTTCGTCGTGGATGACGAGGGGCCGGGGATCCCGGACGACATCGCGCATCGCGCGACCGAGCCGTTCTTCAGCACGAAGCGAGAGAAGGGCGGCTCTGGTCTCGGCCTGACGATCGCGCGCGAGATCGTCTCGCATCATGCCGGCACGCTCACGTTGACGAAGCGTGAGGGCGGCGGGACACGCGCGACGATCAGCATCAACGCGTGACGCGGCCTTGCCGTGCGCGACGCAGCGCGCTCACTTGCAGGGCGGCAGGCTCGCCTCTTGTTTGGTCTCCGACGCGTTCTCTCGCGCGTCGGCCTTGGTCTCGGCAGCTCCCGCCTTCCACTTCTCTTTCGCTTCTTCTTTGCCACCGTGAACGAGCCCGGCGGTCGCGCTCCCGGCCTGCACGATGCCGTCCGCGGCCGCGGTGATCCCTGTCTTCGCGGCCGAGCCTGCGGTGCGTCCGGCCATCTTCACGTCGTCACCCACGCCGTCACGACATGGCTTCGAGGCGGAGGGCGTGTCGGACGGAGCCGCGGCCGGCTTCTGTTTGGCAGAAGAGCGGCTCCGAGCCCGCGGAAGAACGTGAAGGTACGACGAAAACGCGTGGCCATCGCCCGAGCCTAGCACTGGCTACGATCGGGAGAATTTCCGGGCCCGGGGCGGAATTTTTCCGGGTCGCGCCGAAACCCGCGCCGTTTTGCGTGTGTTCTCGATGGACCGCCGCGTGCTCCGCCGCTTCGGATTCCCATGAGGTCTTGGTCTTGGCTCGCGGCGCTCCTCACCGTGAGCATCGTTGCAATTCCCGACGCCGCGTATGCGGAAGGGCCAGCGACAGCGACGCCGTCCGTTCGCACGATGACGCTCGCCGAGGCCGTCGCGTATGCGCGCGCGCATCATCCCCGGCTGCTCGGCGCGCGCGAGCGCATCGCGGCGCTGAAGCTCGACGAAGAGGTGCCGAGCGCGCAGTGGCTTCCGCGCGTCGGCGCGTTCGCGCAGCTCGATGGAGCGACGACGAACAACAGCACGACGACGCTGCTCGGCGTCGGCACGGTCGACATTCCGCGCGTCGGAGCGACGCCGACGCGCGGCGCGCCATACGACTTCACGCCGTATCCCTCGACGGCGGTGGCGCTCGGCGTGCGCCAGCAGCTCTACGACTTCGGTCGGATCGCCGCCGAACGCCAAGCCGCTGCGTTGATCACCGAAATCGAGCGATGGCGATCCGTTGGCACGATGCTCGACGTCGACGTCGCGGTGCAGCAGGCGTACTACGCGGTGCTCCTCGCGATCGCGATCGAGGATGCGTCGCAGAGCGCCTTCGAGCGCGCGGTGACGCATCGCGATCAAGCGCGCGCGAACACGGCGTCGGGGATGCGCCCGCCGATCGAGCTGACGCGCGCAGAGGCAGACGCCGCACGCTACGAGGCCGGTATGATGCGCGCGCGCGGAGCGCTGCACGTCGCGCGGAGCGTGTTCGCCGTCGCCGTGGGGGTCGATGACGCCGAGCTCGACGCGTCGACCACGGGAAACGACATCGACAAGACGCCGCTCGGGTCGCTCGACGACCTGCTCCGTCGCGCCGACGCCTTGCCGGTCGTCCGTGAGGCCAACGCGCGGATCGAGGCGCAGCGCGGCGAGACGAAGCGACTCGAGGTGCAGACGCGACCAAACCTCTACGCGACGGGGGCGATCGACGGGCGCGCGGGAGGCGCGAAGGCATCGAGCGGACCAACGCCGTATGGCGAAGGCTGGTTGCCGGTCGTGCCTAATTACGATGTAGGCGTCGTGCTCGCGTGGCCGATCCTCGAGCCGACGTGGGCGAGGCGCGCCGACGCGTCGCGTGCGCGAGAGAACGCCCTCGCCGCCGATCGAGAGGTCGCCCTGCGCGTGCAGCGCGCCGTCATCACCGCCGCGTGGCAGGAGGCCGATGTCGCCGAGCGCACGCTTGGCGCGCTGCAACGTGGGGCCGACGCCGCGAAGGCAAACTACGATCAAGCGGAGAACCGCCTTCGCGTCGGGCTCGGGACGAGCACCGAGCTCGCCGATGCACAGGCGCTCCGCACCGAGGCAGACATTCAGCTCGCGATCGGACGCTTCCAGATCACACGCGCCCGCGTGGCGCTCGCGCGAGCGTCCGGGCTCACCCTTGGGGCTGCGGCCGGCGGAGAAGGACGACCATGAGCGGCACGATCATCATGAGCGAGACACCCGTGACCCACGACGGCGGCGGTGCCCAGCCGCCACCGCCAAGCGCGCGTGGATGGAAGATCCCGGTGACGATCGGCGCGATCGTCCTCTCTGTCATCGGCGCTGGCGGGTGGCTCATGCATCGAGCGGAGAGCGGCGTGAACAAGGTCGCGCTCGCGGACGATCCGAAGGGCGTCACCGTCGCGGTCGCGAAGCCGTCGAAGTATCGCGAGTCGCGCCGGTATGTCGGCACGCTCGAGGCTTGGCAGCAGGCGCGCATCGGCCCGCAGCTCGCGTCGGGCTTCGTCGACACCGTGCTCGTGAGGCCGGGCGCGCTCGTGAAGCGCGGCGACGTCCTCGCGACGCTCGACTGCCGCAACGCCTCGACCGCGAGCCAAGCGATCGCGCATCAGGCGCGCGCGCTCGAAGAGCGCCAGAAGGCGACGGCGACCGAGGTGACGCGCATGGGCGAGCTCCTCGACGGCGGCTACATCGCGCCGAACGAGGTCGATCAGAAGCGCGCGCAGGCGGCGTCGAACGAGGCGCAGATCCAGGCGCTGCTCGCCCAGGCCTCGGGCAAGTCGCTCGAGGTCAACGACTGCGTGCTGCGCTCGCCGTTCGACGGTGAGGTGGCGCATCGCTACGCCGATCCAGGGACATTCTCGCGCCCCGGATCGCCGATCGTCGAGCTCGTCGATCGCTCGATCGTCCGCCTCTCCGCGGACGTCCCGGAGATCGACTTCGACGCGGTGCCGCCGAAGACGCCGATCTCGCTCAAGCTGCTCGCGACCGGTAAGTCGATGACGGGAGAGATCTCGCGTCGCGCGCCGTCGGCCGATCCGTCGACACGCACGGTCCACTTCGAGGTGGATCTCCCCAACACGAAGCACGAGATCCCCGTCGGGACGACCGCGGAGATCCGCGTCGACGTCGGTGAAGAGGTGGATGCCCTCGAGGTGCCGATCCTGTCGGCGAAGATCCGCGGAAAGAAGGCCACCGTCTTCGTGATCGAGTCCTCCATCGCCAAGCGCGTCGTCGTCGACGTGATCGGCGAGCGCGACGGAAGCCTCTTCGTCAAGGCCGACAGCGCGGTGAAGGCGGGGACGCACGTCGTCACGCAAGGCCGCTCCCTCCTCGCGAACAACGACCACGTGTCGATGAAGCTCGAGCCGTCCGCGGTGTCCGCGTCGTCGTCCTCACCTCCCGACGCCAAGCGTGACGAAAGCGGTCACGACAAGGCGAAGCCGTAGGCGGCCATGACGAAGCTCGCGCTCAAGAATCCAATCTTCGTGTTGATGCTCTGCATCGCGCTCATGGTGTTCGCGGGCGTCGTGACGCCACGCATGAGCGTCGACACGTTCCCCGAGCTCTCGCCGCCCGTGCTCGTCATCGGCACGAAGGCCTCGGGCATGGGGCCGAAGGACGTCGAGAAGACGATCACATGGCGTCTCGAGAAGGCCGTCAGCGCGACGCCGGGCGTCGACCACGTCGAGAGCCTCTCGCGCAGTGGCCTCAGCGTCATCTTCGTCTGGCTCAAGTGGGGCACGGACCTGAACGCCGCGCAGTCGATGGTGCAGCAGCAGGTCGGCTTCGCGATGTCGTCGGTGCCGAAGACGCTCGGCATCATCCCGCCGTTCATCCTCCAGTACGACCCGTCGAACGCGCCGGTGCTCCAGGTCGCCGTCTATGGTGGTGGCCTCAGCGCGTCGCAGCTCTACGACTACGCCGCCAACAACGTCGAGCCGCAAATCGAAGGCATCGCAGGCGTCGCCAGCGCGTCGGTCAACGGCGGCAAGGAGCGGCAGATCAACGTGATCGTCGACCCCGCGAAGGCCGCGGCGCGTGGCCTCTCGTCGAGCGACGTCGCGAAGGCGGTGGAGCGCGCGAACGCGCTGCTCCCCTCTGGGCGCTTCAATCCGCCGACGTTCTCCGCGAACGTGTACACGAACGCCGTCGCCACGCACGTCGAGGACATCGGCGACGCCGTCATCAAGATCGACAACGGCGCGCCGGTGTTGATCAAAGACGTCGCGCGGATCGAAGACGGCGGCTCGAAGGACGCGCAGGCGGTCGCGATCAACGGCGAGACCGGCGTGTACCTCAACGTGCTGCGTGTCCCAGGCGGAAACGTCGTCGCGATCAACGACGAGATCAAGCGCATCGTCACGGGGCTCAAGGATCTGCCGCCCGGCCTCAAGGTCGAGCCGATCTTCGATCAGTCGACGTTCGTGCGCGGGACGATCGATGGCCTGAAGAAGGAGATCTTCCAGGCGCTGATCTTGATCGGGATGGTCATCCTGCTCTTCTTGCAGAGCCCTCGGTCGGTGCTCATCGCCGCGATCGCGGTGCCGGTGTCGTTCGCGATCATCTTGATCGTCTTGTATCTGACGGGGCAGAGCCTCAACGCGTTCACGCTAGGAGGGCTCACGTTGTCGATGGGCCCGCTCGTCGACATCTCCGTCGTCGTGCTCGAGTCCGTGCATCGGAGCTCGCACGGCAAAAACAGGGTTTACGCGGCGCTTCACGGGACGAACGCCGTCGCGGTGGCCGCGCTCGCGGCGACGCTCGCGACGATCGCGGTGCTCTTGCCGGTCGCGCTGCTCGCGGGTCTCGCGAAGAAGCTCTTCGTCCCGCTCGCGATCACGGTCGCCACCGGCATGGTCGCGGGCTACCTCGTCTCGATGATCGTCACGCCCGTCGCGTGCCGCTACCTCCTGCCGAAGATCCACAAGGAGCCCGGCAAGATCGCTCGCGCGGTCGGGCATGCGGTGAACGCCGTCGCGCGCCGCTATGCCGACACCCTCCGCGTCGTGCTCGGGTATCGCGTCTGGGTGATCCTCGCGGCGATCGCGCTCGTCGCGTCGTCCGTGTGGGCGAGCGCTCGCCTGCCGACGACGTTCTTCCCCGACATCGACGAGGGCATGGAGTGCGTCTACGTGCGCTTCACGCCGGGCACGTCGCTCGAAGATGCGTCGCGTATGACGGGTGAGATGGCCGAGACGCTCAAGCGAGAGCTCCCGCCAAACACGGTGAAGTTGATGCTCACGAACGTCGGGTCGCCGAGCAAGGCGCGCTCGGCGATGACAAGCCCCAACATGGGCACGCACCAAGCGTTCATCCTCGTCGAGCTCACCGAGGCGTCGAAGCGCGCGTCGATCCAAGGCGGCGATCAACGCGAGATCGCCGACCGCATGCGCGAGATCCTCCAGCACACGTATCCTGGCGTGGACTTCCTCCAGGCCCCAGGCGGGCTCGTCGCGAGCGTCTTCTCGAACGGATACATCGCGCCGCTCGTCGTCGAGGTGCGCGGCAACGACCTCGAAGACATGCTCGAGCAGTCGCGCGCGGTCGCCGAGGTCGCGCGGACCGTGCCCGGTATTCGGGACGTGTACGTTCGTCTCGAGAACGACTACCCCGAGCTTCGCGTCGACACCGATCGCGAGACGGCCGGGCTCGTCGGCGTCACCGCGCGCGACGCTGCGCAGACCGCGCTCGAGGCCACGCTCGGCAACGTCAACACGCCCGCCGTGTGGACGGATCCGTCGAACGGCCAGTCGTATTACGTCGTCACGTACTACGATGACGCGATCGTCAAGGACACCGCCGCGATCGGCGAGGTGCCCGTGCGCGTCGCGTCCAACGGTGCGGCCGTGTCGCTCGGCGCCTACGGTCACATCCGCCGCGAGGTGGGGCCGGTGCTCGTCGAGCGTAACCAGCTCACCCGCGCCGCACACATCTACATGCAGACCGAGCGCCGTGACATCGGCAGCGCCGCCGCCGAGCTCGAGGAGAAGCTGAAGCACGACAAGCGCACCGCGAAGGCGACCTTCTCGTTCGTCGGGCAGGTCGAGTTGATGCGCACCACGTTCGGCGGCCTCGGCGTCGCGCTCGGCCTCGCCGTCATGGTCGTCTTCATGATCATGGCAACGCAGTTCAAATCGCTGCGGCTTCCGTTCGTTCTGCTCTTCACGATCCCGGTCTCGCTCGTCGGCATCGTCGGCGCGCTCATGGCCGCGGGGCAGGGCTTTTCGATCACGGCGCTGATGGGCGTGCTCATGGTCATCGGCATCGCGGTGTCGAACGGCATCTTGATGGTCGACCACGCCAACCGCTCGCTCGAGTCTGGCCTCTCGGCGATCGACGCGATGGTGCACGCCGCGCGCGTACGCTTCACGCCGATCGCGATGACGTCGCTGGCGACGATCTTTGGTCTGCTGCCGACGGCGCTGGGGCTCGACGAGGCCTCTGCGTCGAATCGTCCACTCGCGCTCGCCGTCGTTGGCGGGCTGTTCTCTTCGACGTGCCTCTCCCTCTTCCTCGTGCCCACGATGTTCACGCTCCTCGCGCGCAAGAAGACGATCGACCTCGAGGAAGAAGGCGTCCTCAGCCATCACCATCACCACACGCGGCCTCACGAAGACCTCGCCCCCGCCGAATAGAGGCAGCGCAGTACATCGCCGCCACGGCGCGGGCCATCTCGCCACGTCGCGTTCGTGAGCCGAGGTCGCCCGCGACGTTGCGCGCGATCGCAGCGGCATGCGCTCAGTCCGAGAAAGCTCGCGCGTAGCGCGCCGGCGTCGCTCGTCGCATGCGTGACAGCCGCACCTCATGCTCTCGCTCGCGTTTGGCGCGATGAGTGCTCAGGGGCGAGCCTCACCCACGTATCGAACCGAGGCAGGCTGATCCATGACGAACATCACACGCTCCACCTTCTTCTTCAGCGCGCTCGCGCTGTCTGCGCTCACGACTGCCGCGTGCGGTGGCGAGAGCCGCCAAGAGGCGCGCGATCCGTCCACGGGCACATCGTCGCCGTACGAGAGCAGCAGCACGATGACGACGAGCAGCGAACCATCGACCCCGGCCACGACCACCCCCACGAGGACCACGACGAGCGGCGAGCACAAGACGGACACCACGATGGGTACGGGCTCATCGTCGTCGACCGCGCCGAGCACGATGGGTACGTCGCCGACGCCCCAACCGAGCTCGAACGACGCGCCGGTCGTGAACAACCCGGGCTCTGCGGACCAGACGAAGTCCGCCGACAACACCAAGAACAACGATCGTGATCGTCACGGCGCGCTCACCCCGATGGACCAAGGCAACAGCGGCGCGGAGACGAAGGTCACCGCGGCGATCCGCAAGGGCATCATGGCCGACAAGAACCTCTCGTTCGGCGCGAAGAACGTGAAGGTGATCACGACCGGCACGAAGGTCACGCTTCGCGGCACGGTGAAGAGCGATCAAGAGAAGACGACGATCGCCGACATCGCGAAGAAGACCGACGGCGTCACCGACGTCGACAACCAGCTCGAAGTGAAGAAGTAAGCGCCACGCCGAATCAGGCCGCGCGTCACCCTCTCGAAGAAGAAGAAGGATCTCCTATGAAAAAAGCAGTCATGTGCATCGTCCCGACCACGGCCCAGGCAGAGGCCATCGTGGGTCAGCTTCAAACGGCTGGCTTCTCGAACAATGACATCTCGGTGCTCTTCCCGGACAAGCAAGGCTCGAAGGACTTTGCGCACGAGCACAACACGAAGGCCCCCGAAGGCGCGATCGCAGGCGCGGGAGCCGGTGGCGTGCTCGGCGGCAGCCTAGGGCTCCTCGCGGGCATCGGCGCGCTCGCGATCCCGGGTCTCGGACCGTTCATCGCGGCCGGTCCTCTCCTCGCCGCGCTCAGCGGTGCAGCGGCCGGCGCGACGGCCCTTGGCGTGGCCGGCGCGCTCGTCGGCATGGGCATCCCCGAGATCGAAGCCAAGCGCTATGAGGGAAAGATCAAGGGCGGCAATCTCCTGATCTCGGTCCACACCGAGAACGGTGACGAGCAGAAGCGTGCCGAGCAGATCTTCAAGGCTGCGCGCGCCGATGACATCTCGTCGACGAGCGAAGCGAGCGTGCCGAAGTCGTCACGCGAGCCCACCGCCTCGGTTCGCTGAGCGAACCGTCAGCGCCCGCGCTCGGAGCCCCACAAAAACACGTGCAAGCGCGTGCCGAGGCGATATCCATGCGCTTTGCACGTATCGGCGAGCCACCGCGATCGATCGGCGAGCGCGGTGGCGTCGATCCCCTCCGGCGAGAGGATGACGCGCTCGCGCGGAAGCCCGAGCGCGGTCGTCAGCTCGCTGACCTCGCGCACGTCGTCGTCGGACGTCATCACGAACTTGAGCTGCGCGTTCGCTCGGCTCGCGAACCACTGGAGGGTGGCGGGGCGATGCCGGGCGCGATCGCCGTTGCCGGAGGACGCGAGCTTCGGTGACACGTTCCACTGATCGACCAACGTGGCCAGCGCCTCGCCAGGCGTGATCGTGCCGTTCGTCTCGACCTCGAGCCGGAAGCCATGCTCGGTCTTCAGCCGGCGCATCGGCGCGGCGAGCTCGTCTTGCTGGATGAGCGGCTCTCCGCCGGTGAAGATGGCGTTCCTGACGTGGTCACCCGCAGCGGCGAGGACGCGCACGACGACGTCGTCTGCCGCGAGCTCGACGGTCTCCTGCGTCCGGTCGAAATTCGCCCAGTCCCAGGTGTACTTCGTATCGCACCAACTGCACTTCAAGTTGCACTCGGCGAGGCGCACGAAGACGCTCGGCACGCCCATCGACGTACCTTCTCCTTGAACCGTCGCGAAGATCTCCGGATCTCCGCTCTTCATGCGACTGACGAGCACGACTGCTCCGTAGCACCGAACGCCCTCTTTGGCGAAGCCTGGCTACTTGCCGCCGTAGAGGACGCGGGCGGTTCGGAGGTACGCCGCCTCGCTCCAGACGAGCGGGACCGCGCTGAGCCATTGCTTCTTCGATTCGTCGAACTGCTCGCCGAGCATCAACGTGCTCGTGGCGCGCGCCTGCGACGTCATCACGTCGAAGAGGGCTCGCGCGCCGGGCTCGTCGCCGCGCGCATGGCGGTGAAGCGAGAGCCACGCAGCCGCGACGGGCCAGGGCTGGCCGCCGTAGTAGCGGTCGCCTTCGTAGCGACGGACGGCGCCGCCTTCGGTGCCGAGGCGCTGGGCGACGAGGTCGCCGACCTTGGCGATGCGCGGATCGGTGTCGGGGAGAAGGTCGAACCCGCCGCTCGCGAGCGCGAGGTTCGCGATCTCGAGTCGCTTGTCGAGCTTGCCCTTCTTCAGACCACGCCCAAAGAACCCGTCGGGGGTGACGAAGCTCGCGAGCGCGTTACGCATCTCCCCTGCGCGCGCCTCGTAGCGATCGGCGTCGGCGCTCGCGTTTGCGATCCGAGCGATCTTCGCGGCCGACTCGAGGCCGGCGATGGCGCTCCCTTCGGCGTAGGTCCAGCTCGAGCCCGTCTCGAGCTCCCAGAGATCGCGTGAAGGATCGACGACGCCGCCCGCGGTGATCGTAAGGAGGTGCTCGGCCGCGCGGCGCACCGCGGGCCAGCGCGCGGTCGTCCATGTCGCGTCGCCGGTGGCTTCGTAGACGCGGTAGACGCCCCACGGGAGCATGCCGGGCTGGTCGTTTTCGTTCTTCTCTTTGCCGAAGTCGAAGAAGGGACCGCTGCCGTCGGGCACGTAGTTGACCGCGAAGCTTCCGTCGGCCTTGAGGAGCGTCTCGAGGAATTCGAAGAACGACTTCGCCTCCGGCGCGAAGCCGGCCTCGAGCATGTCGACCGCGGTCTTCGAGCCGTCGCGTGGCCACACGAGCTTGTAGACGGGGCTCGTGAGCGTGGACGCGGCGATGAAGCCACCGTTGTCGACGCGATGCTGCATGATCGTGATGATGGCGCGCTTGTAGACGTCGCCTGCGCTGGCCGGGAGGTCCTTCGGGAGCGTCGCGCGCGCCAGGACGGAGGCCCAGTGGTCTTTGTCTTCCTTGGCGCGGGCGACGAAGCCGCCTTGCACCGCCGCCTTCGCTTCGGTGAGCGCCTTCGCCTCGCTCGCGCCGAGGCCGATCGCATACGTGATGTCCTTCGATTGGCCTGGGGCGATCGCGGGCAAGCGATGAACGAGCGTGCCGTTCACGCCTCCGAGGCCAGCCTCGATCGTTCCATTCTCCTGGCAAGGCGTGAGCGTGCTGCTCTCGGCCGCCATGCGCGCGTCCTTCTGCTTGCCGAAGAGCTGCATCGCGTTTCCGCAATGCGCGATGGTCGGCGCGCGGTCGGCGACGGTGGCCACCGCGACATCACCCTCGACCTGCAGGAGCGCTCCGCTCGCGGGGTCGAAGTGGATCTTGTCTCCGGTGGGAAACGTCTGAAGCATGTAGAATGCATAGAACGAGACGTCGACGTTCTCGAGCGACGAGGTGCCCGTGTTCGTGATCGTGACGTGGCGCACGTGCGCGTCGTTGTGCGGCCGAACGACGTCTTCGATCGTGAGCCGGTAGGCCGGCGCGGCAAATTCGCTGATGACGAGACCGGTGTCCTCGAGGACGCGTTGGCTCTTCAGCGTGAGGTCGTGCGCCCAATGAAAGCCGGCGCCGTTCGCGCGCACGCCGACGTACGAGTCCCAGAGATTGTCGGCGTTGTAATGCGGGTAGTAGAGCTCGACGAGCGCGCCCGCCTTCGCGCCACGACCCCACTCCCGCGAGACGACGGACATCGCCGAGCCGTTTCCCATCTGCGCGAAGTTCGGAGGATTGCCGAGCGTCGCCGAGATGGGCTCCCAGACGATCTCGTCAGCGCTCTGGTCGACGTCGTCGCCCGCGCTTCCTTGCGTGCACGCGGACGTGATCGCCAGGGCGCTGAGCGCGAACACCGACGGACCGAGGCGACCCCAACGTGACATGCCCAACGTGAAGCACCGTGTGTGCCACTGTAGGTGCATTCAATATACGCCGGATTTTCTCACGGAAGGCGGTCGGAGAGCGCTGTGGACCCCGCACCTTCGTGGATCGTTCGCTCTCCACAGACCCTCCAAAGGGAAGAATTGAGACGCAAATAATGACGGATTCGCGTCGCTTACGAGCTGGCGCGGCGCCACTGCCGTGCTAGCCGAAGGACCCGTTCGTGACTCAGTCATGAGTTACTGCCTTGGGCCACGAACGACACGAGGGCAGCGCATGGATGGGAAACGATTGTCTGGGCTTCGATTCGCTCTCGCCGCGGGTGTCGGCCTCTTCTCCTTAATAGAGGGAGGACGCGAGGCGCACGCCGAAGAGCAACGAACGTGGAACCACCTGACCACCGGCAACGGGCACGGCTTCCAGGTGTTCGACGCGCAGAAGAACCGCATCACGACGTTCCTCGAGCATCCGTACCGCTACCTCCGCAAGAACCCCTCGAACGACAAGGCCGAAGGCATCGGCCGCCGCAACCTCGCCTTCGACGTCTACTTCGGCGTGAAGGGAAGCGGCGGCGCGGGCTGGCTCGGCGAGCCGCAGAGCGCCGGCGTCCCCGAGTACGTCGACCAGACGAACATCATCCATGCGCCGGCCGCGGTCGGCGGTGTGAACGCAGACTCGTACTTCTTCTCGCCGTTCGGGATCGAGCGCAACGTCATGGTCGGCGTGCTTCATGCGCCCGGCGCGAGCGACGGCTACGCGCTCTTCAACTTCCACATGGGCGTCGCGTCCGGCACCGAGCCCGACGCGAGCGGCGAGTCGACACGCTTCATCACCGCCGACAAAGTGATCGTCGAGACGGGCGCTGGCGGCGGCGCGATGATCTACGTGCCGATCGGCGACGTGACCCACGCGTCGTGCCAGGGCGTGTTCGACAAGGGCAAGAGCGGACAAGACCTCGCCGACAACCCGACGTGCGGGACCGGCAATGACATCGCGCCCGGCTTCCAGAAGAAGCTCGATGGCGGAGGCTGGATGGGCTTTGCGTCGGCGTTCGTCGAGAACGCGAGCGACGCCGACGCCGTCGCGGGCGAGATCAAGCAATGGATCGCCGGACGCAGCCCCGACAAGGTGCTCGACGACGCGAAGGCCGAGTGGGACGCATGGCGAAAGCCTCCGCCGGCTGGCGCAGCGCTCTGCAGCGACGACGAGAAGAAGGTGTGGCGGCAAGGCGAGACCACGCTTCGCATGGGCCAGGTGCGCGAAGCGAACATCCCTGGCCGCGCGAACCACGGCATGGTGCTCGCGAGCTTGCCGATCGGTGAGTGGCACACCGGCTGGGTGCGTGACGCCACGTATGCGATCGTCGCGCTCGCGCGCTCGGGTCACTTCGCCGAGGCGAAGGCCGGCCTCGACTTCTTCATGAACGCGGAGCCAACCGGCAAATACGCCTCGTACGTGAAGAACAAGCCGTACCGCATCTCGGTCACGCGCTACTTCGGCAGCGGCGAGGAAGAGACCGACTGGAACCAAGACGGACCGAACATCGAGATCGACGGCTGGGGCCTCGTGCTGTGGGCGGCGCGGCAGTACGTCGAGAGCTCGAAGGACGTCGCGTGGCTCAACCAGCAGACGCGTGACGGAAAAGTGTGGGACGTCCTCACGAAGGGGATCGCGGAGCCGCTCGAAGGAAACCTCGAGTCGAACGGCGTCGTCGCCGCGGACGCGAGCATCTGGGAGGTGCACGAAGCGAAGAAGAAGCACTTCGCGTACACGACGCTCACGGCCGCTCGTGGCTTCTGCGACATGGCGGCGATCGCCAAGCAGGGCAACCACGCAGGCGACGTCGGCAAGTATCAAGACCTCGAGAAGAAGGTGCGTGAGGCGTTCCTCACGGCGTTCCTCGATCCGCAGGGCGGCCTCGCCGGCAACCTCGAAGAGCTCGGCTCGGGCACGTACATCGACGCGGCCGTCGCCGAGGCCTTCGCGTGGAACATCCTCCGCGACTACAAAGGCAACACCGCGAAGCAGACCCTCGACCTGCTCGAGCGTCTCCGCGTCGACTCGGGCGGCTACAAGCGCAACGACGACGGCCTCTCGTCGTACGACAACAACGAATGGATCCTCGTCGACTTCCGGATCGCGAACGCGTATCGCCGCGCAGGCAACGGCGCGAAGGCGGACGGAATCCTCGCGAAGGTCGTTCAGAAGGCGGCGGCGAACTTCTACCTGTTGCCCGAGCTCTACAACTCGGTCGCGTCGGACGGTCAGGTCGGGAAATACACCGGCTCGGTCCCGATGGTCGGGTACGGCGGCGGCGCGTACATCATGACGGTGCTCGATCGCTCGGGCGGTGATCTCACCGAGAAGAGCGACTGCGGAGACAACACCGGCGCGGTGCTCCCGCAGATCTCGTGCGAAGCGATCTCGGTCAACCCGGGCAGCGGCGAGAACGGACCCGGCGGTGACGGGACGGGCGGACCGAACGGCGCAGACAACGGCGGCGTCCCGGGCGCCGACCAGATCCCGTTCGTGAACGCATGCCTCTGCCGCACGTCGGGCGGTACGTGGCATCTCGGCAAGGGCGGCGTCGCGCTCGTCCTCGCCGCGCCGATCGTCCTCTTCGTTCGCCGTCGTCGCCGCTCGCGCAGCTAGGACCACGATGAAGAACGTCCTCGAGCTCGAGAACATCGACAAGCGCTTCGGCGGCGTCCATGCGCTGCGCGGAGCGAGCTTGTCGGCGCGCTCGGCCGAGATCCACGCCATCTGCGGTGAGAACGGCGCCGGCAAGTCGACGATCTTGAAGATCCTCTCGGGCGTGTACCCGCGCGCGAGCTACGACGGGACGGTCCGTGTTCACGGACAAGAACGCGTCTTCGAGACGACGCGCGACGCGGAGAACGCCGGGATCGCCATCGTGCATCAAGAGCTGATGCTCGTGCCGGAGCTGTCGGTCGCGCAGAACTTGATGCTCGGTCGCGAACGACCTGGCCAAGGGATCTTTCAGACGATCGACGACGATCAGATGGAAGCCGACGCCGCGCGGCTGCTCGCGCGCTTTGGCGTGGAGCGCGAGGTCGATCCGCTCGCGCCGGTCGGCACGCTCGGCATCGGCCTCCAACAAGTCGTCGAGATCGTCCGCGCGCTCTCGCGCAAGGCGAGCATCTTGATCCTCGACGAGCCCACCGCCGCGCTCACCGTCGACGAGTCGAAGCGGCTCTTCGCCTGGCTCCGAGAGCTTCGCGACGCAGGCACGACATGCCTCTACGTCTCGCATCGCATGGACGAGATCTTCGACCTCTGCGATCGCGTCACCGTGCTGCGCGACGGCAAGACCGTCAGCACGCTCGACATCGAGAAGACGGACGTCGACGAGGTCGTCTCGCTGATGGTCGGCCATGCCGTCGCGAAGGGGAAGCGCGCGCGCCCCGTCGCCAGCGCCGCGGACGGGCGAGCGCGCCACGCGATCGAGCTCAGAGACCTCGCCGTCCTCCTCGAAGATGGACGCGTCGCGGCTCGAGCCTCGTTCTCCGTCGCGAAGGGCGAGGTCGTCGCGCTCGCGGGCGCGATGGGCTCGGGTCGCACCGCACTCCTCTCTGCCATGTTCGGCTCGTCGCGCGTCGGGACGACCGGAGCGATCTTGATCGACGGCGCGGAGACCGCGATCGGCTCTCCTGCCGACGCGATCAAGAACGGCCTCGCGTTCGTCCCGGAAGATCGCAAAGGGCGCGGCCTCGTGCTCGGCATGAGCGTGACGGAGAACCTCACGCTTCCTCCCGTCATCGATCGCAAGGCGACGCTCCTCGATCACCTGCTCGACCTCGTTCGCTTGGTGGATGACGACGAAGAGGAGCGCATCGCAGACAAACGCATCGCCGAGCTGAAGATCCGCGGCGCCGCCAGCGCGGAGGTCGCGACCCTCTCGGGCGGCAACCAGCAGAAGGTCGTCCTCGGCAAGTGGCTCGAGTCTCCGCCGAAGGTGCTCCTGCTCGACGAGCCGACGCGCGGCGTCGACATCGGCGCCCGCGAAGAGATCTACGAGATCATCGAGCAGCTCTCGAACCGCGGCGCGGCGGTCGTCCTCGCGTCGAGCGATCTCGCCGAGGTGCTGCGGCTCGCTCACCGCGTGTTCGTGCTCCGGCAAGGCAACGTCATCGCCGAGCTCGATGGCACGACGACGACCGAAGAAGAAATCGTCTCACTCGCGACCGGCGCAGCGGCGCCCACCGGCGACACCTCACGCGGCAGCGCGCGGAGCCCGGTCGTCCACCGAAGCTCGAGCCGCGAGAGTCAGCGTCACATGGAGCCCGAATGTCTTCTGTAGCCAGAGCCAGCGCATCGACCTCACCGCTGAAGGAGCTCACATCCTCGCGCGGTATGCGCATCGTCTTCGTGCTCCTCGCGATGTGGTTCTTGCTTGGCGCGCATCCGGGCACACGTGAGGCGTTCTTGACGCCGTTCAACTTCTCGAACCTCACCGCGCAGGTCTCCGAGATCGTCGTCATCGGCGTCGGCATGACGATGGTCGTGCTCATCGGCGGCATCGATCTCAGCGTCGGCGCCGGGATGGCGCTCGCCGGCGTGATCGCGGCGCGCCTTCAGATCGAGATGCACCAGTCTGCGTTCGTCGCATGTCTCGCGGCGATCGCGGTGTGCGCGATCGTCGGCGCTTGGCATGGCGTGCTCGTGACGTACCTCGCGATCCCGCCGTTCATCGCCACGCTGTCGGGCTTCCTCGCGTACCGAGGCATCGCGGTCGTTCTCTCCGGCGCGCGTGGCTTGTCGCCGATGGGTGATGACTTCGAGAAGCTCGGCGGCCGCCTTCCACCGAGCGTCTCCGTCGCGCTCGCGGCGCTCGGCTGCGTCTTCGGGATCGCGATGGTGCTTCGTCGCACCGCGCGGCGACGCACGCTCGGTCTCGCGACCACGCCGCCCGTAGGCATCGCGCTTCGCGTCTCTGCGATTGGCCTCGTGAGCCTCTTCGTCGTGCTGGTGTATCGCGATGGAATGCCGGTGCCCGTGCTCATCGCCGTCATGGCCTCCGCGCTCGGCGCGTTCGTCCTTCGCCGGACGCGGCTCGGCCGCTATGCCTTCGCGATCGGCGGCAACCGCGAAGCGGCGCACCTCTCGGGCGTGCCCGTCGCGAAGGTCACGATGACGATCTACATCGCGACCGGCATCCTCACCGCGCTCGCGGGGATCATCGCCACCGCACGCACGAACGGCGTCACGCCCGCCACGACCGGCCTCACGCGCGAGCTTCAGGTCGTCACCGCGGTCGTCATCGGTGGGACGAGCCTCGTCGGCGGACGCGGCACGATGATCGGCACGCTGATCGGCGCGCTCGTCATCGGCACGCTCCAGAACGGGATGAACCTGATGGGCGTCAACTCGAACTGGCAGAACATCGTCACCGGCCAGATCCTGCTCGGCGCCGCGCTCCTCGACGTCCTCTCCTCGAAGAAGGATCTCTCGCCGCGGACGAAGCGCATCGCGATGACGGCGCTTGGGCTCGCCACCGCCGCCGCGCTCTTCGCGGTGATCGCGCGCGGCGGCTCCTCGTCGTCGTCCTCCGATGCATCGGGCCCCACCACGAGCACATCGGGAGCTGCGCCAGGCGGCGAGAAGCGACCTCGGGTGGCCTTCCTCCTCTCGACGCTCCAAGAGGAGCGCTACCAGAAGGACCAGAAGTATTTCGAGGCGAAGGCGAAGTCGCTCGGGCTCGACGCCTTCACGCTCGCCGCCGACAACGACAACGGCAAGCAGCTCGCGGAGCTCGAGGACGCGCTCTCGCGTGACGCGAAGATCATCGTGATCCAGCCGACCGACAGCGTCGCCGCCGCGTCGTACGTCGAGAAGGCGCACGCGCGAGGCGCGAAGGTCGTCGCCTACGATCGAAGCATCAAGAGCGACGCGCTCGACTACTACGTCGCGCACGACAGCTTCGCGGTCGGGAAGATGCTCGCCGAGGCCGCGGTCAGCGCGACGGGAGGGAAGGGCAACTACGTCCTGCTCGACGGTCAAGCCGGCCACTCCGTCGCAAACGAGATCGGTCGCGGCGTTCACTCGGTGATCGATCCGCTCGTCGCGAAGGGCGACGTGAAGATCGTCGTCGAGCAGACGCACGACTCGTGGTCTCCCGAGCAATCGCTCAAGACGGTCGAGGACGCGATCGCGAAGACGCGCGGCGACATCCAGGCGATCATCGCGCACAACAGCGGGATGGCGCGCGGCGCGGTGCAGGGCCTCGTCGCCTCGAAGCTCGATGAGCGACGTCCTCGCATCTTCGTCGGTGGAGCCGACGCCGACGCGGCGAACGTCGAGTACGTGTGCGAAGGCAAGCAGAGCGTGGAGGTCTTGAAGGACATCGCGCCGCTCGCGGAGAAGGCGGCCGAGGTCGCCGCCGCGCTCGCGCATGGCCAAGCGGTGGAGGGCGTGAAGACGCCGGGCTCGAACGCGCCGACGGTCAGCGTCGCGGTGCGCCTCATCACGCCGGACAACGCGAAGAAGATCCTCGTCGACAGTGGCTTCCATGCCGCGAGCGCTGTCCCCGCCTGCAAATAAAGCCATCCCGAATCGACATCGACATCGAAATCGAAATCAAAATCAAAACGAAATGAACCGCCGATCGCACCTGTCGGGAGTCGCGCTCCTTACCTCCCTCGTCTTCTTCGTCGCGCGTGAAGCCCACGCGCAGGATCCGTCGCCCGCGGATCCGAACAACGGGACCGCGCCGCCTCCTTCTTCTTCGTCTTCGACGTCTTCACCACCGCGAGAGCCGCCCACCGGCGCACCGACGACCACGACGCAGCCGGGCGCGGCCGTGCCTGGCTCCGAGCCGGGGCAGCAAGGTGGTCCGGGATCGACCGGCGCTGCCGGCGCCGAGGTGACCGCCGCCGATCGCAAGCCTCGCTTGCTCGTGCCACGCTACGGCGAGGACTACTACCCGGCGATGCCGGCGGAAGATGGCCTTCTCCGCTCGGCGACGATCGACGACAAGCGAGGGATCCGGTTCGCGCTCCACGGCTACTTCCGCGCGCCGATGCGCATCACGAAGGCCGCGCGACCGGCGCCGAAGCCGGGCGAGGGCGACTACAACTGGCGTACGCCGTACCTCATCGACGACGACTACTTCCGATCGGGCTTCGCGTACACGCCGGTCAACGAGAGCGACTGGTCGGAGCTCTATCTCTCCGTCGGCAACGAGAAGCTCACCGCGACCTTCGGTCTTCAAGGCACGCTCTTCTCGGACGCCGCGCGACCGATCATCGATCGCCAGCTCGGCATCGCGCAGGGCTGGCTCACGTATCGGGTGCCGCTCGACTTCATCCCGTTCTTCAAGGCGCGTCTTCGCGTCAAAGGCGGAGCGTTCTGGGAGCGCTTCGGTCACATGCCGAAGTACGACACGTACATCTTCTCGCGCATCCATCAGATGGGCGAGAACGTGCGCCTCGAGCTCGAACGCGACAAGGTCACCCTTTGGCTCCAGCACGGCATCGGCACTCACCTCGAAGACATCGCCTCGAACCAAGGCCTCACGCTCCTCAACTACGCGACGGTCGGCGCGAGCTACGACCGCACGATCGAGCTCGGCGGCTACCTCTTCGACTCGCAGGCGCGCGACAAGCGTCCGCTGAAGGAGCTCACCGACTCGACGATCAGCATCGTGGGCGTCGATGTTCGCGCCGACACGCACTACGCCGGCAAGCTCTACGCGGCGACGAGCTACATCTCGGCGGAGCAATCGCAGTGGCAGTCGCCCGCGATCGAGACGATGCACTCCTTTGGCGGTCGCGGCCTCGAGGAGAACTACTTCGGCACCGAGAACAGCCAAAACGGAACGGGCTCGCTGTGGAACGTGGGGTGGCAATACGACTTGTCACTGGCCGACGTGTACAAGCAGGCCTCCGGCAGCGTGAGCTCTCCCTTGCCGTGGGGCGGCGACGTGACGGCCAGCTTCTTTGGCCTCTATTCGTTCATCCAATCGAAGCAGCAGAGCACCGACCCCATCATCAACCGGGATGATCGCAAGTCGTTCAAGTGGGGGTTCGAGCCAGGCTGGCGAATCACCGAATGGATGGGGATTTCCGGGCGCTACGACCGCGTCGTCCTCGACGTGGGCGACAGCGCCAACAGCTTTCGCATCCTGTCGCCGCGGATCTCGTTCTTCACGAGCTTCATCACGCGCGAGATGCTCTACATCCAGTACTCCCGCTACATCTACAACGAGCGTATCCGCCTGCGCACAGGCCAGGTGCAGCTCGAGAGCTTCCCCGACGATCACGTCCTGAAGATCCAAGCGCAGATGTCGTTCTGACGGCCGTCGCTCGAGGCGGAGAGCCGCGGCGAAACGTGCCATACTTCGAGACGTGAAGGTGGCTTCGGTCTCCTCGTGGACGGCGCGCGTGGCATGCGCCGCGTTCGTGCCCTTCGCGATCGCGCTGGCCGGCGCCGGTTGCAGCCTACTTTTGAGCGATGGCTATTCGTCCGGAGCGTCCGACGCCGGAGGTGCATCGAGCGGCGGCGGGAGCAGCGGTGACGCGAGCGGTGACGGCTCGTCGTCGTCGTCGTCGTCGTCGTCCTCATCATCATCGTCGTCGTCCTCGAGCGGAGACGGCGGTGACGCGGGCGTGCCGTTCTGCGCGTCGCACCCCGACGTGACGTTCTGCGACGACTTCGATAACCCCTCGAAGCCGCTCAAGATCCTCTGGGACGAGGTCACGGTCACGGGCGCCGGCGTGACGCCCGTGGCCGACTCGTCGCTGAGTCGATCGCCCGAAATGTCGCTCTTCGCGACGACGACGGACATCGAATCCGGCCAGAGCGCGAGCTCGGGCGTGAAGAAGCTCCTGACCGCCAACGCCTCGGCGACGTCGAACGTGCACTTCGAGTACGCGATCTACCTCGACGAGGTCCTCGCGAACGGACACGTGTACTATACACGCCTCGCGTTCGGGCCGAACCCGACGGCGAAGAAGTACAAGATGTACCTCGTGATGGATGACGGGATTCCCTACCTCGACCAGGAGACGCCCGACGACGCCAACGGCGTCCACACGAGCCAGATGAACAAGCTCGAGATCCTGCTCTTGCCCGCGCGTTGGTACGACGTGGCGGTGGACGTCTCCTTCGGGACGAAGACGATCACGGTGAAGGTGGATGGCTCGACCGTAGGCACAGCGCCGTTCATCGCGGGCTTCATCACGGGCGACGTGTCCGCGCTTGCCGGCATCGAGTATGCGCCAGGGCCGTCGCCCGCGGTGAGGGCGCACTTCGACAACGTCCTACTCGACGTGAAGTAGCGGCGCTAGGAATGGCCTAACAGAGACGGGCGTAGTATCCGTTAGCCTGATGAGGATGCCCGCGCGCTGGACCAGGCACGCCGCGCTCACGGTGATGGCCTTTGGCGCATCACTCCTCTTTTGTGGCACGCATCACGAGGCGGCGTCTCCGGCGCCCAAATCCGCGCTCGTCGCGGCCGACGCAGGCTCAGACAGCGCGAACAACGACGCAGCAACCCTCTCAACGAGCAGCGCTCCCGATGACGAGCCCACCCGATGGGCGGCGATCGACGCGGTCGTCCGCGCGAGCCTCGAGGCGAGCAAGCTCCCTGGCTGCGTGGTCGTCGTCGGCCGGCACGACGAGGTGCTCTTCGAGCGAGCGTACGGGTCGAAGTCGCTACAGCCCACCGTCTCGCCGATGACGGTCGACACCGTGTTCGATCTCGCCTCGCTCACAAAGCCCACCGCCACGGCGACGAGCATCATGATCCTCGTCGAGCGAGGGAAGGTGGACATCGACGCGCGCGCCTCGAAGTACGTGCCGGAGCTCGCGAAGCTGCCGCCGTTCACGCTTCGTCACTTGCTCACGCACACGAGCGGCTTGCCGCCGATCACGCCGATGTCGGACTGGTCGACCGACCGCGCCGAGGTGATGAAGCGCATCGGCGCGTTGACGTTGAAGTCGCAGCCCGGCGAGAAGTTCATGTACTCCGACGTTGGCTTCGTCGTCCTTCAAGAGATCGTCGAGCGCACGAGCGGCAAATCGCTCGCGACCTTCGCGGCAGAAGAGATCTTCCAGCCGCTCGGGATGAAGGACACGGGCTTTCTGCCTCCCGCGGAGATCCGCGCGCGCGCGGCGCCGACCGAGCAACGCGACGGCGGCTTCATGCAAGGCGAGGTGCATGATCCACGCGCGTTCGCGCTGGGCGGCGTCTCGGGGAACGCCGGCGTGTTCTCGACCGCGCGCGACATGTCACGCTTCGCGCAGGCGATGCTGTCGAAGGGGGCGTTCGGCGGAAAGCGGCTCCTCTCGGAGAAGACGTTCGAGCGGATGATCGCGCGACAAGAGACACCCAAGGGTGGTCGCGGGCTCGGCTGGGACATCGACAGCTCGTTTGCGACGCATCGAAGCGCGTCGTTGTCGCCGAAGGCGTTTGGGCATGGCGGGTACACCGGCACGGCGATGTGGATCGATCCCGAGAAGGATCTGTTCATCGTGTTCCTCTCGAATCGCGTGCACCCCGACGGAAAAGGAGCGGTGAATCCGTTGGTCTCCGAGATTTCGTCCCTCGCGATCTCCGCTGCCGAGGTGAAGACCGGCATCGACATGCTGCGCGCCGAGTCGTTCGAGCGCCTCCGCGGTGCGCACGTCGGGCTCATCACCAACATGAGCGCACGCGCGCACGACGGCATGCCCACCGTCGACGTGCTGCTAGGCGCGAAGGACAAGGGAGTGACGCTCTCTGCGATCTTCACGCCCGAGCACGGCCTGAACGGCGATCGCGAAGGCGTGATCGGTGACTCTTCGTACAACGGCGTGCCCGTCTACAGCCTCTACGGCGATCGGTTCACGCCTGCGTCGTCGAGCCTCGACGGGATCGACACGATCGTGTTCGATCTCCAAGACGTCGGCGTGCGCTTCTACACGTACGCGTCGACGATGAAGCGCGCGATGAAGGTCGCCGCCGAGAAGAAGCTTCGTTTCGTCGTCCTCGATCGGCCCAATCCGATCGGCGGCGCCGACGTGCAAGGACCGGTGCTGGCCGAGACGGACGTGAAGGGCTTCGTCAACCACCACGCGCTGCCGCTCCGGCATGGCATGACGATGGGCGAGCTCGCGCGGCTGTTCCTCGAAGACGACAAGATGACGGACACGCTTCGCCTCGACGTGGTCCGCATGATGGGGTGGAAGCGCAAAGATACGTTCGAGCGAACGGGCCTCACGTGGTCGGCGCCGTCGCCCAACCTCCGGTCGACTCGGTCCGTCGCTCTCTATCCGGCGATCGGCCTCCTCGAGAGCACGAACGTCACAGTCGGGCGCGGCACGGACATGCCGTTCGAGATCGTCGCGGCGCCGTGGATGAACGCCGAGGCGGTCGTGAAGCGGCTCCGCGACCTCGAGATCGCCGGCGTCTCGTTCGACCCGATCGAGGTCATCCCGAAGTCGAGCGTGCATGCGAACAAGAAGTGTCTCGGCTTCCGGATCAGCATCGTCACGCCGGCGCAGTTCGAGCCGATCCGAACCGCGCTCTCGATCGCGTCGGTGCTCCACGAGATCCATCCGGCCGACTGGGACTTCGACGGCATGGACAAGATGCTCCGGAGCAAGGCGGCCCTGAACGCGGTCCGCGCGGGCAAAGGCCTCGCCGATATCGAGGCCACATGGGCGACCGAGCTCGGCACCTTCAAGCAAAAACGCGAGCGCTTTCTCCTTTACCGCTGATGAGACGAAGAGACAGCGCGTCAGCGGTTACGCGGTACGAGGAGCTGTCGCCGTCACCGTCGTTTTCTGGACCGCGCCGGGCGTGAGCGGCCACTGACGTAGCCGGGACGATCGGGCGAGGCGATCCTGCCGACCCAGGCGGCGCGATCCGAGGATGTCAGGTCGTCTCAGCTTCACTTTCTCGCGCTCCAAGCCATCATCACGGAGCGAAACAAGCTCGCGATTGACGGGCGAAAAGCCCGCCGCTACGCCTCTTTCCGACGTCGCGACCGAACACGCCGTTCCATCGATCCTTCGAGGCTGCCATTCTTATCTTCCGAACCACCACGACCCCTTCGCCCACGCGAGCTGCGCCGCTGGCTGTGGCGCTCGCGGCCATGATGGCGACGACCCTCGCCTCTTCGTCTGCCGAAGCCGCGCCGTGGCGGGTGGCGATCTTGGGACCCGACGGGTCGCCGATCGTCGCGCGCTTGCAGCGCAATGTCGCGGCGATGCACATGGAGGCGGTCAACGCGACGGTCAACGTCTGCACGCGCGACGTCATCACGCGTCTCTTGAAGGAGCTTCGCGTCGGGTCGGCGCTCTGTGCCGATGGTGACGCCGTCGCGATCTGGATCAAAGACGACGAGCGCGTCGTCTTGAAGGACGTGATCGTCTCGCAAGACAGCGACGAGCGAACGCAAGAGGTCACCGCGGCGCGCGCCGCGATGGCGCTTCGTGCCTTGCCCGCGAAGGACGCACCGAACGGCGCTGCCTCGGGCGATGCCGCCGCCACGGCGTCGTCCTCGGGAGGCGTCCTCACGATCGTCGCGAACGGACCGAACGCGACCGTCACGACGACCGATCCGAGCACGATGCCTTCGTCGGGCGTGCCGGCCAAAGACGCACCGGCCACCGCGCCACGTGCTCCCACGCCGTCCGAGCGCATGACGCCGCTCCTCGTGCTTGGCCTCGGCCCCGGCACGACGAGCAGCCACAACGGGACGTCGTTCGCGATCAGCGCCGAGGCGGAGATCGGCGTGAGCCGCTACGTGACGCTCGTCCCGTGGCTCTCGTACGTACCGGCGAATCGACAGGTCGAGCGGCCCGAAGGCACCGCGGAGTTTCGCCCGACGATCTTCGGCTTGGGCTTCGGCATCCCGATCTTGAGGCCGTCGTCGTTCGTGATCCCACGCATCGGGGGCGGCTACGGCATCTTGTGGATGCACGTCTCGCCCGAGACGGCGGTGGCGCCGGCGCAGACGAAGAAGCCCGAAGATCTCCTCGCGCCGCTCATGTACCTCACCGCGGCGGTGTCGTTCAAAGTCACGCCGAGCTTTCGCATCGCGGCCGAGGGTCTTGCCGGCGTGTCGAGCCATCGCATGGTCGTGCGCGTCGCCCGGCAGAACGCCGCGGAGTGGGGCGTCCCGATCGCGAACCTCTCGCTCCGTGGGGAGTGGGTGCTCCAATGACGACGACGCGAAGAGCTGCCCGCTCGCTCGTTCTGCCGTTCGGCGGCATCCTGTCGACGTTCGGTCTCGGCGTCGCGTTGTTCGCTTGCGACAAAGTCTACGCCGATCCGATCACGACGCCGTTCACCGCGTCCACGTCGTTCTTCGACTCGGGGCTCACCTCGACGAGGCTGCCGCCCACGCCATGCCCTCGCAACGTCGCCGAGAACGCGCCGTGCTCGAAGGTGAGCGCAGTCTGTGAGGCTGGCGAGAGCCCCGATCCGAAGTGCAACAGCACGTTCGTGTGCGTGCAGGACAACTACGACAAGTACTGGACGGAGCAGACGCCTCCTTCGTGCTTGAGCACATGCCCGGCGCCGAGCGCGATCCAAGACGGCGCACCATGCGAGATCCCCGACGCGGGGAGCAACGACGCCGAGCTTCAGTGCCCGGGCGTCGCGTCGGTCTGCGCCTGCACGACGGGGCCAGACGGCGCGCACTCGCATCCGCGCCGCTGGGTGTGCGTTCGCCCGCAGGACAAGGACAACGGCTGCATCCCCGACAAGCGGCCGCTCCTCGGGCAGCCGTGCGTCGGCGACCACGTGTGCAATTATGGAGCGTGTGATTTCAAGCGCGGCACGCAGATGATCTGTGAAGACGACGTTTGGCAAATCGAGGTAGCCCAGTGCGACTGACCTCACCTGCACGCTCTCGCCGTCGCTCGATGGTGATGGGCTTCGTGGGGCTCGCGCTGCTCGTCGCATGTGACAGCGTGACCGACGACGTCGGCTTCTTCGGCGGCTCGGGTGGCATCGCGTTCGACGCTGGCACGCCCGCCACCGAGCCCTTGCCGGAGAGCATCTGCGAGAGCGCGGCGGTAGGGCAGTCGTGCGCGTACACACCCGACGAGTGCGAGATCGGCTCGAAGGCCAACATCACCTGCAACGACGTCCTCGACTGCAACGCCGGACGCTGGAGGCTTCGCGAGGCAGGTGCCTGCGTCTTCGACGGATGCGCGCCGACGTTCGGCGCTGACCCTTCACCAGGGACGTGCGACCGCCCGAACGCGAACACCCTTCGCTGCGAGTACGACGAAGGGACGTGTGGCTGCGCGCCGGTTCGCGCGAGCGACCTCGATGGAGGTGACGCGGGTGACGCGGACCTCCCGCCCGACCCGCTCGACGACGGCGGCGACGCCGGAGACGGCGGCTCGACGTCGCAGCGCCGGTACGTGTGGAAATGCATTGCGAAACCGGAGGGTTGCCCACGTGTTCGCCCTCGGGTCGGGAGCGAATGCGTGAAGCCGATGAATTGCGACTACGGCGAGTGCGTCTTTGATGATGGCCAGGAAACCGGCCTACTTCTGCGATGTTCGGGGAATTTCTGGGGTCGGGACAACTCCTTCTCGTGCCAGCGCTGACCCCACGGTCAGGCGCGTTGATCGTGACGTCCTTGGCTTCCCTCGAGAAATCCGAACCGACTGGGACTGTTTCTGTCACTCCTAACTGATTGGCTTTATCCATCGTGCGCCTCGCTTTGCGGGAGCCGCGATGCGAACGTGACGAAGGGGAAAGAGGACACTCAATGAATCGATGGTGGAAAGTCTCGCCGCTCCTTGCCGTAGCGCTGTCTGCTGCAACCGCGTGCAACACCAAAGGCCACGACAACGAGGACACCTCCTTCACGCCGATCGCGCCCACGCCGGGTCCGCAGCCGCAGTTCACGCAGACCGTGACGGCCGCCACACCGCCCCCTCCGATCTCCGGCGGCACGCTCGCCGTCGCGAAGGATGGCCGCACGATCGTCGCGAGCGATCCTGATCGCGATCTCATCTACCTCGTCGACATCCCCTCGCGAACGATCACCCACACGCTCAGCCTCGCGCCGAATTCGGAGCCAGGTCGCGTCGCGATCGACACGAAGGGCCGCGCACACATCGCGCTTCGCAAGTCGGGTAACCTCGCGACGATCGAGCTCGCGACCGGCGCGATCACGGAGCGGCACGTGTGCGTCGCGCCGCGTGGCCTCGCCTACGACGCGGACTCCGATTACGTGCATGTGGCATGCGCCGAAGGCGAGCTCGTGAGCATTCCGCTCGGCGCGGGCGAAGTGAAGCGCGTCGGCCTCGATCGCGATCTTCGTGACGTCATCGTCACGAAGGACAAGATCCTCGTCAGCCGCTTCCGCCAGGCCGACATCGTCGAGCTCACGCGCGCAGGCGAGCTCAAAGGAAAGGCCAACACACGCGGCGGCAACCTCGGCTGGCGCATCGCCGCGCCGCCGATCGCCGACGACGGGTCTCCGGGTGAAGGAGAGCCGGCGATGGTCTCGCAAGAGCCTACGAACCCGGTCGGACCGAGTGGCCTTGGCTACTACGGCTCGGGCGCGACGGATGCGTGCGCGGCGCCCACGATCACGACGACCCGCCTCGACATCCCTGGCCAGGGCAAGATCTACATCCCGCCGGCAGTGCTGCCGGTCGACCTCGCGACCAACGGTCACGAGTACACGATCGTCGCCGCAGGCAACGGCCACACGTCGGACCTCCCGCAGGTGTTCACGCATCGCGTGAAGACGAATGCGACGAGCTACTCGTCGTCCTCGTCCTCCTCGTCGTCGTCGGGCTTCTCGCCGACGGGCGGCACGAACTACGACTGCACCCAGATGGCCAAGGGCTTCATCCCCGGCCAAGCGATCGCCGCGGCATACGACGGTGAAGATCAGCTCATCGTCCAGTCCCGCGAGCCCGCGGCGCTCTTCATCATGAGCCCCGATCGCCAGCGTGTTTGGAAGGAGATCAAGCTCTCCGACGTGAGCCGCGAGGACACCGGCCACGCGATCTTCCACTCGAACAGCGGCGGCTTCCTCGCCTGCGCGTCCTGCCACGCCGAGGGCGCCGAAGACGGGCGCACCTGGCACTTCGTCGAAGGCGATCGCCGCACGCCGTCGATGCGCGGCACGCTCAACAACACCGCGCCGTTCCACTGGGACGGCGAGATGAAGGATCTCCGCCAGCTCGTCGATCACGTCTTCGTCACCCGCATGAGCGGCCCGAAGGTGGAGGACAAGCAGGTCGACTCGCTGAAGAGCTGGCTCTTCTCGATCCCGCCACCGCCGAAGGTCGAGCAGCCCGCGGTGCAGGTCGATCGCGGCGCCAAGCTGTACGTTCAGCGCGGCTGCAACGGCTGCCACACCGGCGCCGAGCTCACGAACAACGAGACGCGCGACGTCGGCACCGGCGGCCTCTTCCAAGTACCATCACTCATCGGCATCGGCTGGCGCGCGCCGTACCTTCACAACGGCTGCGCGAAGACGCTTCGTGATCGCTTCAACCCGGCCTGCGGTGGAGACAAGCACGGCGACACCGCCGACCTCACCGCCGATCAGATCGACGATCTCACGAAGTACCTCGAGACGCTCTGAGCTTCACTTCGGGGTGTACGCGTTCGGCGCCTTGGCCGTGTCGGCGAGATCGAGCTCGAAGTATTTCGTCGGCTGCGCGTTCTTGCCGTCGGTGAATGACGTCGACGGGACGCCCGCGTACGTCCAATCTGCTCCACCACCTTCGATCAACATGTTCATGTGAACGTCGATGAGGCCTGTCGCACCGATCGCCGCGCGTGAGATCGACATCTCCATGAACGTCCCTTGCTGCGCGTAGATCGGCACCGGGATGAGCGCGGTGTTGGCTCCCTTCCATGTCGACGAGCCGCTGTCCCAAACCTCCACCGTCGTGAAATCGCCCGAAGCCTTCCAGCGAACATGGTGAGTTGCATCGAACGGCAGCGTGGGCTGTTGCGAGCCACCATAGTTGATGCCGGTCTTCGTCCCGGTGGTGCCGGGCACGCCGAGGTAGACGAGCACCCATTTGTTGCTCGCCTTCGAGCCGACGTCGTTGCCCGACATCCCGAAGATGAGGCGCGTCGCGTCCCACGCGATGTACGCCTCGTAGCCGCTGCCGAGCGACGTCGTCGCGAGCTTCTCGTTCGCCGCGAAGTCGTTGATGCCGTCGATCTTGTGACCCGTGATCGTGGGGCCCGAGTCGTCGTCGGGCGTCGCGTCGCTCTCGCCGCCATCGCCGCTGCTGCTCCCGCTGCTGCCGCTGCTGCTCGACGGATTGGCCGCGTCGCCGGTGGGCGAGGGCTTCACGCTTCCGGGTCCACCGTCACCATCGCCGCCGTCGCTCTTCACGACGTTCAGATCGGGATCGCACGCAGGGGCGGCGAGGCCGAGGAGGGTCAGGCCGAACGCCGAGACAAGAGAAGCTACGAAGAGGGTGCTGCGCATCGGGAAAAACGGCTTAGCAGCGCTCCCGCGAGGTCGCCACTCGGAAGTAACTCAGAACAGAGTGACGGACGGCTTCGAGACCAACGTGAACGACTGACCTCGTTGTCAGAGGACGAACGGCGACAGGCTCCGTGCTCCCCATGGAAAGCCGCTGGTTTTCGCGGGACTGCCAGCGGGCTTGGGCTTGGCCTGGTCCGTGCTATCTGGCGTCGGGTTTGGTCTCCCCCCGACCAACCAGTGCTAAGAGCCACGAGGTCCACGTCGATGATGCGGTCAGCTCCCTTTCTTGCTCGGTCCACGCGTTCGCTGCCCTCGGTCGCGTCGGTCGTCGTCCTCGCTGGCGTCACGTTGATCGCGCCGCGGATCGCGCGCGCCGACGACGCGCCTCCACCGTTGCCGCCGCCCACCACCTCGGAGAGCACCGCGCCGAACGTGATCGACAGCGTGCACTTGCGGAACGGAGGCCTCTACCGCGGGCGTGTCACGGAGATCGTCCCGGGCGATCACGTCACGATTCAGATCGACAAGGGAGAGACAAAAAAGATCCCTTGGCCCGAAATCGATCGCGTCATCGTAGCCTCCACCGCCATGCCCGCTCCGCCGACGTCATCGTCACCTGCGTCGCCAGCGTATGCGCCTCCGGCGACGCCGCCGATCGACGCGCCGATGGTCGGCCCGCGCGCGCGCGTCCATCTGTCGTCGTCGAAGAACCTGATCTTGTACCGGCGCCCCGCAGGGTCCACCGCGTGGGTCCCTGCCTGCCACTCGCCCTGCAACGAAGAGCTGCCGATCGGCGACACGTACAAGGTGACGGGCAACGCCGTGGCGTCGTCGAAGGAGTTCCATCTCGACGCGTCGCCAGGCGGCAGCGTCGACGTCGCGGTCGATCCTCCGTCGACGGGCGGCATGATCTTCGGCGGCTTCGTTGGCGCAGGCGGCGCGACCGCGGCCTACGTGGGGCTCTTGCTGGCGCTGATCGGGCAGAGCGACGCGTCGAAGGACTGCTACGACTACAGCAACTCGTCCTCCTCGTACTACTGCAACAAGAGCAGCGGCGAGAAGCTCCGCAACGCCGGCCTGATCACGCTCGCCGTGGGTACGGGGCTCACCGCCGCCGGCATCTTGATCTTCCTCGCGAGCGCGAAGACCGACATCACGCAATCGGGAGGCAAGGGCGTCGCGCGGAGCGACAAGGACGGCGACGCGAACAAATCGCGCGTCGATGCCTTCCTTCGACAACCCACGTGGAAGAGCGTGAGCTCCGCGGAGCACGCGACCGAGGCGCCAACGGCCTCGTTCCCGCTCGTCCTCTCGGGGAGCTTCTGACGGAGACCGAGGTGCGCCGCTGACTCTTCGACTCACCTCCCTCCGCGCAGCACATCGAAGACGGCTCGCGACGGCGCTGCTGATCGCGAGCGCAGCGGTGCTCTGTCCGCGTATCGGCGCGGCGCAGGACGAACCTGCGAGCGCTTCGCCTGCGCCAGCACCTCCGGCGCGCACCGTGATCGACACCGTCGTCCTTCGCAACGGTGGGCTCTACCGCGGCCATGTGACCGAGGTCGTGCCGAACGACCACGTGTCGATCGTCGTCACGGGACAGACCGAAGCGAAGCGCATTCCGTGGTCGGAGATCGATCGCGTCATCCTCGGGGCGCCCTACGGAGCGTCGCCCGGCGTGAGCTCTTCGCCCGCGCCGCCCGAGCCCGAGCCGGCTGCACCCGAGCTCCCACCCGGACGGCGCGTGCGTGTCCACATCGAATCGCACAAGCCGGTGATCCTTTATCGCCGCGACGTCGGCGGGACGGGTTGGAGGCTCGTCTGCCGATCGCCCTGCGATCAGGACCTGCCGGCGAGCGGCGCGTACCGCGTCGAGGGCAACGGCATCGCGCGATCGCGCGAGGTGTCCCTGAACACCGACGAGCGGACGCGTTCGGTCAACCTGCACGTCGATCCCGCGTCGATCGCGGGCACGGCGCTCGGCGGCGTCATGATCTCGGTCGGCGT
The DNA here is from genome assembly GCA_044227045.1 of Labilithrix sp. Taxonomy (GTDB): domain Bacteria; phylum Myxococcota_A; class Polyangia; order Polyangiales; family Polyangiaceae; genus Labilithrix. The sequence continues at coordinate 42,944 of JBGAFW010000045.1, forward strand.
GCTCGCCGCGTACATCGGGCTCCTCGTCGCCGTGGCGGACGGCAGCAGCTCGAGCCGAAACGAGACGAAGCGAACGGGCCTCATCACGTTCGGGCTCGGATCGGTGACGACCATCAGCGGCATCTTCATCTTCCGGTACAGCTCGTCGACCGATCTGCTTCAGACGTCGTCGTCGTCACCCTCCGAACGCGCATCGGGCTCCGCGACTCCCTTGCTCCACGGCCTGACGGATCTGCGTCTTCCGCGCGGAAAAGACGTGGTCGTGCCGATCGTCAACCTGGCCTTTTAGGCGGGGATTTGCGGCTCGCGAGGTCAGTGCTACGAGGATCCTCATGGCCGCCGCTCGTCTCTTCGCCTTGACCTCGACCGTCGTGACGTTGTTTGCCCTGAGCGCCTGTGACACCGGCGCGAAATCGAGCACACCGCCCGCGCCTGCTCCGTCCGCCCCATCCGCGCCGCCCGCGCAAAGCGCGAGCAGCGAAGGCGCGCTCCGTCTCGGCTCTCCGATCGAAGCGTCCGCGCAGAAGGTCAGCTTGGGGGACGTGGCGAAATCACCGAGCACGTACCTCGGCAAGACGTTTGCGACGACGGGGACGGTCACCGCGGTCTGCCAGCACATGGGCTGCTGGATGGAGATCAAAGACGACGCGAGCGAAGCGCACATCAAGATGGCTGGCCACGCCTTCTTCGTCCCGAAGACGGCGTCCGGTCGCAAGGCCCGCGTGCTCGCGAAGCTCGAGAAGGCCGAGAACGAAGGCGCATGCGAAGGCGAAGGCCACGAGGGCATGGCCGCGCAAGGCGGCGGCGGTGATCACAAAGGCAAAGAGAAGAAGGGCTGCCGCGCCGAGGCGGAAGCCCAGCTCGGTCGCCCTCTCGCGAAGCTCGAGCTCGTCGCCGAAGGCGTCGAGCTGATGTGAGCTACTGCTCGGCGTAGTCGCTCTCGCCCGTCTTCACGCCTCCGAGCTCGAAGGACGTCGAGCTCTCGGGGCCGCCGACGAAGTGCTCGGTGCTGAACTCACCCACGCGAAGGCGCACGCCTTCGGCGTCTTTCGCCTTGAGGTAGAAGACCACCTTCCCGTTTTGAGGGATCGCGCGCGTGGTCGTCGCGATCGGGACGCGGTGATGATCGAGCAGCTCGAACTGGACGCTCGGCAAGGCCACCGGACCGCCGCGAAGCACGAAGCGCGTGCCTTTCGACTTCGGGTCGCCGCTCTCCATGTCGAACACGACGGTCGCGGCGAGGCCCGGGATCTTCGGCGCGGGCGCGGTGTACGACGCCGACCACGGCTCCTTCTTGTCGGGCGCGGCGAGCGCGGCGCGATCGTCGAGACGCTTCTCGAGCGAGGTCTGTACCTCGTACGCATGCGCGACCGGGCCCACGGCGAGGCGCGGCGGACCACCGGCGTCGATGACGAAGATGCCCATGCGCGGCGCGAGCGCACCAGCATAGACGACCTTCTGCTTCCACGACGACGTGTAGTAGTCGGCGACGAAGCTCGCGTCGGCCAAGCCCTCCGTCCAGCGGCCGCGGAAGAGATCGAAGTACCAGCCGGTGTACGTCGGCGGCCCGCCGGTACCCCCGGGCGTCATCTCGACGACCATCGAGAGGAATCGCTTCTCCTCGGTCGAGAGCGCACGGCCTTCGAGCTCGTGCCGCGCGATCGTCGCGAGCACACGCGTGATCTTCTCGAGCTCGCCGAAGTACGCGATCGTCTGCGTCTTGTCCTTCGGGTCGAGCTCCTTCATGACCGCGAGGCCGCGCGCGGCGTACTTCGCGATCCCGTCGTAGACCGCGGGCATCGGCTCGACCCACCCGTCGGGGATCACGCAGCCGCCTTCGTCGTAGGCTTGCGCGGCCATGAGCACGTAGTTGTGACGGATCTGTCCGTAGCCCGCGACGAGCGTGTTCATACGGAGGTCGTCGTAGGTCGGGGTCGTCATGAACGACGGCACGACGCCGCTTGGCTTCTCGGCGACGCCGCGCAACGCGTTGAGCCATGCGCTGTAGAGATCGCCGGCGTCTTTCGCGGATGACGCTGTGAGGACGCCACGCGCGACGTCGAGCTTCGAGGCGAGCGCGGGATGAGCGGCGAGATCGTCCTTCAGGTAGGCCTTGCCGCGATCGAGACCCAGCACGTACGCCACGTCGCCCGAGCCCACGAGATAGCGCTCGCCCACCTCGGAGTGGACGAGCGGTCGAAACGCGGCGGTGTCGGGCGTGATGCGTGGCCCGAGAAACGTCGCGATCGCCGGGAGGGTGGAGGAGCCTTCCGGCATCGGGTGGATCCGCGCCGTTCGCTGGAAGTCATTTCCGATCGCGGCCTTCAGCTTGTCGAACGCCGCGAGCTCCACGCCTCCAATCGCGGCCTTCTTCCGCAGCGCGATCATGTCGGTGACGGAGACATCCTCGCGCCGTCCTGCGAGGAGCCCCCATGCGCGATCGAGCTTCTGGACGTCGTCGAGCACCTGCGCTTGCGTCACCAGATCGGAGAGCGCGAGCGCCACGATCGCCTCGCGCGGCGTCTCGCGCGGATCGGGTGAGCCGAGCAGCGAGCTGCGCGACGAGCGTGACACGAGGTTGAACTCGAGCCGTGAGAGCCACATCCCGGCGCGAAAATACGGCGACAGCGATGGCTTGGACGCCGTGTCGTCTTGGACGGGCGGCTCGCCATCCGCAGACGGCTCCGTCGTGCGATCGGCATAGTGCCCGCGCGGCTGGTATTGCGACCAGTCGATCAACCGGCCGCGACCAAACAGGTCGACCGACTCCATCCCGCTCGCCTTCTTCGCCTTCGCGACCAGCGTGGCCGCCTCGGCGTCCGTGCCGAACACGCTCGCGACGGGCGCGTCGGCGAGGAGCGACCGCGCGACCGTCAAATAGAGGTCGAGGTCGTGCGCGACATCGGACGGGTAAAGACGCGAGGCGTCCGCGAGCGCGCAGTGCATCGATGAGAGCGTGCGTGAGAGGAGCGGCACGAGGTTGTCGCGCTCGATGTCGGCGAGGAGGTGATCGTTCGACGTGTAGACGGCATGCAAGATCGCGTCGGCCGAGATGTAGATCGGGAGCTCCGACTGGTAGACCTCGTGCAGCGCCCAGGCATACGTCGAGCTCTCGTTGCGCGACTGCACGACGAAGCCGTTCTTGTTCAGCATGTCGCGTTCGGCCGCGGTCAGCGCGAGCCGTCGCGCGACGTAGTCGAAGCGCGCCGGCTTCGATTTGTGATCCCACGCGGTGTGCGCGGCCATCGGCCCGCCGCTCTCGGCGAGGATCTTCGCCTCGGCGCGCGCGAGGTTCGAGTCTGCTGTCTCGCAGAGGTCGCCGTCTTTCGTCGGCTTGGTCCGCCGGCCCGACGCGCTGTAGCCCTCATCGTCGCCGGAAGGCGCGCCCGCGTCGGCGCTCTCGCTCGGGTCATGCCATGGAGAGCATCGACCGGCCGCGCGCGGCAGGGCGGCGACCTGACCTCCGTCGGGCGAGACGTTCGGCGCGATGGCGGGCGCCGGGGCGGACCTCCCGCACGCGACGAATCCCGTGAGGATAGCCAGGAGAGATGGGCCCAGCAGCAGGCGCGCTCGTCGCGCTCGTGGCGTTCGCATGTTTGCCGAACAACCTTACGCTCACCTGCGGCATGTGATTCCACCGCCGCGTGCCCACGCACCTCCAGCGTGCTCAGCGTCGAATGATCCGCGGCTTACCGGTCGTCACGGGTGGGTGGGGGAGCGTCGTACCCTCGAGGATGAGGGTGACCTCGCCGACGAGCTGAACGCGTCCGAGCACCCGGCAGCGACGCAGCGTGAGCGATGGGCTCGTCCCGAGGACGAGCACGGAGTTGGGCCCGTCGATCACGCAGTCTTCGAGCGTGAGCTTGCAGTCGCCGCCGACCGTCACCGCGTCTTCCATCGCGAACTCGCGGCGCGCCGAGAAGTGCTCGTGCCGCCTTATGTCGACGGTGTCACTGCCGCAGAAGTATCGCCCGGCAGGCGTGGGCTGCCCGGCGAGCTTCGCAGGCTTCGCGCTCGGCGGAGCGTCCGTCTTCGGCGGGTCGCTCGACGCGGCTCCCTCGTCTTCGTCGTCGTCGACGAGCGGATGCCCGTTCACGTCGGTCGCCGCGGCGCGCGCCTTCGTCTTCTTCTCGGTGGCGATGGATGAAGGCGACGCGGCGGACACGTTCGCGTCGCTCGATTGACGTCCCGCGTAGACACCGATCGTCGTCGCCGTCACGATCGCCGCGGTGACACCGACCCCCGCGATGATCATGCGCCGGTTCGAGGGTGGTGGCCCCGAAGGCGCGGCGGGTGGCGGCGGAAAAGGTAGGTCGACCGGACCCGAGCGCGCGGTCACGTGCTGCATCGGCGGAGGCGCGCTCTGCATCGCGACGGTCCCCGCGAAGGCGATCGGCGAGGTCGGCGGCGCCGACGAAGGGTGAGGCGGCGCCGAGGACGGGTACGACCATGCCTGCGGCGACGTCGTGCCCGCGTTGCTCGTGCGAGGTCGAATCGGCGGGAGCGCCGCGGTGCCGCCTTTGCTCGACTCGGCGCTCGAAGCGATGAGCGACAGCGCTTGCTCGACGTCGCGCGCGCTTCGAGGGCGCGCGGCAGGGTCTTTCTCGAGCATCGACTCGATCAAGCGAGCGAAGGCCTCGGGCGCGGGCGCGAGCGCGCGAAGATCGGGCGGAGGCGCGTCGACGATCTTCACCCACACGCTGAAGAGGTCTTCTCCTTGAAACGGTCGCACGCCCGAGATCGCCTCGTAGAGAAGGACGCCGAGGCCAAACAGATCCGAGCGTGCGTCGACGCTCTTCGGATCGCGCACCTGCTCGGGGGACATGTAAAACGGCGTGCCGAGCAGCGCCTGCGATCCCGTCCGCTCGAGCGTGACGCTGACGCCGCTCTTGTCGAGCGGAAGACCCGACGCGCGGACGAGCCCGAAGTCGAGGAGCTTTGCGTCGTCGACCTCGCCTCCCGGCAAGAAGACATTGCGCGGGCTGATGTCGCGATGGATGCACCCGAGCGCGTGTGCATGTTCGAGCGCGCCGCTCAGCCGAAGGCCAAGCTTACGCGCTGCCTCCCATCCAAGCGGCCCGCGACGAAGACGTTGCTCGAGGTCTTCACCTTCGAGCCACTCCATCGCGAGGTACATGCCGCCTGCGCTGGGCGCGCTGCCGTGGCCGATGTACCGCACGATCGCGGGATGATCGAGGCGCGCGAGCGTCGAGGCCTCGCGTTTGAAGCGCGCACAAAAAGCGGGATCGGTCACCATCTTCAGCGCGACGACGCCGCTGGTCTCCACGTCGGTCGCCCGATACACGGTGCCGAACGCGCCGCTGCCGATCGTGCGATCGATCCGGTATGGACCGACGCGGGCGCCCGTCGCGAGCTCGGTCGCCTGCGCGAAGGGGACGCGCTCGGTGTCCGCCGACGCGACCTCTTCGGCCATCACCTCGGCGTTGAGCTTCGCGATCTCCGCGACGAGCTCACGACACGCATCGCAGCTCTCGAGATGCTTCTCGATCCGCGAGCGCGCCTGTGACCCGAGCTTCCCGTCGAGGAGCTCGAGAGCGGTGTTCTCGTCGAGGCATGGAGATCGAGGTTGGGCCGACATGGGAGAGGGGAGTCCGTCTAGAGTACCGGTCGTCGAGATGCCCGTGATAGCGTTTCACCGCGAAGTTTCAGGGGAATGGAAGCAGAACCTCGATGACGCTCGACGATCTCGTGCTGACAGCGAAGGCGGCTTGGCCGGTGTGGCCAGGAGCCGACGAGGTCGGCTTCGCGTCGTTCGTGCGTGAGCTCACGGCGAGCGGGGAACCGGCCGAGACGAGCGCACCTCTGGAGGGGCTGCATGCTGCAGACTTGTGGCTCGCGTTTCATGCAGGACGTGGCGTCGGCCCTGCGGTCGCCGCGCTCGACGCGCGTTGCTTCTCGGATCTCACGAACATCCTTCGCGCGCGACGTGCGCCTCCCGAAGAGGCCGACGAGGTCGTGCAGCGCCTGCGTCATCGCCTGCTCGTCGCGGAGCCTGGCCAGAAGCCACGCATCCTGACGTACGCGGGGAGGGGAGAGCTGCGTGCGTGGGTGCGCGTGGCTGCGGTGCGCGCGTGGCTCAACATGAAGCGCGAGGCGCCAGCCACGCGAGAGAGCGCGCCGCTCGACCCCGATGAGGCGCTCGTGAACGAGGCGACCAGCGACCTCGAGCTCGAGATCTTGAAGGGCAAGTACAAGGAGGTGTTCCGCCGCGTCTTCCTCGAGGCGGTGGACGCCCTCGCCCCAGGTACGCGGTTGCTCTTGAAGCTCCATTACCTCGATCGCCTCTCGATGGATGAAGTGGGCAAGGTCCTCGGCGTGCACCGGCTCACCGTGCTTCGTCGCCTCGAGCGCGCACGGCAAGAGCTCGCGGAGTCGACGAAAGAGCGCCTCGAGGTGGAGCTGCGTCTCGAGCCTACCGACGTCGAGAGCCTGCTCCGTCTGATCCAGAGCCGCCTCGACATGAGCCTCGCTCATGCCCTCGGCGGCAAGTCCAGCAGCTGAGACGCGCAAACGCGCAAACGCGCAAACGCGCAAAGGGGTCCGTGCTTGCGCATGACGGACCCCTCGAAGATGGCGCTCCTCGCGCGCTCACACGAAGTGAAGGACGCCGTACGCGATCGACATCACGATCGCGAGGCCGCCGAGCGGGACCTGGAACGCGACGAGCTTCGAGCGGATCGCGTCACCCTTCTGGATGGCCATCGGGTTGCCGCGGAAGACGTACGTCGAGATGAGGCCAAAGCCGAGGAGGAGGCCCACGGTGAAGTCCGCGACGCCGGAGAGCGCCCAGAACGCGAACGAGAGCGGATGCGACGCGGCCATGCCCATGTTGAGCACGCACGAGATCAGCTCCCACACACCCCAACCGAACATCGTGAGGCCGATCCATCCCTGATACTTCGCGAGCGTGGCCAGCTTCTCCGCGGCCTGCGCCGAGCGTCCGACGAGGAGTGACGACATCGCCAAGAGTCCGCCCGCAATTCCAATCACCATCGAAAGAAGAAACATGAGATGTGCCTCGAGCTCTTTCGAGAAGCTCTAGGCCGGCGTGATTGCCGGCTCTTTCCCTTCTCGCCGAGAAGACACAGCCGGCGCGGCGCCTGTAGCGCCCCGCGCGGACGATTTTTCGAGCGGGCGACGCTTTGTCGCTAGGTGATGGATTTTTCGAGAAAATTTCGCGCCGTCAGATCGAGCCGATGAGGACCTCGCGGTCCTTCGAGCCGTTCGCCGGGCCGACGAGGCCACGTCGCTCCATCGTCTCGACGATGCGGGCGGCGCGGTTGTAGCCGAGACCGAGCTTTCGCTGGAGCCACGAGGTGGAGCAGCGGCGGGTGTCGGCGACGATGCGGACCGCGTCGTCGTAGAGCGGATCGGTCTCGCCGTCGTCGTCGTCCGGAGAGCCTTCCTCGTCGTCGCGCGGCTTGAGGATGTTCTCGTCGTAGACCGGCTCGCCCTGCGAGCGGAGAAAATCGGTGACCTCCTGGACTTCTTCCTCGCTGACCCACGGGCACTGGACGCGTCGGGTCTCGTTCGTGCCATTGAGCTTGATGAGCATGTCGCCCTTGCCGAGCAGGTGCTCGGCGCCCTGCTCGTCGAGGATCGTGCGCGAGTCGATCTTCTGCGCCACGCGGTAGGCGACGCGCGTCGGGAAGTTCGCCTTGATCATGCCGGTGATGACGTCGACGCTCGGGCGCTGCGTCGCGAGGATGACGTGCATGCCGGCGGCGCGTGCCTTCTGCGCGAGGCGCGCCACGCAGGCCTCGACCTCTTTGCCTTGCTGCATCATGAGGTCGGCGAACTCGTCGACGACGATCACGATCATCGGCAGCGTCTCCGGGAGCTGCTGCTCGCCCTCGGGATCGTCGTCGCGGACGCGCAGCACTTCCTGGATGCCGTTGAGGTCCTTGCCGACGATCGCCTTGCCGAGCGGGTTCTTGATCTCGCCCGCGCGGACGCGCTTCACCCAGCCGTTGTACGTGCCGATGTTCTTCGTGCCGGCGTCGGCGAAGAGCTGGTAGCGGCGCTCCATCTCGTCGACGGCCCACTTGAGCGCGTTCGACGCTTGCTTCATGTCGGTGACGACCGGAAGGAGCATGTGCGGGATGCGGTCGTAGGGCGCGAGCTCGACGACCTTCGGATCGATCATGAGCATGCGCAGCTCCTCCGGCGTGCGGCGGAAGAGGAGCGACGTGAGCATCACGTTGAGGCCGACGCTCTTGCCTGCGCCGGTGGCGCCGGCGACGATCGCGTGCGGCATGCTCGCGAGGTCGGCGTAGACGGGGTTGCCGACGATGTCGCGGCCGAGCACGACCGGGAGAGGGACGTCGAGCGTCTGGAAGCGGCGATCTTCGACGAGATCGCGGAGGTTCACCGCGACGCGCTTCTCGTTCGGGAGCTCGAAGCCGATGCGGTTCTTCCCAGGGATCGGCGCGACGATGCGGACCTTCTTCGCGAGGGCGAGCGCGAGGTCGTCGGCGAGCGCCGCCACCTTGCTCACCTTCGTGCCGGCGGCGGCGGAGACCTCGAACGTCGTGACGACGGGGCCGGGGAGGATCTCTTCGACCTTTCCGGTGACCTTGTAGTCGGCGAGCGTCTTCACGAGCAGCTCGGCGTTCGCGCGGAGCTTCACCTCGTCGAACATCGGACCGATGTTCGCCGGCGCGGGGATGAGCATGTCGAGCGACGGCAGCCGGAACGCCGGCTGATCCTTCGACTTCTTCTCGGGCTTCTTGGCGGGCTCTTTGACCGGAGCGTCCTTCTCGAGCGCCGCCGACGTATCGACGATCGTGATCCCGAGCGGAGCAGGAGGAGCCGCGGGGGCTTCTTTCTTCGCCGCGGCGGCGCCACGGCCACCCTTCTTCTTGAGGTCGACGTCGATGCTCTCGAGCGGCGTCACCGGGAGGTCGCCCTTGACCTTCGCGTCCTTCGCGTCGCTCTCGTCGTCTTCGTCTTCCTCGTCGCTCTCTTCGTCGGCGAGCGCCTCTTCGACGCTGACGTCCGCCTTCTTCGCGCGCGAGCGTCGCTTCTTCGGCTTCTCGGAGACGGGCGCCTCTTCGTCGGCGTCCTCTTCCTCCTCATCCTCCTTCTCTTCGTCGGCGGCGACAGGAGGAAGGGAGTCGGTCTTGCGACGGCGTGAGCGCGCCGGCGGCGGAGGCTTCAGCGTGATCTTCTTCGGAGGCTCGGCCGGGTCGACGATGACGAGCGGGCTCTGCTCCGGGAAGGCTTCGGTCTTGCCGTTTCCGGTCGTGGTGGCGATGCGAATGCGCGTGTGCGGGAGCGCTTGGGAGCCAGGGTTCCACGTCAACGCGGGATCCGTCGGCGTCTTGTCGTTCGCGTCGTTCGAGAGCGAGCCGAGATCGTCCGACGAGTCGTCGGTCGTGAGGATCGTGGCGTCGTCACCCTCCGGGAGCGCGATCACGGGCGCCTCGGCGAGCCGCTTCTCCTCGGCGCGCACCTTCTCGAGCTCGCGTGCGCGTCGCCAGGCGTCCGCGATCGAGTGAACGAGCTTCTTCGAGCGCTCCGACGCGAGGCGAGCGAACTTCAAGAGCGCCCGCATCAGCGCGATGAACGAGAACGTCGCGCGGCCGATCAGGATGAGGCCGACGAGCGCAAAGCCGACGAGGAACGAGCCAACCGTCGAGAAGAGCGAGCGCGCGACCTCACCAAAGAGCTCGCCCACCATGCCGCCCGCGGGGAACCTTCCGAACGCGACCTTCGCGGGCCAGCCCACTTGAACGAGCGAGGCGCCGATGACGACGAGGAGGATGTCGCCCGCGAAGCGAGCCGCGGTCGCGGTGCTCTTTCGCCCGGTGACGAACGGAATGCCGAGCAGCAGGCACTCGATCGGCACGACCCACGACATCACACCGACGAGGCCGACCGCGCCGCGCGCGACCACCGCACCGACCGGTCCGACCCAGTTTTCGCCCGTGATCGACTGCATGTCGACCTGACCGCTGACGGCCGGCTCACCCGCGAACGACGCGAGGGCCAGGGCGAAGAAGACGGCGAGCGTCCACAAGAGGAGGGCGGCGACCTCTCGTCCACGCGCGAATGTCTGCGGCTGCGCGCCGAGGACGCTCGGCGCACGGGTGTTTGGCGGAAGGGGTCTTCCGTTTCTTGGTGGAGGAGGTGGAAGAAAGACGGGTGGAGCCCCTGAATCGGGTCCTCCCGCACGAACCAACGCCCTCTCGCCTGCCGTCAGATCCGGCGTGCGAGTGCGTCCCCCCGAGAACAGGTCCCAGAACGCCATGCCTACGATATCCTACATAGGAACCTAAGCTACGTGCCCAGCATTGGTCAACATCGTGGGGAGATCCCCTGGTTTATCCTTGGGTCTCCGAGGGATCCCAGCGTAATGTTCGATGCCAACTCGAGGGAACGGATGGGCGGAACGAACAACTCGTTCGGCGCGACGTCGCGTCGTCTCTGTTTTGCGGCAGCACTCGGAACGCTGTCCGTGGCGACCTATGGTTGCCGTGTAAGCGAGACGGACGTGAAGCGCTGGGAAATGACGCAACGCGGGCCCTACAAGCTCGTCGCCGTCATTACGCACGACAAATATCCAATGGAGCTTCGCACGGAGGCAGCGATGTCGCTTATTCGCATGCCGGCGCGAGGTGGCGTTCGACAGGGCATCAAGTTCCTGATCGAAAAGTACAAAGACGAGGATGGTGAGGAGCGAGAAGGCGCGCTCGTGCAGCTCTCGGAAGAGACCCGCAAGACGATCGTCGACCGGCTCGTCCCTCTCCTCATCGAGGAGCTGAAGCCGCCGCCACCCGCGCGGACGCCGGAAGGGCGTCTGCCGCCCGATCCCACGATCCCGTACAAAGACGCGTCCTTCGCGCTGTACATCCACGAGTCCCCGTCGCTCATCTCGAACGACAAGACGAAGGCGGATCTCAAGGCGGCCCTGATGAAGTGGTCGCAGACCGGCTTCGAGGATCGCGTCGAGAACGGCTCGCAGCAGTACGGCCTCGAGCAGATGATGCGCACCCTCGGCTCCGAGAGCGTGAAGATCCTGCCCGGGCTCGTCAGCGAGAACACGGCTCGTATCGACCGCATCGCGTCGCTCATCAAGGACATCGGCGACGACGCGACGAAGCTCGAGCTCTCGAAGGCGTTCGTGGTGCTGGCCGACAAGTACAACTCGAAAGAGTGGGTCGACCAGCAGACGAAGATCGTCAAAGACTACAACGCGAAGAACAACACCAAGGCCGACGACACGCAGGTCGCCGCCCAGGTCGACAAGATCCAGGAGCGCCGCCTCACCGAGGAGGTCTTCCCCTCGATGAAGAAGGTCGGCCTCCGGCCCTCCGTCGAATGGCTCCTCAAATACAGCGGCGACGCGTCGAAGCCGCCGGAGCGCCGCAAGCTCGCCCTCGCGGCCCTCGAGGGAAACCTCGACAAGAACAACAAGGACGATCTCGAGCGCGTCTTCGCGATCGCGAAGAACAACGACACGCCCGACGCCGTCCGCGACGGCGCCTTCCGGCGCATGGGCGAGTTCCCGAAGGAGCAGATCGTCCCGCGTCTCTACAGCCTGGGCGACAACCCCAAGTGGAAGGTCCGCTGGGTCGCCTTCGACAACGCGCTCAGCACGATGTCGCTCAAGCAGGTGCCCGAGTTCATGACGCACCTGCCGAAGACGTCGGCCACCAAGATGGGCATGACGGAGCCGCTCACCTACGGCGCGGACATCCGCGACAAGATAGAGGGCGACGCGAAGGCGAAGCTCGACACCGTCCTTCCCTACCTGAACAGCAAAGATCTCGGTCCCAAGCTGACCGCCCTTGGCTTCTTCTATAACGGCAAGAAGGACGACAAACACTTCGTCCAGCCGCACTCCGAGGACCCCGCGCCCTTACCGAAGTGCGAAAAAGACGACGAGTGCCTCTGGCAATGCGACGTCCCCAAGGCGGGAAACCCGAAGGAGACTGAGGTTCGTGAGCTGAAGACGGTAGGAGAGCTGGTGAAGCTCTGTCTTCTTCCCACGATGGAGAAGTGAGAAGTGAGGGCTTCCGGCAAAGCCTTCATGGAACTGTTTTTCCGGTTCTTATCTGTGCGATAATTTTACAAGACGTCACGCCCGCTGGTGTGATCCTCAGTGCACGCAATTTTCCCGTGAGTCATGAGTAACAACGCGACGCGATGAGCTCGGATCCGAACAAGAAGAGCCCACGGACTTTCCAGTGCAGGGACATGCTCTGGGAGACGTTCGAGCAAATGGCGCGAGAGCTCGAATGCAGCGTCGACTACCTCATTAATGAGGCGATGAAGCAGTACGCCCGTCAGCGCAGCTACGGGCAGCGCACGCCGTATCCGGCGGGTGGTGGTCGCGGCGCAGACAGCGGCCAAGATCGCAACGCGGGATACCAGAGCGCGCCGCCGCCTCCGATGCCGCCGCCCACGTCGATGCGTGGAGGTGGAATGCCGCCGGCGCGTGGACAAGGAGGAGGCCTTCCGCCTCCGCCTCGTGGTGGTGGTCTTCCTGCGCCGCCGCCTCCGCCTCGCGGAAGTGGCGGAATGGGAATGGCGCCGCCCCCGCGCATGGGTGGTGGAGCAGGATCGATGCGCTCGCAGCCCCCGAGCGCGCCTCGCAGCGCACCGCCGCCGATCCCGGGTGGTCGCGCGCCGGGGTCGATGCCTCCGCTCCCTGGCGGTGGATTCAACGGTGGTCTCTCCACCGGCGCTCCGCTCAGCATCATCTACCAAGGCGAGAAGCACGGCATCACGAAGGACCGCTTCGTCATCGGCCGCGGAAAGCAGTCGAGCGATCTCACGTTGAAGGACCCGAACGTGTCGCGCCAACACGCGATGATCGAGTACCAGAACGGCGTCTATTTCATGGTCGACATGGGCTCGACGAACGGCGTCGAGTACAACGGCCAGCGCATCGCGCGCAAGCAGATCGCCGAAGGCGACGTCTTCCGCATCTGCGATCACGATCTGCGTTTCACGTATCGCTGACGGGCCGCGCGCAGGATAAGACAGCGCGATGAAGGTCGCCGTCTTCGGTGCAGGCGCGCTCGGCGCTGTCTATGGCGTGCGCTTGGCGCAGAAAGGCGGCGTCGACGTGGTGTTCGTCGTGCGCTCATCGCGCGTCAGCTCGACCGATCCGCTCACGATCGAGATGGCGCGTAGCCACCACCGCGACGTCCTCGAGCATCCCGTTCGTGTCGACCACGTCCCGCCCGACGCCGACGTCGTGCTCCTCTGCGTCGGCACCGAAGACCTCGAGGCGCTGAAAGGCCCGCTCGCGAGCCAGACGAGCGCGCCGATCGTGATCCTCACCCCGATGCTCCCGAAGGACTTCGCGCGCGTGAAGGCTGCGTTTGGTGATCGCGTGCTCGCCGCGATGCCCAACGTCGTCGCGTATGCGCGCGGTGACGTCGTTCGGTACTGGCTCCCACCCGCGCCGACGAAGATCGACGAGCCGCGCGCCGATAGCCCGAGCTACGTCGCCGTTCGAGAATTCGCCGACGCCCTCTCGCGCGCAGGGCTTCGTGGACGCCTCGAGCTTGGCGTGCACGAGACGAACCCGGCGACGACCGTATGCTTCATCGCGATCGGCATGACGCTGTCGCTCGCGGGCAGCGCCGAGAAGCTCATTCATGACGAGACGCTCTTGGCGCTCGCGGCGAGCGCGTGCCGCGAAGGCGTTCGGCTCTCGCATCGCATCGGCACGCCGGAGCCTTGGGCACGTCTCTCACCCGTGATCGGCGCGCCGTGGGCGCTCGCCGGGTGGCTTCGCATGCTCGGGAAGGTCTCTCCTGAAGCGCTCTTCTACGCCGAGGAGCATTTCGGCCGGAAGCTCAAGGAGCAGCACCGCGTGATGATCCGCGAGATGATCGAGCTCGCTCGCGAAAAGGGCCTCCCGCACGAGGCGTTCGACGAGCTGGCGCGACGCTTCGATCCGGCCACGGCTGAGCAAGTGAAAAGCACGTAACATCGGCCGCGGCGTCCATCGGACGTCGCCTCGGTGACGTCCTCGTTACGGATGCACGCCCGAGCTTGAGCGGCATGCCTTTGGGGCGGACGCTTGAGAGGCATGATGAACCGCACCCGCCAAACCGACGAGCATCCCCTTCGCGTACGCAGCGCCCTGCCCACGGACGTGCCACGGCTCGTGGCGCTGAACGAGGCCGCCTATCCGGACCTCGTCGAAGACGGAGTCGTGTTCGACGCAGCTCAGCTGCAGGCGCAGCAGGCGGTGTTCGCCGAGGGGCAAATCGTCGTCGAGATCGCAGGCACCGTCGTCGGCTCGATCGCCACGTTGATCGTCCCGAGCGCGATCGCGATGGCGCCTCACACGTGGTCGTCGGTCACGAGCCACGGCACGTTTGCATCGCACGTGTCGTCGAGCGCTCCGCACCAGGAAGAGCGCTGCCTCTACCTCGCGGATGTCTACGTCGACCCCAACGCACGCGGGCGGGGGATCGGCGCCGTGCTGTATGACGCGCTCTTTCGACTCAGCGAGCGCAAGCGGCTCGCGCGTGTCGTCGCTGGCGGGCGCCTCTGGGGTTACCACGAGGTCGCGGAAGAGATGACGCCTGCGGAGTACGTCGACCAGGTCATCCGCGGTGAAAGGCGCGATCGCGTGCTCACCTCGCAGCTTCGCGCGGGCTTCGTCGTGCGAGGCATCTTGGATGGCTACCTCGACGACTGGCGCAGCCACAGCTACGCCACCCATCTCGTACGCGAGACGACGCTGAGTCGCGGCGTGATCACCTCGGCTCCGCTCGCTCGGAGCCTCGAACGATCCTGAGCGACGAACGACGTGCGTGCGACCGGCTGGCTCTCGCCCGCGCCCTTCACGTTGCCTTCAGGAAGCCGTGGGTCACGAGATACGTGCGGACGGACTCGGCGCGTTGACGCGAGAGAGTCACGTTCGACTCGTCGCTGCCCGACGATCGTGACGCGCGGCCGTCGTTGTTCAGCGCCGCGGGCTTCGTTGAGACGACATTGCGCGCCGGAAGGAGCTCGCTCTCCGGCGTCGGTGGTCCTCGCACATGGGATCGCTTTTCCCTTATCGTCGGCGCATGGTTCTTCGCGCGTCTTCGGTGCACCCCTCCACGTGGGTCATCCTCGCGCTTGCCTCCGCCAAGCTCCTCCTTCACGTCGTCGTGCTGTCGCCGTACGGCTACTTTCGCGACGAGCTCTATTACCTGGCGTGCGCGAACCACCTCGCGCTCGGCTATGTGGACCATCCACCGTTCTCTGTCGCGGTGCTTGCGGCGTGGCGGGCTGTCTTCGGTGACTCGGTCGTTTCGATCCGTCTTGTCCCGGCGCTCGCGGGCACCGCGCTCGTCTACGTGACGGGCCGGCTCGCGGTCACGCTTGGCGGAGGGACCCTTGCGGCGGGGCTGGCGTGTCTTGCCGTTCTCTCTGCCCCCGCGCTGGTCGGGACGGATCACCTCTATTCGATCAACGCGCTCGACCACCTCTTCTGGGCGGTCGCCGCACTTTGCGTCGTGCGCGCCCTCGACGGACAAGCGCGCTCTCGATGGCTCACCCTTGGAGTCGTGCTCGGTCTCGGTCTCCTGAACAAGGCGAGCATGCTTTGGTTCGGGGCCGGTCTCGCCGTCACGCTCGTCCTCACCGCGAGAGGTCGCGCCGCGATCCGCACGGCCGGCCCGTTCCTCGCGGCAGCGATCGCGTTGCTCGTCTTTCTCCCCCATGTCGTGTGGCAGATGCGGCATGGCTGGCCGACCGCGGAGTTCGCGAAGAACGCGATCGAGATGAAGTACGTGCCATTGCCGGCCCTGACCTTTTTGCGCGAGAGCACGCTCGCGATGAACCCGCTGGCCCTTCCGTTGACCGTCGCGGGTGTGGTCTCCCCGCTCTCCATCAAGCACGAGAAGGCACGCCCGCTCGCGATCGTCTTCGTGGTCGCGTTGGGGATCATCCTGTCTGCGAAGGCGGGCAAGCCCGAGTACCTCGACGCCGCCTATCCGCTCGTCTTCGCAAGCGGCGCGGTTGCCCTAGAGCCCTTCGTCACGCGTTCCCGAAAGCTGCGCGTGCTCGCGGCGACCGTCGTCGCGTCGATGTTGGTCTTCTTCGCGCTCACTCTTCCGTTTGCGCTGCCCGTTCTCTCGGAGGAGTCGTTCATCGCCTACGCGAAATGGCTGGGGGTCGCGCCGCACTCGAGCGAAAAGAAGGAGCTCGCCGAGCTCCCGCAACACTACGCCGACATGCATGGATGGGAGGAGCTCGTCCGCGGCGCCGAGCAAGCGTGGAACACGCTGAGCCCGGACGAGCGCGCCCACGCCAAGGTGTGGGCGGTCACGGGCGGATACGGTCCGGCGGCTGCCATCGACGTGCTTGGCTCCGCTCACGGGCTGCCGCACGCGATCTCCACCCACAACACCTACTGGCTTTGGGGGTTCGGGGAGGAGAGCAGCGGCCCAGTGGTCCTTCTCGGAGGCCCGCGCGATCGGCTCGAAGAAGCCTTCGAGAGCGTCACGCCGGTGGGCACCGTGGAGTGCCGGTACTGCATGCCCTACGAGAACCACAAGCCCATCTACATTGGCAGAGGGCTCAAGCGATCGTGGGCGTCCCTCTGGCCCACGCTCAAACACTACGAGTAGTCCGGCGCGGAGTCGGTCGCGCAAGAGCAAGAAAGAACGACGAAGAGGCACGCCCGTCGCCTCTTCGCCGTCCTTCATTCGCGCAGTTACTCTTCGCCGCCACCTCCTTCGTCTCCACCACCACCACCTTCGTCACCGCCGCCGCCTTCGTCGCCCGCGGTGTCGTCGCTCGGCGTGTCGTCGCCGCTGTCGGTGGGGAAGTCGTCGCTCGGCGTGGAGGTCTCGCCCACGTCGCCCGTCTCGCCTCCGCTCGGGTCCGTCGTGTCGGTCGTGTTGCCTTCGTTGCCCTCGTTGCCCTCGTTGCCCTCGTTGCCCTCGTTGCCCTCGTTGCTTTCGTTGGGGGGATTCTCGTTGTTCTCGAACGGATCGTCGTTCGTGTTCGTGGGTTGCCCGTCGTCGTTGTTGCCGCCCGTGTTGTTCTCGTTGTTGTTGTTGTTGTTGCCCTCGTTGTTGCCGCCCGCGTTGTTCTCGTTGTTGTTGTTGTTGTTGTTGTTTTGCGAGCCGACATCCCCATTCGGGCTCGTCTGAAGATCGCCGCTGTTGCTCGTGCCGCACGACGGGCAGCTCTGGTCCTGACCGGCCTGGTCCGTGGCCGTCGACGATCCCGTCGAGCTCGTCTCGCGACCTTCGGGATCGGTGGTCGTCGTCGTGCTCGTCGTGATCACGTCGCCGTCGGGGCTCACCGACGTCGTCACGCTGGAGCTCGTCATCGAGCCGTCGGGATGGGTCGTCGTCGTGGTCGTCGTCGTGTGGGTGTTGCCCTCGTCGTCTTTCGTCGTCGTGGTCGACGTGGCGGTCCCCGTCTCGCCCTTGCCCGGCTCGGTGCCGTTCGTGCCGTTGTTTCCGTTGTTTCCGTTGGTGCTGTTGCCGCTATTGCCGTTCGGATCGTTGCCGTTGTTGCCGTTGTTGCCGTTGTTGTTGCTGTTGCCGTTCTCGCCCGAGGAGCCCTTCGTGTCCGACCCCGTGCCCTTGTTGCTGTCGCTGTTGCCGGTCTTGCTTCCGCCGCCACCACCACCGGTGCTGCCTCCGCCCCCGCCGGAAGACCCGGTCGCCTTGCCGCCGCCACCGCCGCCGGAGCCGCCGCCGCTGCTGCTGCCGCTGCCCGCGCTACCACCGCCCCCGCTCGACGTGCTTGGGATGGTCGGCACGGTGCAGAACTGTGTCTTCGGGTTGCAGAAGCGCGTCTGCGGGACGTTCGGGCAGATGTCTTTCGCCGAGAGCGCCGACTTCGCGGCCCATCCGCAGGCCGCGTTCGCCGTCTTCGCGTCAGCGCCGCTGCTGATCGCGAGCCCGCACGCCGTCGCGCCCGCGCCGATCTCGAGGGTGCTCACGCCGCATGCGGTCCGCGGATCATGACCGTTGCCGCCGCCGAGCTTCTTTCGCGCCGTCTTCAAGTCGCTGAGCGCGCGATGGAGAAACACGCGGGTGCTCTTCGTGATGTGGCCCTTCGAGCGAGGCTTGGAATAGAAGTCGACCTTGCTGACCGCGTTCGTGCCGTCGAGCATCTTCAAGATCAGGCTCGACTTCGATTTCTCGGACTTCGGCGAAAAGCGAAACGAGATGCCTTGAACGGCCCGGTTGTGGCTGTCGTATCCGGTGAGGACGTAGTCCTTCTTTCCTTTGAACAGACGCCACGAATGGACGCCGGTGAGCTTCGTCGTCGTCTTCGACGCAAGCGTCTCCACGAGCGGGCGCGGTCCGTTCGCGCGCGACTTCGCCGGCGTTTCGGGTGACGGAACATCGCAGCCAGTTCCAAAGCCGACCGCGAGCACGAGCGCAAAAATAGTTGCAATACGCATGTAGTTCCCCTTCAAGGGCTCCCCATCGAGCTCCTCGTTCGAGCGAACCAAGCGAGTGCGAGCCGCGTGCCGCGACGCAATGGTCTCTCTGGGGTTCGTGATTCCGAACCTGGAGGAAAATTGGAGCGAGGTGCCGTGTCGATCTCGGTGATCTCGATTCGACCGCGATCCGCTCGACCGCGCCTCGGCACAAACGCACGCGTGATACGACACGCGATCCGCCGCTCTGCGCGACCAAACCGATCGTGGTCGCGCGCGGCTCTCGTGCGGTGTGTGTAATGTGCACGGAAGCGGCGCGCGCTCGTGCGTGCACACAAGGGCTCCACGCGTGACGATGGCGGTGGAAAAGAGCAGCCGGCGTGCGTCTCCAGTCTCGACTACGCACGGCGCGACGCTGATAATGCCGCGACCCCCCATGCCTCGCCCCGACGATCGGCCGCTTCGACGTTTGCCGCAGCTCGCTCCCCGGAAAGCGACGCTCGAGCGGTGCGTGTTTTGTCCGAAGCTTTGCCGGAGCGCGTGCCCGGTGTCGAACGCGGAGCCGCGCGAGACACTTACACCGTGGGGCAAGATGAGCATGGCGTACTTCGCCGCGAACGAGAGCGTCGAGGTGTCGGCCTCCTTCGCGAAGCCCGCATGGGCATGCACGGGTTGCTTCGGTTGCCGCGAGCACTGCGACCACAAGAACGACGTCGCCGGCACGCTCTTCGACGCTCGAAGCGCGCTCGTCGGCGCAGGCGAGGGCCCACCCGAAGCGAAGCGCGTGCTCGATCGGTTCAAGGAGCGCGCGAGCGTCCTCGGGAACACGCGCGCAGACCCGCGTGTTCTGCCCTCCGTGGATGGTGCGTCACGTACCGCTGTGCTCGTGGGCTGCGAGCACGCACGCGGCAAGACGGATGGCGGCGTCGACGCGGTCCGCGCGACGAGCATGCTCCTCGGGACGAAGGTCGCGATCGTCGATGTGTGCTGCGGCGCGCCCCTCCTCTATGCGGGTGACGCGCAGCGCTTCAAGCAACAAGCCGAGCTCTTCGAGCAGGCGACGAAGCATCTCGAGCGTCTCGTCGTCGCCGACGCCGGATGCGCCTCCACGATACGCGTGCACTATGCAGCGATCGGGATCACCACCACGCCGAAGGCGGAGCACTTCTCCGAGGTGGTCGTGCGCGACATGGCGAAGCTCGAGCATCTCCAAGGGATGACGGGGCCAGTGCGCTGGCATGACCCCTGTCAGCTCGGGCGCGGCCTCGGCGTCTACGATGCGCCGCGCCAGATCCTCTCGCGTGTGCTCGGTCGCGCCCCGGACGAGTTCGAGCGACGGCGCGACGACGGCCGCTGCTCTGGCGCGGGTGGCCTCTTGCCCGTGACGATGCCGGACGTCGCCCGCGCGATCTCGGAGCAGAGGCTCGAGGATCACGAGCGCTCGGGCGGCGGGACGATCGTGACGGCATGCGCGTCGAGCAAGCGGCGCTTCGAGAAGAGCGGCGCGAAGGTCCTCGATCTGGCCACCGTCGTCGCGCGCGCGCTCGAAGGCACCTCCACGCCGACCAAGCCGTCCACGCCATGAGCGCACGCCCGCCCTTGCCGCCGGTCGACGCGAAGCCGAGCAAGACGCTCGCGACGCGCATCCTGGTGTCGTTCGCGATCACGCTCGTCGCCTTCGCGATCACCGTCGGCTTCACCGTGATGGCGCAGAAGCGCGCGGCGGAAGACAGCGAAGAGCTCGCGAAAGGCTTCGTCCCGGTCGCGCTGAAGCTCGGAAAGCTGCGCGCCGTGCAGTCCACGCTCGCGTCGATCGTCGACGGCATCCCCGACGAGAAGAACCCGCAGTCGACGCAAGACATCCTGAAGACGCTCGAGGGTGAGCGCCGGCTCATGTTCGACGAGACACGCGCCGCGCTGCAGAACGATCTTCGCGCGCTCGGCAGCGACGAGACGCGGCAAGTCGCGCTCGCGCTCACCGGCGAGCTCGACGCCGCGCAGGCCGAGTGGGCGAACGACCGCGAGACACGCGACCGCGTCTTCGCCGCGCTCGAAGGCGGCGACCGGGACGCGATCAACCGCGAGCTCTTGGCGCTCGGCTCGATGGAGCACAACGCTGACAAACGCCTCAAGGTGCTCGCCGAGCACGTCGACAAGTCGATGCGCGATCTGTCCGACGCCGCGCGCGTGCGTGAGCGGCGTGCCGTCGTCGAGCTCGCGCTCCTCGCGGCGCTCACGCTCGCGGTCGGCGTGGGCGTGTCGATTCACACGAGGCGCCTCCTTGGCCCGCTCGAGCGCGTCACGCAGCGAGCGAAGGCGGTCGCGCGTGGCGACCTCACTCCGCAGCCCACCGAGCGCACGGACGACGAGATCGGAGAGCTCGCCACCGCGTTCGAGCGCATGGTCGGCGCGGTCGCCAAGGCGCAGAACCGCGCGGTCGCGAACGAGCGGCTCGCCGCGATCGGCAAGATGGCGGCGCACGTCACCCACGAGATCCGTAACCCGCTGTCGTCGATCGGCCTCAACATCGAGCTGCTCGAAGAGAACCTCGCCGAGGCCGGCGTGGGCGGCGAGT
Source organism: Labilithrix sp. (assembly GCA_044227045.1). GTDB lineage: Bacteria > Myxococcota_A > Polyangia > Polyangiales > Polyangiaceae > Labilithrix. The sequence continues at coordinate 63,907 of JBGAFW010000045.1, forward strand.
CGAAGACGCTCCTCACCGCGATCACGCGCGAGGTGCAGCGCCTCGAGCATCTCTCCGAGGAATACCTCCGCGTGGCGCGTCTCCCGCAGCCTCGCATGGAGTCGGAGGACGTCGCCGCGAAGGTGCGTGAGATCGTCGCGTTCGCGAAGCCCGAGATGGATCGCGCCGGGCTCGGGCTCGAGCTGACGATCGAAGACGACATTCCGCCGGCGCTCTTCGACGAAGGCCAGATCCGCCAGGCGATCCTCAACGTGCTCCGCAACGCGCGCGAGGCGATGTCCGACGGCGGGAAGATCGACGTCTACGTGCGCGCCGAAGGGATGAGCGTCGTCATCGGCGTCGACGATCAAGGCAGCGGCATCCCGGCGGACGTGCGCTCACGCATCTTCGACCCGTTCTTCTCGACGAAGGGAGAAGGCACCGGGCTCGGCCTCGCCATCACGCGCCAGATCATCGAGGCGCACGGCGGATCGATCAGCGTCGAGCCGCGCGAAGGAGGCGGCACGTCGTTCCGGCTCCTCCTCCCGATCGCACCGCAACGGACCTCGGGCGCGCAGAGCGTCCCGTCGTCGCGCGTCTAACGCCGCCGCGAGACTACGTAGGATCACGTAGATCGAGCCGCTTCGTCGCAGCCGGAGACGACGCTACGCTCGAGGCATGTCGCGCCGTTGGTGCACGCTTCTCACTGGCGCGATCGCGATGGTCGCGCTGACGGCGCCAGCGTGTGACGATCAACCCGCGAGCTACAGCGGCCCGCACACCACGACGTGCTCGACGGGCCTGGCTTGGGGCACCGAGCGCGAGTATCCGCCCGCCGCCGCCGGACCAGCGCAGTATCGCGACGTGCCCGACTGCGTACCCCGATGTGGCGCCGAGCGGCTCGTTCCGTTCATGGGCGCGAAGATCCACGGCGTCGAAGCGCTGCCGAGCGGGGCATGTCCAAGCGACGGCGAGCGCTGCGGAATGGTCGCGGGCACGACCTCGACGTGTGGAGAGAAGATCGCCTGTGACTCGTCGACGTTCGAGTGCCTCTGCAACGACGGGGCATGGCGCTGCTATGTCGGCGCCCGCGGAACGGGCACCTGCGGTCCATGCGCGGACGCCTCGACCGGAGGCTGACGACCCGATCAGGAGCGCGACGGTGGGAGGAGATCGGGATCGATCGTCTCGGCTTCGAAGACGAAGCGGAGGTCGGGCGTTCGTTTGAGGTCGACGCCTTCGGAGAGGCGACCTCGCAGAAAGCCCGTCGCGCGGACGAAGGCGGCCTCGACCTCTTGTCGCGACGCGCCGCCTCGCGGGATCGCGAAATGGACGCGCGCGATCTTGCTGTCGGCCGAGAGGACCATCGCGGTGAGGCGGACGCCGTCGAGCCTCGGATCGGTGACGTCGTCGCGGAGGATCGAGCGGAGCTCCTCCAGGATCGAGGTCTCTACGCGCTGATGCCGGTGCGCGTTGGCGGCCGAGGCGTTGTCTCGTTCTTGCTTCATTTCGCGGGGGAACCTGGTCGAGCGAGACCAGAAGCGTGCGGCTCATGCGTGCGTTCGTCAAGCGTCGCGAAGCCGGCGGAGGATGACGGAGGACCGCTCGAGAGCCGACGGAGGGGAGAGCTTTCGGACTTCGTGCTATGAACCGAGCGCTCATGGAATCCCCCTCTTCCAAACCCGTTGGTCGTCATGATGGTCGCGCGGCCGATGCGCTTCGTCCCGTCGAGATGACGCCTGGCTTTCAGCGCTTCGCCGAAGGGAGCGTCCTCTATCGCGCAGGGCACACCGTGGTGCTCTGCACCGCCTCGGTCGACGCCAAGGTGCCGCCGTGGATGGAAGGCAAGGGCAAGGGATGGATCACCGCGGAGTACCAGATGCATCCGCGCGCGAGCCGCGAGAAGCGCGAGAACCGTGACGGGCGTGGCAAGGCGCCGAGCGGCCGCACGCAAGAGATCCAGCGCTTGGTCGGCCGAGCGCTTCGCGCCGCGGTCGATCTGCAAAAGCTCGGCGAGCGGCAGATCACCGTCGACTGCGACGTGCTCGAGGCCGATGGCGGCACGCGCACCGCGTCGATCACGGGCGGCTTCGTCGCGCTCGCGATCGCGCTCGCCAAGTTGAAGGACGACGGTCGCCTCACCGAGAACGTGATCCGCGAGCCCGTCGCCGCGACGAGCGTGGGGTTCTTGAACGACGAGATGTTGCTCGACCTCGTCTACGTCGAAGACTCGCGCGCCGAGGTCGACCTCAACATGGTGGCGACGCGCTCGGGCGAGGTGATCGAAGTGCAAGGCACCGCCGAAGGAGCGCCTGTCCCTCGCAAGGACATCATCAGGATGATGGATATGGCGCTGGTGGGCATCGATCGACTCACCCATATCCAGGAGAAGACGCTCGCGGCGACCGGTATTGCGCTCTCGTCGCTTCTCATTGGATGATTGCGGAAGACGCATGGCGATGAAGCACTCTCTCGTGGTCGCGACGAACAACCGGGGCAAGCTCGACGAGCTTCGCCATCTGCTCGCGGGCATGAACGTGAACGTGCTGTCCCTGCAAGACGTCTCGAAGAAACGGATCGAGGTCGTCGAAGACGGCGAGACCTTCGAGGCGAACGCGATCAAGAAGGCAAAAGAGGTCGCCGCGGCGACGATGATGCTCACGCTCGCGGACGACAGCGGGCTCGAGGTCGAGGCGCTCGGTGGAGCACCTGGCGTACGAAGCGCGCGCTTCGCAGGTGAGCGGGCGACGGACGCGGAGAACAACGCGGCCCTCCTCGCGGCGCTCGACGCGCTCACCGCCGATGCGCTTGGCGCGCGGACGAGCGACTTCAAGGCGCGCTTTCGCTGCGTCCTCGCGCTCGTCGATCCGTTCGTGAAGGACGGCGAGCCGTTCGTCGTCGAAGGCACGTGCGCGGGAAAGATCACGCGTACGCCGCGTGGATCCGGCGGATTTGGCTACGACCCGCTGTTTCTCGTCGAAGGCACCGACAAGACGATGGCGGAGCTCAGCGAAGACGAGAAGAACCGCATCTCGCATCGCGCGCGGGCAGCGCAGAACCTCCGCCTCACGCTCGAGAAGACGCTCACGGCGCGAGACGCGCTCACGTATGCCGTGACGGGCTGAGCGGGCTACTTGCCGAAGATGTCGAAGTGGATGCCGAGCCCGAGGCTCAGCACGACGTAGGCGCGCGAGCTGTTGATGACCTGGCCGTTGCGGTAGGTCGGGTTCGTGAGCCCGTCGCCGGTGCCGTTGTTCGGCGTGAAGTTGATGTCGCCTTCGCTGTCGTTCAGCGCGCCGCTCGAGATGCTGAAGAGCGGCGTGAGCGCGAAGAGCGTGGCGACGCGGATCTCGGCGCCGAGGCCGAGGCGGAAGAACTCGATGCCGCTCATCGAGTACTTCTGCGTCCCGTTCGAGACGGTGACGACGCGCTTGCCGATCGACAGGTCGGTGAGGAAGGCGACCGAGTCGACGTCGCCGCTCACGTAGCGAAACCCGATCCCGTAAAAGTCGGTCGTCGAGTGGGCATCGGTGTTGGTGAACCGATGTCCTTGCCCCATGAAGCCGTGCTCCCAATAGAGGTAAGGGATGTAGCGGTACGAGATGCGCGCGCCGACGTCGATCTGCGGAGCGATGCCGTTGCCGAGGTAGTTGCCCGTGGTCTCGGGCTGGCCGCGCTCGTTCTCGTAGAAGCTGAAGCCAAAGCCGACATAGCTGACGCGCGCGCCCGCCCAGAGCGAGTACTTCGGCGCGTGCGTCTCGGGCTCCGGCGGAGCATGCACGTAGGCCGGCGGCGGCGGCGGTGGCTGCTGGTAGTAGTAAGGCTGGCTCGGCGGCGGCTGCTGGTAGCCCGGCGGCGGTTGCTGGTAGCCCGGCGGCGGCTGCTGGTACTGGCCCGGCGGCGGCTGCTGGTACTGGCCCGGCGGCGGCTGCTGGTATTGGGGCGGGGGCGGCTGCTGCTGCGGCTGCTGCGGCGGAGGGAGCGGCGGCGGCTGCTGCGCGCTTGCGATCGCGCTGAAAAATAGGGGCGCCGTGATAGCCGAGGCAAAAAGAAGAGAAGATGCACGCATCGCGTTGCCCCGATGATAGCAGCGCGCGCACCAAGTGCATCCGCCCCTCCGAGGCCGCTCGCATCTGAGCAGAAGCACGTCGAATTGATGCCTCACCTTGCTTCGATCACGCCGCAGTGGAAAGAGATCTCTAGGATGCTGACTCGATCCAAAGGCCTCAAGAGCTTCGGCCGCTACGGTGGCGTGGGCTTCGAGCTCCTCGGATCGATCGCGGTCGGCTACTACGTCGGCCACTACCTCGACGGAAAATTCGGCACGCGATGGATCGCGCTCGTCGGGTTCGCGATCGGCTGTTATGCGGGGTTTCGCGGGCTGTTTCGCGCGGCGAAGACGATGCAACAAGACATCGAGCGCGACGAGATGATCGAGCGGGGCGAGGATCCGTGGGCCCCGAAGACGACCGACGTCGAAGAAGAGGACGAGGATGATCGACGCCGCCGCCTCGAAGAAGAAGAAGACAAGCGCCGCGCCGCCCTCGGTTATCGCGAGCAAGTGGAAGAAATCGCGCGCCGCGTGCGAGAGAACGAGCAGAACAAGAACAAGAAGACGTCATGACAAGCCCTGAGAAGAAGAGGAAGGCCGACGACGACGAACCGCGCGACGACACCGCGCGTGCGGCCAAGGCCGCAGGTGTCCTCGGCGGCATCCTCACCGTCCTCGCGTTCGCGTTTTACGGGTGGAAGCCGGGCGCTTCGGTGTTCGTCGGCGCCGCCATCGCGGTGGCGAACCTCCTGACGATGCGCGCGATCATCCGTTCGGTTCTTCAGGCTCCTCCCAAAGAAGAAGACGAACCTGGCGAAGAGGGCGACACGAGGACGAGCCAGGAGCACAAGGCCGCCGGTCGCCGCGGAGGCGTCGCGTGGGGCGTCTTCGCCGTCCTCAAGATCGTGATCCTCTTCGGAGGCGTGTGGTTTCTTTTGACGAAGCAGCTGGTCGACCCTATTCCCCTCGTGGTCGGCTACGGCGTCCTACCGCTCGGGATCGCCGCGAGCAGCCTCTTCTCGAGCTTGAAACCCCGCTAAATAGCCCGAAATCGCGCAAGATTTGCCGGACTTCCCGAGCGCTTTTCGGGGAGGTCCATTCGGCCTGGACTCGTGTTATGAGGCGGGCCGCATCACTCACCCGCGACCGAGCGGACCCGCCAGACCATGCCCGAGCACACGTCCTTTCTGTCCTATCTCCTCGACATGTTCCCCGCCCTCGGGGACAACATGCACAATTTCGGTCAGACGTTCCTCGGCCGCGAGCCGGTCGGAGCTCATGGCGCAGAGCCGATCGCGGCGAGCATCCTCGTCGTCCTACTCATCCTCTTCCTCGCATGGCGCGCGCGTGCCGCGGTCATCAACTACGAGAAGAGCGTCATCCCCGACGAGAAGCTCTCGCTTCGCACCTTCTTCGAGATTTTCGTGGGCTACTTCTACGGAATGATGAAGGACATGATGGGGCCGACCCGGGCGAAGAAGTACTTCCCCGTGATCGGGACGGCTGCCTGCTTCGTCTTCTTCTCGAACTTCCTCGGCATGATCCCCGGCTTTTTGCCGCCGACGGCGAGCTGGAACATCACCGCGGGCTGCGCGCTCGTCGTCCTCGTGACCTTCACGTACTACGGCCTGCAGGCGCAAGGCTTCGGCTTCATCACGCACCTCGCCGGTCCGTGGATGGGCTGGCCGATGTTGCCGATCAACATCCTCATCTTCACGATCGAGTTCATCTCCACGTTCGTGATTCGCCCGATCACCTTGAGCATTCGTCTCATGCTCAACATCGCGGTCGACCACCTGCTCCTCTCGATCCTCCTCGCGATCTTCACGCTCTTCCTACCGATCCCGATCATGATGCTCGGCACCTTGGTCGCGATCGTTCAGGTCCTCGTGTTCACGCTCCTCGCGTCGATCTACATCACGCTCGCGACCGAAGGTCACGGCGACGATCACGGTCACGGCGAAGGCGATCACGGACACGACCAAAAAGAAAACGCCCACGCCCACTGAGCTTCTCTTCTCGATCTCGATCGATCTAGCCACACCCCCACAAAACGACTAAAGAGCGCGCTCTCAACCACGATCGCGCGTCACGCTGGGAACCGGTGGTTCCCAACCCCTCCCGCTACGAAAGCCCTCCAAAGGAGTCTGTTACGATGAGCATCCGCAAACTGGGTCCCGCAGCTCTCGCATTTGCCGCTGCGTTTCTCGTTCCGTTCGCCGCGTTCGCGCAGCAGCAGCAGCAGAAGATGGGCGCCAACGAGTTCGACGTGAAGACCTGGGCAGCTATCGGCGCAGGCGTCGCGATCGGTCTCGGCGTTCTCGGTGGTGGTCTCGGCCAGGGCCGCGCCGCCGCTGCCGCGCTCGAAGGTATCTCCCGTAACCCGGGCGCCGCTCCCCGCATCCAGACGCCGATGATTCTCGGCCTCGCGCTCATCGAGTCGCTCGTTCTCCTCAGCTTCGTCATCGCGTTCTTCCTCCAGGGCTACGCGACGAAGTGAAGCGCCTCGGCGCCTGATCGTCCCATCGCGGGCGCTCTCGTCGCTGACTCGCTCACGAAGACGGACCCACGCCGGCGCTCCTGCGTCTGCGTGGGTTGTCGTGTTTTGTGCTCGTCACTCGGGCTTTGGACCGCGCCGGAGGTCGAGCACGACGTGCAAGCTGACCACGAGGGCGGCGAAGCCGAGGAGGATGCCGCCGAGCGTGTGATCGTGGTCGAAGGACATCGCTCCACCGATCGTGCTGGCCGAGGCGATGAGCCCGGAGAAGATGCGTCGTCCCAAGCGGTCGGCGGCCGGCTCGATCGCAGGATCGGGCGTCTTCACCTGGAGGCGGCCGAGCCGGAGATCTTCGAGCACCTCGCGCGCTTGAAGCGGCACGTCGTAGCCGGCGCGGGAGAGTTGCTCGACGCCGCGAATGAGCTCGTTGCCGAGCCGCTGCGGTGAGTAGCGCTGGCGGAGCAGCTTGATGAAGTACGGCTGCGCCTCGCCGAAGACGTCGAGGTCGGGATCGAGCTGCTTGCCGATGCCCTCGATCGTCATCAGCGCCTTGCCGACGAGCATGAAGTCCGTCGGGATCTCGAGCCCATACTTCATCGCGCCCTGCACGAGGTCACGGATCATCGCGGAGAGATCGATCTCCTTCAGCGGCTTGCCGAGGTACTTCTCGGCGAGCAGCGCGACCTCGGCGCGGTACTCGCGCATGTCGACCTTCTTGGTCGGGCGGCCGATCGAATAGAGCGCGTCGGCGACGCCATACGCGTCCTTGCGAACGGCGGCGACCATCAGATCGATCGTCCGATCGCGGAGCTCGGGAGAGAGGCGACCGACCATCCCGAGATCGATGAGGCCGATGATGGGCTTCGGGCCATCCGCGCCCTGCGTGCCGCCCATGATGATGATGTTGCCGGGATGCGGATCGGCGTGAAAGAAGCCGTCCTCGAAGATCATCTTGATGACGACGCCGACGGCGTTCTTCGCGACCTCCGGACCGGGCACGCCCGCGGCGACGGCCTTGTCGACCTTGAGCCCGTCGAAGAACTCGAGCGCGAGCACCTGCTTGCTGGATGCCTGTTTGTAGACCTTCGGGAAGCGAACGAGCTCGCCTTGCGGAGTGCCTTCGAAATTCTTCGCGAAGCGCTCGCCGTTCTCTCCTTCGATCATGAAGTTGAGCTCGGCGGTGATCGAGCGATCGAACTGCTGCACGAGGCCGATCGGGGAATAGATGCGTGTCTCCGGGATCGCGCGCTCGATCGCGGCCGCCATGATGTGAAGCAGCTCGAGATCGCGCTGCACGGTGACGCCGACGTTCGGGCGCTGCACCTTGACGACGACCTCTTGGTTGCCCTCCGGTGTCGCGAGCACGGCGCGATGCACCTGGCCGATCGACGCCGAGGCGAGCGGCTTCTCGTCGAAGCTCTTGAATGTCTCGTCGATCGTCTTGCCGAGCGACGCCTCGATCACCTTCTTGATCTCTTCGAAGGGGACCGTGGGCGTGTTGTCTTGCAGCTTCTTGAGCTCCACGATGACGTCGGGCGGAAGCAGATCCGGCCGCGTGGACGCGATTTGCCCGAGCTTGATGAAGGAGGGGCCGAGATCCTGAATGACGAGCCGCACGCGTTCGGCCGTCGAGATGCGTGACTTCTCGGCCTCGCCCGCGTCGAGCTCTTCGGTCGAGATCTCCGGCGCGTCGGCGGCGACGAGCGCGGCGCCGTTCGCGCTGTTCGGCGGCGGCTCGCTCCTGCCCGCCCCACCTGCGGCCGGGAGCTTCTTCGGCTTGCGACCGAAGCCGGCGCGCGCGACGACCTCGCCGAAGCCATGCTTGACGAGCACGCTCGTGATTTCACGAAGGCGGCCCAAGTCGCGAACGGCAGAGACAACGGAGATCATCCGACCGTCACTCTAACCAAACCCCACCATCGGGTCACTGCGAACAGCAACGAAAGCCGACATCGTCGAAGCGCGCTTCGCGTGTCGCGTCGGCTTGCTGATACACGCCCCCGCAGTTGTTGTAGGAGCCCGACTCCGAGTAAAACCACGACCCGCCGCGGTACGTGCAGCGATCCTTGCCGTCGACGTTCGTTTTGCACGAGTCTTCGATCTCGAGGGCGTTTCCGACCATGTCGAAGATCCCGGCGAAGCCTCCCTCGCACGTCGTGATCGTCGCGACGTCGACGCGCTTGCCGCCCGTCTCGGAGCCTTTGCACGTCTTCGGGACGAGCGTGCTGCCGTAAGGGTACTTCAGCGTGCCGTTCTTCGAGCAGGCGCGAAACCACTGGTCCTTCGTCGCGTCGATCGAGTCGCCCGACTCGTAGGCGACAGAGCCGCCGCCGATCTTGCCGCACAGTCGCTTGCCGGCCCATTGGCAGAACGCGTACGCGTCGCACCAGTCGACGCACGCGACGGGGAGGTTTGGATTGGCGTCCGGGTCCCAACGGCAATCGGCGCCCGAGGAAGGCTTGAAGCTGTTCGCGTTGTTCTTGAAGCCGCATGCGGCGGGGAGGTTCGAGGTCGACGGCGACGCGGCGAGGAACGCTTGATACTGCGCCTCGGTGACCTCCGTGCGATCGATGCACGTGCCTCCGATGTCGACCATCGAAGGGCCGCGTCCCGTTTGTGGACAGATCGACGGCGTCGCGCCGTCTCCACCATCACCGCCGTCGCCGGCGTCCGCCACTCCGCCCGAAGAAGAGGACGAAGAAGAAGACGACGACGAAGACGAAGACGAGGACGAGCCGCCGCCTTCGCTCGGGAGCGACGCGCCGCCGTCGGTCGCGGCGGCCTCGGGGGTGCTCCCGACGACGCTGATCCCGCACGAGACGACGAGGAACGCCGTCGTCGCCGCGGCGAGGAGCGCGGCTCGTGTCGACACGCCAGCTCTCGAGGGTGCGCGCATCAATGCACCCGCACCACAGCGCCTTGCTCGATCTTCGTCGGAAGAACGGCGCTCCAGCCGAGCGGCAAATGCGGTGAGGTGAAGGCGAAGACCCAACGCGCGTCGAGCGGCGCCATGTTCACGCAGCCGTGGCTGTGGACGTGGCCGAAGTCGCGATGCCAGAACGCGCCGTGGATCGCGATCGCTTTGTCGAAGAACTGCACCCAAGGCACGTCTTCGATCGCGTAGAGGCGATCGACCTCTTCGCCGCGATCGGCCTTGTCGAGGTTGTCCATCTTCGTCGTGAACACCTTCACCCAGATGCGGAAGGTACCTGGGTGAGTCGCGAGCTCCGAATTCGCGGGGCCTTTGCCGGTCGAGACGATCGTCGCGAAGACCGGCCGCTTGCCTTCGTACGCGACGAGCGTCTGCTGGTGGAGATCGACGTCGATCCAGCGCTCGCTCACGTCGACCTTCACTTCGGGCGGCGGGGAAGAGAGGCGCGCGCGCGCGAGGTCACGCGAGCGCATCCACAGCGGAGGATCTTTGTCGGCGGAGACGCGCACCATCGCGCCGTCTTTGCCGTCCTTGCCGAGCGGCTTCTCCTCGAAGATGTGGACCTTCTCGAAGCGAACGCGCGTGCCGCTGGCTTTGTCGGCCTTCTCGCTCGCATAGGCGTTGGCGCGCTCCGAGACGACCCAACCGACGTTGACCGCGTCTCCCTCGATCATCTCACCGTGAAAGAGGTTCGGCCGCGCCGGGACGAGCTCGCGCATCGCGACCCAGCGTCCCTTCTTCGTGCGGCCCCAGCGCTCTCCGTGCGCGCTCTTCTCTTCGAGGATCGCGACCGCGAAGCCAGGCTCGAGCTCCTGATCGGGCGCGTCGTCGAGCGCGCTGGCGAGGTTCGCGAACCCAAACGCTCCGTCGCGGCCCGCGAAGAAGTAGCGATACGGAAGGCCGTCGTCCGTCGTCGAGATGGGATCGATGGGGGGAAGCGCCCTCGCGCCGGGACGAACCGGTCGCGACGCGTCTTCGTTCTGGATCATCCACGCGTGCGTGCCGAGCGGCGGTGACGAAGGCTCCTCTCCGCTGAAGTCCGCCACGTCCGAGCACATCCAGGCGAGCGGCCCGACGTTGATCCATCGACCTTGGCATCCGCTTCCGCGCCGTGTCCCGTAGAGCGGGAGGCGAGCGCCTGGTTGCGCGCTTCCTCGCCGCTGCTCGATCTTGCCGGGCTCGGCATAGATCGCCGACTCGCTTCGATTCGGCGTGACCGAGCGCGCCCAGTCGGGGATCGGCACGTCGCCAACGTCGGTCCACGGCGGCACCGCGCTGTCGTCCGCATGGGCGAGCGGCGCCGCCACGAGGGCGACCAGGACGACGGCAAAAGAGGAGCGTGCGAGCATCGAGAGAGCAGCCGGAGCTTCGCTTATTCGGGCAAATCTTGCGGCAAACGAAGCGTAAACGTCGCGCCCTTCGACGTCGACTTCACCGTGATCGAGCCGCCGTGCTCTTCGGCGATGCGCTTCGTGATCGCCAAGCCGAGGCCGGTGCCGCCCTTCTTTCCGCTCGTGACGAAGGACTGGAAGAGCCGATGCTCGATCTCCTTCGGGATACCAGGGCCGGTGTCGGAGAACGAGATGACGAGGACGTCACCTTTGCCGTTGTCCTTCTCGGTGAGGTTCGGCTTCGACGACGTCTTCGCCTTCGTGCGGCTCACCTTGATCGTGAACTTGCCGCCCTTGTCGGCCATCGCCTCCGACGCGTTGCGCGCGAGGTTGTGGATGATGCGCGTGATCTTGCCTTCGTCGAAGCGCGCGGTGCCGCGATCCTTGAGATCGACGACGAGCTCGACGCCGACACGCGCGAGCTGCGTGGTGAGCTGCTCTTTGATGTCGCCGAAGAACTTCGAGAGGTACACCTTGCGAACGAGCGTGTTGCGCTCGCCACGCGCGAACTCGAGGATGTCGCGCTGCATCGCGCCGATGTGCTCGAACTGCTTGAGCGCGAGCTCGGCATACTCCTCACGAAGCGCGCGCTTGTCGGCGGCCTGCATCATCTGCACGTAACCGCTGATGACGGTGAGCGGCGTCTTCAGGTCGTGGATGACGCCGGAGAGCAGCCGGCCGATCGTGGTGAGTCGCTCCTCTCGCTCGCGCGACTCACGCGACATCTGGAGGCGGATCGCGGTTGACGCGTTGGCGGCGATGAGGAGGAGGAGCGCGCGGTCTTCTTCGCTGAAGTCTTCTTCCGGGGTCTGGGTGCTGAGCCTTGGTGTGGAGCCAGGCGTCCCCCGGCGATTGAAGAGCGCGATTGCCCCCATCGCGTCACCGTCTTCACCCTCGAGCGGCACCGCGATGCACGAGCGCACCGGCTCGCGGAGGATCGTATCGAGATCGGGGTCGTAGCTCGGATGCGAGGGGGCGTCGTTCGTGAAGACGACCTCGCCGTCCGTGATCGCGACGTTCGTGAGCCCGCTGCCTGCGCGAAGCGAATGGCGATGGAGCTTCTCGTTGTCGTCGTGGAACATCACGTAGAGCTGCGCGCTGACGCCGACGTTGCCCTTCATCACGAACGCGCCCGACACCGCCTGGCTCGTGCGCAGCGCCTCCGAGAGGACGCCGGTGAAGAGCTCCTCGAGCGACGTGGCGCGACCCATCGCGCTCTCGAGGTCGAAGAGGAGCTTCAAGTCGCGGACGCGGTGCTCGAGCTGCTCTTTGATCTCGAGCAGCTCGGTGTTCTTTTGCGTGACCGAGATGAAGAGCCGCGAGTTGTCGATCGCGATCGCGGCCTGCGTCGAGAGCGCGGCGAGGATGACGGCGTCGTGATCGCTGAAGGGGCCCGTCTTCTTGTTGAGGACCTGGATGACGCCGATGGTGCGTCCCAGGTGGTTCTTCATCGGGACGGCGAGGATCGACTGCGTGCGGTACCCCGACGCGTGATCTGGCTCGGGGTTGAAGCGCGGATCGTTGTAGGGATCGTTGACGAGCACGGTCTTGCTCGTCTGCGCGACATGTCCCGCGATGCCTTGTCCGACCTTGAGCCGGATCTGCTTCACCGATCCGCCTTGAATGATGCGCGAGACGAGCTCGTTCTTCCGCTCGTCGTGGAGATAGAGCGTGGCGCGGTCGGCTTCGACCGCGTCGGTGATCTTGTGAAGAATGAGCTCGAGCAGCTGATCGAGATCGAGCGTCGTCCCGAGCGCGAGGCCTACCTCGCGAAGCGCGTGCCCGATGCGACGCTCACGGGTGAGCTCCTCTTCGTTCTCCTTGAGCCGCTGCTCGAGGAGCGCAACACGCATGTCCAGCTCACGGGAGCTGGGTCGCCTCGGAGGCGACCATGCCGCTTCGCCGCTCGGGGGCGCAGGCGGGCGTGTTGACTTGAGGGCCACAGCCGAATTCTAGACGGATCTGGGCTTTTGCGGCCCTGTCTTCGCGCCGTCTCTTCTGCCTGCCCGAAGCCGGCTATCCGTCCCGTCGCAGACGCGATTTCTGAACGCGCCAGCAGCAGATCTCAGCTCGAATCATGTCGTTGCAATGGGGGTCGCATCCGAAAAGTGCTATGCCGCGTCTGTTCTTCGAAAACCCAACACCCGCGACCACGCGACCACGCCAAGCATGATCCCGAGAACACTCATCGTCACTCCGACATACAACGAGAAAGACAACTTGCCGCGCTTCGTCGACGCGGTGCGTTCCGCGTTTCCCGAAGCGGATTTGATGGTCGTCGATGACAACTCGCCGGACGGAACGGGCGCGATCGCCGACGCGATCGCCGCCAAAGACGATCACGTCAAGGTGATGCACCGCGCCGGCAAGCTCGGGCTCGGCACCGCCTACACGCAGGCGTTTCAGAAGGGCCTCGCCGAAGGCTACGACCGCTTCTTCGAGATGGACGCGGACCTCTCCCACGACGTCCGCTACCTGCCCGACTTCGTCAAAGCGCTCGACGACGGCGCCGACGTCGTCATCGGATCACGCAACATTCCTGGCGGCGGCGTCGAGGGCTGGGGCCTCGGACGTCACGTCATCTCGAAGGGCGGCTCGCTCTATTCGCGCACGATCCTCGGCCTCGACGTGATGGACCTCACGAGCGGCTACAAGGCGTTCACGCGCCGCGCGCTCGAGGCGATCGACATCGATACGGTGCACTCGAACGGTTACTCGTTCCAGATCGAGATGACCTACCGCGCGCTCCGCAAGGGTATGCGCGTCAAGGAGGTCCCGATCGTGTTCGTCGACCGCACGGCGGGTCGCTCGAAGATGAGCCGTCGCATCTTCGTCGAGGCGATCGGCGTCGTTTGGAAGCTCCGCGCCGAAGCGCTCGTCGGCAAGCTCTAGTCGGCTAGTCGGCCGGCTTCTTCGCGTCGCCGTCGGGCGTCTTCTCGGCCTCTTCGTCGGGCTTCTTGTCGTCCGGCTTCGTGGCCTCGACGGCCTTCTTCTCTTCGTCCGGCTTCTTTTCGTCGTCTGGCTTCTTCTCTTCGTCCGGCTTCTTGTCCTCAGGCTTGTCCTCGGGCTTCTTGTCGGGCTCTGCGGGAGCCGTGGCCTTCGGTTCGCTCGGCGCCGGACGAGGCACGCTGACCTCGCTCGCCGAAGGAGCTGGCGCGATCGACTTTCCGGACGAGGATGGCGTCGAAGGCACCTGCGGCTTCGACGGGGCGATCGCAGCCGATTTCGCGGAGGAGGATGGCGACGGTGATGGCGGCGGAGGCGGACCGGACGGCGGCGACGGCGGGACCTTCGCCTCGGAAGGCGCAGATGCAGATGCCTCGGGGATGCGCGGGAGCTGAGCGCCGCTCCCCGGAGCCAGCGGCGTCGACGGCGAGAGCGGCAACGTGAGGGTTGGCTTTGGCTCCGACGGCATCGCGATCGGCACCGGCGGCTTCGATCCTCGCGCCGCGGAAGACGCCGCGGCCGGAAGAGGCGGCGCCGTCTTCGGAGACGAAGGCGGAGCCGGCGCGCCGACGTCACGCGTCGACGAGCCTTCGGTGATCGGAATGAGAGGCACCGACGAGATCGCGGGCGATGGCGACGGCGCTGAGGAGCGCGGCGGCGCCGGCGGTCCCGACGGGGTCGCCGGTGGACGCGGGACGGAGGGCGCAGAAGGCGGCAGCGGACCCGAGGGCGTCTTCGGCGCAGACGGTGCGATCGGCGTGCTCTTCGCGGGCTCGACGGGCGTGCTCTTCGCGGGCTCGACGGGCGTGCTCTTCGCGGGCTCGACGGGCGTGCTCTTCACGGGTTCGACGGGCGCGCTCTTCGCGGGCTCGGGCGGAGACGCGTCGACGTCGTCGTCGAGGATCTCGGCAGGCGGCAGCGGCTCTTGCGGCGTCGCGGTCGCGATCGCGGACGCGGACACGAACGAGTGCGCCACCATCGGCGACGACTGCGGGTGAAGGATCTCGCCGGGAGGCGGCGTCGGCACGGCGAGACGTTGCGAGGTCGCGCCGCCCGCGAGGTTCGCGGGGTTGAGCGGATGAAGGGGATGCGCCGGATCGGAGAGGTGAGGCATCCCCGACGTGGGCGACGGCATCGGCGCAGGTGTTGGCATCGGTCGCATCGGCTGCGGCGTTCGCGGACGCGCGGGCTCGAGCGGCGCCTCGTCGAGATCGCGCTCGCGATCGCGATCGTCCACGCCTCGCGTCTTGCGCCGCGCGAGGACCCAGAGGACGACGACGAACGCGGACCCTGCCGGCGCGGCGAGGAGCACCCAGCTCGATCCTTCGGATCGCGGAGACGACGCCGTCGTCGTCGGAGCGGAGGACGCAGGCGCTGCAGACTCGCCGGCGCCTCCATCGGCGCCTAGCGCTCCTTGCGCCGATCCGATCGGGGGCGTCCCGGCGCCTTCGCCCGCGCCGCCT
The DNA here is from genome assembly GCA_044227045.1 of Labilithrix sp. Taxonomy (GTDB): domain Bacteria; phylum Myxococcota_A; class Polyangia; order Polyangiales; family Polyangiaceae; genus Labilithrix. The sequence continues at coordinate 79,166 of JBGAFW010000045.1, forward strand.
TCGCCGAGGAGCGTGGTGTCGTCATCGACCGCGACGCGGAAGCCGTTGTCGGCGTTGCGCGTGCCCGGCGCGAGCTTGTTGCGTGCTGCGCTGCGACCTCGCTTCGGATCGCGGAGCCATGAGCCGCCACGCAGCACGCGCTTCTCTGCGGCGCTGTCGGCTCCGGCGAACGTCGTGTTCTCCGGATCGGTCGCGTCACCCGCGGGGTAGGGCGCATACACGTCGCGGCACCATTGGTAGACGTTACCGCTCATGTCGAAGAGGCCGAACGCGTTCGCCTTGCGCGTCCCGACCGGATGCGTCGTGAAGCCTGCGTTCGGGCGAAACCAACCGATCGCGAGCGCGTCGTCTTCCTTCGCGCCGCCGTACCACGCCGTCGTCGTCCCTCCGCGGGCCGCGTATTCCCACTCGGCCTCCGTCGGCAAGCGCACGCGATGACCGGTCTTGCGTGACGCCCACGCCGCGAACGCGCTCGCGTCACCAAACGTGACGAGGACGACCGGGTCTTCTTCTTTCTGCGCGAAGCCCGGGTTTCGCCACGTGTAGTCCTTCTTCTGCAAGAGCGCGGTCGCCTTGGCGTCCCAACCGAACCCGCCGGCTTGCCCCTTCTCGGCGTCGGTGACGTGACGCGTCTCGCTGACGAAGCGGGAGAACTGCGCGCGCGTTACGGGCGTCTTGCCGAGCCAGAACGGCTTCGACAAGGTGACGTTACGCGGCCCTTCGTCGCCTTCACGTCCGAGCTCGGTCGCCGGTGAGCCTTGGACGAACGTCCCCTTCGGGATCTTGCGCAGGTCGATCGTCCCGCCCGGGCCCGCGCCGAGGTCGAGCGCCACCTCGTTTCCGGCAGCGGCGTCGGCGGCGAGCGCAAGGCTCGGCAGCGAGGTCGAGCCCGCAACCAACATCACGGCGGCGATGCCCGCGGAAGCGAGCGTCCGAGCCATACAAGCCTTGTTTTACACGATCTGGCGCTGCGTCATGGCCCGTTCGTGCGCCTCACTGAAGCTCTGTTGGTGGGGCCGGAAGCCGTCTATCATCCGCGGAATCACCATGAGCAAGGCCGCCCCCGCCAAGAAATTCAACATCGAGGAACACGCTGAAAAGATCCGCGCGGAGCTGAAAGTCCCGCGTCAGGACGAGCTGTTCAAGGCGGCGATCGAGGCGGGGTACCTCACCGCGCGCGCCGACGGTGGTGTCGATGACGCAGAGCGCGAGATCCTCGTGAAGGCGGTCGAGCTGCTCAGCCAAGGTCTCGTGATCGAGTGGGAGACCGACGCGCTCATCGACGACTACAAGAAGCTCTGCGACGAAGAGGGCCTCGAGGGACGCGCCGCGAAGGTCGGCGCGAAGCTCGCCGAGCTCGATCAGGCCGAGGCCGGGCTGTTCATCGCGGCGCTCGTCGCGCGCGCGACGAAGGGCGTCGAGAAGTCCGAAGCGGAGCTGCTCAAGGCGATCGGCAAGGCCGCCGGCGCTGATACGAACAAAGTGCGGGACATCGTCAAACGCGCGACGTCGCTCACCGGCGAAGGCTGATCCTTCGCGCGGGAGCGACGCGCTAGAGGTCACGTTAGATCACGGCGGTCAGGCGGTCGCAGGCGCGCCCCCGGTGGTCGCGGGAGTCGAGGCCTCGACGAGGATGGCTTCGAGCTCGAGCTCGAGCTTCACCTTCTCGCTCACGACGACGCCGCCCGTCTCGAGCACGCCGTTGAAGCTGACGCCGAAGTCGTTGCGGTTGATCGTGCCCGTCGCCGAGAGGCCGGCCACGGTCTTGCCCCACGGGCTCTTCGAGACGCCGTGGAACTCCACGTCGAGCGTCAGCGGCTTCGTGATGCCACGGATCGTGATGTCGCCGGTGACCTTGAACTCGCCTTCGTCCTTGCGCTCGATCTTCGTGCTCTTGAACGTGATCTTCGGGTGATTGGCGGCGTCGAAGAAGTCGTTCGTGCGAAGGTGGTTGTCACGGTCCTGGTTTCCCGTGTCGATGCTCGCCACGTCGATCTCACCCTCGAAGACGGACTTCGAGAAATCCTTTGGGTCGATACGGACCGAGCCCGAGTACGACTTGAACTGGCCGCGCACGGTCGAGACCATGAGGTGCTTGACCGAGAAGCCAACGTGCGTGTGAACCGTATCGATCGTCCAATTCGATGACATGACCGTATCCTCCAAAGGCGTGCGTCCGTCGTGCGGAGCCGCGCCTCACGTGCTTGGGTTGAATCTTCCGAAGGTGGCGACGCGGTCGTGGCGGGCTTGGTGACCTCGTCGTCGCCGCTTCGTAGGTTGAAGATGCGCCCGGACAGCCCCTCGAACAATGGGGCGTTTGGCGAACGCGTTGTTCGCTCTACGGCAACAGTGGTCTAGAACGACCCGGCGACGCCGCTTCCAGCCCAGAAAATACGGGGCGCCGTGGATCGCGCCGTGCTCGAGCTTGGCTCCGGATCCCGCGCGAAATACGTCACCGCGGCCGCGCCAAGCGCGAGCAGCCCAAAGCCCGCAAGCACATCCCCCGCGATGAAGAACGGGCGAACGCCGTCGATGCGCTCGTTCGAGCACGAGGGCTTGCACGCGTCGAGGTCGCTCCGCTTCACCGCGCCGATGATGCCCATCGTCGCGCCAGCGACGACGAGACCTCCGCCGATGCTCCCGAGGATTAGCGTGAGTCGAGGGATCTTCCCGAACCCGCTCTTCACCACGGGGGCGCCACACGTCGCGTCCGGAGGGGCGAAGTCGACGTCGATGTCTCGGCGCTCACCCGGCGCGAAGTTGATCGTGAACGACTTCGTCTTGCCGGTCACGGGATCGGTCACCTTGATGATGTGCACACCGGGATCGACGTAGAGGACGTCGGAGTCCGGTGCACGGCGTGAGCCCTGCGTCTCCACCTTCGTGTCGGTGCGCACGCATCCGTCGCCCGCGCGTGACCGCACGACGAGGCTCGGGAGCTTCGCCTCGATGTCGGTGACCCACTTGCTGCACTCGTCGCGAAGGAGCTGCGGACAGGTCGGACGCGCGCAGCGCTCGGCCTCGTTTCGTGCCTCGATGAGCTCGGATTTCTGCTGCGCGTGCGCAACGGGCGCGCCGCCGAGGAGCGCGCAGCCAAACGCGACGGCGGCGAGGAAGAAGGAAGGACGAATCGCTGCGGACATCGTCATTGCTCGAAGCAGTAGAGGTGAGCTCGCTCGTTGCACGGAAGATAGCAGCCCGAGGTCCACTCGGTGGGGTGCTTGACGATGCGCCCTGCTCGCGCCGTGTTCGCTGCGTTCGATGCCTGCCAGTCCTGACACGTGGGCTGCATCGCCGGCTGAGTATTGTCTTTCGTGCCGTTCGGCGCGGTGCCCGTCCACACCGCGTTCGTCAACGCACATCGCCCGTTGCCGTCGGCGCTCGGCGAGTCCGCGAGCGTCTTCTTCGTCTCCGTGACGGCGATGGCGATGCGCGGCCCCTTCGCGATGAGCTCCGCATAGTCGTTGGCGATGAGCTGTCTCGTCGGCGTGATGAGCGGCACCGAAGGCGCGCCGTCTTGCATCAGCGCGAACGACGAGGCGGGCGTGTTCTTGCCGTTGCTCAACCAGACGGCGAAGGTGCCCTTCAAGCCCGCCGCCGATGCGGCCTGGGCGCAAAGGGAGTTGGTGGCGTCGATCGTCCGAAATTTGTCCGCGATCTGGAAGTCCGCCTCGGTCACGAAGACGATCTTGCCGCCGTCGACGAAGGTGGCGGAGTCGATCGGCGCGTCGCCCTCGTCGGCATCGGCGTCGGACCCGCTGTCGGCGACGGGCCCTGCGTCGGGCGCTTCGCTCGGAGGCCCGTAGTCATCGAGCGAGAAGAGAGCGAAGCAGCCGGTGAGCCCCACGGCGAAGATCGCCGCGATCAGGAAGAACCAACCACGTCGGCGCTCGTTCACAAGCATTGCATCTTCGGAATCTTCACGCCCTTCGAGTCAATCACGAATGGCTGCGCGCAGTCGGCCTTCTTCGATCGCGTCGACGAATGGTGCGTCGCAGGCGCGCGACCCGAAGGCGAAGGATTGGCAGGTGAGGCCGCGGTGGGGTTCGCCGGGAGCTCCAAGGTCTCGGCCACCTCCTCGCTCGCTGCCGCGGGTGGCGGGCGAGGCGCTGGGGGAGGCGGGACGACGATCGTCGACGGCGGCTCGGCCGCACCAAGGGCAGCCGTCGAGTCCGGGCCCGCGGGACCGGTGGCGGTCGTCTTCGGAGAACGAAGCGCGACGACGAGCACGATCACGACGAACGCGATCCCGAGCCCGGTCGCGACCGCGAGCACGAGCTTCATTCGGTCACGACGAAGCTGATCGTCCGAGGCGGTCGCGAGCAGCTCGATCGCAGCCGAACCTCCAGTCGTCGGGTTGTGACCCTCGGCCGAATCCGAGATCGGCGCCACAGGGACGTTCGAGGTGGGGCCTGACCCCGCCCGGCGCTCGCTCGGGACGCGACTCGAATCCGGCGTGGACGGAGGCGTGAACGGCGCGAGGTTCGGGCTCGAGCCCGTCGGCGAGTGACCGACGACGTTTTGAAGGCGCGTCGAGACGGTCCCTTCGCGTGCCCACGCCTCGAGCGCGGCGCTGAGCTC
>JBGAFW010000046.1:0-80618 GCA_044227045.1 Labilithrix sp.
CGGCGACAAGGAATCGATGAGCGGCAACGGCTACGGCTCGGGGGTGGGGAGCGGCTCGACGTTCACGTTCGACGAGACGATGACGATCTTTCCGACCGTCGAGATGGACGTCGCGAGCCTCGTCGCGACCCCGCCGGCGTCGTCCTTCGATGTCGAGGTGAAGAACCAAGGCCTCTTGATCCCCGAGGTGGTCGATCACGAGGCGCGCTGCTTCCTCCCGCGCGCGGCGGTCGCGGTCGATCGATCGCTGTATGTTGCATGTGTCGGATCGCTCGACGTTCAGCGCTTCGACGTCGACCTCACGCCGAAGACCGCGAAGAAGCCGAGGCCCGCGCGCGTCACCAAGCTCCCGACGCGCTTCGGGGTGAAGGGCGGACCCACCGCGCTCGCGCTCGACGACAAGGGCAACCTCTTCGCGTTCTCGCAGCACGATCGAACGATCAGCGTCTTCGAGGAGCCATCGTCGGCGGTCGCGCCGCGAAGCGAAGACCGATCGAAGAGCGAGATCAAGCCCGCGCGTGTCATCGACCTCGCCGAGCGAAGCGCGGAGGCGAGCGTCGACGGAGCGTTCGCGACGGAGCGTGTTCGACGCGGCCGCGCGCTCTTTCATGCGTCGCGCGACGAGCGCATGACGAAGGACCGGCGCGCGTGCGCGACCTGCCATCCCGACGGCCGCGACGACGGCCTCGTGTGGGCTTCACCCGAAGGCTTTCGTCAGACGATCTTCCTCGCGGGCCGGCTCGATCGTAAATCGCCGTATGGATGGCACGGCAAGCACGCGAGCATCGCGGAGCACCTGAAGATCACGGTGAGGAACCTCGGCGGGACCGGGCTACCCGACGACGCCATCGGCGACCTCGAGGCGTTCGTACGCGCGATGCCGCCGCCGCCTCGCGCGAAGCGCCCGCTGTCTGCCGAAGCGGAGGAGGGAAGGCGGATCTTTCACTCGTCCGAGACGCGATGCTCGACGTGCCACGCCGCGAGTCAGGGCTTCGGCGGCGTGAAGGCGGAGAACGTGAGCAGCGGGACGATGACCGACACGGTGAAGGAGTTCCTCGTGCCGAGCCTTCGCTTCATCGGCGCGAGCGCGCCTTACTACCACGACGGTCGCTTCACGACGCTCGACGATCTCATCGTCGCCGCCGACGGAAAGATGGGCCACACGAAGCATCTCTCGCCGGCCGAGGTCGCTTCGCTCGCGGCGTTCTTGAAGACGCTCTGACGCTGCGACACAACTACCGACACGTCCCTGGCTCGCCGAGCACACGCTCGGCGGCTCGGCGGATCGGCATACGCACCTCCTTCTCGCGAAGGGGAGCGAGGCGTTTGTCGAGGTCCGGCGGATGAAGCGCCGACAACGCCTCGATCGCGGCCATGCCAATGCGTTCATCGGCCTCGTCGACCGGTGACCGCGCGAGGATCGCGAGCTTCGTCAGGCGATCGGTCGCGCTTCGCACGCAGAGCGCCCCGAGCGTGCGAGCCGCGAGCGCGCGGACCTCGGTGTCTTCCTTCGTGTCGTCGAGCCGGTCGCGGATCTTCGACGCGAACTTCAGCGCGCGTTGGCTTCCGAGCGCGGTGACGATCGACGCGCGCACCTTCGGGCTCGGGTCTTTGTCGAGCGCGTCGGCGAGCGCGTTTTGTCCGGGCGCGTTCTCGGGGATCGCGCCGAGCGCTTCTGCGGCCGCGACGCGGACGAACGTCCACGTGTCGGTCCCGAGCGCATGCGCCGCGGCGGCGGCTCCCGACCCGAGCTTGCCCGTCGCGATCGCCTTCATCGAGGCCTCGCGAACGCGCGGCTCTGGGTCGAGCCCGGCGGCGACGATCGACGGCTCGAGCGGCGCGATCGGCGCCGACAGCTCGACGGCGCGTGCGCGCACCGGCCACTCGGGATCACGCCGCATCATCTCCGAGAGACGCGTGAGCTCGCCGCTCGTCGCGTCGGGTGATCGCGCGAGCGCCGCGAGCGGCTGAACGACGAGCCATCGCGTCGGCATGTCGGGAGACTTCCGCAAGATGTCGGCGAGGGCGGCGCCCGACTCGGGACGCAGCTCGGGGAGCTTCGTGCTCATCGAGCGGAGAAGATCGAGCCTCGTCGTGAGCGGCGCGTCCTTCTTGCCGAGCAGCGCGAGGAGCTTGTCGCGTGGCGCGGAGGCGGCGGCGCGCGAGAACGCACCGCGGAGCGCGCGGCGTGTCTCCGGAGAGCCTTTCCCGAGCTGCTCGCCGATCGGATCGAGCGCTACGCCTGCGGCGATCGTCGCGAGGAGCGGAGCCGACGCGGCGCGACGAGCTTCGTCATCCGAGCGGACCGCGACGACGAGCGACTCGGTGGCGGCCTTTCCGCAGCGCTCGATGCGTCCGAGCGCGCGCTTTCGCACCTCCGATTCGCGATCGGAGAGCGCGCGCGTGAGCAGCTCCATCGCGGCGCCTTCGCACGTGCCTGCGCTCGCCGCGACGTCGACCGCGAGCGCGCGACCTCGCGGATCGAGCGAGGCCCATCGCTTCGACACCGCGCTGAGCCCCTCTTCGCCTCCGCGCCGGAGCAGCGCCGCCGACTCTTCGGCGCGCGCGCCGGACAGCTCCTTCGCGACGTCGTCGAGCGAGGCGCCGTCGAGATCGAATTTCGAGACGGCCGAGATCTCCGCGAACGAGACCTCCGGCGCGGTCAGGTTGCGTGCGTAGGCCTCGTCGAGGACGATCGCGACGCACGTCGTCTTCACGGGCTCGGGGAGCGGGATGTCGTAGCTCGCGCCGGGCTTGGCCCATCCGTCCTCGGGCATCGTCACGTGAAAGAGCTTCTGGTCGGTCGCGACGAAGAACGTGCGCGGCGCCGCGCCGTCGGGCGCTGCGGTCTTGCTCGCCTTGTCGGCAGGGGCAGGGGGCGCGATCGTCACCGTGAGCGAGTGAATCGGCACCTCCGACGGCGCGCGCATCGTCGCGAACTCACCGTGACCGTCGCCCGGCCGCTTCTCGCTCCACGTCGTCTCGGGCTTTCCGTCGGTCAGCGCTTGCGCGTTCGGGGCGCTTCCTCCCGTCGCGAGCAAGATGCGCGCGAGCGGCGGCTTCGACGAGGCATGCGCTTGGCTGACGACACGAACCGCGCCGTCGCGGAGCTTTTTGTCGAGGCGATGAAGCGTCGCGCCGCGCAGCTGCATCGTCTTCGGGTCGAGCCCGCGCGCGCCGAGCGGGGTCGTCGCTTGCCCGCAAATGCGGGTGTCTTCGCGCGCCTCGGCGACGAGGACGAACTTGCTCTTGTCGTCGCGATCGTAGACGAGCACGACCTGCCCACTTCGGTCGCCGTCTTCGCCGCGGGTATGACCGGTGAGCCCAGCGAAGATCGGCTCTTCGGCGTGCCCGGCGACGAGCGCCTCGAACGCGAGGTCTTTGCGCTGCACGTCGGTGACGCGGACGTGGATCACCGAGCGCCCCTCACCGATCGGCAAGAGCTCCATCGACGCGTTCGCCAAATCGAGGCGGCTCCGCTCGATCGCGATCGGGATCGACTTCGACGGCGCGTTCGCGGGGTCGGAGCAGTCGCCGGTCTTGCATCGACGCACCTTGAGCGCACCCGCCGCTTGATCGACGACCACCTCGATCGCGTCGAGCCCGCCGCCGGCTGGAGCCACCAGCCGGCGTTCGCGTTCGCGCGCTGCGTCGTCCTTCTCGCTGGCGGACGCCGTCGTGGTCACGGCGGTGCACATCGATAAGAGAAGGAAAGGGATAGCCAAACGTAGCCCGCGGCATCTCATCGCAAGACCTCGATATCGCTCGGCCCCTTCCACGTCCAGCCTTCGCGGAGTCTCGCGAAGAGCCAGGCGCGGCGGAGCGTTTTATGGTCGTGGTTGGACCCGCGACAAAGCCGTTTGTTTGCCCGAAAAGACCCAAGCGTGTGACGTGGTCCCCCATGCGGCGGCGCTCTTGGGTAGCCATGGCGGTGGGGGTACCGCTCGTGATCGTGCTCGCAGCTCTTGGCCGGAGGACTCTTCGCGCCGAGACGCCTGCGCTCGTGAAGCTGAGCGGGCCAGCAGCGGCGGCGGCCGCGGTGGCACCTCCTCCCCCGACATTGGCAGGGATCGATCTGAACAAGATCGAGATGAAGGAATCGGGAGTGGTCACAGCTCCGCTCCCCGACAAGAAGACAGCACGTCTCGGCGTCGAGGCATCGCTCCAGCGTGTCGCCGACGGCGTGATGCAGCTCCATCACTTGCCGGAGGCAGCGGTCGTCTTGATGGATGTCGAGACGGGCAAAGTGATCGTGTACGCGAGCCACGTCGAGAAGGGGCAGAAGCGCGATCTCAACGTCGAAGCGACCGCGCCCGCGGCGAGCGTCTTCAAGATCGTGACCGGTACGTCACTCGTGGAGAACGCGAACGCGCAGCCTGATCAGAAGGAGTGCTACTCGGGCGGCGAGCAACGCATCACCGCGCAAGACCTCACGCCCGATCCGAAGCGCGACAAGTGGTGCACGACGCTCGGCGGCGCGATGGGGCGGAGCATCAACACGGTGTTCGCGCGGCTCGCCCTCGCGCACCTCAAGCCGGCGCAGCTCGACGAGACGGCCAAATCGCTCGGGTTCACGACCGCGCTTCCGTTCGATGTCCCGGTGCAGCCGAGCGCGGCGCGCTTCCCCGAAGATCAGCTCGGCTTCGCGCGCACGGCGGCGGGCTTCTGGAACACGACGCTGTCGCCGATCCATGCGGCGTGGCTCAGCGCGGCGATCGCACGTGGTGGTGAGCCCGTTCGCCCGGTGCTCGTGACCGACGTGATCGATGACGGCAAGGTGCAGTGGAGCGCGCCGATGGGCCTCGCGCAGAAGCGCGTGATGAAGCCCGAGACCGCGCACGCGGTGACCACGATGATGGAGATGACCGTCAGCGACGGCACCTCGTATCGCGCCTTTCACGACGCGAAGGGTCGATCGTTTCTCCCGGGCGTCTCGGTCGCGGGCAAGACAGGCACGCTCACGGAGCCGAATTCGCAGCGGTTCTACACGTGGTTTGCGGGCTTCGCGCCGAGCAAGCCGTTCGTCTTCCCGACGGAGTCCGCGAAGGACGGTCATGAGCCGGCGCAACCGCGCAAAGTCGCCTTTGCGGTGCTCGTCGTGAACGAGCCGAAGTGGACGATCAAAGCGAACGTGCTCGCGCGTGAGGTGCTGCGCGCCTACTTCGCGTCGCAGCACATCCCCGGCGTGACGGCTCCTTCGCAAGGAGCCCCCGCGCACGATCCGGAGGCCGGCCCCGCGTCGTCGTCGTCCGCTCAGTCGCGCGAAGGCGCCGGTCCAGCGTCGACCGCGCCCGCGACGAAGCATCGCCTGCAGCGCGGCTCGTAGTCGGCCGCGCCGCCGACGAAGAGCTGACCCTCCATGCCGATCAGCCGTTGCGATCGGCATGCGGCCGCCCCACATCGCGAGCACACCGCCTGAAGCTTGGTCACGTACTCCGCGATGCTGAGCAGCGCGGGCATCGGACCGAAGGGCTTGCCGCGGTAGTCTTGATCGAGCCCCGCGCAGATCACACGAACCCCGCCGTCGGCGAGCTTCTCCACCGCGTCGAGGATCCCCTCGTCGAAGAACTGCACCTCGTCGATCCCGATCACATCAGGAGCATGGGTGAGGTCGACGAACCCGAGGAGCTCGCGCGAATTCGCCACCGCGGTCGCCTCGGCCTTGATGCCCTCGTGGCTGACGACCTTCACGTCATCGTAGCGGTTGTCGATGCGCGGCTTGAAGAGCACGACGCGCTGCCGCGCCAGCCGCGCGCGCTTCACGCGACGAAGGAGCTCTTCCGTCTTGCCGCTGAACATCGAGCCGCAGACGACCTCGATGCACCCATGCTTCACGCGTCCGGCCATGCGCTTCTCGCTCGCCTCGCTCGCCTCCGCGAGATGCTCGCCGTTCGGAGCGCCATGAACGTGCGGGGGAGCGAAGGACCCGGAGGACATCGGACGAGCGCTTACCCAACGATCGGGCAGGCGACAAGAGAGCGCAGGAGCAGCCCTGGAAAGCTTCCCTCTTCGCCTGCGTCGGCCCGCGCCAGACTTGCGGCTCGGCAGCAGGGACCGCCTCGGGTCGCGCCTCCGATCAGAGGTGTGTCCGTGGTCGGACCCTTGACCACGGCAGCCACGGAGACGATTGACGGCGCGCGTCACGTCCCTGATCGCCCAGAAAACAAGCCGAATTCGAAGAGACGCACCTTGCAGTCGCGCTTGGTCTCTCGAGACGTCGAGCTTCCGGTTTCCCTCCAAGGAACGGAGGCGTCAGGGGCGGGACGTCGGCCACACACGGGGGACGGCGGAAGCGAGCGCAGCCTGTATGCACGTCGTGCGCGAGGGCCTGCCTGCGCCGTAGACGCGGCCGCTGGCAATGCTAGATTGGGTTTTGTGGAAGTCGTCCTCCGCAAGCTCGGAAAAGGATCGCGCGCCGTAGCTGGCCGCCTCGTGAGAGCACCGCGGAAGGGCTCTGTCGTCGTCATCGAGTTCCCGGATGGGATGCACGAGTACGTGACGACGCCGGTGAAGCGCGTGCTTCGTCTCGCAGGGCGCGAGGTCTTCTACATCGAGACGATCAACAGCCGCTACCGCCTCGAAGTGCGCGGTCGCGAAGACGCTGTCGCCGAAAACGCGGGCTAAGGCGCTCGCCGAAGGGCCGTTCGGACAGGCAGCCCGGAGGGCCTTCGGGCGGGTTCGCTTGACGAGCGAGGCCAAAGTGCGTTCTATGCGCCCCACCAATGGGTAAGTTCGATCGTCGCAACTCGCAGAAGATGAAGCGCCGCAAGGCGCAGGTTAAGAAGAAGGCGCGCCTCAAGAAGAAGCGCACGGCTTCCACGGCGAAGCCCGCTCCGAAGAAGACGGCGAAGAAGTCGGCTCCGCCGAAGTCGCAAGCCTAAGCCTGCGCGGTCAGTCGCCGGTCTCTTCTCGCGGCGGAATCGTCGCGGGCGCGGTCGCGGCTTCGGGGCGTGGCTCCGGGCCGCCTCCCAGGCGAACCGTTGGGAACTGCGGGCTACGTGGCGTGCCGCTCACGGGCGACGTCGGGCCGGTCGCGGCTGTCGTCGTCGTGATCGAGGTCGGCGATCGATCGCCGATCAAACCGACGTCACCTTCCGCGCGCGTCTCCTCGACGAGCCGCCATTCGCCTTTGAAGTCGTGCCAGCTCTGTCGAAGGAGCGTGGTGCGGAGATCGCCTTGGTCGATGCGATACCAGGCGACCTTCACGAGCATCTCCGCGTCTTCGTCGCCCTTCATGCGGAAGCCAGCCATCTCGTAGTCGGCGACGCGCACGCTCCCGCCCCACGATCGGCGGCGCTCGAGGAAGGCCTCACGGGCGGCCGGGGCGACCTTCTCGATCGCCATCTCCATACGCCCGAAGCGGGTGTTCGTGTTGAGCTCGGTGGCGGCCTCTTGCGCGCGCACCGGCGGCGACTGGTGCGTCGCGGGGCAGCCCGCGAGCCCGAGCGTGAGGAGCGTCATCGACGCGAGAGCTCCGCAAGTCGACAGGAGACCAACGACGGGACCAGCGTTCTTCTTCGTCATGACGGTGCCGAACACGTACGCACGCCACACGCGGGCGGGCCAAGTTTGTGGCGACCCGAGCCATCCTTCGCGCCCGCTCGCTGTACGCGGTAGGCTCACATCGCTTTGGTTTGGAGCCCCGAGTCCTGGAAGGACAAGCCGCATTCACAAGACTTGAGCTACGACGATCCGAACGCGCTCGCGTCCGTCGTCGACAAGCTCAAATCATTACCTCCCCTCGTCACCTCGTGGGAGGTCGAGAAGCTCAAGGAGCAGATCGCCGACGCCCAGGTGGGGCGGCGCTTTCTCCTGCAAGGCGGTGATTGCGCCGAGACGCTCGCGGACTGCCAGCCCGGGATCATCACGAACAAGCTGAAGATCCTGCTTCAGATGTCGCTCGTGCTGATCCACGCGGCGAAGAAGCCCGTCATCCGCGTCGGCCGGCTCGCCGGTCAATACGCCAAGCCGCGCTCGAGCCCCACCGAAGAGCGCGAGGGCGTCGTGCTCCCGAGCTACTTCGGCGACATCGTCAACCGGCCCGAGTTCAGCGCCGAGGCTCGACGCTTCGATCCACGCGCGATGCTCGACGCGTACGGGCACGCCGCGATGACGCTCAACTTCGTGCGCTCGCTCGCCGTCGGCGGCTTCGCCGACATGCACCACCCCGAGTACTGGGACCTCGGCTTCATGACCCGCGCCGACCTCCCGAAGGATCTGCGTGCAGAGTACAAGCAAACGACCGACAGCCTCGCCGAGGCGCTTCGCTTCATGGAAGCGATCGGCGAGAGCACCGTCGAAGAGCTCACGCGCGTCAATTTCTACACGAGCCACGAGGGGCTCAACCTCCACTACGAGTCTGCGCAGACGCGCCGCGTGCCTCGTCGTGAAGGCCACTACCTGCTCACCACGCACATGCCGTGGATCGGTGAGCGCACACGCGCGCTCGACGGCGCGCACGTCGAGTTCTTCCGCGGGATCGAGAACACCGTCGGGGTGAAGCTCGGGCCGAAGGTGGACCCGGAAGACGCCGTCCGTCTCTTCACCGCCCTCAGCCCGACGAACGAAGCCGGCAAGCTCGTCGCGATCACGCGCATGGGGGCCGCGAACGTCGACACGTCACTCCCGCCGCTCGTCGAGGCCGTCACGCGCGCGAACCGGCGGGTGCTCTGGGTGTGCGACCCGATGCACGGCAACGGCATCGTCACCGCGAGCGGCCTGAAGACGCGCAGCTTCGACGACATCTTGAAGGAGATCGAGCGCACCTTCGCGGTGCACGCGAAGCTCGGCACGATCCTCGGCGGCGTTCACTTCGAGCTCACCGGCGAAGACGTCACCGAGTGCATCGGCGGCGGCCTCACCGAAGCGGATCTCGACAAGCGCTACCTCTCGGTCTGCGACCCGCGCCTCAACTACCGGCAAGCGCTCGAGATGGTGCTGCGGGTCGGCGGCTGGCTCGCGTCCTCTTCGCAGGCGCGCTTCCCGCGCTGACGACAGCGCTTTGGGGCTACCAAGTGATGTAGTCTCGTGAGCCTCGTGAGCACGACGACCTTCCATTGCCCCTTCTGCGGTGCGCCGATCACAGGACATGCGCCCGGAGAGACGTTCGCGTGTCCTTATTGCCGTGCGAAGGTGATGGCGCCGTACGCCGGCGTGCCCGCCTACAACACCGGCGGCCAGCCGCAGCAGCGCTGGGATGGCGGCGTGTCGATGTCGCAGGGCGAATCGAGCGGGCCGTTCACCAGCGGGATCGACGCGGCTTGTTGCACGATCGCCGGGGATCTGGGCTTTGTCGCGGTCGGCGTGAGCGCACCGCACGGCCAGCCCCCCTGCCTTCGCGCGTGGGACGTCAAGAACAAGCGGGTTCTCTGGGAGACCCTCCAAGGCCTCGCGTGGCTCGACAACATCGAGTCGTCGTCGCTCTCGATCCTCGGTCGCAACGTCTACATCGCGAACAAGCGGCAGCTCATCTGCCTCGATCTGATGAACGGCAACAAGAAGTGGAACGCCTCGCTCTCCGACGCGCCCGAGTTGACCGACGCCGGCGTTGTGATCGCCGATCCCTTTCCGCAACACGGACGCGGCGCGATCCTCGTCCCGACGATCGACCACACCCTCTTCGCCTTCGATCGCGACTCGGGGCAGCCGCTCTGGCAGCGACCGTACGGAGACAAGAGCATCCAGATCACGCCGGTCCCCGATCTCGGCGCTTGCATCGTGCGCTACGGAGCTCCTTACGTGAAGGTGGACGTCTTCAACCCGGCCTACGCGCAGCCGATCGCGTCGCTCGGCCATGATCATTGGAGCACCGACCTCGGGCTCGCGCGCCTCAGCGGACGCACGGTGCTGACGGTGGTCGACGACATGGGACCCGACGGCGACGACGATGGCCTCTTCTGCTTCGACGGCGTGACCGGGCAGCCGCACTTCTTCGATCGCGTGGAAGACCTCGACAATGACGACATCGTCCCTTGCATGATGGGCCCGCGGGCCTTTGCAGGAATGTCGAGCGGCGAGGGGATCTACGTCGGTCCGCGCGGCCGAGCGATCCCGCCGCCCATCCCAAACCACGCCGTGGCCGCGTTCTGCGCGGCGGGTCCCACGCTCGCTCTCCTCTTGAAGAAGTCGCACGGCACACCGGTGCGCCGGATCGTCGGTCTCGATCCGAACACGCTCGGCTTTCGTTTCGATGCCGGAGAGGCGGGAAGCGAGCCGGATGACGACTTCGACCAGCAAATGATCACCGACGGCTATTCCCTCGTCTTCGTCGCTACCCCGAACGACGACGAAGACCAGTGCGAGCTCCGGAGCGTCGACACGACGACCGGCCGCATGCTCTGGTCGCGACCGGTCGGCTCGTGGCGACGCCATCGCTTCATCCAAGGACAGCTCGTCGTGTGGACGCGTGAGAGGATTGAAGTCCTCGCTCCGCAAAACGGTCAGGTTCTCGCGACGCTCTCGGGCTGACGAACAGCGCGCGGGTCGTTTCAAAAGACCTCGGCCGGCCCAAAATCGACCTAGCTGAGGCGTCCTGCCGCAAACGAAGTTTCGAGGAGTTAGCCTCGATTCGGCTGGTT
The DNA here is from genome assembly GCA_044227045.1 of Labilithrix sp. Classification (GTDB taxonomy): domain Bacteria; phylum Myxococcota_A; class Polyangia; order Polyangiales; family Polyangiaceae; genus Labilithrix. The sequence goes on from JBGAFW010000046.1 coordinate 10,578, forward strand.
TTGCGTTCAGGTGTTGCCCCCAAACGACACCCGGTCCCTTGACCGATCCCAGACCCGCATTGTACCGATGTAGGACCCCAACGACGGGGCACCCCGTGACGGGTTCGTCACCGCGGGACGCTTCGGAGACAAAGCCAACATCTTCTTCAAACGAAATGAAGGCCGCGTCCGGTGCTTCTCGAATCAAAAGAGAGCATTTCGAATCTGAGTCGTGAACATGGAGTCCCCCCTCCGAATGAGAACCGTCGGGAGAATGAGGTTGGTTGAGCAAATGGGTAGTCGCATGAGTTGGCCGCAAATCCGGCAAAGCGACGAGTACCGAGGTCGATGGGTCGCCCTCGACAATTGCCGATACGACGCTCGAACAGCGCAGCCCGTCGAGGGAACGATCATCGACGCGGACGACGACCTGGTCGAGCTCTGCACGTTTTGCGATGAGGCGGACGAATCCCCGCCCTCCAGCCAAAGGCGGCCCAGTACGTATCCAACCCACTGATCCCAAGCTTCACCAAGAAGATCGGCTGACCCTCTCGCAAGCGGTCAGCCGTCTTCGTTTAACGATGGGGCGACCGCGACGAAGAAGGTCAGGGCTTCTTCTGCGAGTGCTTGCTCGGTAGGGCCGGCGGCGGACGGCGGGTGGGCCGCGGAACGTCGCTCGTCGGAGCGGGCGTCGACGCCGGTCCTGATCCGGACGCAGGAGCGATCCTGGGCACCGAGGCCGGGAGCGGACGGGGTTGTGGAGCTCCGGCGCCGCTCGGAGGCGGAATGGGGCGAATCACGGGCTTCATCGGGACGCCCGGCGTGTTCACGGCGCCGGACGCAGGCGCACGCGGCGGCGGAGCACCTGGCGACGTGGGCGGCCGCGCGATCGGCACGCGGTTGACGCTCGGCGCGGGCGCCGGCTTTTGCGCGCCGTCGCTCCCGGGAGGCGTCATCGGGCTCGCGGGCGTGTGCTGCTTCGCGATCGCAGGGCGAATCATCGGCCGCTGGTGTCCGGGCGGAGTCGCGACCGGGACGCGGTTGACCGACCCCGGACGAGGCAGCGGCGCGTGGTCCGGGCGCAGGCTCGGGTCGGCGGTCACGGGCGACGGACGAATGACCGAGCTCGAAGGAGGAGGAAGTCGATCGGGCTGCGATCCGATCGGCGGTCGCATCGCGCGGCCGGGCGGCGGCATCGCCTGCGGCGGGGTCGGCGGATCGATCGACGCGTGAGGCGGAGCGGTGACGTGGCGCGTGGAAGGCGGCGCGTGATCGTCACGCTTGCGAAGCTGAACGCGCGGCTTCGCGCCTGGAGGAAGCGCGACCTGACGTGGGCTCTTCAGAGGGCGAGGCGTGCCGGTCGAGTCGGGAGGCTCGGAGCCGATCGTCTCGCGGTGCCCGGTCATCGCGAACGCGGTGCTCGAAGGCGCAGCCGGGATCGAGAACGACGGACGGCTCTGCGGCGGATCGGTGCGCGCGCCCGGCGGGAGCGTGTCGCCACCTTGGAGGTTGAACGTCTCGGCATGCGCGTTCGCTTCGGCGAGCACCGCCTCCATGTCGAGATCCGCGTTGTCGATGTCTTCCTCGAAGTCACCGAGCTCGACGTCGATCGAGAAGTCGTCGCGACGTCGATCGGCTCCCGGACCGAAGCGGCGCGTCGCTCGCTGGACGTGGCGCTTGAACGTGCCTTCTTCGATCTGCCGGCACACGCGCGTCCAGTACATCGCGTACGTGTTGAACTTCTGCGTGACGACGTTGAAGCGGAAGCGCAGCGCGGTGTTTCGGATCTGCGTCTTGCGGAGGTGCGTGAAGCGCCGATCGACGTCCTTGCGCTGGACGCTGGGCTCGATCTTTTCGAAGCCCATGAAGTATTGCTCGTACGACGCGCGGAGACGGTCGACACGCTCTTCGAGCTCGCCGATCTCGCGCTCGAGCTCCTTTTGGGTGTCCTTCGGGGGTTCTGCCACGTCCTACAAATCGTAGTTTCGAGCCGAGGAGGCGCGGAGTAAAGCCGCGCGTTTTCGTTTGGCTGCGGGTGCTTCTTCCAGCCTAACGGCCAGCCAGCCCGGACCGTACAGTGAACGACCCTACGCACCGAGTCGAAACGACCGGGTTTCGTCACAAAAGCCCGCAGTTTCCGTTCAGAGCGGCGTGACCTTCACGTTGTCGAAGCACACCTTGGCCTCCCACTCGTTGAAGCCGAAGTGGTCATGTCCCTGGCCGGCGAGCGGCGCTTGATCGGTCCACGTGAGGTACTCGATGCCGTTCACGGACCAGCGCACCGTCTTGCCGTCGTTTCGCTCGATCTTGAACTGGTAGAGCTGCCCGCGGACGACTGGGCGCTGGCGCGGGTCGTCGGCGCTCGGGTCGATCTTGATCTCGCGGCGATCGGTCCCGTGCTCGTTGATGCGCGCCAGCACGTGGAGGGAGTTCTTCCAACCGCCGAGGATCGCGAGGTAGCTCGTCGCGTTCGTGTAGGAGGTGCCCGTCGCGTACGAGTGGCCGTCGCCCCAGACCTCCGCCTTGAGGTCGCCCTCCTCGGAGAAGGACATCGCGTCGAACTCGATCCGGGCGTTCACCGGCAGGACCTTGTTGAGCCACACTCCGTGGTTGTGTGCGCCCTCGCCACAGAGCTTTCCGTTCTCGACGCGCCACGCCGTCGTTCGCACCTGCGACCAATTCGGGCCGAGGTTGCTCGGCTTCGCGGGGCGCTCGTTCATGCCACCGTCGGCGGTCGGGAGCAGCGCGATGCCGCCGTCGTTCGGTGACGACGACCCGAGCAAGACATCCGCCCCCGCTTCGTTGACCGAAGTGACCTTCGCGCCGGACGCGTCGACCAACGCCGACGCGGACGCCGAGGCCGAGGTGGCCAACACCGCGGACGCATCGCCCGACAGGGGCCCATCGCCGCCGTCGGGGCGGTCGAAATTGTCCTCGAACGGCGCGGTGATGACGTTGACCGACGGCTTGAACGTCGCCGCCGTCGTCGGTGTGGGACCCGCGTCGTAAGGAGGCGCGCTGCCGGTCGGCACGCACGCGACGGCGACGATCGCGAGCGGAAGAACCCACGAAAAGCGAGGGGAAGGAACGAGAAGAGCCACGGCCCGGTTCTTAGCATAGAAGGCCCAGATTTCGTCCGTGCGCGCGCCTCGAGCGACAAGGGGATCCGCTCTCACGAGGGTTTGGGGCGGTCGGGCTGGGAACGTGGTAAAAAGGCCGCGCGTAAATCCGCGCCGTCCGTCTCGATCGACCCAAGACAGACCGCTCAAAGAAAACCATGCATCCGATTCTCTTCCGCATCCCACTTCCGAAGACGCCACTCAAGCTGTGGTGGGCGCTCGCGGCCGTCGCAGCGATTGCTGTGATCTACGCGATCCTTGGCATGCGACGACGCGATCGAAACAGCGCGGCTGTCGCGTTCATCATCGCGGTCGCCGCTGGCGCCTTCGGCTACGTGTTCCGCGAGACGAAGTACGAAGCGGCAAACCTGCCGATCTACTCGTACGGCGTCATGCTCGGGCTCTCGCTCGTCGTGGGGTGGTACCTCACGCTCACGCTCGCCGAGCGCGATGGTCTGCCCAAAGAGATCATGGCCAACTGCTACGTCATCACGGCGATCGCGGCGATCCTCGGGTCGCGCGTGCTCTACGTCGTGACGAACCCCGACGAGTTCAAGCAAGCGAGCGACTTCTTCGCGCTCCGTCGCGGAGGTCTCGTCGCCTATGGCGGGTTCTTGGGCGGCTATCTCGGCAGCTGGCTCTACTTGCGAGCGCACAAGATCCGCCTCATGCCGTGGGCGGACGTCGCGGTTCCTTCGCTCGCGTCGGGTCTGCTCATCACGCGCATCGGCTGCTACCTGTTCGGCTGCGACTTCGGCAAGCGCCTCCCCGAGAGCGCGCCCTCCGCGCTGAAGAAGCTCGGCACGTTCCCGCACTGGCCGGACGGCACGCTCGAGGGAAGCATCGGCGCGCCCGCGTTCGCACGTCACCTCGACGTCGCGGGAAAGCACACGCCCGCGGGCGACGAGCTCATGAAGATGGGTCACTCGTTTCCTGTGCATCCTACACAGATCTACGAGTCGCTCGTCGGCCTCGCGCTCCTCGCGCTCCTTCTCTGGCAGCGCAAGCACCAGCGCTTTCGCGGACAGATCTTCTTCTTGTTCGCCTTCGGGTACGGCTACCTGCGCTTCTTGATCGAGACGCTTCGCGACGACTCCGAGCGCGGTGAGTTTGGCCCGCTCATGGGCGAGCACTGGCTCATCTCGGGATCGATGCTCGTCATGAGCATCGCGTTCGTGTTCGGCATCTCGCTCGGGATCACGAACCCGAAGATCCGCAACGTCGCCCGCGTGCTCGCGTTCATCCCGCCGATCGCGGCGTTCATCATCCTGCGACCGGCCTCCTTCGCGAAGCAGCAAGGCACACAGCTCTCGACGAGCCAGTGGATCGGCCTCTTCTCGGCGATCCTCTGCGCGTACTTCTACGCGCGGTTCTGGGAGATGGCGCGAAAGAGCCCGAAGCTCGCGATGGGCCTCGAGTCGCTCGGCGACATCAAGCCAACGCAAGACGACCTCTCTCCGCGTCGCAAGAAGGCCGACGACGAGGATGAGGACGAAGAGGGCAAGGACGACGACGAGGTCTCCGCCGACAAGGCCGAGGACGACGACGAGCCGCGCCCCGCGAAGAAGGCGAAGAAGAAGGTCGGAAAGAAGAAGGGCCTCGTCTCCGCCAAGAAGAAGGCCGTCGTCGAAGAAGAAGACGAAGAAGAAGACGACGCGGAGCCGAGCGAGCCCACGAAGGCGCGCGAGGTCTCGAACGACGAGTCGGACGAGTCTTCTGACGACGACGACGACAGCGACACCAAGAAGAAGGACGCTGCCAAGAAGAAGACCGAGAAAGAGGAAGAAGAAGACGCCGACGCGTGAAGACTCTCTTCGTCAAGGTGGGGAACGAAGAGACGCGCGGGCCGCTTGCCGAGGCGGACGTCCGCGCCGCGCTCGCGTCGGGCGTGCTGTCGAACACGGCCTTGGCAGGCACTACGGCGGAGAACCTCCAGCCCGTCGCCGTCGTGCTCGCGGCGCTCGCGGCCGAAGAAGAGCGCGCGACGAGCAAGCGGAGGAAATCGATCGCGATCGTGATCGGCGTCGTCCTTCCGGTGCTCCTCCTCGGCGGTGGTGCCGCGGTCTACATCAAGACGCGACCACCGCCGCTTTGCCCTGCTACGCCGCATATCCTCGCGCAGCTCAAAGACCGGATGGAGATCCGGCTCTACGTGTCCACCGACATCAAGAAGGTGGCGGAGGAGACGAAGAAGATCGCGGTGGTGCTCGAGCAGATGAAGGCGTCGAGCCAAGGCAAGCTCGACTACCTCATCATCGACGTCAGGGAGCACGCGCCAGGCGCGGACGAGAAGCGGCACGAAGCGAGCGAGCGCGGGCTTCAGATGACCGCGGTCGATGACGGTAGCTCCGGCATGTACGGAAGCCGGACGGGTTACTTCGGCATGGTGTTCACGTATCGCGCAGAACGCGATCGCATCCCGATCCTCACGTCGGCCGATGGCATCGAGTTTTGGATCGACAACAAGATCCGCGAGGTCATCGCCAAGGCCGACAACGTCAAGAAACGCATCGGCATCGTGACCGGCCATCACGAGGTGTCGATCTCCGAGCCGTACCTCGTGCCCGCGGGCGCGGGCTCGCCGACGATCCGGTCGGTCATCACGCAGTACTTCCCGTACTACACGCTCGAGGACATCGACCTCCGGCGAGCGATCCCTCCCGAGATCGAAGGGCTCCTCGTGCAGGCGCCCACCGACGACTTCAAGGACGACGAGCTTCGCGCGATCGACGACTTCGTCATCGGGCAGAGCAAGCCGCTCGCGATCGTCGCGAGCGCTGCCGTCCCAGCGGCCGGCGACGCGCGGATGATCGTCACGCTCTCGACGCATGGCCTCGAGAAGCTCACCGGCGGCTACGGTCTCGAGCTCCAGAAGGATCTCGTGTTCGATGAAGCCTCTTCGTTCGACGTCCCGGTGATGACCACGGAGTCGCCGAAGGTGCTTCACATGCCGTTCGTCGCGTACGCGCGCGAGGAGCAGCAGAGGCTCGACACCACGTCACCGATCTTCTTCCGCGTCCCCGACGTCTATTTCCCGGTGCCTTCCTCGATCCAGAAGCACGAGGACCGGCAACCGGGCGCGAAGTTTCGCGTCCTCGCGCGCTCGTCGAGCAGCGCCATGCGCGACGTTCGCACGCAGCCGATCGAGCTGAAGCCCACCGCGCCGAGCGTGGGGGAAGGCGCGAAGGGCGAGGTCATCCTTGCGGCGAGCGTGGAGGGAAAGCTCACGAGCGCGTTCAAGCCGGGAACGAAGAGCGCACGCGATACGCGGGTGCTCGTGATCGGCTCGAGCCTCTTCTTCCAGAACCCCTTCGCGCGCGCCGGCGCGCCGGCGCCCGACAGCGGCCCGCTTGGCATGATGATGCCGGGGGGCGACGAGCTCTTGAACCAAGTGGCGATGCCCTACGTGCAGAAGTCGGGGACGACCAGCATCCTCGTCTTCAAGAACCTCATCGACTGGCTCACGTTCGAAGAGAACATGACGACCTGCTTGGACATCAAGCCCGCCGAAGAGACGAAGAAGAAGAAGTGAGCGCGGCGAGAAGCGTGTCGGGAGGAGCCCCGCTTCGGTCGATCAGCGGAGCGCCGCAACGGCGTCGTCGATCGCCTTCCAGCTCGTCGTGAGCGTGACCTGATCGCTCGGCTCGGCGACGAAGGGCGCTCCTGCGCCGCCCATCCAGAGCTTGATCGGCGTGCGATCCGATGGGGGCTTCGCCCCCATACCCCGATCGCGCGCCGAATTCTCCTCGCCGCTCGGATCGAGCGCGAGCTTCAGCTCGTCGACGTAGCGCTTCGTCACCGAGGCGTCGTGGGCGGTGGAGACGGAGATGCCGATGACGTCGGCGCGGAGGCCACGGGCTGCCTCGACGATCTCCGAGGGCGGCGTGTCTGCGCCGAGCATGCGCGGAACGAGGCGATGATGGGACGCGAGGTACAAGGCGACCATCTCGAGGCCGAGCGCGTGCGCTTCACCCGGGAGCGTGGTGAGGACGATGATCGGCGGCCGGTCGGCGCCTTGCGTGACGTGATCGTCCTCGAAGGTCGCCAGCATCAGACGGAGCTGCATCGACAAGAGCGCGGAGGCGAGGTGCTCGTGACGAACATCGATCTCGCCTTTCTCCCACGCTTGGCCGACGCGTACGGCGAGCGGATGCGCGATGTCGACGACGAAGCGCGTCGGCCCGAGCGTGATGGCGAGCGCACGAAGCGCTGCACGTGCGCCCGCGACGTCATCGAGCCTCACCATCTCGACGATGTCGTCGACCGTCGCGCTCGACTCCGGTGACGGCACGAGCGGGGGCGGCGCGGCGGTCTCGCGCTTCGCGTCCGCCTCTTCGACCAGCTTGATCACATCGTGATCAGGCAGCGGGATCAGATCGCCGGGACGGTATCCCGCGTCGCGTGCTCGCGCGAGGAGGATGAGGCGCGCGACGTCTTGGCTCGAATAGAGGCGGCCTCCACCAGGGCGGCGCGCAGGCTTCGGAAAGCCGTAGCGACGCTCCCAGATCCTCAGCGTGTCGACGGGAATTCCCGTGCGCGAAGCGACGACGCGAATGGAGTAGCCGACCTCTTTTTCTTCGGAGGCGTCTGACGCGTCTCCCTCGAGGAGTGGTGCGGCTTTCTTGCCCTCCATGATCGAATCCTGATCCAAATTCGGGGTGTGGTCAATAGCTTGACAAAAAATGGACAGAAACTAGACGTTAAGGACGAGCTAACGCTTCCGGCGCCGCACGCGCCATGGCACCACGCGGTGCCCTGGTCGTTTCTGCGACGGCGCTGCATCCGAACCTGCAGGTCCAACGAAAGGATTCTCACTCCCCATGCGCGTCCTCCTCGTAATGCCGACTCCGTTCGAAAACGGACGGCTTGGCCTCGAGAATGTGGTTTGGCTCTCCGAGCCCGTCGCCCTCACTGCCGTGGGCACCGCGATCGAAGACGAGCACGAGGTGAAGATCCTCGACATGCGTCTCGAAGACGAAGGCGCGCTCGTTCGCATGCTCTCGTCGTTCCGCCCCGACGTCGTCGGCACGACGAGCATGACCACCGACGCCTATCAGGCGAAGGCGGTGCTACGGACCGCGCGCAACGTGTGCCCCGAGGCGCTCACGATCGTCGGCGGCCATCACCCCACGCTCTGTCCCGACGAGTTCGACGTGGACTACGTCGACGTGATCGTTCAAGGAGAGGGCGAGCACACGCTGCGCGAGATCATGCAGCGATGGACCGAGCAGCGCGCGGCCGGCGACAAGTCGATGGCCGGCGTGCGAGGCACGCGCTGGCGTGACGCGCACGGCGTTCGCCACGTGAACCCGAAGCGTGATCAGACGCAGAGCCTCGACGACCTCCCGATCCCGAACCGCCGCCTGATCGAGAAGTACAAGGGGCGCTACTTCTTCACCGCGTTCCGCCCGATGGCGTCGATCTTCACGAGCCGCGGGTGCTCGTTCGACTGCAACTTCTGCGCGATCTGGGAGTTCTACGAGCGGCGCACGCGCTTCCTCTCGGCCAAGAAGATCGTCGATCAAATGGAGGCGTGCGACGAGCCCTTCGTGTTCGTCCTCGACGACAACTTCCTCACGAACAAGCGCCGGGTCGTCGAGCTCTGCGAAGAGCTCGAGAAGCGGCGGGTGAAGAAGTTCTGGATGACGCAGGGACGTACGGACTTCGCCGCCGAGAACCCGGAGCTCATCGCACGGCTCGCCAAGAACGGCCTCGTGATGCTCCTGTCCGGCTTCGAGTCGAACGACGACGACAACCTCGCCGCACTTCGCAAGAAGAGCTCGTGGCAGAAGAACCTCCGCGCCAACCAGGTGCTCCGTGAGAACGGCGTCATCTCGACGGGGATCTTCATGGTGCGCCCGGATTGGACGAAGGAGCAGTTCACGCAGCTCTACGAGTACGTGAACAGCCTCGACATCGGCATCCCGCTCTTCACCATCCTCACGCCGCTGCCGGGCACGCAGCTCTATCGCGCGTACAAGGACAAGCTCCTCACGACCGATCACCGCCTCTTCGATCTCTTGCACGCCGTCCTCCCCACGCGGCTGTCGCGCGAGGACTTCTACAAAGAGTTCTCACGCTCCTACGACGCGACCGAGCAGAGCGTGCGAAACGCGTACAAGCACTTCGTCAAGGCGCGGCCGTCGTTCGTCCCGAAGAACCTCCGCGGCATCATCTGGTTTTACGCGCGCACGTGGCGCTACCAGCGCATCCACGGCGATCACCGCTCTTTCCTTCGCGACGAGGAGGGGCTCCTCAACGGCCCGGGCATGAAGGCAGGGCTCACGTGGAAAGACGTCACCTACCCGAAGGGAGACGAGCACGAGCCCACGAAGGAGGTGAACGGCAAGCTCGTGAAGCTCCGCATCCCCAAGCGCATCTGGGCCGATGACGTCGCAGAGGCAACCGCCGGCCGCCCGGCGGCGATCGCGATGGGAGCAGGCGAATGAACACCGTCGCCAGCAGCCCTGCGCGCGCGAGCTCCGCGTTGCCCCGCGCCGAGGAGCCCTCCACCGAAGCGACGCGCTTCCTCGCCGATCTGCGTCGTGAGATCGAGTCGCATCCCGGGGTGAATCACCTCTTCCTCGGTCGCTGCTCGACGTCGCCCTTCTCGCGCCACGACTACCGCGTGTTCGGAGAGAATCACTTCCCGCTCGTCTGCGTCTTCACGAGCTACCTCGAGCGCCTCCTCATCCGCGCTCCGACGAGCGACTCGAAGCTGTGGCTCGCGAAGGTGCTCGTCGACGAATACGGCGAAGGCTCCGAAGGTGAAGACCACGCGACGCTCTACGCGCACTTCCTTCGATCGTGCGGCAGCACCGTGCCGGACCACACGGACACGGTGAAGGTCGCCGCGCCTGCGCTCGCCTTCATTCGCGAGCATCGGCGCATCGTCTCGGAGGAGCCGTTCCTCGTCGGTCTCGGCGCCGTCGGACCCGGCCACGAGTGGGCGATCCCGAAGATGTTCCACGCCGTCATCCCCGGGCTTCGCCGCGCCGGGTTTGCCGAGAGCGAGATCAACTACTTCACGCTCCACGTCGAGCAAGACGTCGATCACGGCGCGTGGCTCGAGGAGGCGCTCGTTCGCTTCGGCGGCACCGCCGAGGCGCGCGCGCAGATCCGTCGTGGCGCGCTGCTCTCGCTCGAGGCGCGCGCCCGCTTCTGGAGCGGCGTGCAGCGCGCGGTCGTCCGCTGGCGTCAGCCGAGCGCGGTCCGCGTGGACGGCATCTCTCCGCGCACGATCGCGCACGAGATCCTCCTCACCGCATGGGACGGATCGCCGCGGCTGCGATCGCTCGAGGCCCGGTATGACTCGCTCTTGGAGCAGCGCCGCCCTACGATCGCCGAGCTCGTCGAGGAAGGTCGCCGCTAGCGCGCTCGCGCGACGCGGCAAGGGTGGGGACGTTTCTTCGGAGCCAAATCGATGCATATTACATTCGTCGCGACGAAGAAGAACCTCGATCCGTCCGAGCGCGAGCTCTACGAGATGGATCTCTTGTGCCGCGGGCTCGGCTTCAAGCGAGCCTTCCTCGACCTCGGGATCCAGACGGTGATGGCGTGCACGCCGAAGAGCACGTCGATCGCGCTCGTCGACGAGTACCAGGACCCGATCGACTACGACGTGCGCGCCGATCTCATCGCGCTGTCGGCGAAGACGTCGTGCGTCAGCTACGCCTACGAGGTCGCGCGGCGCTTTCGTGAGAAGGGCAAGCGCGTCGTCCTCGGCGGCATTCACGCGTCGCTTCGTCCCGACGAGGCGCTCGAGCACGTCGACTGCGTCGTCACCGGCGAGGCGGAGACTCTCTGGCCCGAGGTGGTGCGCGATCTCGAGCGCGGCAAGCTGAAGGAGCGCTACGACGCGGTCGGCTTTCCGGACATGGACAAGATTCCGGCGCCTGCCTGGGGGAGCAGCAAGCCCGACGGCTACCTCTTCCATCAGATCCAGACGACGCGCGGCTGCCCATTTCGGTGCCGCTTCTGCAGCGTGCCGGACATCTCCGGACAAGACTTCCGCTTCAAGCCCGTCGAGAACGTGATCGCCGAGCTTCGCGCGCTGCCGAAGGGCCGAGGCCCGATCGCCGGCGGTAAGCCGCTCTACATCGTCGACGACAACTTCATCTCGCGCGTGCGCTACACGAAGGAGCTGCTCCGCGCGATGATCCCGCTCAAGCAAAGGGGCGAGATCCCGTCCTGGTCGGCCGAGACCACGCTCAACGTCGCGAGCGACGAAGAGATGCTCGATCTGTTTCGCGACGCAGGCTGCTCCACGCTCATCATCGGCTTCGAGTCCGTCACCGAGGCTTCGCTCGCCGCGATGGATAAGCCGGTCAACTTCTGCCTCACGTACCAAGAAGCGGTCGATCGCATTCATGCGCGCGGCATGACGATCATCGGCAACTTCATCGTCGGCTTCGACACCGACACGCTGGGCGTCTTCCAGCAGACGCTCGATTTCGTGCAGAAGACCGGCATCCTCTACCCGTTCTTCTCGATCCTCACGCCGATGCCCGGCACGAACCTCTTCGACGAGTACAAGGCGGCGGGCCGGCTCGATCACGAGAAGTGGCACCTCTACGACACACGCCACGTCGTCTTCGAGCCCACGAACATGACGCGCGAGGAGCTGATGGATGGCTACATCTGGCTCTACGAGCAGGCGTACGGCGCCGAGCACCTCTACGATCGCATCGAGCGCAACTGGAAGCGTCGAAAGAGCGGCTCGAACCTCCTCGAGAAGGCGTTCATCGCCTCGCGGCTCGCGCCCGAGATGCTCCGAGGCGACAGCGAGCTACGGCGTCACTTCAAGCAAGGCATCGGCTTGATGATGAACCGCCATCTCAAAGGCGACGCCGGGCAGCTCCTCTACTTGCTCGACGCCTACGACTTCGCGCGCTTCATGCGGCGCCACAGCACGCCCTCACGGGCCGAGAATTACAGGACGTTCAGCGATCGCACCCGCTGGAACCGCGCGGTCGAGAAGCGCGACGACGTCGAGAAGCTCGCCGTCATGCAGTGGCAAAATCAGAAGGCCGTGAAGCGGACCAAGACGTCACTTCCCGTCGTGCGCTGAAAGCTTCGCCTCGTTTTGCGAGAGGAGTATCGTCAGACGCCCGCGCCGTGACCTCGCCGAATCGTCATCGCCTACGAAACGTCCTCCTCGCGCTGGGCGGCGCGAGCCTGGCGATCGCGTCGGGTGCGCTCCCCGCGCATGCGCGCACGGTGCGGCCGAGCACCGGCGTCCCGAAGATCGTCCCGCGCGCGGCGCTCACCGCCCGTCCGCCGCCCGAGCTCGCGCCAGGTAGCCCAGGCACGATCGGTCACGCGATCGCCGCGCAAGAGAAGAAGCGCCGCTATCGGCGGCAGCAGACCGAAGGGACGTTGCCGGAGCGCGAGCCCGACGGCGTGTGCGCGCTGTCCTCCGAGATGGCGAACGTCGATCAACGCTTCTGCATCGATCGCTTCGAGGCGTCGCTCCTGGTGGACGATGACGGCGTCACCGGCTGGGAGCCCACGTCCGTGCTCGACGTCACGAAGAGCTACCGCGCCGTCAGCGTGCGCGGCGTCTACCCGCAAGCGTACGTGAGCGGCGAGCAAGCCGAGGCCGCCTGCAAGGCGAGCGGCAAGCGCCTGTGCAACGCGAGCGAGTGGCGCCTCGCCTGCAGCGGAAGCGAAGGCACGATCTATCCCTACGGTCCGCGGCACATCGAAGGCCGCTGCAACGATCACGGCCGCGCGCCGATGTACGTCTTCTATCCGCAGGTCGAGAAGAGCTGGTCGTCGGTCACGAACACCGACATGAACGATCCTCGCCTCGACCTGATGGAGAACACCGTCGCGAAGACGGGTGAGCACGCCGGCTGCGTCAACGACTGGGGCGTCTACGACATGGTCGGCAACCTGCACGAGTGGGTCAGCGATCCCTATGGCACGTTCCAAGGCGGCTACTACCTCGACACGAGCGTGAACGGCGAAGGGTGCGCCTACCGCACCACCGCGCACGATTTCGATTACCACGACTACTCGACCGGCTTTCGCTGCTGCGCCGATCTGCGCCTCGACCAGGCGGGTGATCATGAGCCGTGACGACGACGCGCCGGCGTCGAAGCAGGCCGCGCCGCCGAAGACGGACGAGACGCCGGCCGAGCCGAAGCCCAAGAAGCTTCGCGTCTCGCGTCGCGCGCTCATCGTCGGCGCGGCGGGCGGCGTGATCACGGTGGGCGCGGAGTATGCGTCGTTTCGTGGCGTCTTCGATCACCGTCGTGGCGTGGGCGCGTCCGCCGCCGAGCGCTATGCCGCGTCGCGCCGTCAGCTCGAAGGCGCGGGCGCGAAGCCTGGCGTCGTGCACGTGGGCCACTCGACGCACCTGATCTCGGCCGGCGGCCTCCGCTTGCTCACCGATCCGTGGTTTTACGATCCCGCGTTCGGCGCGCTCTCGCACGAGGTCGTGCCCGCGGTGCTGCCCTCTGGCGTGGGCAAGCTCGACGCCATCCTGATCACGCACGACCACGCGGATCACGCCGACCTCCGCGCGATGGACGAGATGGACAAGACGGCGGTGGTGTTCGTCTCGACGAACGACCTCGCGGCGCGTGTTCGTGCGCGCGGCTTCGGCGACGTCGTCGTGCTCGCGGCGTGGGAAGAGCGAAAGCTCGGCAGCGAGGTCGTGATCACGGCGGTGCCGGCGCAGCACGACATCTATGAGATCAACTACGTCATCAAGACGAAGACCGAATGCGTGTATTTTGCAGGTGATACGAGGCTTCACCCCGATATCCCTGCGATCGCCGAGCGGTTCGCGCCGAGCGTCGCCATTCTCCCGGTGGACGGCACGCGCCTCACCGGCGGCGCGCTCCACGTGATGACCCCCGACGACGCGGTGAAGGCGACCGGCATGCTGGGCCCGAACCTCAAGCTCGTCATACCGTCCCACGCCGAGGCTTACTTCTCCGATCCGATCGCGGGGACGTTCCTCGCGTCGATGGTGCCGCGCGCGCGCTTTCGCTTCGCCGAGCTGATGAGCCAGATCCCCGCTACGAAGATTGCATGCAAGGTCCCCGAACCTGGTGAGCTCGTGGCATTTTGAGTCGCCCGAGGGCGCGGAAGAATGTCGAAGAGTGAGCTATGCTGCTCTCGTGCATGCCGCCGGCATGCGCTGCTTACTTCCTCCACACGCGAATCGAACGAACTGGCTCGCGCGTCCTTCCTACTCCCTCGCATGAAGCGACACGTCTTCTTCTCCTCCGCGCTTTGTCTCGCCGCGCTCGTCTTTGCGATGCCCGCGTGGGCGGACAAGGTCGTCGTCCTCCCGTTCACCTCTCCGAAGAACGTCCCGAAGCCCGAGCTCGACGAAGCGAGGAAGTGGACGCTCGAGGCCGTCACGCAGAAGACGCACTCCTTCGCGACGGACAACGAGATGGTCTCGGTGAACGCGGCCGTGAAAGACGGCATGGCGGACACGAGCGCGGAGTACATCGCCGCCGGCAAGGCCGCGAACGCGAAGTGGACCGTCGTGGGTCGTGTCGAGCGCATCGACTACCCGCCGGCCCAGCTCCCGAACGGCACGCAAGAAGAGGGATACACGAACTACCGCATCGAGCTCGAGGTGTGCCTCGTCGATACCGGCCGCGTCGAGTCGCTCTCACGTGAGGTGGTCCCTGATGAAGGCGCGAGCTACGTCGCGGAGATGATCGCGCTGCTCGTGCGGCCCGAGGGCCTCGCGAACGCCGAGATCCCCTGGGAGCGGAGCGGCGTGCCTCGACCGAAGCCCAAGCCGAAGGTGAAAGCGCCGCCGCCACCGCCGCCGCCGCCGCCGCCGCCGCCCGAGGCTCCGCCCGCGCCGCGCAAGGTGTACGGCGAAGGACATCCGCTCGCGGTGGGCGCGTCGATCGGCGTGTCGAACGCGGTGAAGCGACCCGACGGCGCGCGTGGTCCCTCGTGGGCGATGCCGATCGGCGCAGTCGTCGGCTACGCGCTGCCGGACGTCGCGCCGGGCCTCGAGCTCAAGGGCAATTTCACCGGTCAGGTGATCGGTCCGCGCGCGCTCGAGATCTCCGCCGGTGCGCGCTACGGCTTCGCGCCACTTCGAAACGTCCCCGTGTTCATCGGACCCGAGGTGCTGCTCGGCACGCAGCGTTCCTCGCGGTCGCGATCACGGAGAACGTCCAAGGAGAGATCGCGGGCGACCTCTCCGCCGCGCTGGGTGGCGCGGGCACGCTCATCCTCGACGGCGGCACCGCCCGCATCGTCGTTCGGTTCTGACCACGCACGCGATCGCGATGGTGACGAACCCAGACAAGGCGAACGACGAGCTTCGCGTCCCTCTGGCGACGCGTCGCGACACGACGAACCTCGGCGATCGGATCGCGGAGCTTCTCCGTCCAGGCGACCTCGTCCTCCTGAACGGAGACCTCGGCGCCGGCAAGACGTTCCTCGCGCGCGCGATCGCGCGAAGGCTCGGCGTGCCGGAGCGCGTCGCGATCGCGAGCCCGACGTTCACGCTCGTTCAGGAGTACGAGATGGCAGGCGCGACGTTGCTCCACGTCGACCTCTATCGACTTCGCGACGACAAGGACCGCGCGAAGACGATCGCGGACGTCGAGCGCCTCGGGATCGCGGAGCGACGGAGCGAGGGCGCGATTGTCCTCGTCGAGTGGGGCGACGGGCTCGAACGCGAGCTGGGTGGTCCGGCGCGTTTCCACGTGAACCTTCGCCTCCTGCCCGGGGAGGCCGGCCGCGAGGCTCGCTTGGCGGGGCTCGACGCAGCGTCCGCCGCTTCGATCGCGAGCTCCCTCCGCGCGTCAGGCGGCCCGAAAAAGTAAGGGAAAATCCCGAGCATTTCTGGTCTCATCCCTTACAGAACGTGGAGCTCTCCGCCGACGACGATGACAGCCTCGCGGGGCAACCCGTAGGCCCAGGGCACGGCCGGCGTGCTCCCGACGCGCGAAGGGATCTCATCGGCGTCGCCGTCGCCGCCGCGCTCATCGCGCTCGCGATCGCCTTCGGCGCGCAGCGAGGCCGGCGCGCGCTCGCCGTCGTCGCGCGCACGACCGACCTCACCTCGCTGAGCGGGCCGGCTGCAAAGTACACGCTCTTTCCGACGTCGGGCCGGATCGAGGCGGCCGCGCGTGACGGCCGGAGCCGGCTCGAGATCGAGATGTCGCTCGTGGTCGACGGCACCGAGCGCCCGCTCGTCATGCGGCGCGGCGATCTTCACGTCAAAGACAAGTCGACGCTCGTCGGGGAGTTTCCGATCGAGCTCGGCGAGGAGCGCGCCACCGGAACCCTCGAGCTCCGGATGGATCCCGCGTCCGACGTGCTCACCGCGAGCCTCGCGGTCGCGCACGAAGCAGGGAGCTCCGATCACACCTACGCGCTCCGCTTCAGCGTCGCGCCGGAGGGGCGCACCGTCTTCGTCCCAGGCAGCGGTGAGGTGGGCGACGCGATGAACGCCCAGGCGGCGCGCACGATCGTGATCGACGACGACGCGCATCCGTTCGCGATGTTCTCGTCGCAAGGCGCGCTCTCGATCCGCGAGACGGAGCCCGACACCGATCAACCCGGCGCTCGACCTCGCCTCGTCGTCTCCGCGCGCACCGAGACGGCGCTGAAGCGCGCACGCGGCGCGGTCGCAGGGAAGCCCGCGCGCCTCGACATCGGCGTGCTCGTCGGCGGATCGAGCCAGAGCGTGTGGGGTCGCCTCTACCATCTGTCGCACGTGGGCGTCGCGAAGGTGAACGGCGTCGTCACCGGCACGCACGAGCGCGCGCACGTGATGGGCCTCGATGAAGAAGGCCACCAGCAGGTGCGAGCGATCACCGACGCGAACGGCCGCTTCTCGATCGACGCACCTACGACCGCGGTGCAGTGGTTCGCTGCGCTCGAGGCGGTGCACACGAGCGCGCCGGTCCGGTTCACGCCAGGGACGCCCTGGGATCTGAAGCTCGACGTGTCGGCCGGCGGTGAGCTCTACGTGAAGGTCACCGATCCCGACACGAACCAGCCGCTCGTCGCGCGGCTGATCGTGAAGGGGATCGAAGGCACACCCGACCCGAGCTTCGGCCCCGACTACCGCGCCAGCGGCGCCGGCCCGCTCATGGACATCCTCGATGGGGAGGTGAAGACCCCGCTTCCATCAGGGAAATACCGGGTCGCGGCGACGAAGGGGATCGAGTGGAGCATCGACGCGCAGGCGATCGAGATCATCAGCGGACACACGAAGACGCTCGAGCTCCAGCCGCGCCATGTCGTCGCGACGCCAGGCTTGATCGGCTGTGACCTCCACGTGCATGCGCGGCCGAGCTTCGACAGCCCGGTGACGCCCGAAGACCGCGTGCTCTCGCTCATCTCCGCCGGCATCGACTTCGCGGTGCCCACCGAGCACAACATGATCGGCGACTACACGCCCGCGCTCGACGTGCTGCGGCTGACGAAGCAGCTCGCGCATGTCCCCGGCGTCGAGGTCACGACCTACAACCCGCGCTTCGGCCACTTCGGCGTGTTCCCGACGCCGGTGAACGCCGGCGTGCCGCCGTTCAAAGGCACGACGATCAACGCGGTGGCGGCGGCATCGAAGCGCGGCGATCCGAACCGCGTCTTCCAGGTCAACCACCCGCGCCTGCCGCAGAACATCGGCTACTTCAACATCATCAACTTCGATCCGAAGCGCGGCACGTCCCTCAGCGCGCTCCCGTTCGACACGATCGAGGTCTACAACGGCTACGAGCTCGGGCGGCGCGAGCTCACCGAGCGCGTGATGGATGACTGGTTCACGATCCTGAACCTCGGCAAGCACATGGCCGCGACCGGATCGAGCGACTCGCATCGCATCCAGTACCAGTGGGCCGGCTATCCGCGCACGTACGCGATGGTCGATCCGAAGGCGGCCGGCGACACCGGGCAGCCGATCGACACGAAGGAGGTCGTCGCCGCGCTGAAGAAGGGACGCGGCTTCGTGTCGAGCGGACCGATGATCGACTTCGAGATCGTCTCGGCCGGTCGCGGCGCGAAGCCCGGCGATGAGATGCCGCGCGCGAGCAACGTGAACGCGAAGCTCAAGGTGCGCGCAGCGCCGTGGCTCGACGTCACGTCGATCGAGATCATCGCAGGTGTGCCGCCGCCTCCTCCTCCGCATGGCGCGTACGCCACGGTGGTGAGCGGGACGCAGTCGCTCTTCAAGCAGGCCGTCGCTTCCCAGCCGACGCAGATGGGCCGAGAGGAAGGCAAGCTCGAGGAGCTTCACGCGCGCACGGTTCGCTTCGACAACGACAGCATCCCGCTGAAGATCCCGGATGGCGCAAAGTGGGTCATCGTGATCGTGCGCGGCGAGCGCGCGATGGACGACGCGCTTCCGTTCATGCAGATTCAGCCGCTCGCCTTCACGAATCCGATTTATCTCCACTGACGATCTCGAGGTCGCCAAGGATCCCCTTCGGCACCTTCGCGAGGACCTCCTCGAGGCGATCGCGATCGGGCGCGCGCTTCTCCAGCCACTCCGCTTGCACCTTCCATGTCGCAGGAGTGGAGGGGCGTGAGAAGAGGAGACGCCACCCTGCGTTGAGCTGGTTCGTCTGGACCTCGCGAACCGACGCCGGCAGGTCTTTGAAGAAAGGCGCGACCGCGGGGATGGATCCAAGCGAGACCTGATGGAGCGTGAGGCGACGTACCTCGGCGCCGGCGATCACCTCCGTCGCGAGCATCTGCCGCAACGTACCCACGTCGGCGATCGCGAGCTCGTCGATCCGCACCTGGCATCCCTGCTTCGGGAGCCGCCTTTCCCAGATCGACCAGTCTTCGAACGCGAGCCCGATATGACGAAACGCCCGCCGAAGGCCGCGCGTCACGAGCGCCGCGAAGAGACGTGGCGGCACGTTCGTGAGCGTATGCACGCTGCAAAGATTCGGGTGGAGCGGCACGTCGAGGACGGGGTTGGTCGCCTCGCTCACGTCGATCATCTCGCTCGGCGCGAAGACGCCGCCGAACATGCACGTGAGCCACTCGAGCGTGCGATGGGCCTCGGGCTGTGGATCGAATCGCTCCGTGAAGAACGCCTTCGACGCGAAGCCGCGACGCATCTCGATGCCGTCGAGGCGCACGTCGATGTCCTCGCACCACTTGCGCCCTCCCGCACGAAGGAGGAGGTTACGCTGCTTCAGCAGCTTGGTCGGGAGCTTGCCCTCGTTCGCGAGGCGGATGTCGAGCTGGATGAACTCACCGCGAGGGTCGCCCTCTTCGACGAGGAAGTCGGCGAAGACGAGGCGCGGCGCGTCGTCGTCTGGCGTCTCGTAGACCGCCTCGAGCAGCGCACGTCGCTGCCTCGTGCGATCTTCGGTGAGCTTCTTGGAGGTGCCGAGGCGCTCTTCGAACGCCTCGATGATCGCGATCGCGTCGTCGTCGAGCGGCGGCTCCGGGATCGCGGGCTTCGCGAGGAGGCCTTCGAAGCGGTACCACGCCATCGTCTCTTCACGGATGTCGGAGAACATCGCGTGCACGCCGGGGTAACGCCATTTGTAGAGGAGCTGGAAGACCGATCGCCAGAACGTCGTGCCGGCGTTCGAGTCGTAGCGGCCGCTCTTGCGAAGCTCGACGAGAGACCGGACGACGCGAGGGTCGGGCGCGAAGTTCTTCCACGCGAGAAAGCGCTGCTTCGCGCCGCGTGGATGCACCGGCCAGTCGAGCGACAGCAATCGAGGCACGTCGAGCGTGTCGTATTTCTCGGCGGTCAGATGCCACTCGACCTCGCGCTCCGAGACGGTGCGCTCCGTGAACGGCTCGGGCGGTGGCAGCCGCGTCGCGAGGCGATCGACGAGCGCGGCGATCCGATCCGAAGGCGTGACGCCCCAGGCTTTGACGAGCGCGATCGTCGCGCTCGGGACGTCGCCGCCGTCGAGGAGCTTCTCTGCCTCCTCGAGATGCTCCTTGATGTTTGCCTTCTTTTTACGCGTCGCCATGAAAGCTCTCCTTGAAGCTCGTCGTCGTTTGCGCTCTCTCAGGCGCTCTTTGTCTTCGCACGCGGTGCGATCATCGTGGCCTCCGCGATGCGCTCGTCCTCGGCGAGCCGGGCGAGCGCGGCGAGCGTGCTCTGCGCCGGTGTCGTGTTCGGCGTGCCCACCCAACGTGCCTCGAGGCTCCACCGATCCTCGGCGCGTCGAAGCTGGAGGACCCAGTGCTCGCTTCGAAGCCGAACCCCGACGCGCGTGATCGCTTTCGGCAGCTTCGGCAGGGTGGAGCGAAGGATCCCGGTGACGCGTTCGAGCTGCTCCCAGCGAAACGAGAGCTCCTCCACGCCCGCGCGCGCGACGAAGTCCGTCCGCGCGAGCACCTCGTCGATCACGAGCGCGTTGATCACGGTGAGCTTGCGGACGGAGATCGCTGGCGCGGGCGTCAAATCAAAGCCTCGCCACGAGGGCTCGTACTCCGAGAGGCTCAGATGATCGAACGCGCGCCCACCACCGCGCAGGGCGAGCGCCGCGAGCAGGCGAGGCTCGACGTTCAAGAGCTCGCGGATGGAGACGAGGTTCTCCGGCAACGGAAGAGGAATGCTCGCGTGCTCGGCCGGCGTCTCGATGAATCGAAGCGACACGAGCGTCCGGTGCGCGCGGTTCGTCGTCGGATCGAGGAAGGAGCGACGCTCGAGCGTCGCGAGCGCCGGGAAGCCACGACCGAGCTCGATCCCGAAGAGCTTGTCGTCGAGGAAGCCCGTCGTCCAGATCTTCTGGCCGTTGCGGAGGAGCGCCTTGTGCTCTCGCGCGAGGCCCTGCGGGAGCTTTCCTTCGGCGGCGAGGCGGATGTCGAGCGGAATGAACGCTCCGCGCGCGTCGCCCTCCTCGAGCAAGAAGTCGGCGAGCACGAGGCGCGGCGCGTCGTCGGCGGGCGAGTCGTACACCGCGTCGAACAGCGCTTGCCGCTTCTTCTGCCGATCGGCCTTCTGCGCCTTCGAAGGGATGAGGAGCTTCGAGGCGATCTCGTCGAGCAGCGCCTCGGCCTCTTCGTCCACCGCTGGCGCGGCGATCGGAGCTCGGCTCGCGATCCCGTCCATCCCTTCGAACAGCACGTGAAGGTCGGGGACGTTCCATCCGTAGAGGAGCTCGAGCGCGGCCCGCCAGAAGCGCGATCCCGCGAGCCCGCGAATGCGTCCTGTCTTCCAGAGATCCGCGAGCGACCGCACGATGCGCGGATCGGGCTCGAGCTTCTCGAGCTGCTCGAGACGCACACGGGCGCCGCGCGCATGCAGCGGCCACTCGTGCGCCAGCAGGCGCGCGACCGACTCGGGCTGCCTCTTTCGCGCGAGGTCGAGCCACGCCTTCTCGCGGTCCATCACCGACGCTCCCTTGAAGGGCTCGGGCGGCGGAAGCCGAGCACCGAGATGCAGGACGAGATCGGCGATCCGATCGACGTGCGCGGCGCGCCACGCGACGACGAGCTCGGTCGTCGCGGCGCCGAAATCGTTCGCGTCGATCGCTGTGCTCGCTCGTTCGAGTTGGGTGGAGAGCGGCGATGACTTCGTTGCCATGACCCCGACGACCGAGACGCAGCTTAACGCGGGTCGACGAGCGTGAGCGGCTGAACCGATCAGGGGCTCTTCGGCTCAGGTTTCAGGCTGATTCGTGCTAGGTTTCCGCCCCAGAGCCGTGAACACGACGTTCGGACGCTATCGCCTCCTCGAGAGGCTCGGCCAAGGCGGCATGGCCGAGGTCTTCAAGGCCAAGAGCTACGGCGTCGAGGGCTTCGAGAAGGTCGTCGTCATCAAGCGCATCCTCCCGGAGCTCGCGCAGTCGGACGAGTTCGTCGAGCTCTTCATCCACGAAGCGAAGCTCGCCGTCCGACTGTCGCATGCCAACATCGTCCAGGTGTTCGACCTCGGCATCGCGCCAGGCACCGTCGTCGGCGGGATGCCCCAGCCCGACGCCTACTACATGGCGATGGAGTACGTGAACGGCCTCGACCTCGCGACGATGCTCTCGCGATGCCGTCGCGCGCAGGTGCAGGTGCCGGTCGAGATGGCGGTCTACGTCGCCGCCGAGGTGGCCAAGGGGCTCGACCACGCGCATCGCCGCCGCGACGAGCAGAACCAGCCGCTCAACATCGTCCACCTCGATGTCTCGCCGCAGAACGTGCTGCTCTCGCTCGAAGGCGAGGTGAAGGTCACCGACTTCGGCATCGCGAAGGCGCGCGGCGCGCTCGAGCCGAGCGGCATGGAGGACACGCGCAACCACCGCTTGCAGGGCAAGTTCGGCTACATGAGCCCGGAGCACGCGGCGGGTGAGTCCGTCGACGCGCGAAGCGATCTCTTCTCGCTCGGGACGGTGCTCTACGAGATGCTCGCGGGCGTCAACCCGTTCACCGCGCCGACGTCCTTCGAGACGCTGCGTCGCGTGCAGGCTTGTGAGTATCCGCCGGTCGAGCTCTTGCGACCCGACGTCCCCTCCGAGCTCGTCCTGCTGCTCAAGAACGCGATGGCGCTCAAGATGGACGATCGCTTCGCCGACGCCGGGCGAATGTACGAGGCGCTGCTCGCGTTCTTGTACTCGCAAGGCCGCCGGTTCAGCGCCCACGATTTGGCCGATTTTCTCGGTGGATTTCGCTCTCCCGACGAGACCGGACCGTACGTCGTGCTCGACGCGGAGGGCGCGCCTTCGCAGGAGCGCACGCCGGTGGAGGTGCCCGCCTCACGACGTGACTTCCCCTCGGTCACGAAGGTGGAGGTCGGCGTCCCCGTCGTCGACGTAGGACGCGCCGCCGAGCTCGGCGAGCGCCGCGAGGTCACCGCGCTCACGATCGAGCTGCCCACGCCGCGCGCCTCGTCGCTTCCTCCGACCTCTCTCGACGGCGCGTCGCTCGCGGAGCGCGCCGCCGACGCGATCACGCGTTACGGCGGCTACATCGTGTCGCGTGAGCCAGAGCACATCACGGCGCTCTTCGGCGTGACCGATCCAGACGGACGCGACACCGAGATCGCGACGCGCTGCGCGCTCGTCGTGCTGCGATCGCTCGCGGGCGCGCGCCAGCCGAGCGCAGGCCTCCACGTCGGGCGCATCCACGTCACGAGCGATGGCCGCCCAACGGAGGACGATCGCCTCACGAGCCTCCTCGCCACCGCGCGCGATCTCGCTCGCGTGCGCGAAGGCATGTGCGCGATCAGCGCGACCGCGATGCGGCAGGTGCGCAACATCTTCGTGTTCGACACGCTCGGCGAGTCGCGACCGGGCGTCAGCACCACCACCACGCTGCTCGTCAAAGAGGTGCGCGGCACGCTCGAGGCGTTCGGTCGCTTCGTCGGCCGTCGCGAAGAGCTCCGCGTGGTCGGCGAGAAGCTCGCGACCGCCACGCGTCGAACGGCGAGCGTGCTCACGATTCGCGGCGATCACGGCCTCGGCAAGACGCGTCTCCTCTTCGAGGTCGAGCGGCGCCTGCAAAAAGGCGGCTACAACGTCGGCTGGTACCTCGCGACATGCCTGCCGCGCGGCACCGATCTGCCGCTCTCTGGCATCGAAGGCATGCTGCAGACGCTCTGCGGAATCGCCGAAGGCGACGCCGAGTCACGCATTCGCCAGGTGGTCCCGCGGCTTCGCGCGCTCGGCTTGCAAGAAGACGAGGTGAGCGCTGTCCTCGGGGCGCTCGGCGCGGCCAACCCCTCGGCCGCGCGCGCGGGCAGCTCCGGCAATGCGAGCAAGACCACGGGCAACGCGAAGGCGCTCCTCGCGAACGCGTTCACGCGCATGATCCAGCGCCTCTGCGAAGATCGCCCGCACGCGCTCGCGTGGGACGGCGCGCACTCGCTCGACGACGACAGCTTCGCGCTCCTCGAGAACGTCCTCGCGCGCATCCCCACTTCGCGCGTGCTCATCGTCTTGTCGGCCCGCGCGGGGTTCAGCCATCCGCTCGAGAAGCACCCGCACCACGCGTCGATCGACCTCACCGATCTGAAGCCCGAGGAGATCGAGCGGCTCGTCGCGGTTCGCCTCGACGTCGCGCGCGTCCCTGGTGAGCTGATCCGCTTCGTCCGCGAACGCGCGGGCGGTCACCCGCAGATGATCGAAGAGGTGATCAAGGCGCTCGTGGAGGCGCGCGCCGTGACCGTCGCCGACGGAAGCGTCGTGTCGATGAAGCTCGTCGGGCAAGACCTCGCGCTGCCGAAGACGCTCCGCGGCCTCGTCGCGTCACGCATCGCGCGCCTCGACGCGCGTGATCGCGCGATCCTCCAATCGGCCGCCGTGCTCGGCGATCCGGTGAACGCCGCGGTGCTCGGGCAGATGACGTCGGCGCCCACGGTCACGCTCGAGAAGTCGCTCGCGGCGCTCAAAGATCGCGGATTTCTCGCGCAAACGGGGCCGATCGAGCTTCGCTTCAACTCGCCGATCGTGCGCGAGGTCGTGGTCGACGCGCTCACCGCCGAGGCCGCGCGCGAGATGCATGCGGCCGCAGGGCTCGCCCTCGAGAACGCGCTCGGCGCGCAAGGGCAGAACCCCACCCATCCCGCCGAGCATGCCGGGCGGATCGCGATGCATCTCTACGCCGCTGGCGAGCGCGATCGCGCGAGCCTCTGGTTCGCGAAGAGCGCCGAGCGCCGCCTCGAGGCCGGGCAATTCGACGCCGCCACGCGTGACTACGCGCGCGCGATCGAGCTCGGGGATCTCTCCTCGCGCGACACGGGCTCGGTGATGAGCTGGTTTGCCGGGCTCGCGAAGGCCGTGCGCTTTGCCGGCGCGTTGCCAGAGGCGATGGAGATCTGCGAGAGCGTGATCGCGCGCGTGGATGCCGCGTCGCCCACCGGCACCGCCGAGGGCGACGAGCGCCGCGTGCTCGTGCGGATCGACGCAGGCCGCATCCTCGGCTCGCTCCACATGTTCGACGCGGCGCGTGCGCAGCTCACCTCCGCCGAGGCCATCGCGCAAAATCGTCCCGCGCTCGTGAAGTCCGCGCTCGTCGCCGCGGCGGAGCTCTCAGGCCGTCAAGGAGACTTCAAGCGATCGCTCTCGCTGCTCGAGCGCCTTCAGTCGATCGTCACCACCGCCGACGACAGCGCCGAGCGAAAGAGCGAAGAGCACAAGCTCCTCGTGAGCCTCGTGCAGGCGAACGCCGCGATGGGCGAGCACGCGGCGGCGATGCGCCACTTCGAGCGCGCCACCGAGCTGCTCCCCGACGAGCCCACCGCGGTCTGCGAGCGTCACAAGCTCCGCGCGCTCATCGACTACTTCGCGCGCGATTTCCGCGCCGCGGCGCTCGACTCCGAGAAGGCGATCGACGCTGCGCGCGAGCTCGGCCTCCAGTACGAGGTCGCCGTCAACCTCCACAACCTCGCCGACGTGCTCCTGCTCCTCGAGGACTACCCGCGCGCATACGGCGCGCTCAAGCAGTCGGTCGCGCTCTGCGATGAGCTCGGCTATGACCGCCTCGCGAGCCACAACCGCATGTTCCTCGCGTTCCTCGACGCGCTCGCGGGAGACAACGACGCCGAGAAGGTCCTCCTGCAGGGCATCCGCTACGCCGAGGCGAACGACTTCACGTGGGACGTGCTCGGCGGACGCCAGCTCCTCGCGCGGCTTCACCTTCAACGTGGCGAAGCCGACGCCGCGCGTCTCGAATACCAAAAGCTACGCGAGCTCGCGCGCGCGGCAGGCAACCGCCTGATCGCCGACGAGAGCCTCGCGGCGCTGCGCGCGATGGGCGCGCCGCCGTCGCAGCCGCCGCCCGCGGGCTTCTAGCGGGACGGTTCTTCTAGCGCGTTGGGAACCAAGCGGTGGCTCCCAAGAACGCTCAGTTCGACTGGCCGAGCAGATCGATCGCGAGGCTGGCGAGGTTCTCGTAGTCGGCCTTCTCGAGGAGCTTTCGCACGTGCGTCTTGAACGTGTTGGCGGACATCCCGCTCGTGCGAAGGTAGTCGTCGCGATGGCGACCACGAAGGGTGGCGTCGACGATCTCCACCTCGCGGGGTGAGAGCGCCCAGCGATGGCGTGCTCTCTCCGTCGCGGCGTAGATGCGATCGCCCGTCGTGCGATGAATCACGTCGGCGACGAACGGCGCGAGCTCGCTCGTCCCGCATGGCTTGCACACGAAGCGTGCGTTGAGGATCGCGGCGCGATTCACGACGGCGCGATCGAGCCGGCCCGACATGATCAAGGCGGGTGTATCTGCATGCATTCGGCGCGCAGACTCCAGCACGTCGAGGCCAGAGCCATCGCCGAGACCTACGTCGAGCACGAATCCGTGCCATTTGATCCCATCGCCGCGCGCGATCTCCTCCCTCGCATCCGACGCCGAATGCACCGCGCGGCAGTCCCCGTAACGGACGAGCACGCACGTGAGCGCGCGCCTGACCAGCTCGTTGTCGTCTGCGATTAGGAACGGCATAGTCCTCCCCTTAAACATCTCAACACTAGCAGCGCGGTGGGGCGCCGCGCGCGCTCTGTCGCGCATTTCCGCGGCCTACGTGATCACCGCATGTCGACTTTGCCCCTCATCGTCACGCCTACGTGATCTCCGCATACCCACGCATCTCACTTTCGAAAGACGAACGCCGGCTACCTGGTCCTTCCTCCGTGCTTGGCACACGTCGCAGCGCAGAAGTGAAATGCAGCTGCCATCCCGAGCGAGCCCACGTGCTAAAAACGACCAGTCGGTTGAGGGGTCGCTGCTTCAACCTTCGCTAGCGAATATCCTCACCGTCCTCCTCTCATGATCATGCTCGAGCTCGTACGCAAAGCCTGTCTTCCCGCGATCTGGTCGCAAGGCGTGAAGATCGCGCGCGAGGGTGGCGTCTCGCTCGTGAGCTCCGACGCAGCGCGTGGCGAGATGACGTTTCGCGTTCGCGTCTCGACGCACCCGATCCCACCAACCGTCACCCTCTACAACCAAGATGGGGAGTGGTCTTGCGATTGTGAAAGCAAGGTCGACCCCTGCGCCCATGTCGCCGCCGCCGCGATCGCGACTTCACAAGCTGTCGAAAGTGGCACGACGGTGACGGGCGACGCGAGCGCGACACCCGGAGCCGCACCTGCGCCGCGAGCGATGCCTGCGAAGCTCATCGCCCACGTCGGCTACCGGCTCGTCGGGCGCGATGGTCGCTTGTCGATGGCGCGCGTGATCGTGCGCGGTGACAAGGAAGAGCCGTTTCGTGGCTCGCTCAGCTCCGATCTCGTGCGCACGAAGATGACGGACCTCGCGCCCACGCACGACGACATTCGGATCGACCGCATCGTGTCGTCCACGTCGCGTGACGTGATCGCGCTCGATCGCATGGCAGACATCCTCGATGCGCTCTCGAGCGCGCAGGACGTCAAGCTCGATGGCGCTCCCGTCCGGACGTCGTCTGCTCGCATCAAGCCTCGCGCGGTCCTCGATGACGCGCCGAACGGAGCGCTCGTCCTTCGCGTCGAGAAAGATCCCGCGCTCCTCCGCGTCGTCGGGCTCGGGGTCGCGCTCGTTCGCTACGACGACAGCGAGAAGGCGAGCGATCGCGTCGGCGAAGGGATGCTCCGCCCGCTCGGAGAGACCTCGACCACCGGCGAGCGCCTCGAGAAGCTCCCGCTCGTGCGCACGTTCGGGCGGAACGAGCAGGCCGAGCTCATCACGCGTGTCTTGCCCGAGCTCGAGAAGAAGATCGAGGTCTTCGTTCACGCGAAGAAGCTCGCGAAGAAATCGGTCCAGGCGCGCCCGCGCATCGTGATGGATCTCTCCCATCAAGGCCACACGTTGAGCGTGCTTCCTCTCCTCGTGTATGGCGACCCGCCGATCGCGCGCATCGACGGCGACGCGGTGATCTCGCTCGAGGCCGCGCACGGCGCGGTGCCCGTGCGAAAGATCGAGCAAGAGCGCGCCCTCGTGCAGCGCCTTCGCTCCGAGCTCGATCTGGTGCTCGGCCGGCGCGTGCACTTCGACGGCCCCGAGGCCACCCGCTTCGCCACGCGTCTTCGCGACTTTCAAGACCTCGTCGGCGAGCACGAGCAGGCCCAGGTGTTCGAGGGCGTGCCGCTCGAGGCGCGCATCGTCGTCGATGACGAAGGTCGCTTCGACGTCGTCTTCGAGCACGCCGCCCGAGAAGACCAACAACGCGAAGCCAAGCACGCTGACCCGTCGGTCGTCCTTCGCGCGTGGCGCGACGGGCTCGACATCGTGCCGCTCGACGGCGGAGGCTGGGCGCCGCTCCCCGCAGGCTGGCTCGCGAAATACGGATCGCGTGTCGCCGATCTGCTCGCCGCGCGTGACGAGCAATCGAAGACGCTGCCGCGCGCATCGCTCATCGATCTCGGCGCGCTCTGCGATGCGCTCGATCAGCCGCGTCCGGTCGTCGTCGACAAGCTCTCGCCGCTGCTCGATGGCTTCGAAGGCATCCCACGCACGACGCTCCCGAGCGACGTTCAGGCGACGCTCCGCGAATACCAGACACGCGGCGTCGACTGGCTCGCGTTTCTGCGCGCGGCAGGCCTCGGCGCCGTGCTCGCCGACGACATGGGCCTCGGCAAGACGCTCCAGACCATCTGCGCGCTGCCACCCTCACCGCGGCGGACGTTGATCGTGTGCCCGAAGAGCGTCGTCTTCAACTGGCAGGCCGAGATCGCCCGCTTCCGTCCGAGCTTGAAAGTGAGCGTGTACCACGGGCCAAAGCGCGCGATCGATCGGTCCGCCGCCGTGACGCTCACGACCTACGCGATGTTGCGACTCGACACCGACAAGCTCATCGCCGAGGAGTGGGACACCGTCGTGCTCGACGAGGCGCAGGCGATCAAGAACGAGTCGAGCCAGACGGCGCGCGCGGCGTTCGAGCTTCGCGCTTCGTCGATGCGCATCGCGCTCAGCGGAACCCCCGTCGAAAATAGGCTCGAAGAGCTCTGGAGCGTGATGCACTTCGCC
Source organism: Labilithrix sp. (assembly GCA_044227045.1). Lineage (GTDB taxonomy): Bacteria > Myxococcota_A > Polyangia > Polyangiales > Polyangiaceae > Labilithrix. Next base: position 39,521 of record JBGAFW010000046.1, read on the forward strand.
AACCCCGGCCTGCTCGGAGGCAGGGCGAGCTTCGCGGATCGTTACGTCACGCCGATCGCGAACGGCGACGCGTCGGCGGGCGAGCGTCTTCGCGCGAAGATTCGTCCGGTCGTCCTTCGACGCTTGAAGCGCGACGTGCTGCCCGAGCTCCCGCCGCGCACGGACTCCGTGCTTCACGTCGAGCTCGAAGAGAGCGAGCGCGTGGTTTACGACACCGTGCGCGCAGCGGCGAAGAAGGAGCTCACCGAGAAGCTCTCCGAAGGGATGGCGGTCCTCGCCGCGCTCGAGGCGCTCCTTCGCTTGCGTCAGGCGGCGTGCCATCCGTCGCTCGTCCCGGGGCAAAAAGCAGAGACGTCGTCGAAGGTAGAAAGCCTCCTCGGCGCGCTCGAAGACGCCGTCGCCGATGGACACAAGGCGCTCGTGTTCTCGCAGTGGACGAGCCTGCTCGATCTCGTCGAGCCGCACTTGAAGGAGTCGAACATCGCGTTCACGCGCCTCGACGGCTCGACGAAAGATCGCCAAGCGGTGGTCGAGAGCTTCCAAGATCCCCACGGACCGCCGGTGCTCATCGCGTCGCTCAAGGCAGGCGGCACCGGCTTGAACCTCACCGCCGCCGACCACGTCTTCCTCCTCGATCCGTGGTGGAATCCAGCGGCGGAGGATCAAGCCGCCGATCGCGCGCATCGCATGGGGCAAGATCGCCCGGTGATCGTGTATCGAATGGTCGCGAAAGACACCGTCGAAGAGCGCATTTTGGCGCTCCAGGAGAAGAAACGCGCGCTCGCGGACGTCGCGCTCGGCAACGCAGGGCAGGCGAGCGGCATCACACGAGACGAGCTGCTTGCGCTCCTCGACTGATCCCTCGTAGCACTACCTTGTTGTCCGCCGTCGATCCCGAAGCCGTGGCCGCTCTCCCGCTGACGCCATCGCAGCGCAGGATGCGTTGGGTGAAGATCGGCGCGGTCGCGACGGTGGTGGCGATGCTCGTCACCGCGCAACGCTTTGGGCTGTTCCACCAGTTCTCGGATCCGGCGGGCGTTCGCCAGACGATCCTCGATCTCGGTCCGTGGGGCTACGTCGCGTTCTTGATCGCCTACGCCGCGCTCCAGCCCTTTGGCATTCCTGGCACCGTGTTCGTCGTCGCGGCGTCGCTCATCTGGACCTGGCCGGTCGCGTTCGTCCTCTCGATGACGGGCACGATGGCCGCCAGCGTCGTCGGCTTCTCGTTTGCGCGCTTCGTCGCGCGTGACTGGATCGCGAAGTACATTCCGCGTCGCTTCCGCAAATACAACGACTCGCTCGAGCATCGAGCGTTCACGACCGTCTTCACGCTGCGGTTCATCTTCTGGATGCCGCCGCTCCTTCACGCCTTCTTCGGCGTCTCGAAGGTCCGCTTCTGGACGCACTTCTGGGGATCGTTCGCCGGGTATCTCCTGCCGCTCTTCCTCATGAGCTTCTTCGGTCAGCGCCTCTTCGACTGGATGAAGGACGCGCCGCTGAGCGTGTGGATCGCCATCCCCGTCGTCATCGCGGTCGCGGTGTTCGGGTATTGGCTGTTCCGGCGGCGTTCGGGCCGGTCGCACGACGCCACGGAAGCGTGAACGTTCTTTTACGGTCGTCGCGAAACCCCCTGTTTTCACGAGGCGGGGCGCGACCCCTGGTGCGTGTCGTCGGGCCTCGTCGCACAAGTTTTCGAGCGCGATCAGGCTTGTGACAAGCCCGAACGTATACTGAAACGAAGCGATGAGCCCTCCATCCCGATCATTGGCGATGCTGATGGTGATGGTCACCCCAATCTTGGGGCTCGGCGCGTCGGGCTGCGAGCGGCCCTACCTCGCGAAAGACGGCACGTTCTATTTCCCCGAACAAGGCGCGCGCGGCGCGGCGGTGATGACCGCGAACGGCGTCGAGTTCCACGATCGCAACGACGTGCCGGATCGCGTCGTCTCGCGCGATCCCAACGAGCCTTGGCGCGCGCCGATCGGCTTCATCCTGCCGCGCGACGGTCGCTTCACCGAGACGAGCAAGCCCCACGTGCTCGCGACGCAGGGGCTCGCGATCGTGCTCCGCCCGAGCGATACCCGCGTCCCGTCGTGGGGCGGCGAGGTGCTGATGCGCGTCGACGTGATCGCCCCAGCCGCAGAAGGCACCGCTCGCTGGGGAGAGAACGTCGCGATCGTCATCGACGGCGAAGGCCCCGACACCGCGGGGCTCGTCGACGTCGCCCTCGAGCAGCTCGCCGGACGTGATCGCGTGTCGATCATCGACGTGCGCGGCGCTCATATCGTCGTGCCGTCGATGCCGGCGTCGCATCGCTCGATGGTGATGGCCGCGCTGAGGTCGTATTTGCGATCGCGCGCTGGCGTGCAGCGCCCCGATGTCCGCGCGGCCTTGACGGCGGCGCACTCCGCGGTGAGCTCGGGCAAGGTCACGCAGCGCGTCCTCGTCCTCACCGATCACACGCTCCGCGAAGACGAGGTCGCCGAGATCTCGAAGCTCGCCCAACGCGGCGTTCAAGTGGCGTCCGTCTCGACCGTCGGCAAGGGCGCGTCCGATCGCATGGACCGCGAAGAAGAGGTTCGCGCCGCGATCCCCGCCGCGGGCTTCACGACGTTCCGCAACGTCCACCTCACGTTCCAAGGCACGCCCGCTCCTACGCACGTGATCGAGGCCTCCGGAGGAGAAGCCCGCTGGCGTCTCGACGCTGGCGAGCTCGTGCTTGGAAACGTGCGCGCGGGCGAGGCCCGTACCGAGATGCTCCGCGTCTCCTTTCCCTCGTGGGTCCCGAACGAAGAGTTCAAGTTCACGGTCACGGCCCACGTCGACGATCTGAGCTGGGGCGGCCCGCGCGATTTCGCCGCCGAGGTGCCGTGCGTCTACGACGACGACATCGAGCGGATCGCCAAGTCGCGCCACGGCGACGTCATCGCCTACGCGTCGGCGATGGCCACGCTGCGGCGCCTCGACAGCGCGTTCATCGGCGACGATGTCTCGCGCGCAGGTGGCCTCCGCCAGATCGCGGAGCTCCACGCGAAGTCGATGCAAAACCTCGCCCGCGACACGCACGACTTCGCCACGCAGGAGCAAGCCGACATGCTCGTCGCGCTCCTCACCGCGACGAAGCGCTGAACAGAGAACAGCGCCGGCGAAACGCCATCGCGCAGAGCGCCGCGACGGCGAGGCACACGCATGTCGTGCTCGACCTCGTGCTTCGTGAGGAGACAACGCATCCGGCGTCGGTCGGGCTCGCTGGCGGTGACGCTTGGATGCACACGCCGTCGCTGCACTCCATCCCGCTCGCGCATGCCGCGCTCGACGTGCACGACGCGGCGCACACGAACGATCGCCGCCGGTCGAGCGAGACGCATTGCGCGCCTTCGCCACACGAGCCGGTGAGGCGACGGCACATCTCGCCAGCCCTCGGCTTCTCCGGAAAGAGCGCCGCCGCCCATGCGGGAGGAGAGCCGGCCGACGCGTCGATCACCGTGCTCGCGATGAGCCAGGACCACGCATCGGTGCGCTCGAACACGCCGAGCGCGCAGGACGTGGCGTCCTCTTCGTGATCGCCGCGCGAGAGGACGCCGAAGATCACGCTCGGGTCGGACCGCACGATCGCGCCCGCGCCCGAGTCGCCACGGCAGGGCCCACGTCCATTCGACGTGAGCTCGCGGAGGCTGATGAAGTCGAGCTCGGGCCCGCACGCGAATCCCGGCCGATTCGGGACGCATCCGACCGGGATGTCGAAGCGGCTGCGACGCGTGCCCACGTCCGTCGCGCTGGCCGACGTCGCGCCGAACGCGGCGAGCCCGAGCTGGCGCTCGTCGACCGCCTTGGCGAACGAGGCCTCGTCGACGACCGGCCGCGCCGGCACCGCCTCGGTCTCACGAAAGGGCGTCTCGAGGACGAGGAGCGCGATGTCGTCTCCGCAGAGCGCGTTCGGCTCGGGGACGACGATCGAGGTCGCGCGCTTCCATCCCGAGCTCGACGCCTCTTCGGTGCGCGCCGCCGCAGTGATCCACAGCTCCGACGCGTCGATCGGCGCTCCGAGCGACGCGTCGCACGGAGAGGCGCCGCGCGTGACGGGCGCGACGCAATGGCGAACGGTGAGCACGACGTTGCTGCTCACGAGCGTCCCCGAGCACGTCACGCCTTCGCGCGCGGGCTGTCCGCGCGCGATCGCCACCGCATGCGTCGTCTGTCGATCGACCGCGCCGCCCTCGACCGCGCGGGCCGTGCGCGGCGCGAAGACGAGCGCGCCCAGCACGACGAAGAAGAGCGCCGCTCGCTCGGAGCGCATCGTTCACTCCTGGAAGTCGGACGGACACGCGTAGGTGCCCGTCACGGTCTTCGTCGCCGGTGAGTAGACGACGTCACCGGCCTCCTTCAGGACGACGACGGACGAGTCACCGTCCTTCACGCGAACGAAGCAGTACATCGACATCTCGGCCTCGACCTCGTGCGTGACCGGATCCCAATCGAGCTCGGTGGTGATGCCGCGCACGTTGATCGGTTGGCTCAGCACGTACGGGATGCCGGTCGCGAGCTGGCCCGCGTTGAAATCCACCACCGGGCTACCCGGGCCTCCGATGAGCTTCGAGAAGCCAGCGTTGATGCGTGGCCCGTCGATTTCGCCGTCCTGCGCGAGCGGGCTCGCCGCCGCGATCGCGTAGCCCATCGCGAGGAGCGCCTCGTAGCCGCTCTCGCTTCCATCCGGATCGCTGAGGCCGTGGCTCCGGTACGCGGCGTTGAACAGGTCGAGGTTGCTCTGCCGCGGCCCGTTGATGCGTGGATGCGTGCCGGAGAGCCGGAACCGCAGCGACGTCGGGTCTGGCGCGCCGGCATCACCCACGGGAAGCTCTCGACCGAGCACGAGCAGATCGGTGAAGAGCGACGCCTCGTAGTTCATGAAGGTCAGCACGTAGAACGGCTTCGGCTTGTCTTGAGGCCACGCGTCTTCGATCACGGTGATGAGCTTGGGCGCGGCCTCGCCCATCGCGAGCACGATCACGTTCGGCGCCATCGACGCGAGCGAGAGGCCGTTCTCTGTGAGCTTCGAGACGTTCACGCGCGGATCCTCGAGCTCCATCGGGACGAAATTCGATCCGTTGTTCGGCGCGCTCTTTCCGTTGAACGACAGCGTCTTGACGATCTCTTCTCCATAGAAGCGCGAGACCGAGAACGGCTCCGTCACGAGCGCCACCTTGAGGCTCGTCACCGCCGGGTTGGCCGTCTTGATCTTCGTCTCGAGATCGGAGACGCGCCACGCGCCAAGCGCGGCGTCGAGCCCGATCGACGGGAAGATCTTCCATGGCTGCAGCGGAAAGGTCGGAGCCGGAAATGGCGTCTGGCAATCCGAGCACACGACCGCGATGTTCTTGTCGGCTGCCGCCTTCGCGATCGCTCGAAAATCCTCGTTCCAGCCGACGATCAGGGCCTTCACGCCGACCTGATTGACGAGGAAGTCGAAGCGCGCGAGCGCGGTGGCGCCGTCGCCCTGCGAGTCGCAATGAAGGACCGAGAGCGGCCTGCGCTTCGTGCCCATCTGGAGGCCATTGCCGGTCTTCTCGTTGAATTGCTCGACCGCGAGATCCATCGCGCGGCTGACGCGCTCGGCATATTTGCCGGTGCGCTTGTCGCCAGATGCTTGCGTGAAGGTGCGCGGCTCGATCGAGCCGATCATGATCACGTCTTCGTTCTTCCAGGCGTCGCCGCCGGTCACGTTTGGACAGCGCGGCGGCGCGCCGTCGTCCTCGAGGACCAAGCACGGCGTGCCGACCTTCCTGCAGAGCGACGCGCGGCCTGCGTTGCGCGTGTACGTACAGTTGTCCGTGCTGATGCAGCCGTCGGGGTCTTTGCTGACGACGCTGGGGTCTTCCTGCTTGATCGCGCAAAAGCCAAGCTCGCAGACGCGTCCGCGCCAGAGAGGATTCGCGTCGCAGTCGTCGCTCGTCTGGCACTGCGTGCGCGATCCAGTGTCGACGAGGAGCGAGCAGCTCATCGTCGCGGCAGCGACCACGAGCGGCCCCAAAGACCGGGAGAGGCGGTGAGGTGAGCTTCGAGCGAGGAGGCGCATGATCGAGCTCGGACCTCCTCTCAGAACGCGAAGCCGGCGCGAGACCACGACGTGGCGGTGGTCTTGGCAGACTTGCTCGATGGGCTGTTCGCGGTGAGGGTGAGGTAGAGAGAGACTCCTCCTGCGACGATCGACGTGACGATGAGCACGTCGGTGGTGAGCGCGAGCGCGTCGACGAGGTTTCCTTGGCGTTCGATGTCCTGCTTCGCTTGGGCGGCGGAGCCCGCGATCGGAGCCTCGCGCATCGAGTCGAAGTGCGAATTCGTCGCGATCGTGGCGATGCCCGTGCCGATCGCCCCGGCGACCAGCACGCCGGTGCCGATCCACGCGCCGACCACGAGCGGGGAGGTCTTGTCGTCGGCAGCGGGAGGCGCGGGCGGCGGCGCGACGACGAACGCGCTCGTGAGATCGAGCCGCACGCTCGTCTCGTCGCCGCCGGCGAGCGTGATGACACGTGTGACGGTGACATAGCCCGGCTTCGACGCGGCCACGCGAACCGATCCGGCGTCGACGTGCAGCTTCGCGAGCGGCGCGGTCCCGACGGGCCGATCGTCGATCATGATCTCGGCGCCGGCCACGTTCGTCTCGATCGTGATCGACGCGATGCGCTTCACGAACGAAGCCAAGTCGGCCTCGACCTCGGCGCGTCGTTCCGGCGGGATCTCCGTACCCCCTTCGGCGAGGTAGCGCGTGAGCGCGTCGTGCGCCTTGGCGTATTGCCCGAGCTGCGCGTGAATCTGCGCCAGGTTGTAGAGGATCTTGTAGCTCGGCAAGATCTCGTAGGCGCGTTCGAGCTCGATCAACGCGAGCTTGTAGTCCCCTTCGTCGTAGAGCTCGAGCCCTCGCTTCACACGTGCGCGTGCTTCCTCTTCCATCGAGGACGTCGCTGTGGGAGCCGCCGCTGGCTCGTCCGCGCGACCGCTCCTCGCGAGCGACATCGCGACGAGCACCGTCGTGATGGCAAGGAGGGCAATCGGCCGGCGAATCATTTCCTCACGTCATCCCTGGCTTCTGAGCTGCTCGATCAGCGCGATGAGCGCGGTCCGACTCGATACTCCACACGCTCGATAGAGGTCGTGCAAGTAGGCTTTCACGGTTGCTTCGGTGAGTCGAAGCTCCCGCGCGATGTCCCTATTTTTTAGCCCTTGGCGCACGAGCAGCGCGAGCTGAAACGCCCGCCTCGAGCAGCCAAATCGCTCATTTAGCGCCGTGTAGAGCCGTTCGTCGCGCAGCGCATCCTCGCGGAGCCACAGCACAGTCCGGACCGGCGGCGCGCCGACGAGCGACGTGATCTCGACCTGAATCGCATGTCCATGCTCCGGAACGACCCGCGACGACGCCATGGTCTCGCCTGTGTCGGAGAAGGACTTCACCGTGCTCGCAAGGATCGGCGGCAGGCGATGTCGTTCGGTCGCGCCGTTTCCGAGGCGCTCGAGGATGGCCCCCGCGCGCGGATTCGAGAAGAGGACGTTCGACTCCGCGTCCAAGAGGACGATCGCCTCTCCTTTGCGCGCGAGCGTCGAGACCAGAATCGCCTTCCACGCACGCGAGCTGATCTTCTCCATCCCGTCGCCCACCACGAGCTCGAGGCTCGATGCAATCATCATGGTGCCAACCTTCGAGCACCCCGCGTGCCCGCCGCGCACCCGCGTAGCCGCACAAAACCCAGGGGTTTCGCGATGCGCGCGCGCTCGTGGCTGTGCGCGCGCGCGCGTGGACGAGGCTAGGGATGGGGCGGGTACGGATCGGTCCGGTCGAGATCCCGGCGCTTTTTCGCGCTGGCTTCGGGCGGCGGGCTCGCGCTCGGGGCGCTGATCGCGCTCGCGGCGCTCGCGGGGATGACCGGCGCGGCGCTCTTCGCAGGCGGCGCGTTGCGGACGACGGCGGGGATCGCGGGCGGCGTCGGCGCCGTCGCGGGAGGCGACGTCACGCTCGAGGCCGTCGCCGACAAAGCGAGCGACGGCGCTGCCTCGGGCGACGTGGGCGGCGCCACCTCGACGCTCGGCGTCGGCGAAGAGAGCGCAGGCGTGAGCTCCTCGGGCTTGTGCCGCTGACTCTTCATGATCACGTAGCTCAGCGCGAGCACGGCGGCGCCGCCCACGACGAGCGATGGCAACCATCGACGGGCCTTCTTCGGCGTCTCGGCCACGCTGCTGAGCGGCTCGAGCGTCACTTGACCGACGGGCACGGCCTTGTCGGCGGGCCCCTTCGGAGGGAGCGGCGACGGCTTCGTGTTGTCGCTCGCCGTCCCAGGAGCAGGCGGGATCTTCGAGGCGAGGGCCGTCGCGGCAAGCGCGGCGGCGGGCCGGAGGCGCGAGGCGAGCGCGCGCGCCTCGGGGTTGGCGAACGGCGCGAGCGCATGGGCGAGGCTCGCGACGTCGGGATAGCGATCGTCGGGATCCTTCGCGAGGCACTTGCGAATCACGGCGTCGAACGCGGGGTTCTTGACGTGGTCGGGGAGCGGAGGCGCCTCCTCCTCGCGGATCTTCACGCTGAGCTGGAGCACGCTGTCGGCGTCGAACGGCGGCTTACCCGACACGAGCTCGTGGAGCATGATGCCGATGCTCCAGATGTCGGCGCGTCCGTCGACCGTGCGCGCCGAGACGATCTGCTCGGGCGACATGTACGCGGGAGAGCCGATCAGCGCCGAGGTCGACGTCATCGCGTCGCTCGACGGCAGCTTCGAGATCCCGAAGTCGAGGAGCTTCACGCACGTCGTCCCGTTCGCGCGCGTGGTCAAAAAGACGTTGGCCGGCTTCAGGTCGCGATGGACGATCCCGAGCGCGTGCGCCTCCGAGAGCCCGAGGCAGGCCTCGATCATCAAGCTCGAGACCTCTTCGACCGAGAGCGGACCTGACGCGTCGAGGTGATCGCGCAGGTCGACGCCTTCGAGGTACTCCATCACGAGGTACGGCTCGCCGGTGTCGAGGCGACCTACGTCGAAGACGCGGCACACGTGCTCGCTCTTCGCCTTCGCCGCGGCCCGCGCCTCGCGAAGGAAACGCGAGAGGATGGTGGCGTCGTCCGAGGAGCGAAGGAGGAACTTGATCGCGACGCGCTCGTCGAGCTCGAGGTGCCTCGCCGCCACGACGATGCCCATGCCTCCGCTGCCGAGGATGCGCTCGACCTTGTATTTCGAGGCGAGCGTCTCGCCAGGAAGGACAGGAGCGGTGGGGAGGCGCTTCATCTTCCCGTCACCTCACCGTCGAGCAGTGAGGGATGCATGCCTTCGTGAAGTACACGCAGTCATCGACCTGGAGCCACGCGTCACGCGTCGCCTTGTCGAAGCGAGCTTCGCAGTCGTGCGCGCATGCGCCGGCGTCGAGCTCGCTGAAGCATTGGAGCTCGCATTCCATGAGCGCCTTGCATTGTGGGCTGTCGACGCACGACGTGATCGGGGTGCAGCAGTTGAAGCGCGCGCATTCGTTGCAGCGCGCGGAGCCGAAGACGAAGGACGTCGCGATGGGGCACATGGATGCATCGCCTTCGCTTGCGTCGCTCGGCGCGTCGTCCGAGGCGTCTCCGTCTCCTTCGCGGCTGGTGCTCGTGGGCGTCGTGCTCGAGCTGCAGGCGGCCGCGATCACGAGGATGAACGTGAACGCGGCGAGAATGGCGAAGGCCCGCACCTAGCCGATCCTACCGCAGCCGCTCTTGCGACTCGAGGGCGGCGCTGGCTTCACGAGCGCGACGTCGGACGCGATGCCGTCAGACGCACCTGCAGCGTCCGAGCGGATCGCAGACGTACGAGTACCAGAGCGGGCACGGGCTGTAGTACGTCGTGTAGCCACCGCCCGGGCAGCCGTCGACGCAGAGGTAGCCGTAGGGGTTCGCTTTGGCCGGATCGGTGGGCGCGGGGGCGGGGATGAGATGCGGACCGCACGCGTAGGGCGCGACGACGGGGCATTGAAACTCGGTGACCGAGGGGTTGCCGATCGTCCCGCTGCTCGAGATCGGATAGCACGCGGCGCCCTTGCAGTACGTCGGGTCTGCCTGCTGCGACACCTCCACCGCCGGCGCCTGCGACTCCCCGGAGTCTGGGCTCATGGAGCACGCGAGGACGAGCGAGCCGACGATGAGAGACGCGATGAGGGATGAGGCGAGCTTCATGGGGTTCCTGTTCGTTCCGGAGGGGAGCCGATAGCTTCAGCTAACTCTTCACGGGTAGCAGCATTGTCGCAAGGCTGTGGTCATCGAAAGTTGGTGAAAACACGGTCCAAATGAGTGACAGACGCCCGTTCCACAAACCCGAACGATCCCGCCTATGTCTGCAGCTTCGTGCAGACGACGAATGCATGTGCATACGTCGTTTTTGGCGAATTCGTGCCCGTCACTCGTCGATGTTCATCTTTTTCATCAACCGGTGCAGCGCATGGCGGCTCGGGAGCCCGAGATCGCGCCATACTTTGTCTTTGACGCCGGCGTGCTTGGCGAGCGCCGCGCGGACCTCCTCGGCGGTGATCGACGTCGGGGAGCGTGTCGCGACGACCGGCGCAGTCGCCATCGGACGAAGGATCTTTTCGACGTCCTTCGTGAGCTTCAGCTCGCTCCCCCGGCTCGTCCCGACGGATAGCAAGAGAAGGCTCTCGAGCTCGCGGACGTGCGTCGCGTACTCGTGGTGCACGAGCGCGCGCGTGAGCTCCATGCTGATCCGCGGGTAGTCGTTGTCGCCCTTCTCGCTTCCTTCGAAGAAGCGCTCGCGCAGCGGCGCGTCCTTCGCTGCCATGCGACGAAGGAGATGACGCGCGAGCAGCGGGATGTCTTCACGTCGCTCGTCGAGGCCAGGCGAGTGCACGCGGATGCCGAGGCGCGCGAGCACGTCTTCCTTCAGCTCGGAGGCGGAGCGATTCGTCGCGGCGATCAGGCGAAAATCCGACGTGCGCTTTCGTGCGTCGCCGAGGCGCTGGTACTCGCCGTTGTCGAGCACGCGCAGCAGATGCGCCTGCATGTCGATCGGCAGCTCGCCGATCTCGTCGAGGAAGAGCGTCGAGTCGTGCGCTTGCCCGATCAGGCCTGGGCGCTCGGGCATGCCCACGTTCGGGTAGTTCTGCACGTTGCCGAAGAGCTCGGCGTCGATGAGGCCGCTCGGGAACGTGGCTGCGTTGCGCGCGACGAGCTCCTTCTTCGCGCGCGTCGACAGGCGATGGATCGCTTGCGCGATGAGCTCTTTGCCGGTGCCGCTCGAGCCCGTGATGAGGACGTGGGCGTTGCGCTTGCCGACGAACGCGATCGTCGTGCGAAGGCTCCACGCCGCCGGGCTCTCGCCGACGATGCCGTGATCGTCGACGCGGCCGAACCGATGCGCGGGATCGAACGTGCCGTCTTCGAGGAACAAGGGCCGTCGCGCGCAGTAGAACGCGTAGAGACCGTCGATCTCGAAGACGTCGCCCTCGCGCAGCGTGGCCTGCCTTGTCTCGGTCTTCGCGTCGTTGACGCGCAGCCCGCGCTTGCCGAGCGCTTCGACGCCGATCGCGTCGCTCTCCACGCTGAACTTCAGCTGCCTGCGCGAGAGAAAGTTGGCCTCGATCGGAGCGGCGCGTGCGTTCTTCGAAGGGACCTGACGAAAGAGCCCGACGCGCGACTCGTCGTCTTGGTCGACGCCGCGCCCGAAGACCGCGCCGTCGTCGGGGAAGATGACCTCGCCGAGTCGCTCTTGATCCTCGGGCGCGACGGCCCAGATGAGGACGAGCGAGAGCCGCGGCTCGTCCTCCTCGTCTTCGTCGTCTCTGCGCCGGCGCGGTCCATCGACCGTGGTCTCGAATGCCACGTGCCGAGTATAGAGGGTTTTGCCTTCCCCTTTCGGCGTTACGCGCGCAGAGGAGCCGATCGGCTCGGCAGAAGCGTCCAAACGACCGCCGCTATCACGGTCGCGATGACGGAAGCCGCGAACGCGACGAGTGGTCCGCCGAATTGCCATGACCCGTACGCGAACAGAACCGGCACAGCTCCGGCGATCGCCGCGAGGCTGAAGATCCACGCGGGGCCGGACGTGTGCATGCGCACGGATGACGTCGCCGCCACAGCCCCGATCACCGCGTAGCCTGCGAACGCGAGGCCGATCGTGACCCCGAAGGCGCCGCCATAACCAAGCCACCCGAGGAGCACCGCGGCAAGGGCCGCGACGAGCGCGACGCCAAGCGCGCTGAAGACGCGATCCCGCTCGGCGAGCGCGCCCGTGGCGAGGCCAAAAAGGAGCCCCGCGAAGGCAGGTGGGTACGCGCGCTTCGCGTTCGAGCCATGCTCGGACGCCGCGGTGCCAGGCACGGGACCATCGAAGCAGCGCAGATCGAAGGTGACGTTCTTGAACGTCCGCGTTCGAAGCTCCTTCGAGCGCGTGTGCTTCTGTCCAGGAGCGACGCTCGTCTCGGACGACTCCCAGAGCCGGCGCTGCTCGATCTCGCACGGGTGCCCTTCGATCACGATCGGCGTCCTCGTCTTCTCGGCGAGCGGCGCGGTCGCGACGACCCGATCGGAGTTTGGAGGCCCCATCGGATCGGGAAGGGCGTAGTCGATCTTTCCGTTGGGCGACGTTCCGACGCGCGCCTGGACCTTCGTGGGGACGAGCGTCGTCCAGCTGTCTTCCGTCGCGATGACGGTGGCCGTGCTCTCTGCCCGCCCGCAGCCCACGCACCACGCGGCGCACGCGGCAAGGAGGATCGAAAAGCTCGCGGGCGAAGAGCGGACGCGCATCGAATCAGAAGCTGCTTACCATCACTTCTTTCAGCTCGACCTTCAGATAGACCTGCTGCTGGGTCTTCGGCTTCTTCTTGTCCGCGGCCTCGTCGCCGGTGGTGGTGGTCGTCGTCGTATCGCCCGTGACGGTGGTCGCCTGCTCGTCGACGGCGTTCGCGTTCGTGCGGTCGACCTCGACGTCGCCCTCTTCCGTCGTGGCGGCGCAGTGTGCTGAGGCCAGCCCGAGGACGATCGTGAGGAGAAGGGGAAGCTTGCGTGCTTGGAGGAGCGTCATGATGCAGGGGGTCAGCAACGCCCGTGCCCGCAAAATAGACCGCCTTTCTTCGCGCTCGAGCGAGGTCCTGCCGTGCGCGCGCGCTGGCGTTGGGCGCGCGCGCGCCGCGTGATCCCGGGCGGCCGAGCCCCGGCGGGGCCCATCGCGAAGGCATGGAGGTTGCCAAAGGGCCGCAGAACACCATGCGAACGTCCCGAGATACCCAACGCCTGCTCCTCACCCTCTCCACCCTCGTCGCGACGAGCTTCGCGTCGATCGGCGTCGCCCACGCGCAGAAGAGCGCCGCCGTCGCGCCGATCTCCACCGCGCCGTCGACCGCCGAAGTGACCTACGACCTCGGCAACTACGACGCGAGCACGAAGCTCCATCCTTCGTACGGCATCATCAAGGATCAAGCTGCCACGTTCATCCTGGCGGATCCGAACCAAACCTACGATCCGTGCCCGGCGCCGTCGCCCACCTACGACTGGGATCGCGTCTTCAGCAAGCAAGACGAGTTCGGCAACAGCACCTTCGGCGCCGGCTACTGGGGAGGCTTGACCTTCTCGAGCCGCGCGGGTCGCGCGGGCGGCCCCGACACGTTCACCGGCGAAGCGCTCCTTCGCGGTTACGTCACGGTCTTCGACAACGACTACGAGCTCGTGCGCATTCGTGGCACCGCATCGCTCGTCGGCACCCAGGGCTCGTCGAGCTACGTGGTGCGCGTGCTCGCGACCGACGTCCGAAGCGGCTCCGCCAGCGGCAACCTCACGGGCTCCGAGACCTACGAGAACACCTTCATCAAGAAGTCGAAGATGATCTGGCTCGGCCCGATCCCCGTCACCTTCACTGGATCGATCAACGGCACGCTGAACCTCGACTACCGCGCCGAGTACGCGATGAGCACGATCTCGCTCAACGCGAAGCCGAAGGGACGCATCTACGCCGAAGCGACCGCCGCGGTCGACGCATGGCTCGCGAGCGCGGGCGTCACCGGCACGCTCACGCTCATCCAGGCAGAGGTCCCTTCGCGCGCGCAGGTGATCGTCGGCCCGAACACGTTGGCCTACGGCATGGATAGCAGCCTGCTCCTGTCGTCGCTCTCTGGAACGGTCGACGCGTGGGCGCACATTCCGGGCAAGACGTGGCGCATGCGTCTCGCGAGCTGGAGCCCGCTCTACAACGGCACGTTCCCGATCGTGCACGTCAGCTCGTGCCAGAACCCGATCGTCCGCCCCGTGTGCGGAGACCAGGTCTGCCAGAGCGGTGAGAGCCACGACAACTGCCCGAGCGACTGCGCAGCGCCTCCGCCCCCGCCTCCGGAGACCGAGCCGCGCGTGCCGGTCTACTGCCTCTCGAAGCCGTGGATGTGCAGCGACATCTGAGTCGTGCAGGGTGACAGAGAGACGAACAGGAAGAAGAGGATCACGTCATGAGGCTCGTCGCATCACGCAGACCACGCAGCGCCGTCACCGTCGTCGCGCTCGCGCTCGCCGTCCTCGGCGGCGCTTGCGCGGCGGTCTACCACGACAAGCACGCGAGCGTCGCGCCGGCCTCTTCTTCCGCTTCGTCGTCGAACGAACGTGGCGCGAGCGACACGACGTCTCGCTCGCTGGTCGATCGGCGCTCTACCGCGCCCGCGCTGCGCCGCGTGTATGGCGTTCGATTCGATCAGGACCTCCTCCTTGGAAAAGAAGCGGGCGGCACGAAGGACTCCTCCTCGATTCGCCTCCGCTTGAAGGGCGACCTCACGCTCGCCTTCGTCGCGCACGCCGGCGGTAAGCACCGCGTCTTCGCGGAGATGTCGAACGTCTCGCTCGATGTCGGCGATCAGAAGACGCCGGCAGAGATCCAGAACGATCTCCAGAAGCCCTTCTACGTCATCATGGAGCCTGATGGTCGCGTGCGCGGCTACGCGTTCCAGCGCGGCGTCTCGTCGATCGCGACGAACATCCTTCGCAGCGTGCTCTCGACGGCGCAGGTGGCGCTCCCGCCCGGTCCCGATCAGCGCGAATGGAGCGCGAGCGAGGACGACATCCAAGGGAGCTACGTCGCACGTTACTCGCTGAGCAACGCCGAGCGCACGACGTTCGTCAAGACGAAGGGCGCCTACGATCGCGTCGCGACGATGTCGTCGGTCGTGCCCGTGGACGAGAGCGGCACGAGCGTCGAAGCACGCATGACCGCGTCTTCGGTCATCGCCGACGACGGATGGATCTCGACGCTCTCCGTCACCGAGCACCGCATGGCGTCTCTCGGCGCGGGCGGCAAAGACGAGCATCACGACACGCGCGACCTCCCGAAGGCCACGACGGACATCCGTCTCGAGATGACCCGGCTCGACGCAAGGGCGACGATGGATCCGTCCCTGCTCGGTCGCTTCGAGCGCGAAGATAGCCTCTATGTCGACGCAGGTCCCTTCGGCACCGGTGACGAGGCGGCCTCACGGCGGTCGGCCGATGAGCGCCTCGCCGGTCGTGCCTCCTTCGACGATCTCGTCGCGTCGTCACGCGGCCTCTTCGAAGACGCCGCGCGTGGCCACGTGCGCTCGCAGCTCGCGGCGAGGATGAGGCTCGCGAGCGGCGACTGCGCGCGCGCGGCCGACCTCGCGTCGAAGCCCGGCACCGCGAAGGACGAGAGCGAGCTGCTCGTCAGCGCGCTCGGAGCGACGGGCACGAAGGAGTCGACCGAGGCGCTCGGCGCCGTCCTCAATGCAGCGAGCGCGCTCGTGACGGTGCGCTCACAGGCCGCGACGTCGCTCGCGTTCTCGCACGACCACGCGATCGAAGCAAAAGAGCCACTGCTCCGCGCGATGAACGACAAGTCCGCGCCTCCCGAGGCTCGGCAGAGCGCGACGCTCGCGCTCGGCGCGGTGGCGCGCGACCTCGGCGACGGAGACACCGACGCGGTGGCGGAGCTCGTGCAACGTTACGAGAGCGCGACGACGGACGAGGAGCGCGATCTTTACCTTCGCGCCCTCGGAAACAGCGGATCGATCGAGGTGCTCAAGATCGCACGCTCGGCGCTCGCGAGCCCCAACGCGACGCTTCGTGGCACCGCCGCGCAAGCGCTCCGCTTCTTGCCCGTCGGCGAGGCCGATTCGCTCCTCGACCGGATCGTTCAGGGCGACTCTTCGTCGGCCGTCCGTATCGACGCGATCGACGCGATCGGATACCGCCTCGTCGAGATGCATGCCGCGACCCTGACCCGCGCGCTCGACACCGCCAGCGGCTCCGAGCGCACCGCGATCGCGACGGTGGTTCGCCGCGCGCTCGGCGCACGCGGCAAGACGCTCGCGCCGGAAGCCCGCGCGACCCTCACTGCGTTGCTCCAAAAAGCAGAGACGACCTGAGCGAGACGCGATTAGCCCTGGAGCTCGACGGAGAGACCGTACTGCCAGCCGTCGCTCTGCTTGCGCGAGTGAACGACGTGCGCCTTGAACGGGACCTGCCAGCCGTCGCCGACGGTGCCGTCGACCGCCTCGCCCTGCTCGAGGAGCTGCTTCGTGCGATCGGACTCCTCGGGTGACCAAAGGAGCATACCGATCTCGGAGTAGTTGAGCGTCTCGAGCTTGATCGATCCGTGCTTGGTGTGATGAATCGTGACGGGCACGGAGCCGAGGAAACGAACGGCGGCACGTCGTGACGCCTTGTCACGAAGGAAGGCGGGGCGAAGGCCGGTCTTCCGTGGCACGCTGTAGATGCGGTGGCTCGGGAGCTCGATCGCGGTGAGAAACCCTCCGTACGCGCACGCCGTGTCGACGTTGATACGCGTCGCGCTCACCTCGACGGCGTTGACCGGCGTGTGTCCGTGGACGATGCGCTTCTCCCATTTGCGCGTGCTCGCGATGAAGGAGCGACGAATCCACAGAAGCTCATCACGATCGCGGACGGGATCGAGCTCCTTCAGCGCGATGTCGGGGACACCTGCGTGAACGAAGAAGTGATCGTCGGTCTCGTACCAGAGGCGCAGCTCCTCGAGGAACTGCACGTGACTCTTCGGGATGACCCACTCGCCATGATCGTCGGCGAAGTCCGCGAGGGTGCTCGAGCCGCCGTTCAGAATGAACCGAGCGACACGCTGCGGGTTCGATCCATCGAGAAATTCACGAAGCATCTCCTCGTGATTGCCCGAGAGGGTGACGACGTTGTGTCGCTTCTTCCACTCGATCAGGATCTCGATCACGCGGCGCGAGTACGGCCCGCGATCGATGTAATCACCCAACATAACGAGGGTCGAATCGTCCTTGAGCGGCAACATACCGAGAAGCTCTTCGAGCTCGTCGGCACAGCCGTGAACGTCGCCGATCGCGAAGACCGCCATTGTCCAAAGTCTATTGAAGATCGCACGCGTTGACGAGCGCGACGTTGGTGTGTGTGCGTGTGCGGCCTGTCTCGCCTCGCCTCTCTCGTTCAGGCAGCGCGCAAACGCGACGTGCTTCGCGAACGCTCGTCTTCGCCCTCGACGACGTCGTAGAAGCGCACCCCGAGCGCCTTCGCATCGCCATGTGCGCTCGGCGCGAGGCTGGCATCGCAGGTCGCCGCCGCGCCGAAGAAGCGTGTGTGTGCGTCCTCGCGGTGCTCGTGGGATCGCTGGGCGTCGCTCGAGCTCTCGGCGCTCCGCGTGCTCAAGCCGCGTCCTTCGCGCGCGAGGAGAATGCGGTCCATCATCCGGTGAAGATGGCCGTGAAGGAGCTGGAGGCGCGGGTTCTTCGCCATCAGCTCGAGCACCTCCGCGCCGCCGCGGAGCCCGTCGATCCAGCGAAGAACTCGATGAGGATGAAACGGCGGATGATGCACGACGAGGACGAGCGCCTTCGAGCGAAGCGCAGGATCGCCGGCGCGCTCGTGCACGATTTCGGCCGTGCGCTTCGTGAATTCACCGCTCGATCGCGCGATCGTCTGGAAGTACGAGGTGTCGATCGGGAGAAACGCGACGTCGCCTCGATCGACGATTTTGCCAGGCGCCGTCGCGCTCGTGGGCGCGAAGCGCGCGAGCGGGCCGGCGAGCGCGCGCGACCAAGCGTCGGGCGACGTGTAGGCGTCGTGGTTGCCCGGGACGAGCGTGACGGCGTCCGGCGGGAGCGCGGCCTCCTCGAGGACGTTCGCGAGGTGCTCGAACTCCGCGGGCTCGCCGACCTCGGTGAGGTCGCCCGAGATCACATAGTGCGTGGCGCCTCGCGCCTTCGCGTGAGCGAGCGCACGCGCGAGCTTTTGGCCGCGCAGCGTCGGATCCATCGATCGGCCGAGGCTCACGAATTTGGTCGCGAAGCGGTAGCGAGCGCCTTGCGTCTTCGAGCGTGGATCGAGGATGTGGACGTCGGAGAGATGGGCGATACGAGTCATCGCAGGGCACTGCCTTCAGCGTATGGGTCGACGGGTCAGCGGGTGCGAAAAGAAATTCGCGCCCGTCTAAACCATGGATCAATCACGCTGAATTGGCCATGTGTGCTTGCGAAATATTTTTCGCACACAGGAGCTTGGAGCGTGGCAACGCTCGTTACACAGGCGCTCGCGCCGAATGCACGGCGTCGAGCTCGGCAAGGAGCGCGTCGTGGATCCGGCCGTTCGTCGCGACGACGAACCCGCGCGTGATGTCGCATGGCTGGCCGTCGTAGTCGGTGACCCGACCACCGGCGGCGAGGACGATCGCCGCGCCTGCCGCGATGTCCCACGGCCGCACCTTCTTCTCCCAGTAGCCGTCGTACGTCCCGTCCGCGACGAGGCAGAGATCGAGGGCCGCCGAGCCGCAGCGACGGATCCCCTGGCACTTCTTCTTGATCGCGACGAACGCGTCGAAGTTGTTGTCGGGGCTCGTCCGCCGATCGTACGGAAACCCCGTCGCGAGGAGCGCTTCGTCGAAGCGGTCCGTGGTGCTGACGACGCACGGTGGAGGGGAAACACCTCGTGCGGTCGTCGAAGCACCTGTCGCGTCGAGCAGCGAGCGGCGCGTCGTCGTCGCGATGCCCGGCGCGCGAAATCCCGTGAGCTCGAGGCCGAGCGCGGGCGCGACGACCACGCCGAGGACGGGAGCTCCCATTTCACGCTGACGCGCGCTGCGCGCGGGGACCAGACCGATCGAGATGCACCAGAAGGGGTGGCCGTGGACGAAGTTCGTCGTGCCGTCGATCGGGTCGACGTAGAACGTGGGGACGTCGTCGCGGGCGATCACCGCGTCGTCGCTCTCCTCGCCGACGATCGCGAACGAAGGAAACGCGGCGCTCAGGCGGTCGCGCAAGAGCGCTTCGCTGTCGCGATCGTACGTCGTGACGAGATCCACAGCGCCTTTGTGCTCGTAGCTCGGCTCGGCTCCGGGCGAAGGCCGGCGTCGAAAGCCGCGGAGCACGAGCGCGGCAGCTTCCCGCGCGGCCGCGAGCGTGATGGCTTGGATCTGCGCGAGGCCTTCCGCGCTGGTCGGATCGGGATCGCTCACGGCATCCGTCGACCGAGCTCGGCGAGGAGGCGCGAATGGATCCCGCCGAAGGCTCCGTTCGACAGGAGCGCGATGACGTCGCCCGTCTTTGCGTCGGCGACGATCGACGCGATGATCGCGTCCACGCTCGGCGCGGCCGCCGCGCCTGGCCCGATCTCGCGCGCGAGCTTGTCGACGTCGAGGCGCTCGGACTCGGGCACGTTCGTGCGTCCGAGCGGCGCGAACACCACGCGATCGGCCGCCTTGAAGGCGGCGCTGTACTCGTGCTGGTGGAGGTTGCGGCAGGCGGTGGCGCTTCGTGGCTCGAACACCGCCCACAGCTTGCCGCTTGGATGGCGCGACTTGAGCGCGCGGAGCGTCTCGTCGACCGCCGTCGGGTGGTGCGCGAAGTCGTCGTAGATCGCGACTCCGCCGGGCATGCCGAGGAGGTCTTGCCTGCGACGCACGCCCTCGAAGGACGCGAGCGCCTGGCGGGCCTTCTCGATGTCGACGCCAAAGCCCTCCGCGCATGCGGCGATCGCGCCGATGGCGTTTCGAACGTTGTGCGCTCCAGGTACCTTGAGCGCGAAGCGACCGCCATAGGAGCCGCCGGCGTAGAGGTCGAAGGGCTGCGCGCCGCTGTCGTGGTCGAACGGGACCATCGCGCCGGTCCACGTGGGCGTGACGTCGCCGACGTCGTCGCCTTGGAGCGAATAGAAGGCCGTGCGCGATCGCGCGTGCTTCGACACGATCGCGCGCGCGCGCACGTCACGCGCGTCGCACGCGATGAGGCCGCCTTCGGGGATCATCGCCGCGAGCTCGGCGAACTGCGCTTCGTACACGTCGGCCGACGGGTAAATGTCGATGTGATCGTGCTCGACGCTCGTGATGATCGCGACGTCTTCCGGAGACACCGCGGCGTAGTCGAAGAACTTCGGCTTCTTGTGCCAATAGACCGCGTCGTACTCGTCACCTTCGACGACGAAGGGCGCAGGCTTCGCGGACTCGGCGCCCGAAGGCGCGCGCGTGATCTTTCGCTTCGAGCTCGCCATCCGCGCGCCCGACTCGAAGTTTTTCGGGAGCCCTCCGATGAAGAACCCCGGCTCTGTGCCCGCGACCTCGAGGATCCACGCGCACATCGCCGAGGTGGTGGTCTTGCCGTGGGTGCCCGCGACGACGAGCGGCCGCTTGCCCACCAAGAACCGCTCGCGGAGCGCGAGGGACATGCTGGTGCGCGTGAGGTTCAAGTCGATCGCGCGCGTCGCCTCGACGTTGTCTTTGCGGATGGCGTTGCCAACAACGACGAGGTCGAGGTCGCGCGTGATGTTGTCGGCGTTCCATCCGGGGACGCATCGAATGCCCGCCGCCTCGAGCGCGGGACCCATCGGCGGATCGAACGAGGTGTCCGATCCGCTGACCTCGTGTCCGGCGTCGCGCAGCAGCTTCGCGAGCTGCCCCATTCCCGTGCCTGCTACGCCGATGAGATGGGCTTTCATTCGTCTTCCTGGTCCTCGATCTCCGGCGTCAGTCGCCGATCTTCGTGGCGGTGAGCTTTGCGTTCGAGAGCGTCAGCGTGAGGCTCGTGCCGTCGACGGTGAAGTCGAACGTGCCGCCTTGCTGGATGCCGCCGCCGCAGATCAAGTTGCCTTCTTGCTTCTGGAACACGAGCGCGCCCATCGTGAGCTTGCCGGTGCCGGCTTCGAGCGCGTCGGTCTGCATCGAGATCGACTTACCGGCGATCACGGGCGTGCCGCCACCTGCGGGCGTGCACTTCGCGGCGCCGACGGCGTAGTCCTGGATGAAGCGCACGCGCACCTCGATGTCTCCGCCTGCCTGCTGTTGCGTGGCGAGCGTGTAGAGGCCGCGAAGCTTGCCGGGCGTCGCCGCGGGCGGCGCGTCGAACAGGCTCTCCGGGGTTGGTGGAGGTGTGGTGGCTGCGTCCGACGAGGAGCAACCTGCCGCGTACGAGGCGACGAGGACGACGGACGCGAAGGCCTTCATGGAGGAGAAAAAGCCATGTTTCATCGGGCGCACCCTAGCACCGGGCTGTGGAGGAGGCAGCTCCGTTTCAGGTGCTTTCAGGTCAGTCGCCGACCTTCTGAAAGACGAGCGTGCCAAGTTTGCCTTTGACCGTGAAGGTCAGCGTGGTGTCCTGCACCGTGAACTCGTAGTCGTCCTTCGCGAACGTTCCTTGGCAGACACGCGCGTCGGGCTTCGAGAGAAACGAGAGGCCTTGCGCAGGGACGAGCGTGCCCTTGCTCTCGTCGAGCCCCGTGATCTCGGCGCCGGCGCTCTGACCGGCGATCACGGGATCGTATCCAGGTCGGTTGTACGAGCACTTGATGCCCGCGAGGATGGCGCCTTCGGAGAAGCGAAGGCGAAGCTGAGCCGGCCCCTCGGGGCTCGTCTGATCGAACGCCCACACGCCGCGAAGCTTGCCGGGCGTCGCCGCCGGAAGCGGATCGAACAGCGCGTTGTACGGAGGCGTCTCGGGTGCCTCTTCACCGCCGCACGACGAGACGACGAGGCCGAAGGCGAGCACAGCGCTCTTTTGCCAACGAGACGATACGACGAAAGCCATGAGCCAAAGCTTACCACCGGCCTGCGTGAGGATCGGGGGCGGAGCCGCTACGCGATGGGATGGCGCAGCGGGGGGCGGTCGTTCAGGAGAAGCGTCAGAGCGAGACGAAGAAGCAGCGCTCGATCGCCTGCACGCCGGCCTCGCGGAAGCGGCCTTCGCTCCCCACGGCCGCGTGATCGATTTGCTCGACCTTCGCGCCGCTGTAGAGCTTCCGCACCTCGTCTTCGCCGACCGAGAACGGCGGCCCAGGCATCTGGTGCTGCGGGTAGTCGAACGTGACGACGAGTCCGTGCGCGCCTGGCGTGAGAAGCGAGCGTAGGTGCGCGACGTATCGCGGACGAACATCGGCGGGGAGCGCGACGAGCGCGGCGCGATCGTAGAGCGCGCTCACGTCGCCGACCTCGCTCTTCGTGCAGGCAAAGACATCGCCGACGAGGATCGTGATCCCCTTCGCCGTGTAGGACCTCACGTGCTCGTTCACGTCGCGGA
Source organism: Labilithrix sp. (assembly GCA_044227045.1). Classification (GTDB taxonomy): domain Bacteria; phylum Myxococcota_A; class Polyangia; order Polyangiales; family Polyangiaceae; genus Labilithrix. Next base: position 62,018 of record JBGAFW010000046.1, read on the forward strand.
TCTCTGGCGTGAGGTCGTGCTCGGCGAAGAACGCCTTCACCGGCGCCTCGACGCCTTCGATGCCAAGAACCTCGTGACCTTGCGACGCGAGGTACACCATGTCCTCGGCCTTGCCGCAGAGAGGCACGAGGACGCGCCCGCGACCCTCGAGGCGCGCGGCGTGCTTCGCGAGGAACGCATTCGCGCGCCCTTCGTGAAACGCGGTGCGGCCGTCCTTCCAGCGGATGTCCCAGTAGGCGACCTGGCTCGGATCGCTCGTGTCGCTCGTCGTCGTCATTCCTCTTCCTTACCACGGACCTCGCGTACGACGCGCGAGACGAACGGCAGACCTCGAACCACGATGCCAAGCCCCATGAAGACCTGCCACAGCAGCTGAAACGCCAGGATCTGCTCACCCGGCGCATACGGGAGGAACACGAGCCAGGCCGCTTGCGCCGCGCCAAAGCCCGCGACGCTGATGGGGAGCGCGGTGGCGAGGAGGATGAGCGGCATCGACGTCGCGAACGCGGTCAGCGGGATGGGCATGCCGAACACACGCGCGCCGAGCCACGCCGCCGCCACGATGAGCGCGACGTTGAGCGAGCGACCGAAGACCTGAAGGACGCCGAAGTGACGTGGCACGCGCTTCCACGGCCCGAAGATCTCCGCGTCGTCTTTGTGGACCTTCCCGGCGAAGCTCGGCCCCACGAGCACGAGCACGATCGGCAAGAGAAAGGTGCAGAGCACGAGGACGCGGATGGGCGCCGCCACCTCCGCGCCGCCGGCGAAGATCGCGAGCACCGCGATGAGCGAGAGGCCGGAGAGATCCCCGACCATGTTGTAGACGACGATCCCGCTCACCGCGCGAGCCCGCGCGCCGCTCTTTCGCGCAAGCCAGATGCCGAACGCGCCGTGGCCGAAGAAATAGCCGAGCAACATGAGGAGCGCGGTGCCGGCGCGGCCGCGCAGAATGTCGACGTACGATGGCCCCTTCGAGAGCGTGTACCGCAAGACGAGCCGCTCCCAGATCGCTCCCTGCGCGAGGTAGACGAGCGGCAACAGAAACGGGATCGGAAAGAGGCGCGCGGTGTGGCCCTTCGCCATCTGCGCTGCGACCTCGCGCGGATCGTATTTCGTGAAGAGCGCGACGAGCACGACGATCGCGATGACCCACGGCAGAAGCCGCGCGAGCCACGTCTTCAGCGACGTCTTGCGGGGAGCCGGCGTCACTGCGACCTCATGACCGACCCGCTAGATCTTCACGAACTTGAAGCCGCTCTCGCCGTCGACGTCGCAACGCACCGTGCTGCCGTTCGTGTACCCGCCCGCGAGGAGCTCTTCGGCGAGCGGATCCTGCACCGCCTTGACGATCGCGCGCTTCAGCGGACGCGCGCCGAACGCGGGCTCGTAGCCGATGTCGACGAGGCGCATCTTCGCCGGCTCGGTGAGCTCGAGACGAAGCTCGCGATCGGCGACGAGCTTCTCGACCTTGCGAAGCTGAATGTCGACGATGCCGCGCAGGTCGACCTTCGAGAGCGGGCGGAAGATGATGATGTCGTCGATGCGGTTCAAGAACTCCGGACGAAGGAAGTTCTTGAGCTCCTCACGGAGGACGTCGCTCAGCGCCTCGCGTCCTTCGGCGGACTCGAAGAGCTTCGGATCGGTCTCGAGGATGCGCTTCGAGCCGATGTTGCTCGTCATGATGACGACGGTGTTCGAGAAGTCGGCCGTGCGACCGCGACCGTCGGTGAGGCGGCCGTCGTCGAGCACTTGGAGGAGGAGGTTGAAGACGTCCGCGTGGGCCTTCTCGACCTCGTCGAAGAGAAGCACGCTGTAGGGACGGCGTCGCACCGCCTCGGTGAGGAAGCCGCCCTCTTCGCTGTCGACGTAGCCCGGCGGCGCGCCGACGAGGCGCTGCGCCATGTGCTTCTCCATGAACTCGCTCATGTCGAGGCGGGTCATCGACTGCTCGTCGTCGAACAAGAACTCCGCGAGCGCCTTCGCGAGCTCCGTCTTGCCGACGCCGGAAGGGCCGAGGAAGAGGAAGCTGCCGATCGGCTTGCCCGGATCGCGAAGACCCACGCGGCCGCGGCGAACGGCCTTGCTGATCGCGCGCACCGCCTCGTTTTGTCCGACGACGCGAGCGCCGAGGCGCTCCTCCATCTTCATGAGCTTCTCGCTCTCGGCCTCGAGCATCTTCGCGACCTGGATGCCCGTCCAATCGGAGAGCACCTGCGCGACGTCGTCTTCGACGACCACACGCGAGACGCTGTCTTTCAGCCCGGCCTTCTCGACCGCCTCGTTGGCGGCGTCGAGGCGACGGCGAACGTCGGGCATCTGCACGTGCTCGAGCTCGCCGAGCTTCGCGAAATTCTGCTCTTTGCGAGCCTGTTCGAGCTGGTTCTGGAGCTTCGTCATCTCCTCTTTCAGCGCGCTCTGCGCCGCGATCGCGCCGCGACGTGACTCGAGCTTGTGTCGCATCTCGGCGACGGTGGGCTCGAGCTCGCGGATCTCCTTCTCGATCCGCTCGCGCGTCTTCGTGCTCATCGCGTCGGTGTCGTCTTCGAGGCCGGAGAGCTGCGCCTTCAGCGACGCCACGCGACGAATCGCGTCGTCCATGTGCGCCGGCAGGCCGTCGATCTCGACGCGCTTGCGCGCCGCGGCCTCGTCGAGGAGATCGATCGCGCTGTCGGGGAGCGCGCGCTCTTGCACGTAGCGCTTCGCGAGACGTACCGCGGCGGTGATCGCCGGATCGCCGATCTGAACCTTGTGGTGGGCCTCGTAGCGCGTGGCGATGCCACGGAGGATCTCGACGGCGCGCTCGGGCGTGGCGGGATCGATCGTGAGCGCGGTGAAGCGACGAAGGAGGTTTGGATCCTTCTCGGTGAGCTTGCGGATGCCTTCGGGGGTGGTGGACGCGAGCAGGCGCACCTCTCCGCGCGCGAGCAGCGGCTTCAGGAGATCGCCGACGCCGCTTCCACCTGCGTTCTGACCGAGCAGCGACTCGAGCGAGGCGATGTAGAGGAGGGCCTCCTTGCCTTTGATCGACGCGATGACTTGCTTCAAGCGATCTTCGATCTCGCCGCGAAGCTTCGCGCCCGCGACGAGCGAGCCAGTCTCGAGCTCGAGGATCGACATCTGGCTCAGGTTCTGCGGGACGTCGCCGGCGGCGATGCGCATCGCGAGCGCGCCGACGATGGCGGTCTTGCCGACGCCCGGCTCGCCGACGAGCAAGGGGTGGTTCTTCTGGCGGCGCTCGAGGATCTGGAGGACACGCCGGACCTCGACGTCGCGGCCGATGACCGGATCGAAGCCCTTCTCTCGCGCGCGCTCGGTGAGGTCGTGGAGGTAGCGCGCGGCGACGTCCGCCGGGTTGCCGCCGCCGGCCGACGCCGTGGGCACGTCACGCGGCACGCTCTTCAGCGCAGCCATGTGCGGGCGGAACGATCCCGGTCCGAGCGCGAACGCTTGGAGCACCACCGCCGCGGGGCCACGGATCTCTTGTGACAGCGCGTTGAGGAGATTCTCCACACCGACCTGTCCCTTGTCGGCCTCCTTCTCCGCGCGACCCAGCAACTGAAGCATCGCGGTCGAGAGGTATGCGAGACCTGCGCCGGCCTTCGGGAGCTTCGACAGCTGCGACTCTGCCTCCGCCGCGACGTCGGCGGGATCCGCGCCCGCCTTCTTGAACACCTCGGCCACGCCCCGATCGCGATCGAGCGAGCGAGCGAGCAAATGGATGGGCTCCACTTGAACGTGCTTGCGTTCATCGGCAAGGGTCTGTGCACCAGCGACGAGCGCCTTCGCGTCAGAGGCGTAGCGCTCGAGATGAATCGTCTGCTCGGCTGCCATAGGACCGAGGAACGTACCACACCTCTCCAAGGTGGGAGGACCGTCCACCCCCCAAAAAAGCGGGAGGGTTGGAACCTCGTTACCCACGCGAAAGATGTGGGACAGGCGAGCCCGTTCTCGGAAGGCACGAGAGATTCGCGCGTTCGAAATGAACCGCGGTGTGGGTGCGGCCGTTTCTCTTGTTTGTCCTCCCGCGCATCGAATGCCCGAACATCGCTCCCGACCGCTGCTTCTGCTGATCGACCCTTCAAAAGAGAGTCGTGAGCTGGCGGTCTCCGGCCTCGAGGGGGCGTTCGAAGTGTTCGCGGCGGTGAGCGGCGCGCACGCGGTCGCGCTCTTTCCGAAGCTCCAGCCCGACGCCGTCCTGCTCCATGCCGAGCTCGACGACATGAGGAGCACCGACCTGTGCGCCCGCATGCGCGAGATGCCCGGCGGACGGGACACGCCCATCGTCATCGTCCTTCCCGACGTTCACGCCGCTGGCGCCGCGCCCTTCTTCGAGACGAGCGCGACGGACTTCGTCTCGGCGTCGGCCTTCGCGACACCCGCCGCGCGGACGCTCGTCACCTACCGCCTGCGCTTCCTCGTCCGGAGCGCGATCGAGCTCCGGAACGCACGCGAGAGCGCGTCACGCCTCGCTCGCGCGCAGTGTCTCGCGCGGCTCGCGCAGTGGGAGCTCGTGCTCGAGACCGGGCGCTTTCGCTGGTCGGACGAGGTGACATCCATCTTCGGCATTCCGTCGATCGCTCCGAACGGCGGAATGAGCGCGCTCCTCCGCTGGGTGCATCCCGACGATCGGATGCTCGTCGCGCAGGCGGTGCTCGATACGACGCCTCATCGGATCGAATATCGCCTCGTCCTCCCGGACGGCCGCGTGCGCACGATCCACCAAGAGGCCGAGCTCGTTCGCGACGAGTCGGGGCTGCCGGTTCAGATGATTGGCGCGTCGCAAGACATCACCGAGCTCCGCGCGGCCGAGCGGCAAGTGCGCCAGCTCGCGTACTTCGACAGCCTCACGCATCTGCCGAACCGCGCGCTGCTCCAGCGCTTCCTCGAGCGCGCCGTCCGATCGGCGATCGAGAACGCCCGGCCGCTCGCCGTGCTCGCGATCGATCTCGACGGCTTCAAGCGCGTCAACGACACGCTCGGGCACGGCGCCGGCGACGCCTTGCTCCGCGAGGTGGGAGGGAGGCTCGTGCGCGCGATCGGCGGCCTTCAGCCTGTCCCGAGCGAGATCGACGAGGGTGATCGCAAAGAGCACGTTCGCTTCGAAGACCACCTCGGTGCGGACGCGATCGTGGCGAGGCTTGGCGGCGACGAGTTCGTCGTCGTCCTCGAGCGACCCGAAGATCCTGCTGTGGTTGCGACGCGGATCAAAGGCTCGCTCGCGGAGACGTTCGTGCTCGGCAACAGCGAGGTGTTCATCTCATCGAGCATCGGCATCGCATGCCTTCCCGAGAACGGCACGAACGTGACGCAGCTCCTCGAGCGGGCCGACGCGGCGCTGTACACCGCGAAGGAGCAAGGCCGAAACAAGTTCCAGTTCTACACGAGCGACTTGCTCGACAAGGCCAAGCGCCGCATGGCGATCGAGAGCGGTCTCCACGGCGCGATGCAGCGCGCAGGCATCCGCATCGACAGCACCCAGATGCGTCAGCAGGGGATGGAGCTCGGCTTGTCCGTTGCGCCAGGGCCGAACGCTCCTCTCGGAGCTGCGATGACGAAGACAGGAACGCAGCGCCCGGCTCCAGCGGAGCTCTTCTTGTGCTTCCAGCCGAAGATCGAGATCCCTTCGTACCGCATGGTCGGCGCCGAGGCGCTGCTTCGTTGGACGTCGCCCGAGCTCGGCGTCGTGTCGCCGGCAGAGTTCATCCCGATCGCCGAAGACGCCGGGCTCATCGTCCCGCTGGGCGAATGGATCCTCCACTCCGCGTGTCAGGAAGCGCGTCGCTGGTGTGACGAGAACCCCACCGAGGACCCGCTCAAGATCTCGGTGAACGTCTCTGCGAGGCAGTTCCGCGAGCCCGACTTCGCGAGGCGCGTGGCCGACACGCTCGTAGAGACGGGCCTCGCGCCGTCGCTCCTCGTCATCGAGATCACCGAGAGCGTCGTCATGGCCGACACCGAGGCGAGCGCCAGGATCCTGGACGACCTCAAGACGCTCGGCGTGAAGATCGCCCTCGACGACTTCGGCACGGGCTACTCGTCGCTCGGCTACCTCACGAAGCTTCCGATCGACGCGCTGAAGATCGATCGCTCCTTCGTGAAGGGCATCGGCACCGAGGCGAAGAGCGCCACGATCACCTCCGCCATCATCGGCCTGTCGCGAGGCCTCGCGATCGACGTGGTGGTCGAAGGCGTCGAGACCGAGGAGCAGCTCGACTTCGTCGCGCGTCACGGAAGCGCTGAAATTCAGGGCTTTTTGTTCGCGAAGCCGATGCTCATCGACGATCTGATCATGTGGGCGCAGCAGCACCGGCGCGAGTACGGTCTGTCCGTCTACGCGGCGAGCGACGAGCGGCGCACCGAGCACAGCGGGCTCTTCTCGCTCGATGACCTGGCGCACGACAGCGGGACCTTCCCCGGCGAAGATCTCAGCGTCGCCTTCGAGAGCGACTTCGATTCCCGCAGCGAGCGTCGTTGAGCCTACGCCAGCGGGTAGGCTCAGGCCGCGAGCTTGCGGTTCAGCTCTCCGGAGCGATCGAGCGCGCGGAGCTCGTCGAAGCCGCCGATCGACTCGTCGCCGATGAAGATCTGCGGCACGGTTCGGCGGCCGGTGACCTTCACGAGCCATTGACGAGCTTCGTAGTCGCCGGTCACGTCGATCTCCTCGTAGGGGATCTTTCGCTCGCGGAGGAGGAGCTTCGCGCGGATGCAATACGGACAGATGAGGGTCGAGTAGACGCGAACCGGCACCACGCCGCTCGCAGGGTTGACCTTGCCGCTGTTCATCGATCGTTAACCATAACGCGTGATTCGCATCGTGCGAGCGCGGCCATCGAGGACGTGCTCTCGTTTGCGCGCTACTTCGCGAGCGCTTCCACGAGGCGTTCGACGTCCTTCGCGGCGACCGAGCAGAGCGCGACGCGAAGCGCGCCCTTTTGCGGGACGACGAACACGCCCTTCTCCTTCATCCGGATCGCGCGCTCCTGCGCGTCATCGGCGAAGACGGTGACGAAGAAGCCGCCTTCGTAGCGCGGGTAGCGAAGCGCGCGCTTCGGCGCGATCTCGTTGAACGCGGCGACCCGGCTGTTCAGGAGCGCCTTCAGCTCTTCGCGCTCGCGATCGCAGCTCGCGGCGAGCGCGCTCTCGGTGAGGAGGCGCGTGATCGCGCGCATGCCTCCGCGCGTGCAGTTCGACCACGTGCCGCGGCACGAATAGGAGAGCGCAGCGTCCGTCGCGGTGCGCTCCGCTTGATCGGGGACGCACGCGATGAGCGCGCCGACGCGGAGACCGTAGTGCGTGAACGTCTTCGACGCGCTCCACGCGAAGAGGAGGCCCACCTTGCCGAGCAGGGGACGCAGCTCCTTCAAGAACGCGCGCGGATCGTGCGCGTTGTACGCGAAGTACGCCATGTCGACGAGGAGCGTGATCGGCGCTTCGCTCGCGTGCGCGACGAGACGCTCGACGACCGCGCGCCACTCCTCCGGGCGCATCGAGTACCCGGTGGGGTTGTGGCAGGGGTCGTTCAGGAAGAGGAGCACGCGCTTCTGCTCGAGGATCTGCGCGGTGAGCGCGCGATCGAGCGCGTCGAGATCCATCGACCCGTTCGCGGCGAACATCGAGAACGTCGTGACCTTTCGCTCCGACTCGTCGCACAGCGTTTGGTAGGGGCCCCAGAAGAAGCTCGTCGTCAGGATCGATTGACCGGGCTCGAGGTAGTTCGCGATCGCATGACGAAGCGCGCCGGTGCCGCCGGGCGTCGCCGCGGCCACCGCGCACGCGCGCATGTCAGGCTCGTCCTTGAACGTGTCGGCGATCACGGCGGAGAGAAAATCGGTCGAGCCAGCGATCGGAGCGTAGGGCGCCCACTCCTCGGGCGGCACTTCGCTCACCGCGCGCGCCGCGGTCGGAAGAATGGCGAGCCGGCCGTCATCGTGGAGGAGCGCGCCCACCGTCGCGTTCACGACCGACTCGCCGCGCGTCTTTCGCGCGGTGCACTCTTTGTTGAGCGCGAAGATCGGATCGTCGGAAGGACGGCCCTGATGCGAAGGGATGAGGTGCTTGGTCGGCGTGGTGGTCATGATGGCTGGCGGACTCGGTGCTACCGCTAGTGCGGTCGTGCGTAAAGACGCTCGCCGCGCGATCCCCCGCACGAAGACGTCTCGAAGCGCAACGCCACCTCCCGGATCGCCGCTAGCCGGGGCCGCCGCCAGCGTCGTTCGAGACGCCCTGCTGGCATCGCCCCGGGATCGTGCCCGCCTGACCGTTGCACTGCCCGGCGCCACAAGCTCCGGCGTTGCAGCATGCCTCCGCGGGTGGTCCGCCGCCGCAGCTCGGGCCCGGCACGCAGATCAGGTTCCCACCCCCGACGTCGCAGCACGCGTTCGTGTTCTCACAAATGACGGGCGGCCCCCCGTCCATCTGCGGACAGTAAAGCGGTCCCATGATCCCCTTTTCGCAGTACGCGCTGCCGGGCGGATTTGTGGGCTGGCAGAGGAGAGGAGGCGATCCGGGGGGACGCGCCGGGCAGCCGTAGCCGATCGGGCAGTCTGCCGACGTGCAGCACCGTCGCGAGACCTCGGGGCAGCTCCCGCAGAAGTCCGTCGCCGCGGCGCAGCACGTCGGCGAGCACGTCTCGGTGCCATGGCAACGGAGCTCGTCGGTGGGGAGGACGCAGAGCGAATTCGCCCCAGGCGCGTCGGACGGAGCATCGGCGCCGGTGTCCTCACGCGCATCGGCACCGCCATCACGCGAGCCGGTCGTGGAGTCGAAGCCCGCCGCGTCGGGGACAACGACGCTCGCTTCGTCGAGGCCGCCGTCGGCGAGCTCGCCGGGGCTCGAGCAGGCGCCCCCGCTGCAGTCCGACTGCGAGTCGAAGCACTGACCTTTGTTGCACGTCGAGAACGCGTCGCACGGGACGTCGGCGCAGTCGGGATCGACCGTGAGAGGCATCATGAGCCTCGTGTGCTCCGAGAAGGCGAAGCGTCGCCGGAGGACGATGCAGCCGTGGTACTGCGGCGGCTTCAGGATCGCTTGGCGTCAAGACGAGCGTCCCGATCTCACCCGACGCGTCGTCGCAGTCGGTCGTCTTCGCCGAGACGTAGCCGCTCTCGACGCGCTTCTCGGTGTCGAAGGGCTCGACGCCGATCGTGATCGCGAGGCCGTGGCTGATCTCGCTGCACTTCGCCTTGCGCGTGTCGAGCTTGATGTCGAGCGTGAGCTGCGTCGGATCTTGGCAGCCTTCGGCGAGGAGCAGCACGACGAAGACGATCGCGGAGAGCACGGTGACACGGATCGCGAGGCGTGAGAGGACGTCCTTCTGCCGTCGCGGCTTTGCCACCTTCATGGAGCGCACGTCCCCGAGGCAAGACCCGGGACGAGACCAGGGCCCGCCATGACCGCGCGCGTGCAGATGCCCGAGGGGCAGTCGGAGGCCTGGCAACAGTACTTCGGGTTACCCGGACAGCTCGAGGCGCCCATCGTGCAGATCGGCGGGTTCGTCCCTGGGCAGCAAGCGTTGTTCGCGCCCGTGCAGGCGTTCGACGGGTTGCACACGAGCGTGTCGCTCGGCTGGAGGCAGTACGGATAGACCGTCGTGCTCGCGTCGTCGGGCGTGATGTCCGAGACGCACGTCCCGGGGTTGCCGCCGTTGCAGTGGTAGCTCGCCGGGCAGTCGGCGTTCGTGCAGCAGAGGCGATCCTCGGGCGCGTCGCACGTCATCCTGCAACCCGCGGCGCCCGGCGGATTCGGACAGCACTGCGGCGTGGGGTTCTGGCACTGCACGTTCGAGCAAATCAGCGTGACGCCGCTTTGACAGTAGGTCTGTGGCCCGCTGTCGATCGGGTTCGATCCGTCGTTGCCGCCGTCGGTGGGCGTGCTGCCGTCACCGCCGTCACCGCCGTCGATCGCGCTCGGGCCGCCGTCGAACTGGCTCGCGTCCGGGACGTGAATGCTCGCCTCGTCCACCGCGCCGTCGGGGAGCTCACCAGGGCGTTCGCATCCGCCGCTCGAGCAGTCCGTCTCCGAGTCGTAGCACTGGNACCGAGACGTAGCCGCTCTCGACGCGCTTCTCGGTGTCGAAGGGCTCGACGCCGATCGTGATCGCGAGGCCGTGGCTGATCTCGCTGCACTTCGCCTTGCGCGTGTCGAGCTTGATGTCGAGCGTGAGCTGAGTCGGATCTTGGCAGCCTTCGGCGAGGAGCAGCACGACGAAGACGATCGCGGAGAGCACGGTGACACGAATCGCGAGCCGTGAGAGGAGCTCGTTGCGACGTCGCGGCTTCGCCACCGTCATGGAGCGCACGTCCCCGAGGCAAGACCCGGGACGAGACCGGGGCCCGCCATGACCGCGCGCGTGCAGATGCCCGAGGGGCAGTCGGACGCCTGGCAACAGTACTTCGGGTTACCCGGACAGCTCGAGGCGCCCATCGTGCAGATCGGCGGGTTCGTCCCTGGGCAACACGCGTTGTTCGCGCCCGTGCAGGCGTTCGACGGGTTGCACACGAGCGTGTCGCTCGGCTGGAGGCAGTACGGATAGATCGTCGTGCTCGCGTCGTCGGGCGTGAGATCCGAGACGCACGTCCCAGGGTTGCCGCCGTTGCAGTGGTAGCTCGTTGGGCAGTCGGCGTTCGTGCAGCAGAGGCGATCCTCCGGCGCGTCGCACGTCATCCGGCAGCCCGCGGCGCCCGGTGGATTCGGGCAGCACTGCGGCGTCGGGTTCTGGCACTGCACGTTCGAGCAAATCAGCGTGACGCCGTTTTGACAGTAGGTCTGTGGTCCGCTGTCGATCGGGTTCGAGCCGTCGTTGCCGCCGTCGGTCGGCGTGCTGCCATCACCGCCGTCGCCGCCATCGATCGCGCTCGGGCCGCCGTCGAACTGACTCGCGTCCGGGACGTGAATGCTCGCCTCGTCCACCGCGCCGTCGGGGAGCTCACCAGGGCGTTCGCATCCGCCGCTCGAGCAGTCCGTCTCCGAGTCGTAGCACTGGCCCTTGTTGCACGTGGAGAAGGCGTCGCACGGGACGTCGGCGCAGTCGGGATCGATCGTGATCGGCATCACGAGGCGCCGGTGCTTCGCGAACGCAAAGCGGCGGCGTGCGACGATACACCCTTTGTATTTCGGCGGACGGCATGTGGTGGGGTCGACGCCGTAGCCTACGACGATGACGACGGCCGCGCGCTCGCCGTCGCTCGGCGTGATGACGAGCGTCCCGATGTCGTTCGTCCCGACGTCGCAGTCGTTCGTCTTGGCGGTGACGTAGCCGTCGAACACGCGCTGCTCGGTGACCTCGGGCTCAACGCCGACCGTGATCGCGGTGCCTTGCGCGATCTCCGAGCACTTCGCCTTCTTGTCGAGCGCGACGGAGAGCGTGACCTGGGTTGGATCCTGGCAGCCTTGCGCCAAGATCATCGCCGCCAAGGACGCGAAGATGCCCGTCCCCACAGCCACGACGCGACGTGATCGCCCGACCCTCACGCGTGCAATCGTACCACCAGCGCTCTCACCCCGGAGGGCCGAGCACCTCGTCGGCGTGCTCCACCGAAAAATAGAGGCCCCGGGCATAGAGTCGCCGTTGATCAGCGACGCTGAGATCCCCTTCGCGCGCCCCGGTCGCCGAGGAGAGGAGAATCGCCGCGGTGACCGAGACGTTGAGGCTCTCGACGAACCCGCGCATCGGCACGCGGACCCGCCGCTTGCACGCCGCCATCATCTCGTCGGAGATCCCATCGCGCTCGTTGCCGAGGACGATCGCGAGGCGTGGGATCTTCGCGAGGTCCTCGGGCGCGAGCTCGCCTTCGGGATGCGCTCCGACGAGCTCGTAGCCGTCGCGCTCGAGCGCGCGAACCGCGTCTTCAGCGACCTTGAAGCGTCGAATGTCGACCCACTTCTCCGAGCCACGCGAGACGGAGAGCGCGAGCAGAAACGACTCGAGCCGCTCGACGACATTCACGAACTGCACGCCAAACGCCTCGCAGGAGCGCACGACCGCCGCGCCGTTGTGAGGATCGTGCGGCGAGTCGAACAGCACCTGCACGCTCGACAGGCGCTTCGCGTACACGCTCTGGAGCTTCTCGCGCCGGCGCTCCAGAACGAGCGGCTCGAGCAGACGGATCACGCGCTCCGGATCGTGCTCTTCGACCCGCGCGATGCGCTCTGGGATGAGGTGATCACCTCGAACGACGCCTTTGCTATGCCGCCGCATTTGTGGACTGGGAGCGTCGTTAGCACACCGGCTTGGCCGGAGAAGAGCCGCAGACTGAACGGAGATGCAGGGTTACAGAAGCTCTTCAGCGCTCCTGGCGGCGACCCGTGGATATTTTCGCCTCATCCGTTGGGCCCATCACCAGATTCACCCCTGTTTTTGCCTGCAATTGGGGCGTTCGAGCCCGAGGTCGCTATGCTGAACGCTCTCCTTAAATGAATGCCCAGTCTGGCGCGATGGTCTCTCTAGCCGGGACATCCCACTTCACCAGATAGGTCGATCGGAATCGCTGTTGGAAGGACGAAGCTCGAGCACTCACTTGCCGCCGGTGCGACGCACGAAGCGTCGCGACTGGACGCGCGTCGTGTGCCGTGTGCTCTGCGTCCTCTTCGCGATCACGGGGCTCGTCCCGGTCGGCGTGGGTCTCCTCGTCCGCACGCCATGGGCGCGTGGGATCGCGACGCGCGAGACGCGATCGATCGTCGCCAAGTACGGCGTGGACGCACGCTACGAGCTCGAGCTTCGGATCTGGCCGCTCTCGGTCTCGCTGCGAAACATCCGTGTCGAGTCGTCCGATCACGGCACGCCGTTCGTGACCGCGAAGCGCGCCACCGCCAAACCGAAGATCTTCGGGCTCCTCGCCGGCAAGGTCGTCATCGATCAGATCGAGATCGAAGAACCGAAGGCGCGGATCGTCCTCAAGGACGGCAAGCTCGAGAACCTGAAGCTCGATCTTCCGCCCACCGAGAAGAAGGCCGAGAAGACGAAGGCGCCGTTCTCGGTCGTCTCGACGAGCGAGGCGGAGGTCGACCTCACGATCGACAGCACGCACATCGTCGCGAAGGAGATCGACGCCGACGTGACCGCCGACGACGACGGCAGCGGCGGCAACGCCTTCGAGGTCGCCGTCCGCGTGGGCGAAGCGAAGTCGAAGATGGTGCGGGTGCTCAAGCCCGTCGGGAGCAAACCCGACGCGAACGCGAACGCCAACGCCAAGCCCGACGCAACCCATGCCGAGTACGCGATCGACGACGACACCTTGTGCGCGCTCGACGCCCGCGCCAGGATCGAAGACTCGCGCATCCTCGTGCGGCGCCTCTCCGTGCACGGATCGGCGGACATGGATCCCGCCGAGGACACGCATCTCGGCTGCAACCTCCCGAAGGACGACTACCGCGTCGTCGAGATCGCGCTCGGTCACTTCGCGATCACGTTCCCGAAGAAGGTCGCCTCCGCGGCGCCGAGCGATCCGAGCGCCCCACCGGCGGCGGAGCCACCGTCGATCCCGAACGTCGAAGGGCATCTGAAGGTCCGCGGGCCGATCCCGCTCGTCTCGCGCACGGGGCCCGACGCGCCGCTGACCGAGGGCTGGGCGGGCGTGGACGTGGAGCTTCGCTACACACCCGAGACGCCGATCCCCGATCTCGCCGGCAAGGTCGAGATCCACGACGTGCGCGTTCAGCGCTTCAACTTCGCGAAGAACGTCACGAGCGAGATCGCGGTGCGTCGCGGCGTCGTCACGGCGTCGACGACGAAGCTCGACATCGCCGACAGCACGACCGAGATCAAAGACGTCGAGGTGCGCCCGCTCGAGAAGGGCATTCCCCTCAAAGTGGGCAAGGTCGACATCAAGAACGCGAACTTCAACACGATGCTGCACGACTTTCACGTGCACCCTCGCTCGCACGTGGCGTGGGACATCCGCGAGGTCCACGTCCAAGACGTGAAGGGCACGATCGACCCGATCAAGATTGACGGCGATCTCTCCGGCAAGACATACGACTTCGGCGTCTACGATCGCCCCGCGACCGATCCCGCGCGCGCGCGCATCATCGGCGTCCGCGAGGCCGCGCTGCAAGGCAAGCTCGCGGTGCGGCCGAAGATGCTGCAGTTCGAGCACATGACGGTGACCACCGCCAAGAGCGTCGCGCGCGACGTCATGGTCGGCATCGGGTACCACGAAGAGCTGCGCGTCGAGGTGCCGAGCTCGAAGATCGACGTCGGCGAGCTCTCGCCGCTCGGCTCCGTGCCGATGGCCGGCATCGCCGAGCCGAAGGTCCTCATCACCGGCACCGCGGGCGATCCGAAGCTCGAAGGCGACATCGTCGCGGTCAAAGACTTCATGATCGGCGACATCCCGTTCGGCAACGTGACGCAAGGTCACGTCGAGTCGGAGATCTCGAAGCTGATCTTGGACCTCAGCGACATCCGCGCCGAGAAGGGCAAGAGCAAGTACGAGATGTCGACGGGGCGTCTCGACTTCAACAAGCCGGCGAGCATGCGCCTCGACGGCCAGATCGCGTCGAAGAACCTCAACGTCCGCGACTTCTTCTCGATGTTCAAGCTCGACGACGACCCGCGCTTGATCGACATCGACGGCACCGTCGAGACCAACGCGCGCATGCACCTCGCGCTCGGGGGTCCGGAGGACACGTGCGGCGGCGGCTACCTCTCCGTCGTCGCCACCACGAACGCACGCGACCTGAACCTCCTCGGCGAGAAGTTCGACGAAGGTCACGCCGACTTCGAGTACCGCTGGATCGATCGGCTCGCTGGGATCGAAGGCGCCGAGATCGACGTGCGCTCCCTCTCGCTCACGAAGGTGAAGAAAGAGGGGAGGGCGCCGATGGGCTCCGTGCTCGGCTCGCTCTCGGTGCATCGCGGCGGCGACATGCGCGGCAACCTCGTCGTGCAGGGCTTCCCGCTCGCGCGGATCGATCTGCTCGGCGGCGCGGCGAAGAACCTCGAGGGCAACGCGTCGGGCGTCGCCCAGATCGGCGGCAAGCTGAGCGCGTTCGAGGTCTCCGCCGACGTGAACCTCACGCCGATTCGCGTGCTCGGCGCGCCGTTCGCCGGCTCCGATCTGCACGTCGAAGCGAACCAGAAGAAGTCGACCGACAAGCCCACCGGCAAGACGGCGTGCGGCGCGCCCACCTACGCCGCGTTCAACAAAGACGCGTACCTCAGGGACACGTCTTCGCAGGGCGAATACAAGGTGTCGGGCGCGCTCTTCGGCGGCCAGGTGCGCGTCGACGATCTCGTGATGACGCGGCAGAAGAGCCCGATCATCACGGGAAAGATCGGGCTTCACCATTTCGACCTCGGCCCGATCGGGAAGATCCTCACGCTCGCGCAGCAGCAGCAGAACGACGATCCGAACGCGCCTCCGCCGACGAGCCTCGGCGGCGAGATCACGGGCGACCTGTCGATCGATCGGATCGCCACGGCCGATCTCGCGCACGCGAAGGTGCGCTTCGCGCCGAAGACGCTGCGGGTGAACCGCGGCGGCCAGCGCGTCGAGCTGCACGAGGAGAACCTGCCGACGCTCACGCTCACCGACGACGCGGTCACGATCCCGAAGATGACGTTCGATCTCGCCGCACCGAACGGCCTCAAGGGATCGTTCATGGTGAGCGGCGCGGTGAAGAAGGTCACCACCGGAGGCGATCTCGCGCTCGAGGCGGAGCTGTCGCCGATCGATCTCGGCATCCTCGTCGGCGTCGTCCCGAAGATGACGCGCGCGGTCGGCACGCTGAGCGGCTCGGTGAAGGTCTCGGGCAACCCGAGCGCGCCCGACTTCGACGGCCGGCTCCGCGTGCGCGGCGGCGAGTTTGGGATCAAGGGACTTCCTGGCGGCATCACCGACGTCGAGGTCGACGTCGAGGCCGACGACACCGAGGCGCGCATCACGCGGGCGGTCGGCCACTTCTTGGGCGGCGACGTGAACGTCACCGCCCACATGCCGCTTAAGGGCGGTCAGATCGGCGTCGCGACCGCGAAGGTCACCGGCCGCCAGCTCTTCGTCGCGCCGGTCGACGGCGTGAAGGCGACGGTCGACGCCGATCTCGACGTCACGCTCAACCCCAACGCTCCCTCGGCGCAAGGTCGCCTCCCGTTCGTCGGCGGCGAGGTGAACATCACGTCGTTCGAGTACACGCGCCCCGTCACGCTCGACCTCACGGGCTTCAAAGGCGGCGCGAAACGCACGATCGTCGAGGCCTACGACCCGTCGGCCGACGTCGTCACGCTCGGCTTCGACGTGCGCGCGCGCTCTCCGCTCCGCATCCGCAACAACCTCGTCGACGCCCAGCTCGCGATCGATCCGCGCGGCATCCACGTCAGCGGGACGAACCAGCGCATCGGCCTCCGCGGCGAGCTCGCGACCACCGCAGGAGGCCGCTTCCGCGTCTTCGCGAACGACTTCGAGGTGCAAAAAGGGACGATCCGCTTCGAGGATCCGACACGCATCGCGCCGCACGTCGACATCACCGGCGTCACGGAATACCAGCGCTACTCGAACACCGTCAGCACGCCAGGCTCGTCGACGAACACGACCGGCGGTGCAGGCGCCACGACCGGAAGCATCTCGAGCGGCGGTCGCGGCGGCGGCCTCTGGCGCATCACGCTCCACGCCTACGGCGACACCGAGGACCTCCACGTCGACATGACGAGCGACCCGGCGCTCTCGCGCGAGGACATCTTCTTCCTCCTCACGATCGGGCTCACGCGCGCCGAGGTCGATCAGGTGCGCGCGGGATCGGTGTACGCGAGCGCCGCGTTCGAAGCGATCGGGACGGTCAGCGGCGCCGATCGCGCGGTGAAGACGGCGATCCCGGTGATCGACGACTTCCGCTTCGGCAGCGCGTATTCGCCGCGCACCGGCCGCACCGAGCCGCAGGTCACGCTCGGACGGCGCCTCACCGACAACGTGCGCGCCAATGTCTCGACCGGCCTCACCGAAGATCGCCAGCTCCGCTCGAACGTGGAGTGGCGTCTCAGTCGTCCGCTCAGCGTCCAGACGTCGTACGACAACGTCAGCACGGTCTCGTCGGGCTCGGTCGGTAACTTCGGCCTCGACTTCCGCTGGCGCATCGAGTTCGACTAACGCTTCGGGCGTCGATGCTCGCGGTACATGCGCTGCACCCAGCGCCACGTCGTGCCGTCCTCGAATTCACGAAGGAAGGCGAGGAACGCCGGGTCCGTCTCGGGCGGGAGCGCCGGCCAGCGGAGGACGTGCTCGGGCGGCTGCACGGTGGGCGCGAGGAGCGCGGCGATCGCGAGGTCGACGCGCCGCGGACCTTCGTCGTTCGTGAGGTAGCGCTGCTTCGCGAGACGCTCGTCGAGCTCTGTGATCATCGTACGCCAGCGATCCTTCGCGCGCTCGACCGAGGCCGGGTCCGTTTTGTAGCCGCGCCGGATCGCGGGTTTCAGCGCGGGCAGCGCCACCCGGTAAAACGCACGGCCCCACCACGGCGCGTCTTGCGCCCACATGTCCACGATCACCGAAGGCATCGCGAGCAAATACGAATAGAAGATGCGCTGTGTGCCGAGGCCAAACGCGATGTCTGCGCGTGCCTCGAGATCGGTCTCCTCTTCGGTCATCGGCATGAGCCGCGGGAGACCACGTGTATGATGCACGTGTTCGAGGATGGCGGCCGAGCCCTGAACGAAGCGCCCGTCGTCGTCGAGGAGCGGCACGGTGCTCTTCGGCGCGCGCCTTCGAATGACCGGCAGATGCGCGCCCGGCAGGAGCGGCTCCTCGACGTACGCGATCCCCTCGTAGTCGAGCGCCCAGCGAACCTTCTCCGAGAAGTGCGAGATCGTGAAGGTGTAAAGGCGCATGCGTAGGGATATTCCACTCCAGCGGGGGGGGGCATGAAGAGAAGAGAGAAGCCCCCTCTCTTGCGCCGTGCTTGACGTGAGGTAGCACGTGCCCGTACGAATTTGAGCTGTGCTCTTCTTCGAAAAACCTAGCTTCTTTGCGCTCGGCGCGATCTCCGTCCTCACTGTGGTCGCCTGCACCTCCACTGTGACGGGGACGGGCAGCCCGACGGCCTCGTCGAGCAGCAGCACGTCGTCCTCGACGAGCAGCGGAGCCACCACGTCCTCGGGCACGACCTCGTCGGGCACGGGCGAGTGCCCAAACATCGCGGGGACGTGGACGGTGACGGGGGCGGGCACCGCGACGACACGCTGCGCGAGCGACACGTGCGACATCACGCAGAGCGGATGCTCGCTGAGCCTGACGTGCGGCGCCGGCACCGTCGACTTCACTGGCTCCGTCGACAGCACCGGCCACATGACCTACTCCGGCATCAACGCCGAGGGCTCGCAGGCCACGTGCAACGCGACGATCGGGAGCGCCGGCAACCACGCGATCGGCTCATGCTCCGCTGCGCAAGGCGGCTGCAACTTCACCGCCGACAAGTTCTGATCACGTTCGAGAACAAAACGAAAGCGCCCGCGCGACTCGAGGTCACGCGGGGGGCGTCGTCGTTGATGAGAAGTCTTACTTCTTCGCCTTCTTCGCGCCTGCGCCCGCGGCGCCCTTGCCTGCGGGAGCCGCCGGCTTCGGCGCGTTCGGGCTCGGGTAGAAGTGGCCGAACGGGATCGCGTACTTCTCGC
>JBGAFW010000047.1:0-81333 GCA_044227045.1 Labilithrix sp.
TGCAGAGCGCGATCATCGCGGCCGCCGCAGGGATGCAGGCCGCCGCGTTCCTCAATCACGAGCTCACGGTGGAGCTCGCCAGCAGCGGCGAGCTCGCGTGATCCTCTAACGCCGGCGGGAGCGCCGGTACGAGGCGATCGCGAGCGCCAAGCCCGCGAGGAGACCGCCGAGCGCGACGTCGCTTCGTTGACCCGCGACGCATCCGCATCCTCCTTGCGGAGGAACGGGCGGCGGACCGGGCGGCCCGGCGTCGCTGCTCGGAGGAGCGCCTGCGTCGGACGCTTGGCCCGCGGACGACGAGCCGAAGCCGCCGTCTGCTGCATCGATGGGTGCGTCGATCGCCGCGGGCACGGGGACGACGGGCGAGCCGAGCGGCGTGACAGCGCCAGGGAGCGCGAGCACGTCGGGCACCGGGCCCTTCACGATGGTTGCAAGTTGCATCTTTCCGCGCGGCGCGAAGGCCGTGTTCGTCGCGGGCGTCTGCTTCGGCTGGCCACCACCAGGCGGGCCGCCCCAGATGCCACGCTGCGGATTCTTGCATGCGATCGGGCCGGTCCACGGATGGCGAACGGCGTAGCGGCCCTGGAAGTTGTTCACGCTCGACGGCTTCGCGCCGTTCTCGAGCGCGCCCTTCTCGCCGCGCACCTCGCGGCCGCCGACGATCGCGGGCGCCGAGCGGAAGACGAGGTCTTCTCCGAGGGAGTCCTTCGCGTAGCGCGCGTGGAGACGCGTGAGCACGAAGCCGCCCTGCATGCGGACCGGCCGCGCGCGCACCGGCGCCTGATCATCGAGGCACTGCGGCTTCATGCTCTTCCTACCCGACTGTGGATCGATGCGGAACGGCGGGTTGCAGTCGGGATTCGCAGACGTGTCGGCAAACACATCCGCGCCGAGGACCTGGATCTCGCTCGGGCTGAGCGGAGGAGTTGGACACGGATCGCACGTGCTGGCGTCCCACGCATACTCGGTGACCACCGCCTTCGGGATCTTCTCGAGCGTTCGATCGAAGAGCGCGGCGTAAAACGATCCGAACTGACCCTTCGCGCCCTCGGCGACGTCGAAGTTCGTCGGGATCGCCGCGTTCGGGTAGTTGGCCACCTCGTAGCGCTGGCCATGCGCGAGGATGTTGACGATCAAGTCTTGCGTGCCGCCCGAGTTCATCAGCCCGAGCCGAACAGGGAGCGAGAACGTCTCGGTGTCGTAGTGGAAGCGCAGCGGCGAGAGCATCGCCATCGCAGGTGTGCCCGGCGAAGGCGACTCGAACTTCACCTTCGAGACGTCGACCTTCGCGACGAAGAATTTGCTCCCCGCCTGGACGTAGGGCTTGAGGTACGGCTCGGCGCCGTCGGGGATCTTGTAGTTCTCTTGGCGCAGCCACGTATCGAGGCCGCCCGAGTCGCGCGCCGAGAGGACGACGACGTCGTACTCACCCACCGTGAACTTCGCCTCGATGCGCACGCCGAGATCCTCGGCGCGGTCTGCCATCGGCGCCGCGGCCTTCGCCGGCGGGGCAGGGCCGCGTCGGCGCGACTCCTCCTTCCACTTCTCCTGCATGCAGGGGTCTTGCTCCCAGTACTCGACGAGCCTCGGCGCCGAGAGCTGATCGATGTGCGCGAAGACCTCCTTCGGGAGCGTCTTGACGTTCTCCTTCTGGAGCACGACCGGCACCGGGACGACCATCGCGAAGTTCTGCGGCGGCCCCTGGTAGTTGTTCTGCATCGAGAGCACGGTGCGCGTCCCTTCGCGCATGAGCACGACGTGCGTCGCGTTGTTGAACAGCTTCGTGTCCGCGCCGCTCACGTAGAAGCCGCAGAACGCATCGGCGGACGGCGCGCCGAGCGTCGTCATCGACGCTGCGATCGCAGCGCCGAGCATCTTGCCGAACGACCCACCACGCCGCGAACCACGCAAATCTCTCATCCCCATTGGATCACCGCCCTCGCACGCCGCGCATCATAAGAAGAGCGAGCACTGTTGTCGCGAAGTCTCTTTGTGACTAAGGAATCGGTTGAAAGACGGAAGTGCGGGCCTCCCATCGGGGTATGGGGGGAAGCCCATCGGATCGGAACGACATTCAGCATGGCCAAGCCGACGATTTCCTACCGCGATGCCGGAGTCGATATCGACGCGGGTGACGAGCTCGTCGAGCGCATCAAGCCGTTCGCGAAGGCGACGCGCATCCCCGAGGTGCTCGCGGACGTCGGAGGATTTGCAGGCCTCTGCTCCGTACCGGGCGGGATCGACGACCCCGTGCTCGTCAGCGGCACCGACGGTGTCGGCACCAAGCTCAAGGTCGCCTTCCTCACGAACGTGCACGACACGATCGGCTTCGACCTCGTCGGCATGTGCGTGAACGACATCATCACGACGGGCGCAAGGCCGCTCTTCTTCCTCGACTACTTCGGCACCGGCAAGCTCTCGCTCGACGTCGCGACGAACGTCGTCAAAGGCATCGCCGAGGCGTGCCGTGAGTCGGGCTGCGCGCTGCTTGGTGGCGAGACCGCCGAGCTGCCTGGGATGTACGCCGAAGGTGAGTACGATCTCGCCGGCTTCGCCGTCGGCGTCGTCGCGCGAAAGAAGATCGTCGACGGCAAGCGCGTCGCCGAAGGTGACAAGGTGATCGGCGTCGCGTCGAGCGGTCTCCACTCGAACGGCTACTCGCTCGCGCGGCGCGTGCTCTTCGAGGCGATGGCGCTCGAGCCCACCGACACGCATCCGAAGCTCGAAGGCAAGACCGTCGGCGAGGCCTTGCTCGCGCCGACGCGCCTCTACGCCAAGCACGTGCAAGCCGTGCTCGCAGCCGAGGTCGACGTCCATGCGATGAGCCACATCACCGGCGGCGGTCTGCCGGGCAATCTCCCGCGCGTGCTCCTCGACGAGACGCTCGGTATCAAGATCACCGGAAGCTGGAAGCGTCCGCCGATCATCGAGCTCATCGGAGAGCGCGTCGAAGAGGGCGAGCTCCGTCGCGTGTTCAACCTCGGCGTCGGCTTCGTGTTCGTCGTCCCGCGAGAGCACGCGGCGCGCGCGAACGAGGCGCTCTCGCGTCTCGGCGAGTCGCCGATCGATCTCGGCGAGGTGGTGCGTGTCCCGCAAGGGACGGACTTCGAAGCGCGGGTGATCTTTCCGTGAGCAGCTACGGCAATCACCGCACGCTCCCAGCGGCAAAGCCCGCGATCGTGCTCGGCGTGCTCGTGTCGGGATCGGGCACGAACCTCCAGGCGATCCTCGACGCGGTGGCGGCGCAGACGTTGAGCGCCAAGGTCGGCGTCGTCGTCTCGAACGTCGCGACCGCGAAGGCGCTCGATCGCGCGAAGGGCGCGCGCGTGCCGGCGATCGTCGTCGATCACAAGGCGTTCCCGACCCGCGAGGCGTTCGACGCGGCGGTGGTCGAGGTGCTCGAGGCGCACCATGTCGACTACGTCGTGCTCGCTGGCTTCATGCGCCTCGTCACGCCGACGTTGCTCGACGCCTTCCCGTATCGCGTCGTGAACGTGCACCCGGCGCTTCTGCCTGCTTTTCCGGGCATTCATGCGCAGAAGCAGGCGCTCGCCTACGGCGTCGCGGTGTCGGGGTGCACGGTGCACTTCGTCGACACCGGCGTCGACACGGGGCCGATCATCGCGCAAGGCGTCGTGCCCGTCCTCGACGACGACACGGAGCAGACGCTGAGCGCGCGCATCCTGCAAAAGGAGCACGAGCTCCTTCCCGCGGTGCTCCAGTGGATCGCGGCAGGGCGCGTGAAGGTCGAGCATCCGGCGGGCGCGCGCCCGCGTGCACGTGTGCTCCCGCCCACGGCGTCGCCGTCGTCGCCGCCCGAGCAGCACGGTCGGCGAGAGGCGCACGAGAAGCTCTCGAGCAAGTGAGTCGCTGAGCACCGCGAGCATGAGCAGCATCACCGCATCCTCTTCGAAGCACTACGATGTCATCGTGCTCGGCGGCGGTGTCGGCGCGCTCGCGGCGGCGGCGCTCCTCGCGCGGCGATCGTGGCGCGTGCTCGTGCTCGGCCAAGGTTGGCGAAGGCCCACGTACAGCTACGACGGCATGACGCTCGCGCGCCGTCCGTTCACGTTCTTGTCGGCTTCGTCGCCGGCGTGGGGACGCGTGCTGGTCGAGCTCGCGCAGTCGCAGACGTTTCGACGGCGGCTCTCGTCACTCGATCCGATGCTGCAGGTGCTCGGTCACGATCTGCGGCTCGATCTCCCGCCCGACACGCAGCTGTTCGCGCGCGAGATCGACCGCGAGTTCCCTGCGGTGCGCCGTGTCGTCGATGATCTCTACACCGAGCTCGCGCGCACGAACGCAGCCGCCGACGCGGCGTTCGAGCGAGACGTCGTGTGGCCGCCTGGCGGCTTCTGGGAGCGACGCGAGACGGCGCGTGTCCTCACCACGCTGCCGTACCTCGACGGGTCGGATTTTCTCGCGGAATTTCCCCGCGATCATGCGTTTCGCGAGGTGGTCTCGACGCCAGCGCGCTTCGCGAGCGACCTGCACGAAGGCATCCCGCCGTTCGCGCTCGCGCGCCTCCATGGCGCGTGGACGCGCGGGGTGAGCCGCCTCGAGAACGGTGAAGACGAGCTCGTCGAGTTTCTCCTCGAGCGGGTGCGCGCCCATGGCGGCGACACGCGCCTCGCGGATCGCGCGCGTGAGCTCGTGCACAAAGGCGGCAAGGTGCGCGGCCTCATCGTCGACGGGGACGACGCGCCGGTCGGCGTCACGTTCGTCGTCTCCGATCTGCCCACCGCGCGCACGCTCGACCTCGCGAAGGGCTTCACGCCCTCTCACAGCGAGAAGGATCCCGATGTCGAAGCGACCGGCGCGCGCTTCGTCGTCTCGTTCGTCGTGCGCACGCAAGGTCTGCCCAAGCAGCTCGCGACGGAGTCGTTTCTCCTCTCGAGGTCGGGGCGGCCTGCGGTGCATCTCCAGAAGGTGCCGCTCACGCGCGATACGTCGTCGGGGCAAGCGCACCGCACGCTCCTCATCGCCGAGACGATCCTCGATCGGGGTTTGGGCGGCGATTCAACGGCGGCTTCACCGCCAAACCTCGATCAAGCGCGCGTGCAGACGCTCGCGACGGTGCTCGAGCTCTTGCCGTTCCTCGAGAAGCATCTCATCGTCTGTGACTCTCCACACGACGGGCGCCCGCTCTGGGATTTTCGAAATCCAAACCCGAGCGATCCGACGATCGGCGACAAGTCGTGGGGTCTTCGCGCGCAGCTCGTCGACCGCGCGCGCCTCCGCGCCACCGGCGGGTCGCTCGAGCCGGAGCCGATGGTGCCGCGCTTTCGAGTGGTGCCTCCGCAGCTCTCGGGTCTCGCGGGCGAGCCGATCCGCACGCCCCTCGGCAACGTGTTCGTGACCGGGCGAAGCGTGCTTCCCGCGCTCGGGCAAGAAGGCGAGCTGCTCGCCGCGTGGGGCGTCGCGCGCATCATCACGCGCACCGATCGGCGCAAAGAGAAGATGCTTCGCGAGATGTGGAGCAAGGTGGAGCTGTCATGATCGCTCGGTCTCTCATCGTCGCGCTCGTCGCCCTCGCGCTGTCGTCGGGATGTGACGGCGCCGAGCGCCGCGACGCCGAGACGGTGGTGATCGCCGTCACGCGCTTTCGTACGGCCGACAACGCCTCGACGCCCGCCGCGGTCGAGGCGCTCCGCGGGACGCCTTGCGTCGCCGCCGACACGTGCAAGGCGCGCGAGGTGTGCCTCGCTGCCGGCGAGGCGACGTCGAAGGCGCTGCGGCTGAAGGCCGACGTCGAGAAGAGCCTCGCCGCCCTGGAAAAAGGGGCGATCGCGAAAGACTCGCCGGAGGCGCAGAGCTTGCCGCAGAAGCTCGACGAAGCCGAGAAGCTCCTCAAGCAAGGGCACGACGGGCTCTCCGCGTGCGATGAGAACGTGCAAGCGCTGAAGCGCAAGCACCGGATCTGATCGATCACGGCGCCGCGCTCCGGTCACGTGGCCCTGATCAGGGCTTGGGGGCGGGCGCTGGCGCAGGCTTCGGGTCGCCTTCGCGCTCGAGGATCGTGAAGGCGACGCGGCGGTTGTTCGCGCGACCTTGATCCGTCTCGTTCGTGTCGATCGGCTTCTCTTGGCCGTAGCCCTCGGAGCTGAGGCGGCCCTTGTCGAGCCCGTGATCGACGAGCCACTTCACGACCGAGGCCGCGCGCTTCTGGCTGAGCGTCTTGTTGTACGGCGCCTTGCCGACGTTGTCGGTGTGGCCCTCGACGCGCACCTTCTTGATCTCGGGATGCTCGGCGAAGACTTGCTTCACCGCGTTCAAGATCGTGTCGGACTCGACGAGGATCTCGGCGCTGTCGAACTTGAACTTCACCTCTTGGTTGATCTTGATCTCCTTGTCGGTGACGACGACGAGCGGGCATCCGTTCTTCTTCGGATCCTGATCGCGCGGACCGGGGATGTCCGGACAGGCGTCCTCGGCGTCGAGGATTCCGTCACCATCGCGATCGGGCGGGCATCCGTTCTTCTTCGGGTCGGCGTCCTTCACGCCTGCGAGATCGGGGCAGGCGTCTTCGGCGTCGAGGATTCCGTCGCCGTCGCGGTCGGGCGGGCATCCGTTCTTCTTCGGATCGGCGTCCTTCACGCCCGGCACGTCGGGGCATGCGTCGACGCGGTCGACGATGCCGTCGTGGTCGCGGTCGGGGCATCCGTTCGTCTGCGGGTCCTCGGACCGCGCACCCGGATCGTTCGGGCACGCATCGCGCGCGTCGAGGATCCCGTCGCCATCCGCGTCGGGCGGCGGCGCTTCGACCGGACACCCGTTCTTCTTCGGATCCGGATCGCGAACGCCCGCTGTATCAGGGCACGCGTCTTCGCTGTCGAAGACTCCGTCGTGATCGCGATCGGGCTTCTCGTAGGCAGGCGCCCACTCGGCCGAGAAGAGCGCACGCAGCTGCGGGGCGCCGTAGCCGCGGGTGAGCCCGCCGCCGACGCCGCCGCCGACGCGAAGCTCGCCAACGTCGTAATGAAGGCCAAAGAGCCACTCCGCCGGCGTGCCGCGTGTCTTGAAGAACGTATCGTTCCCGGTGAAGACGCTCGTCGCGAACACCTCGGGCCCGATGACGAGCTTCTTTTCCAGCGCTGAGAGCCCGACGCCGGCCGACCCGAGCAGCTCGCTTCCGAGGTCGCTTCCGGCGTAAGCGTCATCGCGCGCGCGGTACACGATCGCGAGCCGGGCGGCGTACGTGAACGCGCTGACGTCACCTGCGATCATCGCTTGCGGAGCGAGTCGCGTCGAGCCGTCTCCGGTGAACTGCGAGCGTTGGCCAGAGGGGAGCCATGCACGAAGGCCTGCCGCGAACGTGAAAGCGTCTCCATGCTCGCCGAGGATGCGAACATCGGCGGCGAGCCGCACGTCGCCGATCGCGGCTTTGTCCGAGCCTTTGAACGCTTCACCGTTGACGACGGTCGACTCTCCGTCTTGGTAGAGCGCGATCGGAAGGTTGAGCGCGAAGCGGACGCGATCGGCGAGCACGAGCGAACCGCCGACGTGGGTGAAGAGCTGGTGCCGCACGATCGCGCTGCGCTCGTTGCCGGCGGTGTCGTAGACGACGAGCGGTTTGTAGCCGTAGTCGAGGACTGCGCCGAGCGCCGGTCGCAGGTCACCGCGGAAGTCGAGCGTGTCGTTGACGAAGAGCTGGCTGCCTCGCTCCGATGGCTCGAAGCGGTCGATCGCGAAGCCCGTCTGCTGAGCGAAGGCGCTCGTTTCGATGGCGAGAGAGACGAGGGCGGCCGCACCACCGACCGCCAGGACCTTCATGCTTTTCATGTGCTCAGCCTTCGCGATCGCCCTTGCTGCGTTGGTCTTCTTGGCTCGATTCTTCGCGCACCTTACGAGCCGCCAGCGTCGACTATACTCGAGGTGTCGCCTGCATCGTCATGCGCGGACGACGTTCCTCAGGGTGAAATTTCACCTCGTAGCAGGCGCTAGATTGCCGAAATTACGAATAAAAGCGGAAGCCGAACGCGTGGAGGGTCGCGGTGCGCGCGGGACCCTTGCGGTCGCACGGCGCCACGCGCGGCGAAACCGCTGATCGTTTCCGGAGTTGTGCGTCCGTGGTAAGCCCTCTCGTCGCGCGCGCGCATGCTTATGCTCTCGAACGAGAGAAGCGGCGCTCCGCCACGGAAGAGCCAAAAGAGAGAACATGTTCGACGCGATCGCGAAAGGGTTCCGGCAGGCAAAGAACCGCCTCGCTGGTTTGACAGAGCTCACCGAGCAGAACATCGACACGGCACTCCGCGAGGTGCGTCTCAGCCTCCTCGAGGCCGACGTCGAGCTTGGCGTCGTGAAGACATTCCTCGCGCGCGTGAAAGAGAAGGCCCTCGGCGAGGTCGTTCGTATCCGCGCGAAGAAGGAAGGCGAGACAGTCAAGGTCTCGGCCGGCGATCAGTTCACGAAGATCTGTCACGACGAGCTCGTCGCGTTCATGACGGCCGAAGGTCCCGCGCTCACGTTCGCGGACAAGGGACCCACCGGCATCATGATGGTCGGCCTGCAAGGCTCCGGTAAGACGACGACGTGCGCGAAGCTCGCGCGCTACCTCCAAAAAGAGAACCACAAGCCGATGCTCGTCGCCGCCGACATGCAGCGACCGGCCGCCGTCGAGCAGCTTCAGGTGCTCGGCAAGAGCGTCGACGTCCCCGTCTTCAACATCGCGGGCGCGTCTCCGGTCGAGATCTGCGAGCAGGCGAAGGTCGAGGCGAAGAAGCTCGGCTGCGACGTCATCATCTACGACACCGCGGGTCGTCTCGCGATCGACGAGAAGCTCATGCAAGAGCTCGCCGAGATCAAGACGAAGGCCGAGCCGCAGAACATCATGCTCGTGGTCGACGCCATGATCGGCCAAGACGCGGTGAAGGTCTCGAAGGGCTTCCACGATCGCCTCGGTCTCACCGGCGTCGTCCTCACGAAGCTCGACGGCGACGCGCGCGGCGGCGCTGCGCTCAGCGTCAAAGAGGTCACGGGCGCGCCCGTTCGCTTCGCCGGCATCGGCGAGGGCACGGACAAGTTCGAAGAGTTCCGCGCCGAAGGCATGGCGAGCCGCGTGCTCGGCATGGGCGACGTCGTCGGCCTGATGAAGGACTTCCAAGAGGTCGTCGACGAGGAGAAGGCCGCCGAAGACGCGATGAAGATGCTCCAGGGAGATTTCTCCCTCGACGACTTCCTCTCGCAGATCCGGATGATCCAGAAGATGGGCAGCCTGAAGGACATCGTCGGAAAGATCCCGGGGATGGATCAGCTGCCGAGCGACGTGAACCTCGACGATCGCGAGCTCGTGAAGATCGAAGCGATGATCTCGA
Source organism: Labilithrix sp. (assembly GCA_044227045.1). Classification (GTDB taxonomy): domain Bacteria; phylum Myxococcota_A; class Polyangia; order Polyangiales; family Polyangiaceae; genus Labilithrix. Next base: position 9,315 of record JBGAFW010000047.1, read on the forward strand.
GCTTCACGTCCTTCGAGAAGAAGGATCCCTACGCGCTCATTCGTGAGCCTGGCCGCGTCGCGCGCATCGCGAAGGGCTCCGGCACGCCGGAGCAGGCGGTGAGCGAGCTCGTGCAGCGCTTCCTCTTCATGAAGCAGATGATGTCGAACATGGGCGGCATGGGCGGCCTGCTCGGCAACATCCCGGGCATGAAGGGCCTCGGCGCGATGAACAACCTCCGCAAGGCCGCGAAGCAAATGGGCGGCATGGGCGGGATGGGCGGCTTCCCCGGCATGGGCGGGATGGGCGGCTTCCCGGGCATGGGCGGGATGGGCGGCTTCCCCGGCATGGGCGGGATGGGCGGCTTTCCTGGAATGCCACCCGGCATGATGGGCGGCGGCGCTCCCGGCGAGAGCATGACGAAGATGAAGCCGCTCTCGGCCGCCGAGAAGAACGCGAAGAAGGCGCAGCGCAAGCGCGAGAAAGACGCGCGGAAGAAGAACCGCCGCTAAGCGCTCACGGGCAGGCGCCGGTTCCGCGGATCCATTGCGCGACGAGGTCGGCGCCTGCGGTGTCGACGCTCGTCACGACGGGCGGCATCGGGCGCGGCGAGCGCGTCGGATCGGTGCTTCGCATCGACCGAACGATGAGCGAGCGATCGGGATCACCGGGCACGAAGTAGATGCCATGCATCGCTTCGGCCGGCGTCTTGTTGCACGTGCGCGTGTCACGGAGCGAGGTGCGGAAGCGGAGATCGATGAGCCCATCGGGGTCGCTTGGCTCGGCGTGGTGGCAAAAGCTGCAGTTTGCATGCAAATACGATCGGGCGCGGAGCTCGACGGTGTCCGTGCCGTCGATCGGCGAGAGGCGGCGATACGAGCTGCGATCGATCGAGGGCACGCTCAGCATTTGAAGCTTCTCGAGCGTGTCGAGCGGGTTGCCTTTGCGGGCAGGGCCGTAGGTCACGCCGTCGCGATCGAGCTGCGCGAGCTCGAGGCCCAACGTGCCGCCGTTGGCTTCGCTATGGCAGGTGTCGCAGGTGCTCGGGTCGATGTGATGCTCGCGTCCGGAAGGCAACGTCACGTCGCTCGGAAACGAGACGAGCAACGCGTCCGTTCCATCGGCGAGCCAGAGGTACGTCGACGTCTTGGTTTGGCCGGTGAGCGATTTGGTGAGGAGCTGCGTCTCGACCCGTCGACCGGTCGCAGGATCGATGAGCGTACGCATCGCGACCGACCCGTTCGGAAGCGTGAGGCGCCCCGTGTCGAGGTCGACGTCGACGGACGTGTTCGGTGGGATCGCGAGCTGTCGATCGACGGTCAAGCCATCGGCGTACTGCGAGACGTTGACGTCGTAGTGGAAGAGTCCCTGCGCGACGATCCGCGGATCGTTCGCGTCGACGCAGCCGGTGGCCGCGAGAGCCTTGCTCGGCGGAGGCGCGGTGGGCGCTGTCAGTCGAAGGAGCTTGCCGAGGTACGAGACGACGAGGATCTCTCCTTGCTCGTCGAGCCGCAGCGACACCGGGCGCAGGCGTCCGAGCCCGCGGTCGAGGCGGGTGGGGACCGGGATCTTGGTCTTCGTGAGATCGGTCGAGACCGACCAGAAGTTGCTCGATTGTGCGTCGGCGTAGACGTACGTGCCCGTCAGCTCGGGGATCGCGGTGCCATAGTAGAAGACGCCGCCGATGATCGCGGCCGCCTCCGTGTGGTTGTGCACGAGGATCGGATCGATGTAGCTGCCCTCACACGTGAGCCCGCCCGAGAAGCACTCGAAGCCCTCACGATTGCCCCACCCGTAGTTGCCGCCAGGGATGATCTCGTCGATCTCTTCCCACGTGAGGTGACCCACATCGCCGACCCAGAGCCGTCCGCTCTTCGAATCGAAGTTGAACCGCCACGGGTTGCGAAGCCCATATGCGTAGATCTCGGGCCGCGAGCCATCTTGCGCGCCCGCGAACGGATTCGTGGGCGGGACGACGTAGGGATCGCCGTGGTCGACGTCGATGCGAAGGATCTTCCCGAGCAAGTTCGTCTTGCGCTGCGCGGGTTGGTAGTTGACCTCGAGAGGATCGGAGCCTTCGCCTGACGCGATGTAGAGGTAGCCGTCGGGACCGAACAGCAGCGCGTCGTTGTTGTGGTTCACGCCGGGATGGTCGAACACGAGGATGCGTTTCTCGCTGGCCGAATCGAACGAGACCCCGTCGCTCTTCAGCTCGAAGCGCGCGATGACGGCGACGAACGAGACGTTCGGAGGCGGAGGAGAAGGAGGCGGCGCCGTGTACGTGACGTAGACGTACGGCGTGTCGGGAAACTTCGGATGAAGCGCGAACCCGAGCAGCCCTTGATCGTATCCGTTCGAGATTCGATCGGAGATGTCGAGGACGGTCGGCGCCTTGGTCGGTCCGTCGACGACCCGAAGCGCGCCGGTCTGCTGCGCGACGTAGATCCGTCCCGCCTTCGCTTCGACCTCGATCGCGCGGAGGAACGTGGCGGAAGAGACCGCGGTGTAGCCGATCTTCGCGTCGGGCGTGCGGTTGGGGCTCGGCACCACGCCTCCCGTGACGATGCCGCTGGCGCCGCACGTCGACGAGACGGGCCGCGCGTCGAGACCCGACGACGGACCAGCTGTGTCCGCCACGCGGAGCGGGGAAGGGAAGCTCGCGTCGCACGCGGCGATGGTGACGCCGAGCACGAGAAGGAGAAGCGAGCCGAAGAAGATGACCGAAGACTTCATCGAACGAGACAGACACTACTACGACGCTCGCTCCGCGACGCGTAGGTCATTCGACGGAAATACCGCTGTCGTGTGATGCAACGCCGCCACCGTCGCGTCGCGTGCTTCCGGCGCCGCCCGTGGCGCGGTTGTTGTTCGTCTTCGTCTTGGGAGGCGCGAGCTTCAGGATGTATCCGCTGCTGTACGACGCGACGAGGATCTCACCGTTGGTGTCGAGGCGGATCGATACGGGACGCACCGTCGGCAAGCCGAGGTCGAGCCGCGTAGGGATCTTCGAGGCGTTTGGATCGCTCGCGATGGACCAAAACGCGCCGGATTGCGCGTCTCCGTAGATGTATTGCCCCGCGAGCGCCGGGAGAGCCGAGCCGTAGTAAAAGACACCACCGATGATCGCGCTCGCCTCGGTGTGGTCGTGCACGACGAGCGGGTCGACGTAGCTTCCTTCGCACGTGATACCGCCCGCGAAGCACACGAAGCCCTCGCGATTACCCCAGCCGTAGTTGCCGCCGGCCGTGATCTCGTCGATCTCTTCCCACGTGAGGTGGCCCACGTCGCCAGCCCAGAGGCGTCCGGTCAGCTTGTCGAAGTTGAAGCGCCAGGGGTTGCGAAGACCATAGGCGTAGATCTCGGGACGACCCGCCACGCCGTCCGCGAACGGGTTGCCCTCCGGTATCGCGTAGGGGTCGCCGTGATCGACGTCGATGCGCAGGATCTTCCCGAGCAGCACGTCCGTCTTCTGCGCGTTTTGGTAGTTGGTGTCCGTCGGCGACGACCCGTCGCCCGAGCTGATGTAGAGCATCCCGTCGGGCCCGAACACGAGCGAGTCGTTGTTGTGGTTCACGCCGGGGTGCTCGAACGTCAGGATCGTCTTCTCGGTCGCCGGATCGAACGTAAGCCCGCCATCGGTGGTCTCGTAACGCGCGATCACGCTCGTGAAGGACATGTCCGGCGTGGTCGTGGGCGCCGTGTAGGTCACGTAAAGGTAGGGCGTCGCCGGAAAGCTCGGATGGAGCGCGAAGCCGAGGATGCCTTGGTCGTAGCCGAGCGTGATGCGTGACTTCAGATCGAGCACGACGGTGCTCGTCGTCGCCGCCACGTCTTCCACGCGCCGAATGGTCCCGATCTGCTCCGCGACGAAGTAGTGCCCATCACGCTGCTCCACCTCGATCGGCTGCGAGAACGGCGCCTCGAGCGCATGCGCATACGAGAAGAACGGCGTCGGCCCGCCGTCGCCCGTGAACGACGGACCATCGACGATCGGATCATCGCCAACGTCGCTGTTCTTCGCCGCCGCGTCGGCGCCAGCGTCGACGACCGCGGTACCCGCGTTAGGGCCGCCGGCCGGCGACGCCGCGTCCCCGGTGCAACCGACGCTCGTAAAGAGGATAATGGAGCCGAGGTTCGCTGCGACAAACGCGATCACCACCGGAAGGTCTTGCTGCGAACGACTCATGAGCCCGTGGTGCATTCGCATGACCGTTTCCGATGAGCCGCGCACGTCACTTGACGACGAGCCCGGCCCAAAATGCGACGAGCCGACTTCGGCAGAAGGAGCGATCGAGCGCTGTGGCATCATGCAACCGTTTCCCCGCAGGCCCGATGCGCGCCGCTCCCCGAAGGACGCGATGAGGTCTCGTGAAGGGAGCTCGGGCGCGACGCTGTTCAGAAGCGATCGAAAGGCGTGAAGAAGGTGGTCGTGCTCGACCTCCGCGTCCTCGGCTACGAGCTCCCCCAAAAAGGGCTTTGGCTCTTCCCCGCGTGCCGGCAAAGCCGCGCTGACACCAGCCGTTGGTGGGCGACGGACTGTAACGACACGAAATCCAGGTCGAATTGTCCGGGCTTGCGTTCTATCGCTACGGAGTCTTAGATGCGCGCGGGGCTTGGGATTCCGATGGGGCTCCACCCCAGCTTCGGATCCCGCACAAACCGTGAAAGGAGGCCCCGTGGTGCGAACTCTTCTCCTTATTGCCGCACTTGGCCTGGTGACCGTGACGTCGACGACCGCATGCGTCGGCGGCAAGCAACAGATCAGCGCGGAGGACAAAGACAAGCTCAAGGCCTACATCCTCGATGCTGTCCCAGCCGACGCGAAGAAGACCGACGTCAACTTCGAGAACAAGGTTCACCTCGTCGGATACAAGGTGGAGCCCGAGAACGCCGGACCGAACACGCCGGTGAAGCTCACGTACTACTGGCGCTGCGACGAGCCGCTCGACGAAGGCTGGCGTCTCTTCACCCACGTCCAGCACGAAGGCTTCGATCGCCACGAAGGCATCGACGGCGTCGGTCCCCTCCGCGAGGCGCGAGGCAACTCGCAGGTGCTCGGCCCCGACAAATGGGAGCGAGGGAAGATCTACGCCGACGAGCAGTCCTTCACGATGCCGAAGGAGCTGAAGGGGCCGGACACGATCGTGTACGTCGGCATCTACAAGGGCGACGCGCGGCTCCGCACGATCAGCGGTCCGAACGACGGCGACAACCGCGCCATCGTCGCGAAGATCAAGACGGGCGTTCAGCTCAAGAAGGACGATCAGAAGAAGGGGGCCGTCGATTTCCCCGAGCTTCAGATCAACAAGCTCGCCAAGGGCGAGACGATCACCATCGATGGCAAAGCCGATGACAAGGCATGGGGAGGCGCAGCGAGCACCGGCCCTTTTGTCGACGTGGGAACGGGTAAACCAAATACCTCGTTCCCGATCAACGGCGCCGCGAAGATGGCCTGGGACGATGAGAACCTCTACGTGCTCATCGAGATCAAAGACCCGGACATCGTGGGCTACTTCACGAACAAAGAAGAGCAGCCCAAGGACTGGACGGCGACCGGCCAACCGATGACGTGGACCAAGCACACGTCGGAGATCATGATCGATCCCGACGGTGACGGGGACAACGTCAACTACTACGAGCTGCAGATCAATCCGCAGAACAAGGTCTTCAAGTCTCAGTTCGACGGCTACAACCGTCCGAAGGTCGAGCCGCAAGGTCCGTTCGGTCACGAGGACTGGGACCCGAAGATGAAGACCGCCGTCACCGTCAAAGGCACGCTCGACAAGAGCGAGGACAAAGACGAGGGCTACACCGTCGAGGCTGCGATTCCTTGGAAGGCGTTCGAGAAGGGCGCCAAGTCGCTGCCTCCGAAGCCGGGCGATACGTGGCGATTCAACTTCTACGCGATGGCCAACAACGGCGGCGTCGCGTGGTCGCCGATCCTTGGCCAAGGCAACTTCCACAAGGCCACGCGGTTCGGCCGCGTGACGTGGGCCACCAAGGAGTGGGTCCTCGCCCAAGCTGCGGCCGCCGACGCGGGAGCAGGGGACGGCGGAGCCCGCGCCGACGGCGGAGCGGGCGCGAACAAAGACGGCGGCGCGAGCGCGAGCGCGGCTGGCGGTAAAGATGGCGGCCCGGCCGTCCGGCCCACGCCGCCCTCCACGGCGGCGACGCCCACGACGACGGCCGCCCCGACGGCGCCTTCGAACAAACCGTAGCCCGAACAAAGCGTAGCCGCTGTCTCGGTTTGGGACGCGCACCGCTCGTTCACGAGATTGCGATCGCACTCGCGTGATCGCGATCGCGTCGGGCGGAGGTGCGGCGCGCCTAAGCACTTATGAATGAATGCGTGCAGTATGCATTCATGCGTCCTGCCCCAGCCGGCGCGACGGCACATGCGTAAGTTGTCGGGCTGACGAGCGGTGGCGTACGCTCTCGTTCATGCGATCGCGCGTCGTGGCTTTGGTCCTTGCACCGCTCGTCTCCCTCACGGCCATGGCCGAGGCTCAGGAGCCGCCGCCGCCGAAACCTGCTCCCGCCCAAGGGCCGAGTCGGTCGAGCACGCAGTACACGATGCGTCGCGAAGAAGCTGGCGGAGTCGACGCGCAGAACGCCCGCGCGCGCGCGCGGACCGGTGACTGCGCCGGCGCGCTGCCGCTCTTCGACGCCGCGATCGGCAAGACGGTCGAGCCGACGCTCCGGCGTGATCGCGGGCTCTGCCACGAGAAGCTCAGTCATCCATTCCCTGCGATGGAGGACTATCGCGCGTACCTCGAGGCCGCCGCGGACGCGCCCGACTCGGAGCAGATCCGGCAGCGACTGAACGCGCTCGAAGCGCAGGAGGGCGTCGGCCCACGCGCGGCGAAGGCGGACAGCGGTGGCAAGAGCGACGGCGCGTACGCGAGCATCTCGCTCGGAGAGAGCGGCGCCGGCGCGAGCGGCTCGGCGTCGAGCGGAACGACCGTGATCGGGCCGAAGTCCGGCGAGCCGGCGCACAGCTACGACTACTACGTCGAGCAAGAGAAGCTCACCGACGAGGCGAACAAGTCGCCGCTTCGCTACGGGTCCGGGTTCGTGATCGGACCGTTCTTGCACATGCCGCGCTTCTTCGTCGGAGAAGGAGCGCGTGGCGCGCTGTCGTACGGCGTCGGCGGCACCTTCCGTTACGCGACGGGGCGCACCGTCACGCTGGTGAGCGAGCTCGGTTGGGCGGGCACCGGCGTGTCGGGAGAGAGCTCGTCGCTCTCGGGACCGCTCGTGATGGGCGGCGTCGAGCTCCGGTTGCCGGTGTCGCGTTACGCAGGTGACCACATCTTGCTCCGCGGCGGCATTGGCTACGAGCGCTACGTCGTGTCCGGCACGCGCGCCATCACCGACGACCTGCTCGGTCGCTTCGCGGTCGGGTTCCGGCACGTCTTCGGTCCTGCGATCGCCTTCGAGGTCCTGCTCGACGGCGGGCCGGTGCTCGCGATCCCGGAGAGCGGCGACAACCGCGTCAATGGCGTCCTCGGGGCATCGTTCGCGTTCGTCGTCGGCTTCTAGTCGAGCTGTCGTCGGGTTCGACTCGAGAGCCAGAAAAGACCGGCAAATCGGCCAACCTCCCGCTCGCGCTGGAGGCAAACGTGTAAGCTTTCCCCGCGGTCATGGCTTCGGGCTCTTCACGCGACTCCTCACGTGGACGCGAGCGGTCGGCGTCACGTGGTGGCGGCGGACGGTCCGCCTCGCGGACGAGCGCGGGCACGTCCGCGGCGTCGGGCGGCGAGTCGTTCTCGCTGTCGATGTCGGCGTTCGTCGCGTCGCTGCGGCCGGGGGAGCTGCTGCGTGAGCCCGCGCGGGTCGGGCGCTGGCTCCTCGCGCTCAGCATCGTCGCCAGCGCGATCGCCCTCGGGTCGGTCCACACGACGGTGCTCGCGCTCGTCGCCGCGACAGCGGCGCTCGCGACAGGGCTCTTGTGGTTCGACGGACCGCCGATGGAACCACGGCCGGCCGCGACGATGATCGTCGCGACGGCGTTGCTGCTCAACCTCCATACCGCGCTCCAGCTCGTTCCCTTGCCTCACGGTCTGCTCGCGGTCCTCGCGCCGGAGAACGCAGACGTGTGGTCGCGCGCGCTGACGCCGCTGCACGAAGCGGGGCCCTCGTGGGCGCCGCTCTCGCTCGATCCGACCGCCACGCGCGTGCAGTTGCTTCGCGGCGTGACATACCTCGTCGTGTTCGCGGGCGCGCTTCGCGTCGCGCAGCGGCCAGAGGGCCTCGCGTTCCTCGAGCGCGCGCTCGTGATCTCGGCCGTCGTGATCGGCGCGGCCGCGCTCGTTCACCCGGTGCTCGGCGCTCGCAAGGTGTTCGGCTTGTACGAGCCGAAGGAGTGGCTCGCGTACGACGTGGCGCACCTCGGGCCGATCCTCAATACGAACCACCTCGCGGCGTACTTGAACATGGCGCTCGCCGTCGCCTTCGCGTCGGTGATCGAGAAGCGCGAGGCGATCCCGCGACCCGTCGCGCTCGTGGTCGTGCTCCTCCTCGGCGCGACCACGGTGTGGACGCTCTCGCGTGGCGGGACCGCGGCGATGGTGCTTGGCGCGCTGCTCACCGCGCTCCTCGCGTTCGGATCGCGGAGGTCGCGCCGAACGAGCATCGTGGCGCCGCTCGCCGGTGCGATCGTCGCGATTGGAGGGGCGACGGTGCTCTTCCTCGCGGCGTTCGATGACTCGCGAGGCAAGTTCGCACGCAATGATCTCTCGAAGCTGCAGCTGATCAAGAACGCGCTCGGGATGCTTCGCGAGCATCCGCTGTTCGGCGTGGGGCGCGGCGCGTTCGAGTCGGTGTTCCCGAAGTCGCGCGTCGGGACCGAGTATTTCGTCTACACGAACCCCGAGAACGTCATCGCGCAGTGGCTCACGGAGTGGGGCATCCCGGTGTCGATCGCGGCGATGGCGATGCTCGTCTGGGCGCTTCGTCCACGCACCGCGCTCTCTCGGTCACGCGTGCCTGCTGGAGCGTGGGCTGCGCTCGTCGCGACGCTCGCGCACAACCTCGTCGACTACAACTCCGAGCTCCCGGGCATGATGATCGCGATGAGCGTCTGCGCGGCGATGGTGACCGGCGGGACGGGCGGGGGACAGCAGACGAAGCCGCGCTGGGCCTTCTGGGCGAAGCGCCCGCGGGTGCTCGCCGTGTCCCTCGCCGCGGTCACCCTCGTGATGATCGCGGCGACGGTGCCGTTCGCGAGCCTCGAGCTCTACAACGAGCAGCGAGCGTTTCGTGAGCTCGGCCTCGATCGAACGCTGAGCCGCGCGACGTTCCACGATCGCGCGCGCGACGCGATGCTGCGCCATCCGGCGGAGCCTTATTTCCCATTCGTCGGCGCGGTGCGCGCGACGGTCGTGCGCGACGAGAGCGTGTTGCCGTGGGCTGCTCGCGCGCTCGAGCGAAGCCCGGTGTACGGACGCGTGCACCTCCTCCTCGCGCGCTCGCTCTACGTGCGCAACCCTTCGCAGGCACGCCTCGAGTACCGCATCGCGTGCACGCAAGACTCCGGCACGTGCACGACCGAAGAGGCGGCTCTCCTCGTGCACGACTACGACGAGGCGATGGAGCTCGTGCCCGACGGACAAGCGGGCCTCGGCGTCCTCTTCTACCTGACGACGAAGCTCGCCGAGCGCCTGCCGTCGACGGTCGTGCGCCTCGATCGCGTGATCGTGGAGCGTGATCCCGGCGCGCTCGCTCCCGCCCTCCGCGCAGGGAGCGCTGCGCTGAAGGACGTCCAGAACGGCGAGGCGTGGTGCGATGAGGGATCGCGCGCGTCGTGTCTCGCCGACGGGCTCGCCGCCGCCCAACGCCTCCGCGTGGCGACGCCCGACAAGTGCGATGGGCATGCCCTTCATGCCGACTTGCGCGTGGCTGCGGGCGAGGTCGACGCCGGCTTCGCCGAGCTCGACGCTGCGCTCGACCAGGTGACCGATCGATCCGCGTGCGGGAGGCGTCTCGTCAGCTTGGCCGTGCAGACGCACAACAACGCGCGGGTGGACACCGCGCTCGATCGCCTCCTCAAGCTCGGGTGTGAGGTGCCGGCCGAGTGCGTGACGAACTTCACGTTCGCGGCGGACATCGAGAGCCAACGCGGAAGCTCGCGTCGCGCTCTCGCGCTGAAGAAGAAGGCATGGGAGCGCGCGCCCGAGCGCGATGATCTCCTCATCGCGATCGCCCAAATGGCCGAGGCGCAGGGCTTTCACGGTGAGGCGCTCGAGGCCTACACGAAGCTCTCCGAGCGCCACCCCGAAGACAGGCGATGGAGCGAAGGCGCGACGCGCGAGCGGCTCGCCGCGACGCGAGGCGTCTTCGAGCGCCGCTAGCTTTCCGGATCGGGGCTCTCCTTGGTATGAGAGAGGTGGATGGGGACTCACCGTAAGCCGCGACGGGACGCGAACGCGCTCCGTGCTCGACGCGCGATCGCGATCGCGACGGCGACGCTCTGCGCAGGCCTCTCCATCACCGCCTGCTCGTCCGGCGATCCTGCCAGTCCACGTGGCGCCACGATCACGTCGCCGGACACGAGCGTGACGTACCACGCGCACATTCGGCCGATCCTCGAGCGCGTCTGCCAGCGCTGCCATGTCGCGAACGGCATCGGTCCGATCCCGCTGACGACGTTCATCGAAGCGAAGAACCTCGCCTATGCGCTGATGATCGTGACCGCGGATCGAAAGATGCCGCCGTGGGGAGCGGCGACGACCCCGGAGTGTCCGTCGCTTCTGCCATGGCAAGACGACACACGCCTGAGCGAAGAAGAGATTGCGCTCTTCAAGACTTGGTACGACACGGGCGCGATCGAGGGCAATCCAGGGGCCCACACGCAGTCCGTCGCGGCGCCAGGCTCTCCGCCGACGTTCGCGCTCGAGACGGGCGTCTCGGTGTCGCCACGCGCGCCCTACATCCCCACGTCACCGCGCGACGCGGTGCAATGCTTCCTCGTCGATCCCCTGCTCGAGGGCAACGACACGAAGTACCTCCGCGCGGCGTTCTTTCTTCCTCAGAACAAGGCGCTCGTTCATCACGCCCTCGCGTATGCGATCCCGAAGACAGCGGGCCCCGAGACGATGGTCGACGGCAAGACGCCCGTCGACGCGATGGAGCCGTATGAGTGCTTCGGCGGACCACGCATCGAGGCGGCGCGCTTCGTGACCGCTTGGGCGTCGGGGATGAAGCCGATGAAGTTCCCCGCTGGCGCCGCGATGCCGATCGCCGGAGGCACGCGCTTCCTCATCCAGGTGCACTACCACTCGCATCACGGGACGCTCGACCCCGATCGAACCACCCTCCAAGTCGACATCACGAACGACAAACCGCTCTTCCTCGCAGAGCCGCGACTCGTCGGCGACTTCGCGACGCCGATGCCGGCAGTGGTCCCGGCCGACATCGGCGGAGGCGGGCTGCTCGCGGGGCCGAACGATCCTCCGTCGGGGCCGGTGTTCTTCATCCCGAAGGAGACGAAGGCGCATACGGAGACGATGCGCTTCGTCTTCGGCTCGCGTGACGAAGGGACGCGGATCGGATCGGTCAGCGCCCAGATGCATTTCGCGGGGACGGACGAGAAGGTGTCGCTCGTGCGCGGTGCTGGATCATCGGCCTCTGGATCGTCGGTTTCGTCCAGCACGTGCCTCCTTCAAGATCCCTCGTGGCAATTCGACTGGATGCGTTCGTACGCGTTCGACGCGCCCGCGGAAGGGCTACCCATCGTCCATGCCGGCGACGCGCTCGAGATGCGATGCACGTACGACACCACGAAGGACAACTGGCGACTGTTCGGCGCATTCTACGAGAGTGGGCTAGGTGCATCGCCGCGGGACATCGTCCTCGGAGGCTCGCCCACGGACGAGTCGTGCGCCGCGAGCGTCGTGCTCCTTCGGAGCGCGTCACGGTGAGCACCTGAACGCGATCGCGTCCACCCCATGATTTTCGGAGGAAGAGACGAGCCTGATGCGCGATCGCATGCTCTACTCAAGAGGTGCGAATCACGCGAGTAGCTCATCATGCGTTGCCTCTTCTCGTCCTCGGCCTCATCGCCGGCGCGCTCACGATCGTGAGCAGCGCGTGCACGGCGGGAGACGTCGCGTCGCCGAAGACCACAGCGCCCGTGCAGTCGCCCGAGTCGAACGCGACGAGCGCGGATCGAACGACGTTCCACAAGGACGTCGAGCCGATCCTCCAGCGCGTGTGCCAGCGCTGCCATGTGAGCGGCGGGATCGCGCCCTTCGCGCTCCTCACGTACGAAGATGCGAAGAACGTCTCGAGCTCGATGGTGATCGAGACGCAAGCGCGCCGGATGCCGCCGTGGGGCGCGCAAGACACCGGGGAGTGCAAGCCGCCTCACGCGTGGAAGGACGATCTTCGCCTCAGCGAGCAGGAGATCGCGACGCTCGACAAATGGCATGCGGACGGTGACCTCGAGGGCAACCCTGCGGATGCGCCTCCGCCGATCGCCGCGGACAAGGTCGTCCAGCAGGGCCTCAAGGATCTCACCAGCACGCTCTCGATTCCCGAGTTCACGCTTGGCGCTCGAACGAAGGACACGATGCAGTGCTTCATCCTCGATCCGAAGATCGCGAAGAAGACCTACCTGAATGGCTTGTTCTTCGTGCCCAAGAACAAGACGATCGTGCACCACGCGCTTGCGTTCCTCGTTCCGCCTGGCCCCGCCAAGAGCGGAGGAAAGGTCATCGAAGACGAGACGAAGCCGTACGAGTGCTTCGGCGGGCCTCACATCGACAACGTGAAGATGCTCGGCGGCTGGGCGCCTGGCGGTGTGCCGACGGAGTATCCCGAGAACGTGGGCGTCGAGCTCGACCCCGGCGTGCGCGTCGTCGTGCAAGTGCACTACCATCCCCACGCGAACGCGACGCCCGATCCGGACGCGACCGCGCTCCAGTATCGGCTCACCGACAAGGTGCCGGAGTGGTACGCGATCACGCAGCTCGCCGGGAATTTCTCGTCCGCGCCGAACCCCAACGGCTCGCTCTACGCGGGGCTCTTGCCCGGGCCAGACGACACCGATCCCAACAAGCCGGAGTTCTTGATCCCGCCGAACAAGGACAAGCACGAGGAGACGATGGTCTTCAGCGTTCCTTCGAAGCTACCGATCGACCTTCGTCTCGCAGGGATCGCCGCGCACATGCATCTCGCCGGGATCGACGAGAAGATCACCCACAAGAGCAAGGCTGACGGCAAGGAGACGTGCCTCCTTCAAGAGCCCCATTGGAGCTTCGACTGGCAGCGGGGCTACGCGTACGACGTTCCGATCGCCGAGCTACCGATCGTGCACCCCGGTGACCAGTTCAACATCCGCTGCACCTACGACAACCGAATGCAGAACAGCAAGCTCGGCGCCGCGCTTCGCGAGGCGGGCTTCACCGAGCCGCAGCCCATCCGTCTCGGCGAATCGACCACGGACGAGATGTGCCTCGGCGCCTTCGTCTTCCTGTCGCCGTTCGCGCCGTCGCTCGCCAACCAGTAGCCTTAAGTCGCGCGTGGTGCGGCCGTTCTCCCCAGAATTGCAGGAGGACGAAGGATGGAGACGAACGCTCGCTCGTTCGGTGGACGTGCCATGGGTCCGTGCAGAGCGCTCGCCGGAGGTCTCTTCCTCCTCGGCGTAGCGTGGCTCGGAGGCTGCTCGCCACCCCCTTCGCCTGGCGTCGCGCCCTCCGCGCGAGCCGAGGTGCTCGCGTCCGTCCCCGTCACGCCCGACGCGTCGGGGCTCCATTTCTTGCTCCTCGGTGACGTGGATCGATCGTCGCCGACGTTCGCCGCCGAGACGGCGCTGGCGAAAGCGATGGAGCGCGGCGGCTACCACGTCGTTCGCGACGTGACGAAGCCGTTCGACGTCGAGCTCGTCGTGCGCGTCGCCACGTCGGGCGGGGAGCTCGCGCTTCCCCAAGGCGGCGTCCGGACGTTCGACCGGATCGAGCGCGTCCACTTCACGATGACGGCGGTGGCGCGAAACCGAGTGGTCGCGAGCGGATCAACCGACTTCGTGATGACCAACGGCGTCGTGCACGAAGCGGACGTGACGCCCGCGCTCAACGCGTTCGGTGACTCACCGAAGCTGCACGCGTTCGGCGAGCGGCACCGCGCCGAGCGCCTCGCGCATCCCTGATCTGTCGGCTGGTTCGGCGCGCTCGCGCCATCCGGAGTGCGGGGCCGATCAGTTCGGAGGCGGCGACGCTTCGTGGTGATCCGGCTCGCGTGGATCGGGGTGCTGATGCGGCGCGTAGCCTTCGCGGCGGTAGTAGTAATAGCGCTGGTAGTAGTACTCGTGACGGTCGAGGTTGACCGCGTTGAGCACGGCGCCGGCGATCGGCGCGTCGACATCACGGAGCGTACGAAGGCCCGACTTCGAGAGCCCGAACGTCGTCTTGAACGCGCGGATGACCATGATGACGCCGTCGCAGAGCGTGGAGAGGATCGCGGAGTCGGTGACGGCGACGACAGGAGGGCTGTCGAGGACGACGCGGTCGAAGTGCTCGCTCAGATCGTCGAGGAGCCGCTTGAACTTCTCGGACGCGACGACGTCGGCGGAGTTCGGCGGGATCGGCCCGCACGGGATGCAGTACAGGTTCGGAACGACGGTGGGCTTCGCGACGTCGGCGATGGTGGCTTCGCCGAGGATGACGTTCATGAGGCCGATGTCGCCGGCGCGATCGAAGATGCGATGAAGACGCGGACGGCGAAGGTCGCAGTCGATGATGCAGACGCGCTGGCCACCTTGCGCGAGCGAGACCGCGATACTGACGGCGACCGTCGTCTTGCCTTCGGAGGGTGCCGCGCTCGTCACGAGGATGCGCCGGTACGGCTTGTCCGGATTCATGAACATGAGGTTCGTGCGGAGCGAGCGGGCGGCCTCGGCGATGCCAGACGCCGGGCGCTCGTGCACGAGCAGCTCCGGCGCGAGCTCGGTCTTCAAGCGGCGCGCACGACGCCGGCGCTTCTTCGCGCCGGGCTGGTGGCCTTCGATGTCTTCGTCGGCGATCTCGGGAAGCAGGCCGAGGAACGTCACGTGGAGCCGCTTCTCGACGTGCTCGGGTGTCTTCAGCGTGTTGTCGACGGCCTCGCGGAGGAGCGCCAGCGCGATGCCGAGGATGAGGCCAGCGAGGAAGCCGACGCCGACGTTCGTGCCCGTGCGGGGCGAGACGGGCGCCTTCGGCTCGACGGGCGTATCGATGAGACGAATGTTGTTCGTGTTCATCATGCGCCGCAGATCGGCCTCCTTGAGCTGCTCGAGGAGGACGGCGTAGAGCTTCTCGTTCTGCGCGCGGAGGCGATCGAGGCGGTGGAACTCGAGCTCCTTCAAATTGAGCTCGACGGCCTTCTTGCGTGAGCTCTCGTAGAGCCCCGACTCACCAGCTTCTTGTTGCTGGATGATCGCGAGGTCGCGCGCGACCGCACCCTGGATGGTGCGGATCTCGTTCATCAGGTTCGCGCGTGAGAGCGCGATCTTCTCGTCGGCCTTCTTCACCGCCGGGTGGTTCAGGCCTTTGCCTTCGGCGAGCAGCGAGGCGCGCTCTTGGTTGGCCTCTTGGTATTGCTTGCGGAGCTGACCGAGGAAGGCGTTCGAGAGGAGCTCGGACGCGGGGATCTGATCGGGGTTCTCGGTCGAGATCTTCGACAGCTCGTTGTGGCGGGCGGTGAGCTCTTGGCGGCGCAGACGCGTGCGCGTGAGGGCGCCGTCGTACTCCTGCATCTCCATTCGGATCATCTTCGACAGGTCGTCGAGGTTCGTGGAGGGGAGATCGTTCGTCTTCTTGAACTCGTGGAGCGAGTCTTCCGTTTGCTCGAGCTCGTGCTTGAAGTGATCGAGCTGACCGGAGAGCCACACGACGGTGTCGCCGGTGGCGCTCACCATCTTCTCGAGGTTGTGGTTGATGTACGCCTTGGCGACGGCCTCGGAGAGACGGCGCGCCATCGCCGGCTTCGTGTCTTGGATCTTGATGTAGACGAGGCGACTGCCCTTCGCGGGGTCGACCGTGAGGCGCGCGCGAAGCATCTCGACCGCGGTCTCGAGCGGCGCGGGCGTCGTGGGCTTGTAGCCGAGAAAATCGGGATCGTTCTGCAGACCGAGGTCGCGGACGACGGACGACAAGACGCGATCGCTCTGGATGATGCGGTACTGGGTCTCGTAGTACTCCTTCGTGTCCCAGATCGCGCTCCAACCGACCATCGGATCGGTCTTGTTGCCGAGAGGCTTGATGACGTCGGGATCGAACTCGATCAGCGTGGACGCCTCGTAGATCTTCGGCATGCTCTTCGAGTACGCGAGCGCGACGCCCGTCGTGAGGAGCACGGTGGCGAGGAGGATCGCCCAGTGTTTGAGGATGGCGCGAAAGGCCCAACCAATGGCCTCGAACGCGCCGCCTTCGGAGCTCTCGTTGGAAGACGGCTCGTGCTGCTGGCCTGTCGTTTCTTCGTCAACCACTGCGAGATTCCTCGTTAATTCTCAATCGGCGAAGCATGGCGTCCAGAGAAGACACCTCTCCCGTGAAACCACCGATTGCCACTTGGTTGCGGCGGACGCAAGCGATGTTCGTCCCCCCTGAAAATCAGCGCTCGAAATCGTCGCATGCTCCTGGTTTTCCAAACGAATTTTCGCGAGGCGCTACGCTAGCGCAGTGCGTCATGGAGGCAGGGTGAACGCCGCGAGGTCCACGCCCCGTGGACACGCGAACGTCCGTTTTCCGGCGGTCACGTGGATACGCTTCACGTCGTTCACGGCGGCGCTCCGTCGAGATCGGCTCCGATCGCCGATCGCCGCATTTCTCGGGATATTCTCAGTCACGCTGACCCTCGTCGCGCTCTGGCAGAGGTCATGCACCAAGAGCGAGCATCCACAACGAGAGGCGTCGCTCGAGAGAGCGCGCCGCAGGGAGTGATGAACATGCGCCCCATGAAGACGATCGGCACCTTGGCAATCGCGACGACCCTCACGGCATTCCTCACCGGCTGCCCCAAAGACAAGACCGCGGACGGTCCCATGACCCAAGCGGAGGCACGCGAGGCGATGGAGGAGTCGACGGTGGAGTCCCAAGCGTCCGCGCTCACGACGAACAGCGTCGAGATCACGACGAGCTTCACGATCGGCAAGGCAGTCAAGGACTCGGCCGCCGAGATCAAGACGTTCATCGAGACGCAGCTCCCATGCGCCGAGATCACGCTCGCCGACGCGACGCTCACGGTCACCTACGGCGCGAAGCCCGGCAACTGCACCTACCGCGGTCACAAGTTCACGGGGCAGCACATCGTGAAGGTCACGAAGAACGACGCCGACGGAGAGAACGACATCATCGTCGACCACGAGTGGAAGGACCTCTCGAACGGCATCGTGAAGGTCAGCGGCACCGCGCACGTCACGTGGAGCTTCGACGACAGCACGCGTCACGTCGAGCACGACCTCACGTGGACCCGCATCGCGGACGGCCGCACGGGCCGTGGGACCGGAGACCGCACGCAGAAGCCGCTCGGCGGCGGCCTCACCGAAGGCATCCAGGTCGACGGCAGCCGCACGTGGACCGGCCCGAAGGGCAAGTGGGACCTCGCGATTCAAGGCGTGCAGATGCGCTGGGTCGACCCGGTTCCCCAGGCCGGCAGCTACCGCCTCGCGTCGCCGAACGGCCGCTCTCTCGAGCTGTCGTTCTCGCGCGTCGACGCCGACACGATCGCGGTGACGATCAAGAACGACACGCGCTCGTTCACCTTCAACGTCAACAGCGTCGGCGCCGTCGCTGACAAGAGCTAACGAGACGCGTCCGCGCGCGTCCCACTTCCGTCCGCTTTTCTGCGCTGCTAAGGCCTCACGCAATCCCATGCGTGCAGGCCTTTTCGGTTTGGTTGGTGTCGTTGGCGTCGTCTCCTTGTCGTGCGGAGGCGATCCCGCTCCGCCGCCGAAGCCGCCTGCGCCGGCGCCTTCGACGACGGCGTCCGTGCCCGTGAGCACGCCGATCTCCACGATCGCAGACGCTTCGAGCACCACACCACGCTTCGAAAATCCAGGCGGAATGTGGATGCCTCACCAGATGGCGGCGCACGCCGCGAAGCTGAAGGAGCTCGGTCTCCAGATCGATCCGTCGCAGCTCAGCGACCCGACGTCGGGCGTCCTCGGCGCGGTGGTCAGCCTCGGCGGATGCTCGGCGTCGTTCGTGTCGCCCGAGGGCCTCGTGGCCACGAACCACCACTGCGCGACGGGCGCGCTCCAGCACAACAGCACGCCGCAGACGAACATGCTGAAGGACGGCTTCCTCGCGAAGACGCGCGCCGAAGAGCGAAACAACGGCCCGAGCGCGCGCATCTTCGTCACGCGGTCGGTGACGGACATCACCCAGAAGATGCGCGAAGGCATCGAGAAGATCACGGACGACAAGGCGCGCTACAAGCTCCTCGAGCAGCGCACCAAGGACACGACCGCCGCGTGCGAGAAGGGTCATCCCGGCACGCGATGCACGGTGACGAGCTTCTACGAGCGCGCGAACTGGTACCTCGTCGAGCAGCTCGAGATCCGCGACGTGCGCCTCGTGTGGGCTCCGCCGGCGGGCGTCGGCAACTACGGCGGCGAGATCGACAACTGGCGATGGCCGCGCCACACCGGCGACGTCTCGATCTTCCGCGCTTATGTCGGCAAGGATGGTCAGCCAGCCGATTTCTCTCCCGACAACGTCCCGTACAAGCCGCCGCACTACCTGAAGATCGCGTCGTCGCCGCTTCGCGAAGGCGATCTCGTGTTCGTCGCGGGCTACCCCGGACGCACGAGCACGCTCAAGACGAAGGCGGAGGTCGACGAGGCCGTCACGTGGTTCTATCCGCGCCGCCAGAAGCTCTTCGAGGACTACCTCGCGCGGCTGGAGGAGGCGACGAAGGACGACAAGGAAGCGCAGATCCGCGCGACGTCGTACGTGCGCCGCTTCGGCAACGCGCTCACGAACACGAAGGGCCAGATCGAAGGCCTGGTCAAGGGCGGGCTCGCGGCAGAGAAAGAGAAATCCGAGAAGGCGCTTCGTGAGTGGGTCGCGGCGGACCCCACGCGCCAGGCGCAATGGGGCAAAGCGCTCGACGAGATCGCGCAAGAGATCGCGAAGAACGCCGCGCATCGCGAGAAGGACGCGCAGCTCGACGAGCTGACGCTGCCGCGCCTCGTCGGCGCTGCGATGACGATCACGCGCATGGCCGAAGAGCGCGCGAAGCCCGACACCGCTCGCGACCCCGAATACCAAGAGCGCAACTGGCCGCGCCTCGAGCAGAGCTTGAAAGGTCTCACGACGAGCTACCATCGCAAGGTCGATGAGGCGGTGATGGGCCTCGCGCTCGAGCGCATCGCGCACTTCCCGGAGAAGGAGCGCACCGCGGCGTTCGTCACCGCGATGGGCGGCAACGTCAAAGATACGTCGCCCGAGGCGATCAAGAAGCAGGTCGCCACGCTCTACCAAACGACCACGCTGGGCGACGAGGCCGCCCGCGTCGACCTCTTCAAGAAGGCGACCTTGGCGTCGCTCGCGGCGAGCAAGGATCCCTTGATTCAGCTCGGCCTGAAGCTCCGGCCGCTCCAGCGCGAGATCGAGGAACGAGACGATCGCTTCATCGGTCGCATGGCGATCTTGAAGCCGAAGTACATCGCGGCGCTTCAAGCGTTCCGCAAGGAGCCGTTTGCGCCCGACGCGAACAGTACGCTTCGCATCACCTATGGCACCGTGCGCGGCTACAAGGCTTCGCCGGACGCGCCGCAGCACAAGCCATTCACGGTCCTCTCCGAGGTCGTGAAGAAGAACCAAAGCAAGGAGCCCTTCGACGTCCCGCCGCCGGTCCTCGAGGCGTACAAAGCGAAGAAGGTCGGTCCGTATGTCGACGAGCGGCTCGGAGAGGTGCCTGTCGACTTCCTCGCCGATCTCCACATCACCGGAGGCAACTCGGGCTCGGCCACGCTGAACGCGAAGGGTGAGCTCGTCGGGCTCGTCTTCGACGGCAACTACGAGGCGATGGCGTCCGACTGGGTGTTCGTCCCGTCGGTCACGCGCAGCATTCATGTCGATGTGCGCTACATCGAGTGGCTGCTCGACGGTCCGTTCGGCGGGGACCACATCCTCCGCGAGATGGGGATCACGCCGAAGCTCTGATCGCTTCGTCGAGACGCATGATCGAACGGCGGGCACGACGCGTGCTCGCGTGGTTCGGTATGCACCGCGACTTCATCCGAGAAGCTGAAATTCAAGAAGAGGAGCTCGTCTTCGAGCTTCCGCACCTCCGAGGCGAGATGGCCTGCGTGGCAGATCCCGACGCGTGCGGTGACTCCGCTGTCCACGAGGACGATGCGGAACGCCACGGCGCCGGCGACGATGACGAAGACCTCCCCGAGACGCTGAAGGAGCCGATCACGCTCCCATCGCCGTCCCAGCAAGAGCGCTTCGATCTCGTCGACTCACGCGTGTAGCGTCAGTAGCGTCAGTTGCAGGCCGCCTGGCCGGTGCCGCCCTTCGGGTTGCACGTCGTCGCGCACGCGATCGTCGTCTTCGAGATGCGATCGCTGCCGCACGTGATGAGCAGCTTGAACGTCTCCGGCGGCCATCCGGCCATCTCGCTGCCGCAGTGGGTCCCGTCCGCCTTGCCTGCACACTGATCGCACTGGTCCGGAAAGCCGTTGGGGTTGTGCGCGCACTTGCCGGGGCCCAGGCAGTGCTTCACGCACGAAGCGTGCGGCGTACCGGCGCGCGAGCAGGTCACGACGTCGGCGGACGCGTCGTAGCCCGACGCGAAGGAGAGGTTGGTCGCGGTGTCGGCGCAGATTTGCCCGTTGTCGACATACTTGTCGCAACCTTTGACCGTGTTCGTCGGAAAGGTCTCGTCGCAGACCTCGGCGGCGCCAGGCACGACCACGCCGCTATCCTGCGCGCCTGCGTCCTGAGAGGAGGGTGCGCCGCTGTCTTTGATCGACGGCGAGGTGGACGCTGGGCCTACTCCGGCATCGGCCGAGGGCACGTCGTCGAACGAGATCAGGAACGTGCAACCTGCACCCATCCCGAGCAGCGCGGCGGGCACGAGGAGGCGCACGGCCTTTCCGCTGAAGCTCATGACGCGCCGACCACGAAGGGATTCTAGCGCACCTCGGTCGGTCCCGCTTCCCGCTCAGCGCGGGCGGCAGCCACGAAGGCTCGTGTTCTTGATCGAGCCGCACTCCTCGCCGTCGTCGCAATTGAGCTGCGTATCGCATTGACGCAGGCAAATCAGGCTCCCCGAGCCATCGGCCTTGGAGTTGCCACAGACGAGCCCGTCGTCGCACTCGCCTTTGACGACGCCCTCTTTATCGCAATCGTCTCCGCGGTCACCTCCGCAAGCCACGACCGCGACGAACAGCGAAACCAACAGGACGACGAGTGCCTTGTGAATGCGCATGATGCTCACTTGAATGCGGCATCCTAGTCGCGACGCGCTCAGTCGTCATCGAAAAGCCGAAGCTGGCGCGACGCGATCTCCGTCTTCTTTCGAATGTCGGGCCTTCGGCCGGATTTTCGGCCCTTCTTCTTCTCGCCGGAGGCTTGACGGTCCTTGGCCACGATGTCCTCACGGTGCCCGCTCGCGAGCTGGGCCTCCCAGAGCGCCTTCACCGCGTCGAGCGTGTCGGCGTCCTCCGGCTTCTTGTCGTCGCGAATCCGTTCGATCCGCGGAAAGCGAAGCGCGAACCCGCTCGAGTGGCGATCCGATCGCTGGAGCCCGTCGAAGCCGACCTCGATCACGATCTCGGGGCGGACCGGGACGAAGCCGTGCTTCTCCTCCGCGGTGGCGATCGCGAGGAGTTGCTCGGTCATCGTCGCGATCTCCACGTCGGTGAGGCCGCTGTAGGCCTTTCCGATCGTGAGGAGCTGCTGCGTCCCGTCTTCCGCGACCGAGCGCACCGCGAACGTCAGGTCGCTGAGCACGCCTGCACGCCGGCCGTAGCCACGCTGCGCCGCGACGACGACCACATCGAGCGTGGCGAGCGCCTTCTTCACCTTCAGCCATGCGAAGCCGCGAACACCGGCCGCGTAGACGGCGTCGAGACGCTTGAGGACCAGTCCTTCGTAGCCGCGCGCGCGTGCTTCCGTGAACTCGGCGTCGATCACCTCGTCGATCACCTCGTCGATCACCTCGCTGGTGTCTTTCTGTCCGAGCGGACGCGACTCGTGCACGACGAGCGGGGCGGGCGCGGACTTCGCCCACGCGACGAGGCGAGCGCGTCGCTCGTGAAAGGGGAGGTCGAGCAGCGACGCGCCGTCCTCGAAGAGGATGTCGTAGACGAGGTACGCGATCGGATGGTCGCGGACGAGATCTTCGTCGGGCGTCGTCTTCTTGAGGCGGGGCTGAATGGCCGAGAACGGGCGCGGGCGGCCATCGCTCGCGACGACGACGATCTCACCGTCGACGATCGCGCTCTTGAGCCGTCCTGCCTTCGCGGCCTCCGAGAGCGGCGCCGTCAGATCCGGGAAGGCGGCCGTCACCGATCCTTTGCCGCGCGCGAAGAGGCGAAGCACGTCCTTGTCGATGTGCGCCTGCGCGCGGATGCCGTCGATCTTGTCCTCGACGGCGTGCGGCGCGCTGAGGTTCGCGCCGCGCGCTGTCTCGATCGGCGTCGCGAGCATGAAGCCGACGGGGCGTCCGAGCACGATCGCCGCTTCGTCGAGGCGGTCTTCGTGCGCCAAACGCGCGAGCTCTCCCACGTCGCTCACGTACCCCGCGGCGCGGCGCACGTCGGCGAGCGGGCGCTTGAACGCCTTCGAGATCGCGTCGAGGGCGATGCCTTCGCGCGCGCCGACGCGCATCTCTCCGGTGATCGCGCGCACGAAGTACCGCGCCTCGTTCGGCGAGCACGGCGTGAGCGCCTCGATCAGCGCGCGGAGCTTGTCGGCGCGCGAGCTGCTGCCCGCGAGCACGAGGATGATGCGCTCGGCGTCTTCGAGCGTGAGGCCAGGTCGCGCCACGGGCTCGAGGTCCCCGCGCGACTCGCGCTCGATCCGCTGCGCGAGCGCCTCGCCGACGGCGGTGCCGAGATCGCCTGCGCGTCGCGCGAGCGCGCCGAGCTCCGCAGGAGTTGCCCCCGTGACGTCGCATGCGGCCTCGAAGAGGAGCGCGCCGCCGACGCCGAGCGTGCGCTCGTCCTCCGTCGGGAGCAGCGTGCCCGTCAGGAGACGCGCGACGAAGGGGAGGCGAGCGTCGTCACGCGCCGCGACGTCCTCGAGCAACGCCGCGAGCGACGCGACCTTGGCGTTTCGCGCGCGGGTACGCTCGGTCGTCAAGAGCGCGTCGGCGACGGACTGCATGCGACGTGACTTACCACGCGGCCGAGAGCGCCGCTTCTCTCGCGCTCGGGTGCCGTGTGCTAGCGGTCACGCGTGTCGCACGTGACGACACCGCTGACGACCGACGGTAAACCCGAGCCCTGCGCCTTGAGGCATGCGTCGCCGAAGAACGCGAGCTCGCCGAAGGCCTGATCGATCCAATCCCAGCCGTTCGTCTTCGTCTGATCGCGCGGGATCGAGACGCCGTCGATCTCGACGCGGATCGCGTTCGGATCGGTGGGCGCGGACGGCGTCAGGTACGTGCACTTCGCGACGCTGTCACGGATGCTGACGAGCGCGTCTTTGAGGTCTTGCGAGGACTGCACGTTGTAGTGACGAGGCGTCGTGGGCTTCGGGCGGCCGCCCGCGATCGCCATGTCGTCGAGCACCTTCAAGAACTCGGGCTTCTCCGTGCCGCCGATGCCGATCACGTAGACGGGGATCTTCTGATCGTTCGCGATCACGCGGATGGTGTCGATCGTGCGGCTGTCGTCGAGGCAGCTGTAGCGACCGCGATCGGGCGAGCTCGCGCACGAGACGAGCGACGTGCACACGCAGGTGTCGGCGTCGAGGTCACCGTTGCAGTTCGGCGCGCCGTCGGTCGCGAGCACGATCGTGCGGGCGATGCTTCGGCTCGCGGTGAGAAACTGCGCCGCGATGCGCACGGCCTCGGAGGTGGGCGTGCCGCCACGAGGCTGCGACGTGTCGAACGTCGAGATGATCTTCTGGGCGTTGCCTCGCGCCGGCGGGATGCCGACGCCGGTGTCCGTGCGGCACGATTTCTCCGAGTCGATGAGGTCGCTCGGCGTGAGCACCTCGGGGAAGAACTTCGCGCCCATCGCGATCTGTTGATCGAACGTGGTGATCGTCGCTTGGAGCGCGCCCTGCAGGATGCGCCAGCGCTTGTCTTGCTCGGGGATGGACGTGACGGGCGGATTGTCGGCGTGCCCCTCGAGGTCGAACGCCATCGAGCCAGAGCGGTCGATGACGAACATGAGCTGCGTGAGCGCGAGCTCGAACGTGAAGCGACCCGGGATGCACGGGATCGGTCCATCCGGCACGACATCCGCGGCGTCCTTGCCTGCGTCTTGTGCGGTGATGAGGTCGCTCGGGTCGGGCCCGAACAGGCCGGTGCGCGAGCCGCAGCTCACGAGGGCCAACGTGACGCCACCCGCGATGAGAGACGAGACGACGTTTCGTCGTGAAAGGAAGGACATGGACAGCGCTCGCTTCGCTTCTCATCCTAGCCGAGGTGGGCTCGAACGCTACGACGGGATTCGCGCCAGCGAGCGTGATCGGCTGCGCCGTTCACGTCTCTCGATTTGCCCTAGTTTGCCATGCGCTCGGTGGATGGGCCTTCTTCCTCCGGCCCGGCGGTGACGCCCGCGATCGCCTCGCGCAGCGCCTGGGCATGAGGGAAACGCTCGCCGCGATCCTTCGCGAGCGCGCGCGCGAGGACCTCGTCGAAGGCGTGCGGGATCCGCCGCCCTGACACCCTTGAAGCCCTCGGCGCGGTCTCGTTGAGCAGGCGCGCATAGACCGCGGCGAGGGTGCGATCGAGGAACGGCGGCGCGCCGGTCAACGTCTCGAAGATCACCGCCGCGAGGCTGTAGACATCCGAGCGAACGTCGAGCGCTTCACCGCGCGCCTGCTCGGGCGACATGTACATCGGGGTTCCCACGACGGCGCCTGTGCTCGTGAGCAGCGATCCCGACTCGGCGAGTGGCTTCACGAGACCGAAGTCGACGAGCACGCATCGCTCGGGCGCGCCCTTCGACTTCGCGAGGAACACGTTGCTCGGCTTGATGTCACGATGAAGAAGGCCGTGCTCGTGCGCGGCCGCGAGCGCAGCGGAGAGCTCGAGCGCGACCTTCTGCGCTTCCATCCACGGGAGCGGACCCTTCTTCAGGCGCTGCTCGAGCGTCTCTCCTTCGAGCAGATCCATCACGAGATAGAACACGCCCGCGTTGGTCACGTTGAAGTCGTGCACCTGCACGATGCCGGGATGACCGAGCGCGCTCGCGGCGGTCGCTTCGCGCTCGAAGCGTCGAAATGTCGCCTCGTCGGCCTTCGACCCGCCGAGGATCGTCTTCACGGCGTAGCGCCGCCCGGTTCGAAGATGACGTGCGGCGAAGACCTCGCCCATGCCACCGCGACCGAGCGGCTCCTCGACGCGGTAGGTCTCTCCGAGGATCGATCCGGACCTGACGATCGACTCACCGTCGCTCCTCGGCGCTTCGCCGTCGGCGCTTCGGGCGACGGTCGGGTTGTGCGGTGAGCCTCCCGCCGCGACGACCACTTGCGGCGACGGAGGAGGGTTGGTGATCGCGTTTGGATTCGTCGTGGGCGGGAGCATCGGCGGCGAATGATCGATGAGGCCGAGCCGCGCGGCGTCGACCATCAAGCGCTCGGCGAGCTGAGGCGTCGTCCCAAGCCCGCGCGCGACCTCACCCGCCGTGAGGAAGCCCGTCTGCGACTGCCGCGCGACCGCCGCGAGCTCGCCGAGCTGGCGAAAGCGCGCGCGTTGCCTCGCGGAGTACGAGATGCACACGGTGGACACCGCCGCCGGCACGACGCCGAAGAAGAGCGCGAGAAAGATCCCTCCGCGGCGAGCCCAGATCCCGTCGCCGTCCTCTTTGTCGGGCATCGCGATCATCGCCAAGCCGAGGAAGAAGCCGAGCGCGGCGACCACGACGCCGATGCCGCCGATGATGAAGAGAATCGTCGTCCGCGTCGCCATCGACCGGTTCGCGATCTCGTATCGGTCGAGGCGGACTCTCATGAACGTTGCTTCGCCGTCAGGATAGCGCACGCGGACGGTGCACCGCGAGCCTCGGGGATGGCGGCGAGGTACGGTTTCCGTGCGTGAATGGCGTCTCTCGCGCTAGAAGAAAAGCGAGCTCGGCGCATGGCGACGACGACACACCTCCTTGGCCGCGACCGCGACGTCGAGCTCCTCGAGCGCGTGTTCGGTGACGTCGAAGGCGGAGGTGACGACGCCGCGAGGCTCGTCACGATCACGGGCGCGCGTGGGATCGGCAAGAGCGCGCTCGCGCGGTCGTATGCCGAGCGAAAGATGCAGAATACATCGATCGCTTGGGTGCATGCCCAGGGCGCGACGAACATCGCCGAGCTCTGCGACCGCATCCTCACAGCGAGCGAGCACGCGGCGGACCCGAGTCTCGCCGACGACGTGGAGCGCGCGGCCGCCGCGTTGAACGCGCGCGCGGCGTCGTCGAGGGGGCCGGTGCTGCTCGTGCTCGACGACTTCGACGCGTTCGCCGGGGATGCTCGAAGGGTCGTGCTCCCGCTCCTCGAACGATGCGCAGACCTTTCGATCGTCGTGACGTCGCGCGCGCAGCTCGCGCTCGATCCGGTCGAGCACGTTCATGAGGTCGGTCCGATCGCCGAGGCCGTCGATCGGATCGCGATCATGTGCCGGGCTGCCGGGCGCGCCGCGCTGGGCTTCGAGCCGCCGCCCGAGGACCGCGCGACGCTCATCGAGGTCGCGCGGAGACTCGAGGGCATCCCGCTCGCGCTCGAGCGTGCCGGCGCACGACTGCCGCTGCTCGGCGCCGCGTCGCTGCTCGCGTCACCCGACCTCGCGCGAGATTATGCAGAAGACGAGCGCGCTCGGATCGGGATGCTCTCACCGACCGAGCGCGACGTGCTCGTGCAGCTCACTGTGTTTCGTGGCGGCTTCACCGCCGACGCCATCCGCGCGGTCGTCATTCCGGCCGGCGCGCTCGCGATCGTGACGTCGCTTCATGCACGCTCTCTCGTGCGAAGCCTCGGCGATGGCCGGCTCGATCTGTACGCGCACACACGCGACGCGCTCGCGGCGATGGCTTCGGTGCACGAAGAGCAGGTCGTGGGCGACGCGGCGCTCCGTCATGGCGCTTATTTCGTGGGCCTCGTCGAGAGCAATCGTGCCGACGCGCGTGCCGATCGGGACAACGTCCTCGAGGTCGTTCGTCGCGTCGCGCTGCCGGCGTCGAGCCAAGCGTCGATCCAATGGGGGCTTCACCCCCAAGCCCCGATCCGATGGGGAGAGAAGGATCGCGCCGAGATCGCCATCCGCGCGCTGCTCGCGATGAAAGACGTCTTCTTCTCTTCGTCGTCGGCGCGCCTCACGTCGTCCGTCGCGTCGAGCGCCGAGATCGCGCTGCTCGCATCTCCGCTCGTGGAGCGCACGCGGGACTCGGGCGCGGATCCGAAGCTCTCCGCCCGCGCGATGCTCCTCCGCGGCGCGCTCCGCCGTGAGCATGGTGACGTCCGCGCGTCGCTCAAGGATCTCCTCGCCGCCGAGTCGATCGCGCGCGCGGTGCGGGACGAAGACGTGATCGGCGAGGCGTTGATCGAGCTCGGCAAGACTCTTCGCGCAGCCTGTGAGCTCGACGCCGCGAAGCAAAACTTCGACGGGGCGGCGCGTGCGTTCGCGAAGGCGGGACATCGCGCTCGCGAAGCCGAGGCGACCGCCTTGCTCGCCGCGACGACAGGGGAGGGCGGCGACCTCGACGCGGCGATCGCGCTCGCGACGCGCGCGTTGGCGATGGCGCGCGTCGGAGGTGATCGCAGAGCGCACGTCTTCCTGCCAAGCCTCCACCTCCTCGCTGCGCGTGCCTACGCCGAGAAGCGCGACGCGAGCCGGGCGCGTGTGGAGATCGACGCCGCGGTCGCCGCGTCTCCCTCACACGACAGCGCGGCGCGCGCGGATGCGTTTCTCCTGCGCGGGCTCCTCTTTCAGGACGAAGGGAACCTCACCGCGGCGACGAGCGCGTTCGAGACCGCGCGCGATCACTTCGAAGACAGCGGCCTCCCGATCGACGCAGCGATCGCGCGCGGCTACCTCGGCACGCTCGCGCGCGAGCAAGGCTCCCTCGCGGAGGCCTATGCGCTCCTCGCGGACGCACGCGACGTGTGCCTTCGCGCGCGACGGGCGCGTCACGCGGCGCTCTTCGGCGCACACCTCGCCGCGATCGAGTCGCGCCTGCATCGCGACGACGCGGCGAAGGACATCCATCGCCAGATCGACGAAGCGAAGCCGCTCTGCGAGTCGTTGTGGTGGCCCGTCGAAGAGAGGGCGTGGACGAAGCCCGCGACGCTGCACGGTCGCCTCTTCGCACGCGAGGATCGAGAGGAGAGAGCGCGCGCGACGCCGAGCGTGGGCACGAGGTCGGCGCTCCCCGACGACGCGCTCGTCGTCGGCGCGGAGGGCGCATGGTTTCGGCTCCCGTTCGGCGCGCGCGTGGGGCTCGAGCGACGTCGCTCGCTCGCGCTCCTCCTCGACTGCCTCGCGAACGCGGCGGTCGAGGCGCAGCGTACGTCTTCGGTGACGTCGCTCCGCGCGAGCGATCTCTTCGCCGCGGCGTGGCCGGGTGAGAAGGCGATCCCGAGCGCCGCCTCCCATCGCGTGCGCGTCGCGGTCGCGACCCTGCGCAAAATGGGCCTTCGCGACGCGCTCCTCACGACCCCCGACGGATACGCGTTGACCCCAGATTTACGCGTATTTCGGCCCTGATCGCGGCCAGGATCACAGCCTCGGGGCCGGATCTTTGATCGATCTTTGATGGGTCTTTGATGCCTTGGTCGGACGTACCACCCGTCTGACACGGCGCCGCGTGGCTGGGTGTTCCTGCACGAGCACCCCGCGCCACGGGCGCCGTGTCGTTCTCTTTCGAAAAGGTGGATTGTCATGTTGCAGGGAATCGGACTCGTCGTGGTGTCGTTGGGCATCATCGGATTCATCTGGGGGATCTTTCAAAAGCTCAAGGCCGGTCGCGTCAGCGACGCGCCTCTCGCCTCGACCGGCGACGTCGTGCAGAAGGGCAGCGCCGTGTGCGGCCCGAAGGGGCAAATCAGCGCGCAAGGTGGCGTGACATGCCAACAACCACTCATCGCTCCGTTCAGTGGAACGCCGTGCCTCTTCTACAAGATCAAGTGCACGGCTGAGTGGAAGGAGGGGGAGACGAACAAGTCGAAGGTGCTCGACGAGCAGAAGGTCGCCGCGCAGTTCGCGATCGACGACGGGAGCGGACCAGCCTGGATCGACGCGCGCGAAGGAGGAGACTTCGAGCCTTCACAGACCAAGCGCGAGACGAAGGGCGCCGGGCTCCTCGGCGGCATCACCGGCACCGACCTCATGTTCGGCAACTACAAGGTTCAAACCGGCATGCTCAGCCTCGGCACGAAGTACACGGTCGAAGAGGAGGTGCTCCCGATGGTGCCGCGCCTCTACGCTTGCGGGCGGCTCAGCGATCAAGGCAACGCCATCGCGTCTCCGAGCTGGCGTCAGCTCATCCTCTCCTCGAAGTCACGTGACGAGCTCCTCTCCTCTGCGACGAAGGGCGCGAAGATCTTCCTCGCTGCAGGCGCTGCCGCCTTCCTCGTCGGCTCGGGCATGTGCGTCACGGGTCAGCTCCTCGGCGGCGACGATGACAGCAAGCCGATCGCGCCGGTCGCGCAGGCGAACGCGAGCGCGTCGTCCTCGACCACGACGCTCGCCGCCACGATCGCTGCGCCGTCCGCGTCCGTGACTCCGCCAACCACCACAACCACCACCGTCACCACGGCGAAGACGCCCGCGAAAGCGGCCAGCAAGGCGAAGACGCCGGGCGCGACGCCCGCGCCCTCTGCGTCTGCGAAGAAGTGACGCTAGAGCGAGCCGCCGATCGACGCCATCAACGCCTGCGCCTGCGCGCACTGATCGGCGTAGCGTTGCGCGGCGGCTCCGCGGCACACGAGCTTGCTGAAAGAGACGAGCTGCGAGGCTGCCTCCGCTTTACGCGGGGGCTTCATCGTTGCGTAGGCCGCGCCGAGCTCGAAGTAGACGATGTGCTCGCCCGGGTTCGTGCATGCGCCGCAGGCCTTCTTGGCATCCTCGAAGCGTCGTGTCGCCGCGACGTGGTCGTTCCTCATGTCCTCGGCCCTGGCGAGGAGCATCAGCATCGTGAAGCGCTTCCCATCTTCTGTGATGAAGGTCAGCCCCTCGAGCAACGTCTGCCGCGCCTCGTCGACGCGATCCAAACGCAGATAGAGGTCAGCAAGGCCAGCGAAGAACGCCGGGTCGGTCGGTCGAAGCTCGATCGCGCGCGTGTAGTGGACGATCGCCTCCCGCTCTGGCTTTCGCATGCGGAGCAGCAGCTCGGCGAGATCGTAGTGTGCCATCGCGTGTGTGGGATCGATCGCGAGCGCAGCGTCGAAGTCCGCGCGCGCTCGCTCAGCCTGCGCGAGGAGCGTCTCGTCGAGCTTGCCGGGGCGCAGCATCGGCTCACGAGAGAGCACCCAACCACGCATGTAGCGATAGTTGGCGTTCTTCGGTGAGAGCTTGATCGCGAGGTCGAGCGTGGCCACGGCCTCGGGCCACGTCTCTTTCTTCATGTACGCCGTCGCGAGCTTCGAGATCAGGCGGTGGTTGTCCGGATCGAGCGTGATCGCCTCCTTGTATTTCTCGATCGCGCCGTCGAGGTTCGACGCGCGCAGGTCGTCGGCCTGATGCATCAGCCGCGTCGCGTCTTCGTTCGTCTTGCAGTCCGCGTGCGCGGGCGTCACGACGAGCGAGGTGCCCATCATCCCCATCATCCATAGGAAGATCGCCGGCCGTAGCGTCACGCGAGCATCGTACGCCGGAGGTCGTGCTAGCGTCGCGGACAATCCGGTTCACGAGCGCACGATGATCGACCTGCCCCGCGTCCCTTCCTGTTCGTCCGCTACGTTCGTCCTCGCGGTCATGCTCGGCTGCGGCCACGGCAACGAGCCAAAGACGACGACGACGGCTCCGATGGCCTCGGCGCCGCCCTCGAAGGGTGCAGACTGCAACAAAGACGACTACACGCCGGCCGCGGCGTGGTCCGGCCGCAAGCCCGCGCTCCCGCCACCGCCGCCCGAGACGAGCAGCGTCCCCGATCGCGACGGAGAGTCCTTCACCGTGGCCGGCGCCATCCACACGCTGCGCGGGCGCTACTCGAGCGACGAGATCACACGCGGTGAGGTGACGATCGCCGGATACATCGTCGACACGAACATCCCACGCGCACCCAAATGCGCCATCCATCGAACCGGAAAGCGCGACCCCGACAACTGCGACTCCGAGCTGCCCACGTTCGTCCTCGCGGACACGCGGGACGCTTCGGCCGAGGCGCCGCGCATTCGCGTGGTCGGTTGGGCGCGCAACTTCGCCGCCGTGTACGAGGCGCAGCTCCTCGCGCAGTCGCCGGCGAGCGCGCCCTTCAAAGACGACATCTTCGGCGTCGACGTGCCGCGCCCGCTGCCGGGTGTCGGCGCGAAGGTGAAGGTGAGGGGACGCTACGGCTTCACGTTCACGAAGTCGTCACGCGGCGTGCTCGCAGATCCAAAGAGCGGCGTCATGACGTACGCCGCCGTCGAATACCTCGAACCCGCGAAGCCTGCGGTGCTCACGCCTTGAACGGCGATCGACGACGTTCGGCTCAGCCGCCGATGTGGATCGACGGGCCGATCCCGATGACCTGGAAGTCGGTGCCCGTGATGCGCTGGTAGGTGACCTCGGCGCCGAGCGCGAGGATGCGGCCGAAGTGAATCATGAGGCCGCCGCCTGCGAGGAGGGCGAGCCCGCTCTCGCTCTTGTTCGAGAGCCATCCGCCTCCGATGCCGCCTTCGCCGTAGGGCGCGAGCGGCCCGATCGGGAGCGTGATGCGGAACGTCGGCATCGCGGTCCCGACGAAGCGCTGGGAGATGAGGTAGCCGGAGAGCCGGCCGCCTGGCGCGAGGACCGTGGGCCCGGCGCGAAGTCCGTAGCGACCATCGAGGACGAGGCCGCCGCCGAGCGGGCCGTTGTCGGTAGGAAGAAGGAGCTCGGGACCGAGGCCGATCCGGAGGCCCTTGTTGGCTTTCATCGCCGCGCTCTCGTCTTCGCCTTCTTGCGCGTGCGCGACGCTCGGCGAACCGAGGACGAGCGCGGCGGCGACGACGGCAGAGGTGGAAACGAGCTTCGTGAACGTCTTCGTCTTCGTCATGGCACGACGGCTCGAGCATGAAGCGCGCCGAGCGTTTGCCGCTCGTGGATCACGTGATTTTGCTTCGACGAGGTGGCCGGCGCTGTGCTCGGGCGCTCGTGTGTCAAAAATTCTCGGCGGCAAAAGAGAAAGATATTCCTTTCGGAATAGTCATTTCTTCCGCACGATCGCGGCCGTTTTGTGCAGAAATGAGAGGATCGCCTGCAACAGTTTGCAGGTTTGAAAGCTCGGCGGACGCGCCACGGCCCGGCCTCCCGGCCCGCAGAGGCCTACAGCTTCATTTCTGCAAGGTCGGACGGCACGCGAAGCGTGGGCTCCGTGCGTTCTTGAACGTCGCGGGCGCTCACACCAGGTGCGACCTCACGGAGGACGAGCC
Organism: Labilithrix sp.; assembly: GCA_044227045.1. Taxonomy (GTDB): domain Bacteria; phylum Myxococcota_A; class Polyangia; order Polyangiales; family Polyangiaceae; genus Labilithrix. The sequence goes on from JBGAFW010000047.1 coordinate 42,002, forward strand.
CGTCAGCCGTGACGTCGATGCACGCGAGGTCCGTGATGATGCGGTGGACGACCTTGCGGCCCGTGAGGGGCAGATTGCATTCGCGCAAGATCTTGGGAGCGCCGTCTTTTGCAGCGTGATCCATGATCACGACGACGCGTTTTGCGCTGGCGACGAGGTCCATCGCGCCGCCCATGCCCTTGACCATCTTGCCGGGGATCATCCAGTTTGCGAGGTCGCCTCGCTCGGAGACCTGCATCGCGCCGAGGATCGCGAGGTCGATGTGACCGCCGCGGATCATCTCGAAGCTCTCTGCGCTCGAGAACGTCGACGAGCCCTTGAGCATCGTGACGGTCTCCTTGCCGGCGTTGATCAGGTCGGCGTCGAGCTTGTCTTCGGTGGGATACGGCCCGATCCCAAGGAGACCATTCTCGCTCTGGAGAACGACCTCGACGCCCTTCGGGATGAAGTTCGCGACGAGCGTGGGCATTCCGATGCCGAGGTTGACGTAGAAGCCGTCACGCAGCTCTTGAGCCGCGCGCTGAGCGATTTGATCACGACCAAGACCGCGAATGCTCACGACGCACCTCCTGCCTTCGTGACCGTTCGTCGCTCGATGCGCTTCTCGAATTTCTCGCCTTTGAAGATGCGCTTCACGAAGATGCCTGGGGTGTGAATGTGATCGGGATCGAGCTCGCCGACCTCGACGATCTCTTCGACCTCGGCGATCGTGATCTTGCCGGCGGCGGCGCACATCGGGTTGAAGTTCATCGCGGTGTGGCGGTAGACGAGGTTGCCGTAGCGATCCCCCTTCCACGCCTTGACGATCGCGAAGTCGCCGCGAATGGCCTCTTCGAGCACGTAGCTTCGGCCGTCGAACTCGCGCACCTCTTTCTTCGGGCTCGCCTTCGCGACGCTGCCGTCCGCCGCGTACTTGAGGGGAAGCCCGCCGTCGCTGACCGCGGTGCCTGCACCGGTGGGCGTGTAGAACGCGGGGATGCCGGCGCCGCCTGCGCGGAGGCGCTCGGCGAGCGTGCCTTGCGGACAGAGCTCCACTTCGAGCTCTCCGGAGAGGTATTGACGTTCGAACTCTTTGTTCTCGCCGACGTAGCTCGAGATCATCTTCTTGATCTGCTTGTTGCGGAGGAGGATGCCCAATCCGAAGTCGTCGACCCCGCAGTTGTTCGACACGAACGTGAGGTCTTTCACGCCGAGCTCCGCGATCGCGCGGATCGCGTTCTCGGGGATTCCACAAAGACCAAAGCCTCCAGCGAGGATCGTCGCGCCCGCCGGGATGTCCGAGGTCGCCTCGCGGGCGCTCTTCATCACCTTATCCATGGCGCGAACGCTAGTCGGAACGCGTCCCCGATCCAAGCATCGTAGGAGGGCGAATGCGAACGCCTGTTTCAACGAAAACGAAACACCGCGAACGACTGCGAACGATTGACAGAGTGGCGAAGAGCCCGTCCTATGCGGCCGAAATGAAGATTCCGTCTTCCCCCTCGGGCGTCCTCGGGTCCGCTCCCGCGATCCGCCGGCTCGTGCTCCTCCTCGGCTTCTTCGGCCTCGTCGGGCTCGCGACGGGTTGCGGCGGTCAGAAGGCCGACGCACCTCCGGACAAATCGCCGACGCCCGTACGTGTTCGCGTGGTCGAAGGACGCACGCGCCTCGCTGGCGCAAAATATTCGGGCAACGTCGAACCGGGCACGCGCGTCGACCTCGCCTTCAAGGTCGGCGGCTACGTCCGCGACATCGCGACGACGAAGCAGGGCGGAGAGACACGCAAGATTCAAGAGGGCGACTTCGTCACGAAGGGCACGGTCCTCGCGGTCATCCGCGAGAGCGACTACGAGATGCGCGTGTCCGCGGCGAACGCCGGAAACGCCGAGGCGATCGCCGCGCAGAAGCAAGCGCAGCTCGACTTCGATCGCGCGCAGAAGCTCGCCGCGACGAACGCGATCGCGAAGGTCGAGGTCGACACGATGGGCGCTCGCCTCGAGACGGCGAACGCGCGCGTCGAAGGCGCGAAGTCTCACATCCAGGAGGCGCAGATCGCGCTCGCCGACTGCACGCTCCGCGCCCCGATCGACGGTGTCGTCCTCAAGCGCGCGATCGAGGTGGGCTCGCTCGTCGCGCCGGGCTCGCTCGGCTTCGTGATCGCCGACACGAAGAGCGTGAAGGTGGTGTTCGGCGCGCCCGACAAGCTGATCGAGAAGCTCAAGCCAGGCGGCACGCTCAACGTCGCGTTCGAGGCGTTCCCTGGCGACTTCCCGGCGACGATCACGCGCATCTCTCCGTCGGCCGATCTGAAGAGCCGCGTCTTCGACGTCGAGGCGACGATCCCGAACCCGAAAGACCAGCTGAAGGTCGGCATGATCGCGAAGCTCGTCGTGCCAGAGTCCGCGCTCGAGACGCAGGCGCTCGTGTTGCCGCTCACCGCCGTCGTGCGATCGCCGCACGATCCGCGTGGGTTCTCGGTCTACGTCGTCGAAGGTGAGAAGGGCAAAGAGGTCGCCAAGCTCCGCGACGCCAAGCTCGGCGAGGTCGTCGGCAACGCCGTCGTCGTCACCGAGGGGCTCAAGCAAAACGAGCGCGTGGTCTCGATGGGCGCGACGTTGCTGACGGACGGCGACGCCGTTCGCGTGATCCCAGACTGAGCCGATCGGGGGAACAAGCCATGTCAGGACATCTCTCGAACGATGCGGAGAAGATCCGCACGACGAAGAACACTGCGCGCTACTTCACCGAGAGCCGCCACGTCGCGTGGGTCGTGCTCTTCGCCACGATCGCGTGGGGTCTCCTCTCGTACGGCTGGATGCCAAAGCGCAAGGATCCGGAGATCCCGGTCCGCGTGTGCGCCGCGATCGTGGCCTGGCCCGGCGCGCCGGCCGAGAAGGTCGAGCAGCTGGTCACGCGCAAGGTGGAAGAGAAGCTCGCCGAGAACTCGAAGGTCGAGCACATCGACTCGACGACGCGCACGGGCGTCACCGTCATCACCGTGCAGCTCCAAGAGAGCGTGAAGGAGCCGGGCAAAGAGTTCGACGACCTCAAGATGAAGCTCGACACGCTGGCCGGGAGCTTCCCGCAGGGCGTTCAGCCGATTCAGTTCCTCAAGGACTTCGGCGACACCACCGCGTTGATGCTCACCGTCGCCTCGCCTCGCGCGGGTGACGTCGAGCTGCAGCTCCGCGCGGCGCAGATCGAGAAGGGCATCGCCGCGATTCGCAAGAGCGCCGCGCCGCTGTCGCCTGGGATGAAGCGCGGCTCGCTCATCTACTCGTTCCCGGCCGGCGTCGATCCGCGTCCCTTGCGACGTATCCTCGATCAGCTCGCCCAGTTCGCCGAGGCGCGCGGCCTCGCGCACGACATTCGGTTCTTCGAGGGCACCGGCTACTTCGGCCTCGACGCCGAGACGAACCAGACCGAGGAGCAGATCAAGGCCGGCAACCTTCGCTTCCTCCGCGACCGCATGAACACCGCGGAGCTCCACCCCGACGTGTGGCGTGCGTTCGTCGTGTTCGACGCGAGCGAAACCGAGAAGAAGCTCCACGAGGTCGCCGAGTCGCGCTACTCGTACCGTGAGCTCGACGACTTCACCGACGCCCTGAAAAAGCGGCTCCAAAGCGTCCCCGAGGTGGCCAAGGTCACGCGCTCGGGCGTGCTCCCGGAGGTCGTCTATCTCGACTACTCGCAAGAGAAGGTGGCGTCGTACGGCGCCACGCAAGGCACGATTCGCGACCTCCTCGGCGCGCGCAACATCACGTCGCCCGGTGGCGTCATCGAGTCGCAAGGCAAGAAGCTCGCGGTCGATCCGTCGGGCGAGCTGAAGAACGAGAAGGAGATCGGGGACGTCTTGATGACGACGTCCACGCAGGGCTCGCCGGTGTACTTGCGCGACGTCTTCGAGGTCGAGCGCAGCTACGAGAGCCCGCCGCGCTATCTGAACAAGTACACGTTCCGCGACAAGGACGGCTCGTGGGCCCGCACGCGCGCGATCACGCTCGCCGTCTTCATGCGCTCTGGGATGCAGATCGGCTCGTTCGGCAAGGCCGTCGACGCGGCGATCGCCGACGCGCGCGTGCTGATGCCCGAGGATCTCGTCGTCGCGCGCACGAGCGATCAGCCTCGGCAAGTCACCGAGAGCGTCGACCTCTTCATGACGAGCCTCTACGAGGCGGTCGCGCTCGTCGTCTTCATCGCGCTGATCGGGTTCTGGGAATGGCGAAGCGCCGCCGTGCTGGCCCTATCGATCCCGCTCACGTTGTTCATGACCTACGGGTTCATGTACCTGCTCGGCATCGACCTGCAGCAGATCTCGATCGCGTCCCTCATCATCGCGCTTGGTCTCCTCGTCGATGATCCGGTCGTCGCGGGCGACGCGATCAAGCAGAACCTCGCGCTCGGTCATCCACCCATCGTCGCCGCATGGCTCGGGCCGACGAAGCTCGCGCGCGCGATCCTGTTTGCCACGATCACGAACATCGTCGCCTATCTGCCCTTCTTGACGCTCCCGGGCGACGTAGGCCGATTCATCTTTACGCTGCCCGTCGTCTTGACCTGCTCGCTCGTGGCCTCGCGCCTCGTGTCGATGACCTTCATTCCGCTACTGGGTTATTACTTTTTGCGGCCTAGCAAAAAAGAGCTCACGCTCGCCGAGCGCAGGACGAAGGGGTTTGGCGCCTTTTATTATCGTGTAGTCGGTAATGCGATTGACCATCGCTGGAAGGTGCTTGGCGCCGCGGTCGTCCTGCTCGTGCTCGCGTTCGGATTCGCGGGTCGTCTCAAGCAAGCCTTCTTCCCGAAGGACCTCTCGTATCTCTCGTACGTGGATGTCTGGCTCCCCGAAGACGCTCCGGTGAGCGCCACCACCGAGGTCGCGCGCCAAGCCGACGACGTCATTCGAAAGACGCTCGACCAGTGGGCCAAGGACCACCCCGATCCCCACCGGCCCAAAGAAGGGATGCTCCGCTCGATCACGACGTTCATCGGCGGCGGCGGCCCGCGCTTCTGGTTCTCCGTCACGCCCGAGCAGCAACAACCCAACTACGCGCAGCTCGTCGTGGAGGTGAACGACAAACACGAGACGACGGAGATCATCGCGCCGCTGCAGCGCGCGCTCTCCGCCGAGATCGCCGGCGCCCGCATCGACGTACGGCAGCTCGAGAACGGCAAGCCCGTCGGTGTCCCGGTCGCCTTCCGTATCCAAGGCCAAGACGCCAACGTCTTGCGTGAGATCGCCGAGAAGGCCAAGGCGATCTTGAAGACGAGCCCGATCGTCGAGCGGGTGCGCGACTCCTGGGGCGCCGAGACGTTCCAGGTGAAGCTCGAGGTCGACTCCGACCGCGCGAACCTCGCCGGCATCACCAACTACGACGTCGCGAACTCCGCCGCGGCCGGCTTCAGCGGCGCGATCGTGGGCCAGCTCCGCGACAACGACCGGATGATCCCGATCGTCACGCGCCTGCGAAGCGCCGAGCGTGGCCAGCTCTCCGACGTCGAGAACCTCTATGTCCGCTCAATGCAGAGCGGCCAGCGCGTCCCGCTACGTCAAATCTCACAAGTGTCGTACGCGATGACGACCGAGAAGATCGTGCGGCGCGACCATTACCGCACGATCACGGTATCGGGCTTTCCCCAGCCGAACGCGCTCCCGTCGCAGGTCGTGGGCTCGGTGCGCGCCGACATCATGAAGCTCGCGAACGATCTGCCGCCGGGATATCGGCTCACGATCGCCGGCGAAGAAGAGGAGCAGAAGAAGGGCTTCGCGAGCCTCGCCGTCGTCCTCGCGATCAGCGTCTTCTCGATCTACTTGGCGCTCGTCATTCAGCTACGGAGCGCGGTCAAACCGATCATCGTCTTCGCGGCGATCCCGTTCGGCGTGGCAGGCGCGCTCGTGTGTCTCGTGCTCAGCGGAAGCCCGTTCGGCTTCATGGCGTTCCTCGGCATCATCAGCCTCATCGGCGTCATCGTGAGCCACGTCATCGTCCTCTTCGACTTCATCGAAGAACGTCACGAAGAGGGCTCACCGCTACGCGAGGCGCTGCTCGACGCGGGCATCCTCCGCCTCCGTCCCGTCCTCATCACCGTCGCCGCGACCGTGTTCGCGCTGTTCCCGCTCGCGTCGCACGGCGGCCCGCTCTGGGAGCCGCTCTGCTACGCCCAAATCGGCGGCCTCACGATCGCGACGTTCCTGACGCTCCTCCTCGTGCCCGTCATCTACGCGATCTTCGTCCTCGACCTGAAGGCCGTGACGTGGTCCGAGCCTCATCACGCGAACCCCTCTCCCGCGGCTCCGCCGGACGACGCGATCTCACCCGCCGCGACGGCGTGATGACGTAGTGCTCCGGCGGGTACCGCGGCTGCACCCCGCGGCTGCACCCCGCGGCTGCGGCGTTTCGGACAGGCCGTGGCGTTCTGTCCCGCTCGCGCAGGGGCGTCGCGAGCTCCAGCAGAAGGATTTCGTGACCCTGCGCGTGGCGCGGATCTCGCTCCGTGACGCGGCGTGACGACGACGGTTTCTCCCAACGAAGACAACGATCACAACCTGCAGAGCGACCTCGAGAGCGTGCTCGACGAGAGCACGACGTGGCGCATCCACGAGGACGCCGAGACAGCGCTGCTCATCGACGGCCGCGACTACTACCGCGCCTTTCACCAGGCCGCGTCGCAGGCGAAGAAGAGCATCCTCTTGATGGGGTGGCAGTTCGACAGCGACGTGGAGCTCCTGCGCGGCGACGATCTCCCGCAAGGACTCTCGCCCGAGAAGGTACGCCTCCTCGCGCTCCTCGAAGAGCTGTCACGGCAGAATCCCGATCTCGAGGTCCGCATCCTCGCGTGGGACCACAGCGTCCTCTTCGCGCTCGAGCGCGAGCTGCTTCAAAAGCTCTATTTCGACGCGATCGATAGCGACCGCTTCTTCTTTCGCTGGGACGACACGGTCCCGATCGGCGGCTCACACCATCAGAAGGTCGCGATCATCGACGGCAAGATCGCGTTCTTTGGCAGCCAGGACATCTGCCAAGCGCGATGGGACGACTCGACCCATCGACTGACGAACGAGCTTCGCACGTCACGTGGCGAGAGCCATCAGCCGTACCACGAGGTGCAGGTCGCCGTGCGTGGTGAGGCCGTGCGGACGCTGGTCGACTTGTTCGTCAACCGATGGCTCGGCGCCACCGGCGAACAGCTCGACGCCGCCGCGCTCATCGCGACGGACCCATCCCTCATCGATGTAGCGACCACTCTCCCGATGCCACGCGCGCGGATGGGTTTTGCGCGGACGATCCCGGCGATCGAGGGCCGTCCTTACGTCGATGAGGTCGCGAAGCTGTATGCGCGCGTCATCGGCGAAGCGGAGCGCCTGATCTACATCGAGTCGCAATATCTGACCTCGTGCGCCGTCCGCGACGCACTCCTCGAGCGAATGCGCGACCATGCGAGGCCGAAGCTCGACATCGTCATCATCCTCCCGAACAAGCCCGAGAAGCTCAAAGAGGAGATGACGATCGGCGTCCCGCAAGCGGTGCTCCAACGTGTCCTTCATCAAGCCGCGCGCGAGTACGGACACAACCTCGGCGTCTACAACGTCGTCGCCGGCATGAAGACGGACGCCAACGGCGAGGCGCAGCCGCTCCACGTCTACATCCACGCGAAGCTCATGATCGTCGACGACTGCTACTTCGTCGTCGGCTCGGCCAACCTCACGAACCGAAGCATGACGATCGACTCCGAGATCGTCGCAGCGTACGAGGCACGTTCAAGCGATCGGGAGCTCAAGAACGCCATCCGCCGCGTGCGAACGCGTCTCCTGATGGAGCACGTCGGCGGCGAAGCGCCCGTGCGCGCGCTCCTCCACAAAACGAACCTCGTCGCGACGCTCAACGACCTCGTGGACAAGTCCGCGACGCGCCTCCGCCACCACAAGGTCGAAGAAGACGAGCCGAGCCCCTTCGTGAAGACCGTCCACGAGCTCACGCTGGAGTTCCTCGACCCATGGGACGGCGGCAACGAGAAGTGCCCACCGGCCGCGTGAGCGCTTTGCCTTGTTGAAAAGGCAAGCGGTCGCGCGAGCGGCGCCCGACCCGACCGAGCGGCGTGCCAGCAAAGGGCCACTTTGGAGCCCCCCATGCGCAAACGGAGAAATTCGGCGGCATGCGGTCGAAGGTTCGCGTTTGCGTCGATGGCTGGCCCGACCGAGCGGCGTGCCAGCCGGAGGGCCACCTCCGTGCGCCGCGCACGATGCACGAGGCGACGAAATCGGCGGCATGCATCCGAGCTCGCACGCCCGCGACACGCCGAGCGAAAACGCCACCGCCCACGCGTTCGCAACCGCGCGCCTGCCCGGCCCCTCCACCAGACTTCGATGGATCCGACCGAGCGGCGTGCCAGCAAAGGGCCACTTTGGAGCCCCCCATGCGCAAACGGAGAAATTCGGCGGCATGCGGTCGAAGTTTCGCGTTTACGTCGATGGCTGGCCCGACCGAGTGGCGTGCCGGCCCCCGGGCCACGCGCACAACCGCGAAGCAAAGCTTCAATCCTCTTGGTGTGAGCACCCCCGCTCAACAAGGCACTCGCCGCGGTCGGACTTCTATCGCGGGGCCGGCATCATCAGACCAGGCCAACCTGTCGGCATGCCACCAGGAGGGCCGCCACCTGTCGGCATGCCGCATACCAGATGCCTCGCGAATTCCCCTGCTCAACAAAGGCACTCGTGATGACCCTGGTGCTGCCACCAGGCAGTTGCGAGCTTCTGCTCAACAAGGAGCTCACGGTCGGACTGCCGGCATGCCCTCGGGCGAAGTCGCCCATTCGGCTGTTGTCTTGTCGTAAGCGTTCAGTCAAACGCGTACGCGATGCGACTGCCGATCAGCCGCGCGCATCAAGCGTGAGCCGGAAGACGTTCGCGTCGAGAGAGCGCGGACCTCGTTCAGCACGGAGGTCTTCTTCCATTCGACGGGCGCGAGCTCGAGCAGGCGGTGAGATGGCCACATCGGAAGCAGGCAGAAGATGTCGCGCAGGCGTATCGGTATTCCCTGTTCAACAAAGCACTCCTCAGACAATCCAACTGCCGGCATGTCGGAGGACCCTAAACGTCTTTGTCCCTTGCTCTCCTTGCTCAACAACCGCATTGCGGCGTTGACGTAACAAAAGCGCTGCGCAGAGACGATTTTACTGGACGATCTTCGTGTCGCTCGACGAGTCGCTCACGCGAGTGGTCGACAAACACCTCGATAATGCTGCCATGGCGCCTCCTGAGGCAATTCTGGGTCGACGTGATGAAAAAATCGATCCGGTGCCCCCAAAGCGGCGTAGCGAGCGACTGTGGGGGATAAAATTCAGCGTGATAAAGGGCTCGTATGCAATTGCGTTTGCTGTCGAACGAAGCCCTTCACACGGACCTTCAATCCACGTGTGGCGATCAGCGCAGAGGAATGGCCGAGATACTGCGTTATCTCATCGAAGTAGACCGACGCTCGCTCTACGCAACGATGGGCTATCGGTCGCTCTTCGCCTATTGCCTCAAAGAGCTCAAGATGAGCGAAAACGAGGCGGGTCCACGCGTCGCCGTCGCAAGGCTCGCGAAGGAGTACTCGTGGGTCCTCGAGGCGCTCGCCGAGGGCGACGTCCACCTCACCGGACTCTTCAGGCTCAGCGCGCATATGCAGCCGACGAACTGCTTGGACCTTCTTGGGGAAGCGAGAGGCAAGACCGTCAAAGAAATCGACGACCTGCTGGCCAACCACTTCCCCAAGCCCGATGTTCCAGAGGTCTTGCGCGCCCTCCCTGTCCGCGCGCCGTTGTCCACGCCGCCAGTCCCTGTCGAGCCGCCGAAGAAGTCCTCCGCCGCCGAGCGGACGATCCCCATGTTTGACATGCAGGGATGGGGTTCGTCGTCCGGCTGCGCGTCGACCTTGCCGGCAGCGGTCACACCGTCAACGCCGTCAACGCCGACGACATTGGCCATGTCCACATCCGCCACGCCCGCTCTGCCCACTGTTCCCGCTGCGTCTATGGCGTTCGCCGTGGCACCCATGTCTGCAGCGATCGCGACCCCGACATTCTGCCCACCTCCTGTTTCGTCGCAGCCCTCGCAGTCCTCGCAGCCGTCGCAGTCCTCGCAGCCGTCGCAGTCCTCACGGTCACAGTCTTCGCAGCCCACCCTCAACACGGAGGGAACGCGTAAACAACGGGCCGAGAAACTGACGCCGCTCTCCACCCACCGGCATGCGCTGCAGCTCACGATCAGCACCGAGATTCGCGAAACGCTCGAACGTGTTCGCGACCTGATGAGTCATCGCCATCGCGATGGCAGCTTCGAGACCATCATTGGCGCAGCGTTGACCGTTCTGCTCGAAAAGCTCGAGCGCGAACGCCTCGGGAAGACGAAACGCACGCGCGCAGCGGGAACCTCATCCTCTTCATCCTCTTCATCCTCTTCATCTGCGCCGGCAGCGGCGCCCGTCACATCGGCGTCGGCATCAATGCCGTCTGCGTCGGCGGCGCAAGCATTCCCCTCTGCCTCCTTGTCGTCTCCTCCGTCACGAGGGAGCTCGACGAACGATGTGTCCACCACCTCCACCGAGTCGTCGAACGCACGGCTCCAACAAGACTCGCCGACGACGAAACCTGGTTCCTCGAGCTCCGCACCCTCGAGATCGACACGCCAAAACGAGCGCGGTCGCTCGGGCGCCGTTCCACGCGCCGTGCGTCGCGAGGTCTTCGCGCGCGACGGTGAGCAGTGCTCCTTTGTCAGCAAGGCAGGCGTGCGATGCGATGCCCGATCGTTCTTGGAGATCGACCACGTTCATCCGAAGGCGCTCGGCGGTGAGGACACCTCCGCGAACACTCGGCTGCTCTGCGCGACCCACAATCGCCTCGCCGCCGAACACGTTTTCGGCCGCGACTACGTCCACCGAAAGATTCGAGAGTCACGTGCAGCACGCCGCCAGAGGCAGAATCAAAGAGAGTGAGCCGAGGGTCTCTGATGACAACACATCGACAGCACCAGCAGGACCTTCCGCGCACCTTATGATGGTGCGTCCCATGAGGAGCGTGCGTGTTGCTCTCCAGCAGCGGGTCGGGTTCGTCGCCGGCTCGGAGCAGCTACCGCCGCGCTGCTGGTAGCGCAGTGGATGCGAGCGGGTGGCATGACGAGCATCGCATGCCGACAAGCCGACCTTGGTGGATTCGCGTGCTGGCCTGATGGCATGCCGACAGTTGCGTTGTTGAGCGAGGGAATCTCGGTGGAATGCCGACTTGGCCTCTGCCGAAGTGGTGGCGGACTTCGGCAGAGGGAGCGATTGGGCTCTGCCGAAGTGGTTGCGGATATCGGCAGAGGGAGCGACGTGGCCTCTGCCGAAGTGGTGGCGGACTTCGGCAGAGGGACGTGGCCTCTGCCGAAGTGGTGGCGGACTTCGGCAGAGGGAGCGACTTGGCTTGCGGCCTGCACGACAGTGCCAGGCTGCGGGCGTACGTTCGCGCCGCCGTGCCTTGTTGAGCAGGGAATCTCGGTGGACAACAATGGAATGCCGACTTGGCCTCTGCCGAAGTGGTGGCGGACTTCGGCAGAGGGAGCGATTGGGCTCTGCCGAAGTGGTGGCGGACTTCGGCAGAGGGAGCGACTCGGCCTTCGCCAATGTGGTGGCGGACTTTGGCAGAGGCGTACGTTCGCGCTGGCCTGATCGACCGCCGTGCCTTGTTGAGCAGGGAACCTCGGTGGACAACAATGGAATGCCGACTTGGCCTCTGGAGAGGGAGCGATTGGCCTGCCGAAGTGGTGGCGGACTTCGGCAGAGGAGCGATTGGCCTCTGCCGAAGTGGTGGCGGACTTCGGCAGAGCGACTCGGCCTCTGCCAATGCGGTGGCGGACTTTGGCAGAGGCGTACGCTCGCGCTGGCCTGATCGACCGCCGTGCCTTGTTGAGCAGGGAATCTCGGTGGACAACAATGGAATGCCGACTTGGCCTCTGCCGAAGTGGTGGCGGACTTCGGCAGAGGGAGCGACGTGGCCTCTGCCGAAGTGGTGGCGGACTTCGGCAGAGGAGCGATTGGCCTCTGCCGAAGTGGTGGCGGACTTCGGCAGAGGGAGCGACGTAGCTTCCGCCGAAGTGGTGGCGGATATCGGCAGAGGGAGCGACGTGGCCTCTGCCGAAGTGATGGTGGACTTCGGCAGAGGGAGCGACGTGGCCTCTGCCGAAGTGGTTGCGGATATCGGCAGAGGGAGCGACGTGGCCTCTGCCGAAGTAGTGGCGGACTTCGGCAGAGGGAGCGACGTAGCCTCTGCCGAAGTGGTGGCGGACTTCGGCAGAGGGAGCGACGTGGCCTCTGCCGAAGTGGTGCGCGAACAGATCGCAACGGCGATCGACCGGAGCGCGCGTCAACTGCTCCAGTGACAGGTACGCGAGCTTGCAGCGAGATCAAGGGCCTTCGGTCTCTTGAACACGACCCGTCGCCTTGGCGACGCCAAAGTCGAGCACGCGGGCGATGCCGTCTTTCGTGGCGGACTTCGGCAGAGCGACTCGGCCTCCGCCAATGCGGTGGCGGACTTTGGCAGAGGCGTACGTTCGCGCTGGCCTGATCGACCGCCGTGCCTTGTTGAGCAGGGAATCTCGGTGGACAACAATGGAATGCCGACTTGGCCTCTGCAGAGGGAGCGATTGGCCTGCCGAAGTGGTGGCGGACTTCGGCAGAGGGAGCGACGTGGCCTCTGCCGAAGTGGTGGCGGACTTCGGCAGAGGGAGCGACGTGGCCTCTGCCGAAGTGGTGGCGGACTTTGGCAGAGGGAGCGACGTGGCCTCTGCCGAAGTCGCGGCGGACTTCGGCAGAGCGACTCGGCCTCCGCCAATGCGGTGGCGGACTTTGGCGACCGTAAGGCGATGTCCGAGATACTTCATTATCTCGGCGAAGTGGATGAACGACAGCTTCACGCGTCCATGGCCTTGAAGAGCTCCACAAAGCGGATTCGGGAGCCGCGTGAGTGACGGGGTCGGCCGGTCGAGGCTTTGACGCTCTTAGGTGCTTATAGAATTGCTTCGAGGCTGCTGCCTCGATACGGCGTTGAACTTGGCCACAGCGGCGGTCCTGTGGTCGGGTCGATCCACCGTGGCCGCTTTTCGTACCTGCTTTATCGCCGTCTCCACGCTCACTCTCTTTGCCGCTCCTGCGCTTGCGGGGCCGGCGCCGGCGCCGCGGATTGCGCCGGTCCAACATCATTCGAGCGCGAATGGTGGTGGAAAGACCGCGAAGCTCGAGCCGCCCGCGCATCGGCGTGAGCAGAAGAGCGTGGGGTCGCCGACGGAAGGGAAGCTCATCGGAGGTTCGCACCTCGCGGAGGCGCCCTACTTGCGGGTTGTGCCCGTCTATCAGGCGGGTGACGCGCGATGGGGGATTGAGCCGCTCGTGTCGATGATCGATCGGGCGGCGCGGACGGTGCGGAAGCAGTTTCCCGATGCGGTGCTCTCGGTGGGGCATCTGTCGCGTCAAGGTGGCGGTGAGATCGATCGGCACGCGTCGCACGAGAGTGGGCGGGACGCGGACATTGGCTTCTTCATTCGGAGCCAGACCGGCAAACCCCTTTATGCGGATCACTTCGTCGCGTTTCGTGGAGACGGCACCGCGGCGTCGTGGCCTGGCGCGCAGTTCGATGACGCGCGCAACTGGGCGCTCATCTCGGCGATGGTGAGCGACGTGCACGCGCACATCACGCATATCTTTGTCGCGACGCCCATTCGCGCTCGGCTGCTCCAGTACGCAGAGAAGGTTGGCGCGCCGCTTCCCATTCGCGTTCGTGCGTCGGAGCTCATGGCGCAGCCCAAGGGATCGCTGCCGCACGACGACCACTTTCACGTCCGTGTGCAATGTCCCGCCGGATCCGACAAGTGCATCGAGCAACCGCTCGCGCGAAAGCATCGCCCCGGACATCACGACAATGGCGCGGCGGCGATCGCGCATGCGCAGACACCGTCGCAAGGGCAGTCTCAGCTGGGCGCGGGGCATGGTGGTAAGCCTCACGCCGGGCCGCACACGTCGCCGCCCGGACATGGCGATCCGCATCGCGCGCAGCCCGCGTCGCCAGCGCCCGCGTCGAAGCCTTCGACCGAGGCCAAGAAGGAGAGCGGCGACGAGGACAAGAGCGAGGCCTACGTGCCGAGCCTCGCGCCGATGGTCCCCGGTCTCGACTCGGCCGTGATCCCCGCGCCGCTCGCAGGCGTGAAGCCCGAGCCCAAGGCTGGCGAGCCTCCGGCCGCAGCTCCCGCATCTCCCGCAGCTCCAGCGACGCCGTCGCCGCCGGCGGCGGGGCCGATCGACGATCCCGACGGTGTCCTCGAGAAGCACTGAGAGGCCGGCGGCGGCCGTGGTCGCGACGCGACGGCGACGGCACGTTCATCTTCCCGCGCAACGCCATGCGCGCTCGCATCATCAGGGTGAAGGGATGACCTTGGCATGTCTGCGCCGCCTGTCGGTCGGCTTTGCGGTCGTCGTCGTCACGCTTCTCGCGAGCACGTTGGCTTGGGCGGCCAAGCCGACGACGCCGGTGGAGCGAGGTCAGGCGCTCCTGCGGGTCAAGGGATGCGCGGCATGTCACTCGCTCGATGGGACGCCGCGCTCGGGGCCGACGTTCAAAGGGATGTGGGGGCGGTCGCGTCCGGTTCAAGAGCGTGACACCGGCGACACCCATCCGGTGACGATCGACGAGGCGTACGTCGCGAGGTCGCTCCGTGATCCGGACGCGCAGATCGCGGCGGGGTATCCGCGCGGGAGCATGCCGCGCTTCGATCTCGGCGACGAAGACGTGGCGGCGATCGCGGCGGCGCTTCGCGAGATCGAGAGCGCGCCGGGCAACGTCCAGTCGTCCGGTCAACGCGGCGGGTCGATCGTTCCGCTCGCTCTGTCGGCGGCGGCCTTCGCGGGGCTTCACTTCTTGCTCTCGAGCCTGTCCGTGCGGCGGCGTGTCATCGCGAAGATGGGTGACAAGGGGTTCTCGGGGCTCTACTCGGCGCTGGCCTTCACGAGCTTCATCGCGATGGTTTGGTTTTACCGCCTCGCGCCTTACGTCGAGGTGTGGTCACCACCGCGCGTCACACGATGGGTTCCGGTGGTGACGATGCCCGTTGCGATGCTGTTTCTCGTCGCCGGGTTCTCGACGCCGAGCCCGACGATGGTCGCGCAGGGAGCGATCGTGACGAAGGAAGACGACGGCGGCGGGCGGCCGAAGGGGATCCTCGCGGTCACGCGGCATCCTGCGCTCTGGGGGTTCGCGCTCTGGGCGGTCTCGCACCTGGCGACGAACGGTGAGCTTCACGTCGTGCTCGTCGCGCTGTCGATCGCGGCCCTCGCGTTCGGTGGCATGCTCCACATCGATGCGCGTCGGGCGGCGGCGCTTGGCGACGCGTGGGGTCGTTACACCGCGAAGACGTCGGTGCTTCCGTTCGCGGCGATGGTCTCGGGGCGCGCGAAGCTCAGGTTCGGCGAGATCGGGATCGTGCGCGTGCTCATCGCGGGCTTTCTCTACTACGCCATCCTTCACGCCCACGCGTTCGTCATCGGCGCCTCGCCGTATCCGTGACCTGACCGTGATCGCGATGCCATAGCGCGCCCGCGTTTCCTCGTTCACGTTCGCGGTGTAGTCTCTCTCGCATGGCTCGGACGGGGGCACGCGCGAACAGGGCGCAGACACAGACGTGGCTCACGCGAGGTTGGGTTTCGTCGCGGCGAGCGCGCCTGCTCATCGGAGGCACGGCGGCCGTGGCGGTCGTCACCGCATGCACCGGCGGCTCGAGCATCTTCGCGTCCAGCGATGTGGTCGAGCCAAACGGCGTCTCGACCGGCGGCGGCGGTGTCGCGTTGCCGGGCAAGCCGCCACCGCCGCCCGCCTCGACCGAGCCGCCCGCGGACATCACGATGCCGTTCGTCGCGTGCTCCTTCGAAGAGACGGAGCCCGTGGACTCGGGCAAGCAGGACGCGGGAGACGCAGGCAGTGACGCGGATGCATCGAGCTCGTCGTCGTCGAGCTCGTCGTCATCCTCGGGCGGGCCGGGGCTCAGCCCGTGCGATTCCCCGCCGCCGAGCACGTGCTCGGGGACGCGGACGATGCTCCGCTATCTCCCCGGATACTGCGACGGCACCCGCTGCCAGTTCTCGACCACGACGATCGCGTGCCCCGGTGGCTGCTTCAAGCGCCTCGACGGCGAAGAGCAGTGCAACGAGGGAAATTGAGCCAGGTTTCGCGCCCGAAGCCAGCAATCCCACACGCCCTATGCTAAAAGCCGCTCGGATGGAACCAAGCGTCGGTTCCCGTCGGGTTTGGGGGTGATCCCCCATGAGGAAATCATGGCTGAGAGCATGAGCTTTGCCCCTGCGGGCTTCGGATCGATCGAGCGCCGTGCTGTGCTCGTCGGCCGGACCGCGGAGCTGCGCGAGCTCGAGCACGCGCTCAAGGCCGTTCGCGACGAAGGCAAGTCACGCGCGATCACGCTCGTCGGCGCCGCGGGGATCGGAAAGACGCGGCTCGTTCGCGATTTTCTCTCGCGCCAGCGGGCCGAGCAGCTTCGCAACGAAGAGCATCACGCCAAGAACGCGGCCGCCGGGCATGCGGACAAGCCGCGTCCCTCGGTCGGATCGCCGCGCGTGTTTCGCGGTTCGGCGCGTGAAGGCGGGGCGGCGTACGACGTCTTCGCGCGTGTGCTTCGCGCACGCTTCGGGATCGTCGAAGGGATGGATCCGGAGGCGGCGAAGGCGCAGGTGCGCGCGCAGGTCGCCACCGTCCTCGAAGATCGCAAGGTCGGGGATGTGTGCTTCTTCCTCGGCCAGCTGCTCGAGCTCGAGTTCATGGACTCGCCGCTCATTCAGGCGGTCCGCACCGATTCGCAGCAGATGCGGGCGCTCCGGCGCGCCGTCATCAAGCGGTTCCTCGAGGCGGACGCGTGGTGGCACATGCCGCCGAAAGAGCGCGACACCGATCCCGACATCGGCACGTCGTCGCGTGAGTCAGTGGCGCCGAAGTCCGTTCCGCCCGGCGCGCGTGGACCCTGCGTCCTCGTCTTCGATGACCTCCACTACGCGCACGACGAGTCGCTCGAGCTGCTCGCTCACCTCACCGACACCCTCGACGGTCCGATCCTGCTCCTGTGCCTCGCGCGGCCGGAGCTCATCGCGCGTCGTGACGATTGGGCCAAGCACGGCAGCACACGACACAAGATGATCGAGCTCCCACCCCTCGGCGAGACGGACGCGTCGCGCGTGATGGGAGAGCTGCTCATGCCGTGCGGTGACGCGCCGGGCGTCGAGGAGCTCGTCGAAGCGGCTTGCACGCTCGCGGGCGGCAACCCGGCCTTGCTCGAGCGCATGGTTCGGATCTTCCACGACATGGGCGTCATCGAGGTGAAGGACGACTTCGCCGAGGTCGAGTCGTGGGTCGTTCACGTCGAGCGTCTCTCCGAGGTGAAGCTGCCGCTCACGGTCGAGGACGCGATCCAGGCGCGCATCGGCGCGCTCGCCCCGAACGAGCGCGACTTGCTCGAGCGCGCCGCGATGATGGGCAGCGTGTTCTGGCTCGGCGGCCTCCTCGCGATGGCTCGCCTCGACGTCAAAGGTCCGGACGTGTGGTCGCGCGAAGCGGTGACCGACATCGCGCAGATCAAGGACACGCTGAAGGAGCTGAAGGAGCGCGACTACATCCTCACGCTCCCCGACAGCACGTTCCCCGACGACGAAGAGTTCGTCTTCAAGCACAACCTCGAACGCGAGACGCTCCTCAAGCTCCTTCCTCGCGCGCAGGCGCGGCGCTTCCACAAAGCGATCGCGGACTGGCTCTCGTTCAAGCCGCACGTACGCACGCACGAAGAGTACATGGGCATGCTCGCGCGCCATCAAGAGCAGGCTGGCCTCGTCGTGCAGGCCGCGGCGACCTACCTCGACGCAGCGCACCTCGCACGCGAGCGCTACTCGAACGCGAAGGCCTCCGAGTACTACATCAAGGGCCTCGGGCTGCTTCGCGACGGCGCCGAAGGGTCGACCGAGCAGCAGCTGCGCGCGCTGCACCACTTCGGCGATGTCCTTCAGGTGCTTGGCCGCAACGACGAAGCGCTCGACTGCTTCAACGAGATGCTCGTTCGCTCCTACCGCCTCAATCTGCGCTCGAAGGGCGGCGCGGCGCACGGACGAATCGGTCGCCTTTACCGTGATACCGGTCGCCTCGAAGAGGCGCAGGTGCAGCTCAACTGCGCGCTCACGCTCTTCGAAGACTCCGGTGACGATCGCGGCATCGCCAGCACCGTCGACGATCTCGGCAAGCTGCACTGGCTTCGCGGCGACTACCAGAAGGCGCTCGAGTCGACGCAGCGCGCGCTCGGCCTTCGCCGCAAGCTCGGCGATCGTCGATCGATCGCGCTGAGCCTCAACAACCTCGGGCTCGTCTATCAAGACTCGGGGCAGTTCAAGCTCGCGCTCGATGCGTTCGAGCAGGCGCTGCGGATCCGCCGCGAGATAGGCGATCTCGTCGGCGTGTCGATCTCGCTGAACAACCTCGGCACCGTCGCGCAAGATCAACGCGACGACGCACGCGCGCTGCAGCTCTTCCTCGAGGCATACGAGGTCGCGAAGGAGACCGGTGATCGAAATCGGATCGCGCTCGTCCTCACCAACTTGGGTGAGACGTACAACCGCCTCGGTGACGCCAAGAAGGCGATTCACTACTTGAAGCAAGCCGAAGAGATCGCCGACGAGCTCGGCGACAAGCTCGGTCTCGCCGAGGCCGTACGCGGGCTCGGAAAGGCGTATCTCGCGCAGCGCGAATACACGAAGGCGCGTGAATGCACGGCGCGCGCGGTCGACATCTTCCGCGAGATCCAGAGCAAGGTGCAGCTCGGCGTCGCGCTCCGTTCGCTCGGCGAGGTCATGGCGGCGGGCAGCGCAGGAGGAGATGGCCTCCTCACCGCGCGCGGGCACTTGCTCCAGTCGATCTGGATCTTCGAAGAGATCGGAAACGACGTCGAGCTCGCGCGGAGCTGTCGTGTGTACGCGGCGCTCCTTCGCGCTTCGCCCGACTTCGAGGCAGACGAAGTGGCCGTCTCCGAAGCGGAGCAGTTCACGAGGCGCGCCGACGAGATCTTCGCCAAGCTGAAGATGAGCTCACACGGCATCGACGCCGATGGAATCTTCGGCGCGCGCTGAGCGAACAGCGCAGCGCGAGAGGACCAAAGGGAAGGAGAGAGGTGGAGCAGGCCAAGCCACATCGTCTTCGCCGAGACGAGGCGCCGCTCCGTCTTCTTCGCCGAGACGAAGTGCGCACCGCGGTCGAGACGCTCGGCGCGGCGTTCGACGAGGACCCGCTGTTTCGTTGGTTCGCTGGCGACGCGCATGACGAGCCGCGAACCGCCAAGCGGCGTCGCGAGATACTGAGCTGGTTTCACGAGAGCGCGGTCAACGAGTGCATGAGCGTCGACGGCGTGTTCACGTTGGACGACGACGACGGCGCCAAGCGCGGCGTGATCGCGACGATCCCGCCGGGGTGTTGGCCGATGCCGATCCATCGCACGCTGCGCGCGATCACGTTCGCGCATCCGCGCATCTTCACGTCGCGCATGGTCCGCGGAGGACTTCATGTCGAGAAGCGCATCCGCGCGCGCCATCCGGACGAGTCCCACGTCTACGTGTATCTCCTCGGCGTGCACCCGAGCCTCAAGGGCAAAGGGCTCGGCGGACAGCTCATGCGTCACGCATGCAACGTCGCCGATGCAGGCGGGCACGCGGTTCATCTCGAGACGTCGAACCCAGTGAACCTCCCGTTCTACGCGCGCTTCGACCTCGAGGTGAAGTCCGAGATCGAAGGCCATGGCGGTCCGACGGTGTGGACGATGACACGCACGCGCCGGTGAGCCGCGGCCCGCGTGGATGAGTGACGTGGATCCACAACGACCCCGCAGGTTGCGGGGACTCACCTGCAGCGACCGATGCACGTTTGTCTGACTCGACGTCGATCCAAAGCCTCGATCGCGGAGGTCGGCGCGACCTCCGATGTGCGTCTTCCGAGCACGATTGGCCAGGAATTTCGGCCTTCCACGACGCTGCAATTGTGCGCCGCCCGCGGAATCGCGTTGGATCACGCATTGCTTCATGGTGGGCATGCGCCTGCCGTCCAAGCCCGATGCGCTGGAGACCTCGGAAAACAAGCCCGAATCACCGGTCAACCCGGCGGTCACGGTGAATCGTGATCCGTCCTACCCGGATCGCGCGCGTATCGACAGCGATGTGCGTGCTTTCCTGCGGCCCGTCTCGAGCCCCTGGATCGTCTTCGATCGCGACAGCCGCGTGGACGATTTCGCGAAGTCGGCGCTGCGTGTAGGTGCGGTCTTCTCGAGCTCTCCATCGCTGCTCGAGCCTGCCCCGATGACGCCGTCGAGCCCACCTCCGGTCATCGACATCGAGGCGCCAGCGAAGAAGCTCGCGCTCCGTGAGGACGTCGTGATCACCGACGAGGCGTCCGCGACTCCGGCTCCGGCCCTCGACCCGATCCGCGAAGGCGTGGTCTTGTCCTCGCCGCGAAGCTCGGTCGCCCCCGAGACGACGAACATGTTCCCCGCGAGCTCACCGTCGCCGGACGTCGTCGAGCCGAGCAACCTCGTCGTCGCGACGGACGTGATCGCGAACGAGTCTTCGTCGCTCATGCCAAGCTCCCTCGACGCGTCGCACGACGACGCGCCCGACGCATTCATGCTCCCGTCGGCCACGAAGCTCTCCGGGCGCACGATGGCGATCGCGGGCGCGGCGTTTGGTGTCCTCGCGCTCGTCGGTCTCTCGACGATCGCGCTCTCGCGCTCTTCGGTGAAGAACGCGTCGGCCGAGGCGAAGGTGCAGTCGATGCAGGTGGTCCAGCCGCAGCAGCGTGACGAGATCCCGCCGGTGGCGCTCGCCGCTCCGACGCAGCCGACGATGGAGCTCGACAGCGCTCCGCTCGCCGCCGCGCCTGCTCCGAAGGCCGCCAGCGAGGCGCCTGTCGTCGACCCCGTCACCAAGATGCCGCTCGACCCGAAGAAGCGCTTCGGTAAGCTCACGATCAAGGCGGACGCAAAGCACAAGAACGTGTGGTTCGACGGCAAGCGAATGCTCGGGTCCGGCCAGCGCACCTTCATGGTGTTCTGCGGAATGCACACGATCGCGGTGGCGGACAAGACCGACACGAAGGACGTCGAGATCCCTTGCAACGGTGAGTACACCGTCACGAAGTGAAGCGTGCGAAGATGTCGTCGGTACGCCGATGACGACGAAGAGCGGGAAGAAGAACCTAAACGCCCTCGATCGGTCCTTTCTCGCCGCGGAGAGCCGCGACGTGATGATGCACGTCGGAGGTCTGCTCGAGCTCGCGCCTCCTCAGGCGAGCAAGAGCGAGAGCCCGATCAAGGAGTTTGCGCGCTCGCTGCGTGACGAGCTCCTTCGGACGAAGAGCGCCAAGCCGCCGTGGAACCTTCGTCTCCTGCATCCGGACCTGTTGAAGAGCCCGGTGCAGTCGTGGGTCGAGGAGGACGAGGTCGATCTCGAGTACCACGTCCGGCGGTCGGCGCTCGCGTCGCCCGGTGACGAGCGCGAGCTTGGCATCCTCGTCTCGCGTCTTCACGGCACCCCGCTCGACTTTCATCATCCTCCGTGGGAGGCACACTTCATCGAAGGGCTCGAGGGCAAGCGCCTCGCGATCTACCTGAAGGTGCACCACTCGCTGATCGACGGGTACACCGGGATGAAGCTGCTCGCCCAGAGCCTGTCCACGAGCCCCACCGAGATGAACAAGCCGCTGTTCTTCGATCTCGACCCGCCGGCGCGCAAGCGGAGAGACGGCGAGATCGAAGATCCGGCGCCCACCTTCGACGCGCTCCTCCACGCGCTCCGAGATCAGATCGGCGTCGCCAAGGACATCGGTCGCGCGCTCGTCAACGTCGTGCGGTCGCGCCGCGCCGATGACAAAGGCCTGGCGCTGCCGCTGCAAGCTCCAAAATCGGTGTTGAACCAGCGCGTGTCACGCCGGCGGCGCTTCGCGACGCATCGCGTGTCGATCGAGCGCGTTCGAGACATCGCGACGCGATCGGGCGGCACGTTGAACGACGTCATCCTCGCGATCTGCGGCGCGTCGCTCCGCCGATTCCTCATCGAGCAAGATGCCTTGCCCGACAAGCCGCTCGTCGCGATGGTGCCGGTCAACATCCGGCCGAAGGACGACGAAGGCGGCGGCAACGCGGTCGGGGCGATCCTCGCGTCGCTCGCCACCGACGTGAAGAACCCGCGGAAGGCGCTCGACGTGATCATCGCGTCGACCACGCGCGCGAAGGCGCAGCTGCAAGGCATGTCGAAGAACGCGATCATGCAGTACAGCGCGCTCGTCCTCGCGCCGATGATGCTCTCGTTCGTGCCGGGCGCCGCTGGGCGTGTTCGTCCCGCCTTCAACGTCGTCATCTCGAACGTGCCCGGTCCCGATCAACCGCTCTACCTCCGTGGCTGGCGGCTCGAAGAGACGTACCCGCTGTCGATCCCGTTTCATGGCTACGGGCTGAACATCACCGTGCAGAGCTACGACGGCTCGCTCCACTTCGGCTTCACGGGCTGTCGTGACACGCTCCCGCACCTCCAGCGCCTCGCCGTCTACAGCGAACGCGCCGTCAAAGACCTCGAGTCCGGAGCGAAGAACGACGAATAGAGCGAGAAGGGGTCGCCTCGCGTCGGGATAGGTCAGGCGACGCGCCAGAGCCGCGCGAGCTCGAGGGTGCGGACGTTCTCGCGCACGCGCTCGATGAAGGTGTCTTTCCACTGCGCGTCTTGGATCATCGCCGTGCGTTCGAGGATGCGCACGCGCGCGGTGGTGATCGCGTCGCGCGCGCCTGCCTGATCGCCGACGGCGTCGAGCGCTTCGGCGTAGGTGAGGCGGATATAGGCCTCGCCCTCTTCGACGCCGCCGAGCTCCTCGAGCAGCTCGTTGGCCTCGCGCGCGGTGCGGAGCGCGCGATCGGGCCGGCCGTTCTTGAGATGCGCGTCGGTGAGGATCGCGAGGCCGTAGGCGCGGAGCGGCGCGGTCGACCCGGGCGTATCGAGCGCGAGCTTCACCTCACGCTCGGCGCGATCGAGATCGTCGGCGAGCGCGAGGAAGAAGCCGCGGTAGAGGCGCGCGGCGGCTTCCATGCGGCGATCGCCCTGCGCGACGAAGGCCTCGAAGGCGCTGTCGGCCTTCGTGAGCGCCATGCGGGGATCGCCTTGGCGCGCGAGCAGCATGCCTTGGTGATGCCACACGTTCGCGCTCACGCCCGAGAGGCCCATGTGCTCTGCCGAAGACAGCGCGTCGGAGAGCGCGCGCTCGGCCTCGCTGTACGATCCGAGCTCGATGCAGGCGCCCGCCGCGCTCACGAGATGCCTGCATGCTGCACGCATGTCGCCGGCGGCCTCGAAGTGCGAGATCGCGACGTTGTACATCGACAGCGCAGAGCCCGTGTCACCAGAGACGAGGGCGCGATACGCTCGTGTGCGATACACGTGCGCGGCGGCGAGCGGATCTTCGTCGTCGCGGCGCGCGCTCTCGTAGGCCGCGTCGATCGTGCGGAGGAGATCGTCGGCGGAAGGGTAGTTGCCCGCCGCCATGAGCACGCACGCCGCGCGCGTGAGCGCGACGAGGTGGGGAGCCGAGAGCGTTCCGGCGGAGCTCACGTCGCACAGATCGTCGACGGCGCGATGAAGCTCACCTTCGTCACCGAGGCGCGCGCAGGCCTCGACCGCCTCACCGGCAGCGAGGAACCACCGCCGTCCCGATCGAGGCAGGAGGCGGAGCGCCGCCTGTGCGGCGTCTTTGCCTTTTTGGTTCTCACCGCGCCAGCGATGCGCCTCGGACTTGCGCAAGAGAAGACGGCCGAGCACCTCGCCGTCGGCGCCGCACGCGATCCCGCGATCGGCGCGCGCGAGGCACGCCTCGAGGTCGTTGCCCTCGAGCGCTTGGGCGGCCGCGCGGCGATAGAAGGTGATCGCGCGTTTCGGCTCACCGCCGCGCTCGAGGTGCTCGGCGAGGACGACCGCTTCGCTCTCGCCCATCTTCTCGAGCCAGTGCGCGGCGAGCTTGTGGCCGACGGTGCGATCCTTGTCGGTGAGCATCCCGTAGGCCGCCTCGGCGATGAACGAGTGGCGGAAGACGAACTCGACCTCACTGCGGAACTTCGGCTGCTCGCGGCGGGTGACGATCTCGCGCACCGCGAGCTCGTCGAGCCAGGCCGACACTTGCGCGTCGGACGTGTCTTGCGCGCGTGAGTTGGCGACGGCGATGTCGCCCGAGCGCGTGCCGTTGAGCAGCGCGACGACGCCGCCACGCCAGAACGTTTGCCCGAAGATGCTCGACGCGCGGAGGACGCGGCGTGCCTCCGGCTCGAGCGCCTCGAGACGTGCTTGCACCATCGTGAGCACGGTCTCGGGGAGCACCACCGGCGCCGTGGAGCGACGGTTCGCCGATGTCGATGTCGCGGCCGACTCGTTCATCCCGCGGAGCTTGTCGGGGGAATTCGACGCGCCGACCGAGACCGAGCGGATCAGCTCTTCGAGGTAGAAGGCGTTGCCTCCCGCGGTCTGGACGATCTGCGAGACGAGATCGTCGGTCACCGACGTCTCACCGAGGACCTGCCGCACGAGCTTCTCGCTCGCCTTGCGCGAGAGCTCCTTCAAGCGAAGCTCTTGAACGCCGCGCTCGGCGAAGAGGTCGGGGAAGAGATCCTTCACCTCGGGACGCGCGAGCGCGAGGACCATGAGCGGGCGGTCGTGGAGCGCGCGGAGCGCCGAGTCGACGAACTTCACGCTCGGGAGGTCGCCCCAGTGAAGATCCTCGAAGACGAGGACCACGGGTCGCTCCTTGCACTCGGCCGCGAGCCAATCCTCGAAGGCCCTTCGCATCTGGTCGCCCATCAGGATCGGATCGTGGCGCGCGGCGCGAAGCTGCACGTCGTCCTCCTCGGGCATCGAGATGCCGAGCGTCTCGGCGAGGAACTGCGTCACGCGGACGATGTCGCGCTGCGGGACGGTGCGGCTCACGCGCGCGCGGATCTTCTCGCGCTGGACGCGTGGTGGCTCGTTGTCTTGCGCGTCGGCGGCGGCGCGAATGATCTGAGAGAGCATGCCGAAGGGAGAGCCGGCGCGCATCGGATCGCCGCGGCTCGTCCACACCTCGTGCGGATCGCCGCGATGCC
Organism: Labilithrix sp.; assembly: GCA_044227045.1. Classification (GTDB taxonomy): domain Bacteria; phylum Myxococcota_A; class Polyangia; order Polyangiales; family Polyangiaceae; genus Labilithrix. The sequence goes on from JBGAFW010000047.1 coordinate 67,176, forward strand.
GGAGCGTGCGGAGCACCTCGTAGCGCAGGCGCGATTTGCCGACGCCCGCGGGCGCCGTGACGAGCACCGCGCGGGCGACGTCGTCGGCGACGCACTCGGCGAACACGCCTTCGAGCATGACGAGCTCGCGCTCGCGACCGACGCACGGCGTGGGCTTGCCGAGGAGCATGCGGCCTGCGTCGGCGGCGGCTTGTTGCTCGGCGACGAGCTCGAGGCCCGCGCCTTCGCTGCGCACGATGAAGCGAGAGTCGAGCAAGCCGGCGGTCACTTCGTCGATGTGAATCGGCTGCTTTTTGCCGGTGGCGACGTTGGCGACGGCGTCGTCTTGGTGTTGCTGGAGCATGCGAAGCGCGCGGTCGACCGCGTCGCCGATCGGGACGCGCTCTTCGAGGACGGCGCGGCCGGTCGCGAGCACCATCGGGACGTTGGGCGCCGCGGCGCGCATCGCGAGCACACAGCGGGCTGCGCGCGTCGCTTGGTCGGTCGCGCTGTGACGGCCAGGCAACGTGACGACGATCATGCCGCTCGCGAGCGACTCGAGGTGCGCGCCAAACGGTTGGATCGCCGCGCGAAGACCCTTCGAGAGCGACTTCATTCCTTGCCACGTGCCATCGACGATCGTCGACTCTTCGCCTTCCGCATGCGTGTGCGAAGCGACCGCGACGACGCTGACAAGACGCTGCTCTCCGCGCGTGATCACGTCACCGTGCGACGTCGCCTCGCGCGTCGCGGCCTTGCCGACGTGATCGAGCTGACCGAGGGCGGCGAGCTCGGCCGCGACGACGCCGCCGTCGGCGGGACGTTGAAGCGGATCGCGTGAGAGCATCCGCGCGAGGAGCTCGTCGAGCTGCGGCGGGACGTCCTTGCGGAGCTCGCGCACGCGTGGCGGCGCCTCGAAGAGCATCTTGGCGAGGATCGCGATCTCGTCGTCGCCGGCGAACGCGGGGAGGCCGGTGAGGCACTTGAAGAGGACCGCGCCGAGCGCGAAGACGTCGGCGCGCGCGTCGAGCTGCTTCGTCCCGCGCGCTTGCTCCGGCGCCATGTAGCCGAGCGTCCCGAGCATGACGCCCGTGTTCGTCAGCGAGCTGGCGCCGAGGCCCATCCGCGCGATGCCGAAGTCGATCAGCGTCGGGTCTTCGACGTTGCTGTCGCGGAGGATGAGATTGCCGGGCTTGATGTCGCGATGGATGATGCCCTTCGCGTGCGCGACGGCCAGCGTCTCGGCCACGCGCGTGACCATGCGAACGCTCTCGCCCATCGTGAGGCCGGTGCGCGAAAGACGCTTTCCGAGCGTCTCGCCGGTGATCCACTCCATCGCGAGGTACGGCTTGTCCATGTCCGTCTCGCCATGCGCGACGTACTTCACGATGCCGGGATGACTCAGCTTCTCGAGGATGCGCGCCTCGCGATAGAGGCGCTCGCGATGCTCGCCTTCGTCGCGTCCATAGAGGACCTTGACGGCGACGACGCCGCCAAGCCGGCGATCGCGCGCGCGAAACACCGCGGACATACCGCCCGCGCTTACTCGGCGCTCGATCTCGAAGCGTTCAGCGAGGACTGTGCCCGGATCCACCCACGCCGATCATAGCGGGATTTGCGGTAGGATGTTCGCATCCATCATGACCACCACGCGCATCTCCGTTTTGGCCGCTGCCGCGCTCTTCGCGCTCTTCGTGAGCGAAGGCTGCTCGCGGAAAAGCCGGGAAGAATTCGCCACCGGCGTGCGCCTCGGGAAGGCCTCGAAGCTCTGCGAAAAGCCCGAGGACGGCAACTGCGGAGCATGCTGCTCGACCTACGACGCGACGTTCGTTGGCTCCACCGTGGGAGGCAAGTGCAAGTGCACGAGCTCGACCGAGACCTACGCCAAGAGCGGGACGAACGCCCAGGAGGCCAGCCGCAAGATCGTCGCGCTCACCGATCCGAAGCTCTCGATGGATCTGCCGGCAGGCTACCGCGTGGTGAAGGGGCTCAGCATCGAGCCGACGAACTGGGCGCAGGCTCGGAGTGAGGATGGCTTCGGAGACCGCTTCGTGAGCGTCAACGCGACGATGAAGAGCGTCAGCGTCGAGCCGTTCGATCGCTTCGTCGCCGCGCGCATCATCGTGCTTCGCCGGAACGTGAACGACCCCTCGCTCGCCCAAGGCAAGCACGGCACCACCGCCGCCGGCGCGACGATCACCTACGAGCTGACGGTGGAGAAGCAGAACGCTCGCATGCTCGTGACGTTCCTCGAGACGCCACGCTACATTCACGAGATCAAGGCGTGGTCCGCCGCGAGCACGTTCCCGAGCGCGCGCGCGCAGCTCGAGACGATCCCCGCGCTCGTCCACGAAGCGCCCTAACTCACGTTGGTGGCTTCGTAAGAGCCCAGGAACACGACGGCCCCGCCCCCATACGTGAAGGCGAGGCCGATGGGTCGAGTCGAGCGTTACTGCGGCTGCTTGACGGTGCGGAGGTACGGCTTGATCGTTTTGAAGCCGGCCGGGTAGGTCTGCTTCGCCTCGTCGTCGCTCACGGACGGGACGATGATGACGTCGTCGCCGTTCTTCCAGTTCACCGGCGTCGCGACCTTGTGCTTCGCGGTGAGCTGCATCGACTCGAGGACGCGGAGGATCTCGTCGAAGTTGCGGCCCGTCGTCATCGGGTAGGTGAGCATCAACTTGATCTTCTTGTCCGGTCCGATGATGAACACGGAGCGAACCGTCGCGTTCGTCGCGGCGGTGCGGCCTTCGGAGGTGCCGGCCTCGTCGGCGGGCAGCATGTTGTAGAGCTTCGCGACGTGGAGATCGCTGTCGCCGATCATCGGATACTTCACGGCGGCGCCCTGCGTCTCCTCGATGTCCTTCGCCCACTTCTCGTGGTTCTCGACCGGGTCGACGGAGAGGCCGATGAGCTTCGTGTTTCGCTTCGTGAACTCCGGCTCGATCTTCGCCATGTACCCGAGCTCGGTCGTGCAGACCGGCGTGAAGTCTTTCGGGTGCGAGAAGAGGATGGCCCAGCTGTCGCCGATCCACTTGTGGAAGTCGATCTCGCCCTGCGTGGTCTTTGCGGTGAAGTTCGGTGCGGTGTCGTTGATACGCAATGACATGTTCTGAGCTCCTGATGAGGCGCGCGCAGCGCCGGATGAGCTGCGCCAATTACGCGATAGTGAACAATCCTCTACTTCCGTGGATAGATGGCGTCAACGGACGGCCGGTTGCGAAAATTTCGCTGTTTTTCCCCTCGAAATTACGCATTTTCAGGTCAGCGCAGCACGTCCGCGGGCGACCCTTCGGCGACGACGCGGCCGTCCCGGAGGCATACCGCGTAGTCGGCGATGTCACGAACGACGGCGGCCTCGTGGGTGACGATCACCATCGTCGCGCCGCCCTTCGCGAGATCGGCGAGCACCTTCACGACCTCGACCTTGCGTTCGGGGTCGAGCGCGCTCGTGGGCTCGTCGAGGAGCAGCGCCTCGGGCTCCATCGCGAGCGCGCGTGCGATCGCGACGCGCTGCTGCTCGCCGCCAGACAGCTCGCGCGGGAACGCGTCGCGCCGATGGGCGAGGCCCACCTTGTCGAGGAGCGCGGCGGCGCGATCGCGCGCTTCGGCGCGCGCGATCTTCTTCACGTGAACGGGCGCCTCCATCACGTTCTCGATCGCGCTCATATGAGAGAAGAGGCCGTAGTGCTGAAACACCATCCCGGCCTTGAGGCGAATCGCGCCGAGCTTCACGCGGTCCTCACGGCTGGGCCGCGCCGAGGCAGGCACCTGCGGGCCGAGCGAGATCCCGCCGACGGTGATGCTCCCGCGGTCGAACCGCTCGAGGCCGTTGATGCAGCGGAGGAGGGTCGACTTGCCGCCGCCGGAGGGCCCGACGAGCGACGAGACCCTGCCGCGACCGAAGCGAATGCTCACGCCCGCGAGGATCGTGCGCGACTCGAACTTCTTCTCGACCTTGTCGATGACGATCATCGCGTCGTCTTCGTTGCTTGCGCTCACGTCGCACCCTCTTCGGCACGTCGTTCGCCTTCGAGCTTCTTCTCGAGCCGGCGCGAGATCACGCCGAGGGGGTAGCTCATCGCGAAATAGAGCGCCGCGCAGAGCAGGCCGGGGCCCACCCACGTGCGCACGTCGACGGCCGTGATCGTCATCTGCTTGGTGAGCTCGACGACCGTGATCACGCTCACGAGCGAGCTGTCTTTGAGCAGCGCGATGAAATCGTTCGTGACGTTCGGGATCGCGTGACGGAGCGCCTGCGGGAGCACGACGCGCCGGAGCGCGAGGCGCGTGGGCATCCCGAGCGCGAGCGCCGACTCGAGCTGCGCCTTTGGTACGGCCTGCATCCCAGCGCGGTACACCTCGGCCTCGTACGCGGCGTAGTTCATCCCCAAGCCGATGATCGCCGCGGCGAGCGCGCTCAGCCGAAAGATCGGCGCGAGCCCATAATAGAGGAGGTAAAGTTGCAGCAAGACGGGCGTGCCGCGGTAGACCTCGACGTACGCGCTCGCCATGCGCGCGAAGACCGGCCCGCCGTAGAGGCGCGCGAGCGACAAGAGCAACCCGAGCGGCATCGCGAGCGCCATCGCGAGCGTCGAGACGACGAGCGTGATGACGGCGCCCTTCAAGAAGAGGACGACATGACCGCCGCCGAGCGGGGGAGGCGCGGGCGGCTCACCGAGCATCTTTGCTTGGTCCGCGGCAGACCACGTCGTGAGCTTCGTCTGTCGATCGTTCCAGAGGCGGTTCTTCTCGAGGATCTTCTGGAGCTCACCGCTCGACGCGATCTTCGCGATCGCGCCGTCGAGCGCCTCTTTGAGGTCGGGCTCGGTCGGGCGGACGGCGATCGAGTAGTAGCCCTCTCGAAGATCTCCGACGACGCGCAGCTCGGGCTTCGGCGCGCCGTACCGAGTCGCGATGATGTCGTCGAGCAAGACGGCGTCGGTGCGTCCGCTGACGAGATCGGCGTACGGCTCCTCGACGCCTTCGTAGACGACGGTGTCGGCGGAGCCGCGAAGCATCTCGAACGCGAGGCTGTTGGCGAGCGTGCCGACTTTGCGACTCTTCAGCGAGATCAGGCTCGGCTGGATCGACGCGTCGTTCGCGCGCGCCATGAGTCGCTCGGCGAACGCATAGTAGGGCCGGGTGAAGAGCACACGTCCCACGCGGCTCTCGGTGACCTCGAGGCCGTTCATGATCACGTCGAACGTGCCGCCGCGTTCGAGCGAAGGGACGAGGTTGGCCCAATCGTTTTGAACGAACTCCGCGCGGACGCCGAGCTCACGCGCGAGCGCGTCGGCGATCTCCACCTCGAAGCCGATCAAGCGGCCGGGCTTGTCGGGATCGTCGTAGACGTAGGGTTCGCCGCCTTGAATGTCGCCGCCCCAACGAAGAACGCCGGCCGCACGGATGCGCCCCAACGCATCCGCCCGTGGTGTCGTTCTGCCACACGCGAGAAGGCTCGCCAGCGCGACAACGAAGCACAGAAGAAGAGGCGCGAGCGCCGGGCGGCGGCGAGACACGACGGCATAGTAGAGCGGTCGAAGGAAGCCGCTGCGTTTTCGAACGTAAGAAGGAACGCTCCCGAAAACGCGGTAGTCACTTACTTTTGATGGGGATTGAGGGGCGGCGGATCGTCCGCGAGCCGCGTCAGTGGCTCGCCAACTGCGAAGCGTGGTTCGCTCGAAACCCGCCAAAACCGGCACAAACGAGCCGCACTCGAGACATAGGACATGGAAACGTCATGTGGTAGGCCTTTTGCCTACCTCTTGTCGGACTGACCGGCGCCGGCGGTATTCGCAGGCGTCGCTCGTGCATCGGAGCTTGGCAGTGAAGTACGTGATGGCTTATTCGGGACGACGGGATCCCGCTCTGCTCGAGGAGGGCGTCCACCGTGACACCCTCTCGGCCGAGTGCCGCGCTGCTGCGCTCGAGCTCATGTCGGGCGTCGCGAAGGGCTGGGAGAAGATCGATCTCGCGCGCTGGCTCACCGGGCCGTATGCGAGGGCGACGCGCCACTGCCAGGCGGGCGAACGCATCATCCGCGAAGGTCATGGTCCGCTCGCGTCGTCGACGATCGAAGAGCTCATGACGTCGACGCGCACGCGCGTCCTCGCCGCGCTCGAGAAGGCCGCGCTGTCGGATGGCTCGCTCGACTTCACGAAGGACGTCGTCGATCGGGGCTTCGTTCGCCGCGCGTGGGACACGGACGGGATGGAAGCGTGGGTGCCGGTGGATGCCTCACGCATGCGCCTCATCGATCGCGTGCGCTCTCTCTTCGTCGCCGACTACTTGAACGATCCGGTGTCGTACGGCGCGCTCTACGTTTGCCATCGCTGCGAGAACATCGTCTTCGACGAGGCTGCGCGTCGCCTCGGCATCTGCGGTCGCCATCGCATCTCGGGGATCGTCGCGCGCAACGACGACGACGACAACGACAACGTCTACATCGGCGATCTCGTCATGCTCCCGCCGCCGTTCGCCGCCAAAGCCAAGTAGCGAACGCCTCATGTCGCGCGCTGAAGATGAAGCGCGCTTCATGTCCGCTTCACCTCCGCTTCATGTTGGAGACTCTGCAGTTGTTCAAGTGTCGAGACGAGCAGATGTGAGCCTGTGAACGGCGCATCTCGTTTCGTTGCAACACGCAACGATTTTGATTTCGACTCGGAATTTCTCGGGCGCGAGCGCGATCGGCAACGTAGGTTCTGACGCTAGACGGCTGCTTGCTGGGGAGAGCTGCTCTGCTGCTGCGCATGCTGCACCTTCGTGGTCGACATAGGCATCGCCGCTCGTTCGCGGCGACGTGCGTCGTCGCGCTCGCGGCCGTGCTCTTGCCGACCAAAGAAGCTCGCGCTGACTTCGACTTTCAGTTGGCGACGAACATGAACGGTGGATGGCTTCGCCAAACGCCAGCGTTCACGACGAAGCCCGTCACCACGAGCGCACGCGAGATGGGCGAGTCACGGATCGCCGCGGGCCGCAGCATCGGCATGCTCGGGCTGTCTTCGGACCTCGAGCTCACACTCGACGATCGCTGGCGTGTCCCGCTCATCGGAGGCGCGATCTGGTGGGCGGTCGGATCCTACGACGCGACGATCACGAGCCTCGACGGATCGATCGCGCGCGTCCGGCCATGGTCGGCGTTTCGTGGAGACATCTTCCTTCCAGGCATCGGCCGCCGGTGGAAGTACCGGCGCAACATGGTGGGGCTCGCCGCGCGCACGGGCGTGAGCTTCATGACGATGGGCGGCACGGTCGCGGCCGGCGGAGACAGCTCGCCGATCGACCTCACCGCGGTGACCTTTCTCGTGCAGGTGGAGCTCGAGGCATGCCGTCGCCTCGACCCGACCACACGCGTGTGCTTGCAGGTCGTGCCTCGCGTCTACGAGCACGAGCTCTTGAACGGCGTGACGTTCGGCCTACGGATGGAGTGGGGACGATGAGCATGACCCAAGCAGAAACCAAGGCTTTTTTCGGACGATCCACGCTCGGGCTGGCGCTCTCGGCGCTCGTCGCGCTCGCGACCGGGTGCGGAACATCGTCGGGTGGCGAGACGGAGCAGGTGGGGCTCGGCGCTGACGTCGCGCTCCCCGTGCGGCAAAGCGCGGTGCTCGTCGATGGATGCGTGATGGACTCTTGGCAGCGCGCGACGCTCGCGAGCCCAGCGGCGCGCCGCGTCCTCCGTGAGGTGATCATGCTCTGCTTGGTGCCGCGGCAAGACGGCACCGTCGGGCCACGCGATCCGAGCGCGCTGGCGCAGCTCACGACGCTCGTGACGGACCTCAAGAAGGATGGCTACCGCGTGAGCTTCGCGATCGCGTTCACCGACGAGAGCGGCCAGCGCTACGACGGCTCGCAGACGCGTACGTTCCTCGCCGATCCTGCGTGGCGCGCCCGCGTCGTCGACTCGGTGCAGCTCATCATCGCGCCGGCCGACGGCGTGGAGGTGGATCTCCAGCAGCTGCCAAACGACGCGCAGCCGTTCGTCACCGCGTTCATCTCGGAGCTCTCGCAGAAGTCGAGGCCGAAGCTCGTCAACGTCTTCGTGCCGCCGTCGATCAGCGTGCCGAGCGATCTGCCCGGCGGCGACGCCTTCTCGCGCCGCGCGCTCGCGCCATACGTCGATCGCATGCGCATCATGACGCTCGACTACTCGGACAAAGGCCCCGGACCGACGATCGATCCGGGATGGGCGGTCGACGCCGTTCGTCTCGCGCGGAGCGATTTTCCGAAGGTCGACATCTCGTATCCGCTCTACGGGACGGACTTCGGACCAGGCTCGCCGCGATCGATCACGTACCTCGAGGCGCGCGCGATCGCGACGATCTCGGGCGCGCCGATCGAACGCGGCCCCACCGGCGCGCCGTTCATCCGCTACCTCGCGTTTGGCGGCGAGCAGCACCAGCTCTGGTTCGACGACGCCGAGTCGACCGGGCGCGCGCTCGGCGCGTGGAGCTACGACGTGCTGCCCTCGGACGTCGGCGTCCTGTTCTACGGCCTCGGCGCGGAGGACCCCGCGCTCTTCAACCGGCTCTCGGAGCGAATGCCATGACGTTCGCCTCCGAGATGCCAAGCGTGAGCGAGCGCGTCGGCGCCGCGTGGTGGCACGAGCTTGCCGAGCGTGCTCGCGTGCACGTCGAGTCTCTCTCGTGCGGTGACGATCCGCTCACGCACGTTCCTTCCCTCGAGAAGGAGCTGCAGCACACGTGGCTCGTCTGGGACGCATGGACGGGAGGACGCCGGCGCGTCAACCTGCACCCGATCATCCTCTCGCGGTCGGCGCATCGCGAGGCTGCGCGCGTCGCCGAGCGCGCGTTCGCCCTCGTCCGCGACGCGGGTGAGCGCGCGTCGAAGGATCCGGAAGAGGCGCGGCGCTATCGCTTCCATCCCGACGTGAACCGTCTCGCCGATGCCTCACGAAGCGCGAACAACACGGACTCCGTCGCGCGCGTCGACCTCCTCCTTCGCGAGGATGGTCGCTTCGTCGCATGCGAGGTCAACGCCGACTGCCCCGGCGGTTACAACGAGTCGCTCGCGCTGCCTCGGCTGTCACGCGCCGCAGGCCAGCGCCTCCATACCGACCCCACGAGCGTCGCGCATCGGCTCGCCGACTTGCTCGTCGAGCGATCGGGCGGGCGTGGCTCTCCGCGCGGCGTCATCGCGCTCGCCTATGCGACCGGATACGCCGAAGACCTCCAGATCTGCGCGTTGCTCCAGCGCCTCATCCTCGATCGCGGCGGTCGCGCCGTCCGAGTCGCGCCCACGGCGCTGCGCCCGGATCCGACCAGCGCCGACGCTGTGGCGATCAAGACCTCGCGAAAGCACGCGCGCACCGAGTCGTACGAGCGCGTGTCGGTCCTCTATCGGTTCTATCCGCTCGAGTACATGGCGGGGCAGAAGAACCTCGACGCGATCGTCCGCGCGGTGCGAAGCGGCGCGCTCGTCACCGTCTCGAGCTTTGCGTCGATTCATGCGCAGTCGAAGCTCTCGATGGCGCGTGCCTTCGCGCACGATCGTCGCGCCGCGCTCGAGGTCTTTCCGGAGACCTACGCCTTCGCCGACGTCGAGCGCGCGCAGCTCATCGCCGAGCAGAGCTCCTGGGTGATCAAGCGCGATCTCTCGCGCGTCGGCGATCATGTCTTCGTCGGGCCGCTCTGCACGCCGGACGATTTCGAGGAGATCACCGACGAGGTCAGCTGGGCCGAACGCGACTTCGAGCACCAGGCGTGGATCGCGCAGCGCTTCGTCCCGCAAGCGCCGATCGTCACGCCGTGGGGACCGCGGCTCGTCACGCTCGGCGTGTACCTCGTCAACGGATCGTTCAGCGGATACTTCGCGCGCATCTCGGAGACCTCGCACTGCTCGCACGACTCGGTGGTGCTCCCGGTGTTCGTGGGCCACGCGAGCCTGCCGATGTCGCTGCCGCGAGGATCGGCGACGCCATGAGAGCTCGTCTCGGCATCCTTCCGCTCGCGCTCCTCGGCACCGGGTGCGGGCTCCGGCCGTGGACCCCGTCCGTGAGCGTCGCGTTTTGGGCAGAGGATGTCCCGGACGCCCGCGAGTACTCGGTGCCCACCTCTGCGCAGCTCGGGGCCGCATGGCAGCTCACGCCCGAGAGCCCGTGGGCGCGCTATCACAAGGCCACGCTCATCTCGTCGGTGGATCCGATGCAAGGGCAGGCGTCGCTTCCCGATGTCCGCCGGCTCGACGTGATCAACGACGCCGAGGCCGCGGCCGCGCACGTCGCGCAGGTGGGGTTGCCTGCCAACACGATGTGGCTCCTCGATCTGCGAGGCGCGGCGTCGTGTGCGTTTGCTTCTCGATTGAGCCGTGAGGCGCGTGAGCCGATCGCGCCGGTCGTGACGTTCAACAACTGGCCTGGCGCCGGCGCGCTCGTCCCCGCCGACGAGACGCTCGCGGGCCTGCTCACGTTTCCGCCGCGCTTGCCGAGCCCTAGCGTCGAGTCGCTCCGCGCTGCGCATCCGGTGTTCTTGCTCGACTCGTGGCGGCTCGCGTATCGCTTCGACGAGCCCGACGAAGACACGTACGACAACCGCTACATGCTCATGCCGAACGATCTGCCCGATCCGGAGTCGCTGCGCGCGCAGAACATCACGCGCGTGGTGTACGTCGTCGAGGATCTCGATGACGCCGAGGTCGAGGAGGACGATCTCAACGCGAGCTTCCGCGCATGGCAAGCCGCGGGCATCGGCATCTACATCGTCGACCTCGCGTTCTTGAAAGCGGTGCCCCCGCCGGCGAACGGTGAGATGTACCGCGCCGATTGGGCGCTCCACCTCGCGCCGCGCGGCGTCTGGGTGCGCGAGCGCTACACGCTCGTCGACGATCCGTATTTCTATGCACGCGCGCGCGGCGGCTTCGGCCTCGCGTGGGGACGTCCGTACATCTATCCTGGGTATCGCGGTTCGTACGGTGGTCACTACGGCGGCGGCAGCGGCGGAGGCGGATACGGCGGCCGCTCGGGCGGATCGGGCGGCTGAGGATCGATCGCGCCTTCGCGCCGGAGGGGACGCGGAGCGATGACGGCGTTCGAGCGACTCGCGTTCGTGTCGTCATCGCCGCAGCGAAGCCAAGCGCGCGAGAGCTTCGACGCTCTTTGCCGCGTCGCTCGGCGTGATCCTCGCGGTCAGGTAAGCGCGCTCGAGGCTGCACGTCGCGTGAAGAGGCAGCTCGTACGAGACGGCTTCCGTGACGACGCGATGACGTTCCTCGTTCACGACATGCTCGAGAGACGCGCAGGAAACTGCCTGGGCCTGACGCTCCTCATCGGCGCCGCGTTGATCGACGCCGGCTACCACGACGTGGGCTTCGTGCTGCGGCTGAATCCGTACGACGACGTGCACGACGCCGGCAAAGAGCACCACGCGCTCCTCTGCGGTGATGATGGCGGCGTCGATCCCGACAGTCGCCTCCCGGAGGCGGGCGACGTCTCGTCTCGCTTTCGGTTCGTTCCAGTCGAGCATGCGTCGCTCGTGCTCACCGACGACCAAGGCGTGGCCCAGCCCTTCGAGGCGACGAACCTCGCGCGCGATGCCCTCGACTCCGCGTGGGCGCCCGAGGCGGAGACGGTGCGGAGGATCTCGTTCGACGAGGCCTCGTCGATCGTGCTGTCCGACCGCGCAAAAATGGAGGTGCGCACGCGGCTTCCAGGCTCGGTGCGCGCGACGGGATTACCGGAGGAGCGCCGCGTGCTGCGGCGAGCGCTGCGACTTCTCCTCTGGTCGACGCGCGCGTGGCCGGAGAACCGAGAGGCCTGGGCGGAGATCTGGCGGGTCGCGTCGGCGCTCGCCGGCGTCGCGCCTGGACATGGCCGCAGCGAGGCTCGCGTCATGGCGATCGCGCATGCGCGGTACGCGTCGTTCGCGTCGAGCGACGCGCTCTATCATTTCACGCTGTATCGCATGACGCGCGATGTGCGCCACCTCGACGAGGCGCTCACGCGGTTTCCTGAGTACGCCGAGGCGCTCTTCGAGCGGAAGGTCGTCTGCGAGCTCGCGGGCAAAGATCGAGACGCGACGCGGCGCGCGCTGCTCATCGTCGCGTGGATGGTCGCGGAGTCCGAGATCCTGTCGCTCGAGCGCTTCTACCGAGAGCACTACGATGTCTTCGCCGCTGTGTTCAGCGCTTCGGAGCTCGAAGAAATTCTCTCTTCGTTCGCGTGAAGGTGGCGCTCTCGGTCGCGTAGTCGAACGTCATCGTCAGATCGCGGAGAAGTCCCATCCCGAGGCTCCCGATCACGCCTTGACCTTCACGATCTCCGGTGACGCCAGCGCTCGGTCCCGACACGACGACGTCGACATCCTCGAAGCGGAGGCCGGGGCCAAGCTCGATCCACGGAAGCCTCCGCAGCATCGCGCTCGCCGTCCCGCCCACGCCGCGGAGCTTCGCCCTCGCGCCGCCGCGCATCGAACGAGCGAACGCCTGGCTCGCGCCTGCATGCAGCGTGAGCGCGGCCGCGCTTCCCGTGTCGATCGCGAGGAGCACCGTCGCGGGCTCGTCGTTCTCGCCGGAGAGCGGCACCTTCGCCGCGATCACGGGACGACCGCCTTCGAAGCGAAGTGGGACGAGGTCTCGTCGGTCGAGATCGGGAAGAGACGGCGCGACAGCGATCTGCGCAGCCTCGATCGTCACCGTGCTCCGTCGAAAGAAGTCGTAGCCAAGCACGCCGCCGAGCTTCACCTTGAGCGCTCGGGAGAACGCGGAGAGGTCGAGGTCGAGAAAGAGCGGCCGCGGCACGACGACCGAGCCGACACGCAGCGCATCTCCGCGCCGGAGCGTCGCGCCGACGAGCCCATCGGAGGTCTTCACCATGCGGCGCCCCACCTGCGCGAGCGTCAGGTTCGACGCGCGAAGAGCGGACGTGTCGATCGCGAGCGAGCCCGCCCCCGTGTCGACGAGGAAGAGCCCAAGGTCAACGCCGTCGACCTCGGCCCGAACGAGCGGCAATCGCTGCTTGCTGAACCGCGCGTCGAGCGGCCCGTCGTGCGTTCGCGACGGAGGGCCCTCCCGTGGCTGCGTTCGTGATGGTGGCCGAAACGCTTTGCCTGCGTCGATGCGGGTCTCGATGGACTCGACGTGAAAGACATCCTCGAGCCAGCCTTCGCGAAGAGAGATCGCGCGAGGGAGGCGAGGCACGTCGCCCTCGTCACCGAACCGGTACGTCAACGCGTCTTCGTCGTCGCCGCGTCCTGCGTGTCGCAGGCGGCGCGCGCGACCCTCTTCGTCGACCGTCAGGTGGAAGGCGACGAGCCCGCGATCGGCGCCTCGTGCGACGCGCCGCTCGCGATCGCCGAAGAGACGATGAGCTCATCGACGTCCGCGAGATCGAAGGGCGCGCTCAGCCCCGCCTCATCGACGCGAAAGCCCCTCTGCCCGTCCCATCCACGTCGCTCCGGAAGCGGCCCTTCGATCGCGAGCGACGAGCGCCCATCCCGCCGATCGAACGCACGCCACCAGCGCATCGCCGTTCCATGGATCTCACCCGTCCCCGCGGTCACAACGAAACCCCCTTCGCTCGAAGACTCGCTCAACTCTGCCGCCGCGTCACAACGGCGCGCGCGAGCGAGGATCTCTTCCAAGGCATGCTTCTTGGCGATCGCCATCGTCCTACGTGGTGGTGGCGCTACGAGGACGCCGGCGACATCCTACGAAGATGAGCCCATTCAAAGGCCTCGAACAACGAATGAACATCGGCACGCGTCTCGAGCACGGGATTATCATGACGCCCCGCTTGCGACGCCATCCAGGCGAGCGGCCGTGCGATCCCGAGCGCCCGCACGATACGGAGCAGCGGAGCGCGCCACCGTGGCGGACGAAGCGCCCGAGGCAAGGCTAAGTCCGCGATTTCGTTCGCAGACCTCAGCCGTAGAGGCCGCCCGAATGCGTGCAGGCTGCACGTAACTTGAGGCGCCCGCGTGCGTATCCCTTGGTGCTAGAGAAAGGACACCATGACGGAGATCAAGAAGACGGACGCGGAGTACAAGGCCGAGCTCACCCCCGAGCAATTCGAGATCACACGTAAGAAGGGCACCGAGCGTGCGTTCACCGGCAAGTACTGGGACTGCCACGACGACGGCACGTACCACTGCGTGTGTTGCGGCGCGGAGCTGTTCAAGTCCGACGACAAGTTCGACTCCGGAAGCGGGTGGCCGAGCTTCAC
>JBGAFW010000164.1:0-8416 GCA_044227045.1 Labilithrix sp.
CGCGGGTTGAGGCCGATCGGCGTCACTTGTGATGCCGCTTCTAGAAATCGTCGTGTCACCCGTTCGAACGTCCACGTTTGGGGTGGTTGGCGCTGGCCAAATGCGTCATACGCTAACCCACTCATGGTCGCCCACGTCGTCAAGCCGCAAACGCAATCGTCTCGCCGTGATGACGACCCGAACGCCTCCGACGTCACCTCCATTCAGGTGACACACCGAACGCGAGGTTGGCCCGTCGTAGATGTCTTCGATGACAACGAGGCAGACACGACCGTGGATGCCGTTCCTTTTTCGATCGAGGCGGACATGGGCGACTCCAAAGACGACACCGAAGCGCAGCGGCCAATCACAGCCACGCCCATCCTCAACGTGAACGAGAATCCGAAGGCCGCTACGTTGATCGCGGCGCCCTCTGGCCCGAGCATCGCGCCCAAACCGATCGTGGGATTCCCACCCGTAAGCGTGAAGCAATCCACTTCGCCGCTCGCCGCGTCGATGATGGACGAAGACGTTCGACCGTCGACGCCGTTTCCTTCGACCGCCGCGGCGCGCCTCGCGAGCTTGAACGTGACGCTGATGCTCCCGCCCGTTCCGGCGAAGACCAAAATGCTGGATCGCGCGGCGGCGATGAAGGCGCTCGGTGGAACGGTCCTGATGCAGCCAGCCGCTCCGAAGCCGAAGGCCGCGCTCGACAAGACCCAGCTCCTTCAACCGGCGCCGCAGCCACAACCGCAGAGCGCACCGTCCTCACTTCCGCCGCCGAAGTCGCGTGTCCACTCGATGTTCGACGTCGCGGTGATCGAGAACGTCGATGGCATCACGCGCTACCGCGACGCGCTGAGCCATGGCGAAAACCAAGAGCACGCGATGCTCATCATGACCGACTTCATCTCGCGCAACGTGGAGCTCGACGAGAAGCTCTACGAGCACGTGCAAGAAGCGGCGCGAAAAGCCGGTGGTCGCGGAGCGAGCCCGAACACGATCCTCCAGATCATCAATCGCGAGCTCACCCTCACGCGTACGCAGGCGACCGCTACGTGTGTCCGCGTGAACCTCGCGCAGCGCACGATGACCGTGGCCTCGGCTGGCGGCGCGGCTCCGTTCGTCGTTCGCGCGAACAACCGCTACACGCGCGCCACCTGCACCCCAAACGTGGTGCTTGGAACGATGGGGTCCGCACACTTCGAAGAGCACACGTATCCGTTCGAAGCGGGCGACATGATCCTCCTCGCGTCGACCGAGTGGATCACGGTGCTCGAGCGTCTGTTCACGCAGCCGCCGGACCTCGCGAAGAGCACGCTCTCGTTTGCGATGCGCCAAGAGCGCGCGCACCCGCCGAACGGCTCGATGCTCCGCCTGACCGTGCGAAACAGCTAATCGGACGGGTTAGCGCCGAGCGAGCGCGCCTATTTCACGATCAGGGGCGTGAGCCACGGCGTCTCGGGTGGCGGCGTCGTCGTGTACACGCGCTGAATCCACTGCTGGTCCGTGAGCCGCTCGAAATTCTCCGTGATGAGCTCGTGGTAGCGAGATGCGAGGCCCACGTAGGCGTGCGGACCCTGGCAGCTCTCCACCGTGACGACCATGAGCCGCGGGCCCGCCGTGGCGACGTGGAGGACACGACCAACCTCCATGCCTGTCTCATCCTCGGGCTGGGTGTGCACATCGGTGATCGTCGGCGCATCGCTCAGCGCATCTTCGGGCGCGTAGAACAGCTTGGCATACCACCCGTTGAAGGAGCTCATCCCGTCGCAGCCGTGCTCGAACGTCATTTTGTTCATGAAGGCGAGTTGCTCGGCCGCGTGGGGCGCGCCTGTTCGCTGGTTCTTCGCCATCGCCTCGAGGATGGCCGCGGTCGCTTGGAGCCTCGTGAAGTATGCAGCGACGTCGAACAAGCCCGCTTCGTTGGCGAGCGGACCGACGAGCTCGTTGCCGCGCGCGGCAAACGAGCCGACCTTCGCGAAGAGCTCGGGGTACGGCTCGACGTACGCATCGGGGTATTCACACGCGCCGCGTCCGCTGTACGACTGCTTCGTGTAGAGGACCGTGTCGTGTCGAAGCTCAGCCCACGACGCGAGCTGCGCCGACAGGACGCGGCGTCCCCAGGCCTCCGTCCCCGTCACGTGCGGCATCCCCACGCTAGCGGGATTGGCGACGTCTTTGGTGGGTGAGAGCGTGCGAATCATCCCAAGCCATTCGTTGTAGAGGTTGGCTGTCCAATAGTCCGTGGGATGGCTATCGGCGAGGATGCGCATCGACGCGAGGTTGGGCGCATAACGGTATCGCGCGAGCTCGGGCTCGAGCAGGATACCGGCTTGGTCGTTGCTCAACGCTGCAAATCCAACGTCGAGTGGATTGGGCATCATGCGCATTGCGCTGATGCGGTCCCGTACTACATTGGAGAATACGTGGCTATCGAGCACATAGCGCTGACCGAGTATCGAGAAGACGCTCGAGAACGGAGAGGTCCCGGTGCCAAGGCCGTTGACCATCAATTGGCTGGCGATGCGCTGAGCGCCATAGCCGCCACTTACGATCGTCTGGGCGATGGTCGCGTCCGACAGAGTCGCGAGATCTCCCGCGGTAGGGATCTTGAGATCCACGAGCAGGGAATCGAGCTGGCCAAGCGTCATGTCGTCATGCTCGCCCACGAATGCGCCTATCGCCTTGTCGAGTGAGTCATAGGCAGCGCGTGTTGGTGCGTCGAAGAGCGCGCGCAGGACGAAGGCGGACTCCACCGATCGTCGCCGGAAGATCTGCGAGAGGTCGGGGAGGACTTCGATCAAACGAAGATCGGTCCGCCCTAGCCACATCATCGTCCTGAAATAGCGGCTCAAGGCCTCGTCATCCGCATAGTGGCCTCGCGGCGCGAACTGCGAGAAGTCGTAGTCGCGCTTCGCGCCAAAGAGGCTTATCTCGCCATGGTCCTTCGCGGCGACGGCGCGTTCTACGATGCTATCGACCTCGCTTTGATTGCCGCCCAGCACGAGCGTGCCCGAGCCGCCGAGTAGGCGAAGCGCGACAGAGAGGTAGAGATCGACGTCCTGTCGAGCGGCCAGAGGAAGGTCGGCGCCAGCCCCGTCCTTCAACGCAGCATGCATCGACTGGAGAATGCTCCGGAGCCTCGGCGAGAAGATCTTCGTCTCGAGCGCCTTCAAGATCGAGTCGAACGACGCGTGGACCGCTTGGAGGATCGAGTCCGCCGAGACGTACACGGGAAGATCCGACACGTAGATGCTCTCGTAGCCATAGAGGTACGACGGATATTGCTTCTTCGCAGTCACGACGAAGCCGGCGGAGCCGAGCGCCGACGTCTCGGCGGCGTCGAGCGCGAGCGGGGACGCCTGAATGAGCTCGAGACCTTTCGCGCTGAGAGGATCGTACGGCAGCGGCGCGGTGGTGAACGGGACGCCGTACTTCGCGACGAAGCCGGCCGCGTCGAGCGACTTCACCTCATCGAGCTTGGCTTGAATGTCCGAGAGCTCTCGAAGACGTGCCTCGGAGAGCGAGGTGACGACGGTCGAGCCTTCGCTCCTTGCGCTTGGCAGGCTGTCCGAGGTCGAAGGTCCGCTCGAGTCGCAACCGACCGCAAGGACGAGGACCCCCGCGCTGCTCCAGAGGATTGGACGCATGGATGAGGAGGAAGCAAGGAACGTACTGTCCCGACCGAGTGGAAATGGGCGCGATTTGCCTGGATAACGTGCGATCCGCGTTCGTCGCGTAACGCGCAAGAGCACGGGCGCCGTGCGTTACTTGACGACCGTTTTGCAGCCGATGACGACGTCGACTTGGCCGCCGCCGCTCTTTACGTCGGTGCAGGTCGAGGGGCAGAGGATGATCTTCGTGGGCTTTCCCGCGGAGGGGTCCGTGTCGTAGTACCAGCCGCCATTGCCGCAGCCACTCTCGGATTTGACGTACCCGAATACGCTCTTGTTGCCGCTCGGATCGGTGCGCTGGATGTTGAGCTGTTCGTAGTCGGGTGTGCCGGAGGCGGGCTGCGGAATGTTGTATTCGCAAGGCAGCGCAGAGCCGCGCACCGTGTTCATCGCCTTCAGGAAGTCCGCTGTCGTCTGCGTGTTTGCGCCGACGATGAACGCCTTCGAAGAGCCGCCTTTGTCGGCGATCTTGTCGAGGTTGGCTTGCGCCGCGGCCTTCTCAGCGTCGCCGAAGACGCCGATCACGAAGGTCTTGATGCTCGGCGTTCCATTTCGGCCGGTGGCGGCGATGTTCGAGATGTTGTCGATGTTCTCGTCGCAGCCTTGCGGCAGTCCGTCGGTCAAGAAGACGACGACCACCACATGACCGGCGTTCGCTTGCGCGTAGTTGCTCGCCGCGGTGACGGCGCCTTGGAGCGCAGCCGAGGTGGGGGTCGCGCTCTGTACGGATTTTGCGGCGAGCGCAGATTGAATCGCCGCGACACTGCCCGGTAGCGTGCCGATCGGAACGGCGGGAGTCGCGTAATCGGCCGCTACACAGCTATCGCCGCCCGTGCAGTAGCCTTTCGTGACGGTCGTGCAATCGCCTTGATCAAAGCCGCTCTTTGCGTCGTTACCGCAGGGGTCGCCCGCGGGCGAGCAATACGTATTCGTTTGAAGGGAGCACGTCTCTGCGGCGACGCACGGCCCATTGGCGCCGCAATCGCCGGTGTTGTTGCAGTATTTGATCGCGCCGTTCTGACAGACCTTTACGGAGCAGGGGCCGCTGTTGCCTGGGCAGTCGGCGCTCGAGGTGCACGACTGCGGGACGCCTGCGGGTGGCAGCGGGAAGAACTGAAGGCCCATGCCGATGCCCGCAGAGCCTTGGTCCTTCGCGAACTCGATGAGCGCCTCGGTGGCAGCCTGGTACTTCGTCTTGTTCGGAGCGACGAGCGTCGCCATCGAGCCCGACGTGTCGAACATCACGTAGAGGTCGAGCGGAAGGGTGCTGGCCTTCTTCTGATCCGTCGCGCAGCCCTTGAACTCGTCGGCGACGCCGCCGCCGTCCGTTCCGCCGCCAGGCAGCACGCCGCTGCTCGACGAGCTGCTGCTGCTGCTCGACGTCCCGTCGCCATCCTCGGTGCTCGCGCACGCGACCGCGACGAGCGCGCCGACTGCGATCGTCAACCCGAAGCTCCACGACGCTCCGCCACGACGTCGATGATGAAGAAGATGTGCTCGCATGCGCCTCTCGCTCGAGAGTAGCGCACACGGCCGAGCGACGTGATCGCGGCGGCTTGGGCGACGCGAAATCGGCTGGAATTACCGCGTCGCGACGCGTTTAAGCTGCACGCCGCCCGCGTTGGGCTTCGTGTATTTCTGCGTGAGCGGCGTCGGCTGGGCCGGGGAGCGGCGCAGGGACTTCGGCTCTTTGACGGGCTGCGCGAGATCGTCGCTGTGGATGGGGCCCTGAACGAGCGGGCAACCTGCCTCCGCGAGTGCCGACCGGTCATCGACGTTCGTGACGCCTTCACCGATCGGGGTGGCGCCGAGCAGCGTCGCCATCATCGCGAGGCCCTCGACGATGCGGCGCTTCGCGTTGTTCTCCGAGACGCCGCGCGTGAGGCTCGAGTCGAGCTTGATGTACTCGGGCGCGATCTCGGCGAGCAGTGACAAGCGCGAAGGCGTCGACTCGATGTCGGCGACCGCAAAGCGAAAGCCCTGGAAGCGAAGGACGCTGATGCGCGCGACGAGGTCCTCCATCACGATGCCCATCGGGCCGCGAAGCTGGAGGATGACCTTGTCGGCCACCTTCGCGAGCGCGGTGTCTTGGCGATAGAGCTCGGGATCGAGCAAGTCGTTCGGGAAGATGTCGATGAAGAGGACGCCACCGCTGCCGCCGCGGTTGTGGCGCTGGCGAGCATCGTTGAACGCCGCGACCGCGAGATCGCGCGCGCGACGCTGGAGGCGAACATCGAGGCGGTCCGTGGCCGCGTTGATCGTGTGCGTGTTCGTGCCGGTCGCGTCCGCCGACTCTTCCTTCGGCCACACGATGCGCGCTTCGTGCCCGATCACGCGCAGGTGGTTCACGTCGAAGATCGGATCGAGCTCGACGCGCATCGAGGCGAGGACGCGGAAGAGCGCTTCACAACGCATTCCGGCGGGCAACGTGCTGCGACGAAGAACACGCACGCCAGAGGTGGCGGGGACACCCGAGTCCACCGTCACGTCGAAGTCGCTGACCGAGATCGGGATCGCCGAGCACGGCGCGTTCACGATCGAAGGGATGCCCGACTCGGGCCCGGTGACGATCGCGGGCGGCGGCGATGCGTGGAGCCCGCGCTTCTTCATGTTGATCAGCGGCAGCTCGAGGCTCGGGATCTGAACCGAGACGACCGGAACAGAGAGCGGACCTGAAGGAGAGGCGCTTGAATCCGAGACCGAAATCGGCACCGGAGACGTCACGGCGGCTTTCTCCTCTCCCGGCTGCTCGCCGCTCCCCACCGCGGCCTTGACCTCGATCGTGACCGCGCGGCTCGGGTCGCGCGTCGTGTCGGGCGAGAGGACCGCGGCCGGGATTGAGATCGGCGTCGTCACGCGCGTCGCGATCGAGTTGATCAGCGCAGCCGCGCGCGCGGCGCGGGCGTTGGCGAGCGACTCGGCCGTGCTCCGCGTCGTCGCGCTCGTCGCCGTCGTCGCGGTCGACTCCGTCGCGGTGGGTGCAGTCGCCGTCTCGATGACGTGTTCCGCGGTCGCGGTCGTGCTTGCCTCGTCACGTGACACTTCGATGAGCTCCCGAACCTTCGCTTCGGGCATCTTGATCGTCGTCTGCATGCCCGCCCTCAAGCACGTCTCGAGCCACGCGATCTTGGGGAAATACAGGGCTTCCGTGATGAGGTGAATCGATACCCGGTGTCAGCGGCGACCCAGGGTACGAGGGCCTTCATCGGGATAGTAACGGCCGGAAGAGGCCGATCCTTCACGCGATCTTCGTCTTTGCGAAAGCGGCGCGTGAAGGGGTGAATGTTGACCCGGCCACGGCCGTTATCCCTTTGCCCTTCACCGGACGAAGCGTTCGCTCACATGTTCGGAGGCGTGTTCCAACCGCCGACTTCTTCGACGAGCTTGTCGGCCTCCTTCGGTCCCCAAGAGCCGGGCTCGTATTCGTGCAACGCGCTCGGTCCGTGGATGACGGGGTCGACGATCGCCCACGCTGCCTCGACGACGTCTTGGCGCGCGAAGAGGGTCGCGTCACCGTTCATCGAGTCGCCGAGCAGGCGCTCGTAGTCGGCGAGGCGAACGCCTTCACCTTGCTTGCCCTCGTCGGTGAAGCCAAGCTCCGTCGGGCTCCCCACCATGCCCTCGCCGGGCTTCTTCGCGCGCGCGCCGAGCGCGATTTGCACGTTTGGGCTCACGCGGAAGCGGATGTAGTTGCCCATCGGCGGCGGCGGCTCCTTGAAGACCACCTGCGGCGGGTTCTTGAATTCGACCATCACCTCCGTGCACGTCACGGCGAGTGACTTGCCCGCGCGCACGTAGAAGGGGACACCTTGCCACCGCCACGAATCGACGAAGAGCCGAAGCGCAGCGTACGTCGCCATGAACGAGTCCTTCGCGACGCCGGGCTCCTCGCGGTAGCCGCGAAACTGACCGCGCACCATGTTGTCGGTGCTCATCGGTCGAACGGTGCGCAGGACCTTCGCTTGCTCGTCACGAATCGCCTCGGGGATCGTCGACGAGGGCGCCTCCATCGCGAGGTAGCTCACGATCTGGAGGAGGTGGTTTTGGATGACGTCGCGAATGACGCCGGTCTCGTCGTAGAACTTTCCGCGACCCTTCACGCCGAAAGACTCGGCCATCGTGATCTGGACGTTCTCGACGTAATGCCGGTTGAGGATCGGCTCGAGGAACGCGTTCGCGAAGCGGAAGTAGAGGATGTTCTGGACCGCTTCTTTGCCGAGGTAGTGATCGATGCGGAAGATCGCGTCCTCGGGGAAGACCTCGTGGAGCGTGCGATTGAGCTGGCGTGCCGACGCGAGGTCACGGCCAAACGGCTTCTCGACCACCACGCGCGCGTTCTCGGCGCAGTTCGCTTCCTTGAGCTTGTGGACGACGGTGGGGAACATGCTCGGCGGGATCGCGAGGTAGTGAATGGGGCGCTTCGCGTCTCCGAGCTCTTTACGGACTTGGGTGAACGTATCGAGGCTCGCGTAGTCGCCATCGACGTAGTGAAGGTTGGCGGCGAGCTTGGCGAACGCCTCTTCGTCGAGCTTGCCGTTCGTCTTGATGCTGTCGCGCGCGCGCTCGACGAGCTGATCGCGGTTCCATCCGGACTTCGCGACGCCGACGACCGGCATGTCGAGGCGACCGCGCTTCACGAGCGACTGGAGCGCCGGGAAGATCTTCTTGTAGGCGAGGTCACCCGTCGCTCCGAAGAAGACCAGCGCATCGGATCGGCTCGCGCCTTTTTCGCCCGTGACAGCAGCAACGTCGACCATGGT
>JBGAFW010000048.1:0-80445 GCA_044227045.1 Labilithrix sp.
CTATGCGTCGCCGGTCACCGAGTCGTGCTCCACCGAACTCCTCGAACGCCCACGCCCTGCTGGCTGTCTGCATACCCCGCCAAGCGATCGCTCACGTCGAAAATTCCCGACGAAACTCACGAATGGACCAGAGCACAGGGGCGGGCCATGGCCCGGCCATATGGTCACAAAAGGCAGCCCTTAAACCCCATGGTTAAAAAATGTGGCTAGCCAAAGACTTGGACCTGGTCTGTGGAGCGTCGTCGGGGGCCGGGGCGTTGGCATCCGAAATGCTTAGCGCGGCGGCATGAGCCCTTGGTCCTTTCAACACAAGCACTGTCACCTCGCGATGACCGCCCTCGGGCGGAGGGTCTTTCGGGACGACGCCGATGAGGCGGCGTTGGGGCCTCGGAGGATACGGTACGCGCTGCAGGTGTTCGTCGATCAGATGACGCCCGCGCGCTTCGATTTCCTATATGCGATTTCGCTCGAAGGGAATCGGTCCACGCTGCGGCAGCTGCGGAAGCACTTGGGGCTTCATCCTTCGACGATTTCGAAGATGGCGAAGAGGCTCGAGCAGCTTGGGTTCGTGCGGCGCTACAGCGCCACCGACGATCGGCGGCGCGTTTATGTGCAATTTACACGGATGGGGCGGAAGGCGTTCAAGCGGGCGCGGCGCGTCGTGTTCGAGCAGGGCGTCGTGCCCGGGGTGTTTGCGAGGCTCGTTCGTGCGGAGGACGAGCAGCTCCGGCACTTCGAGCGGTGCCGTGGCGTCGTGAACGTGTATCGGCAGGCGCTCCTTCCGCCGGGCAGGTACTTCGTGGGGCCGGTGCTCTACCCGATCCCTGACGACACCTTCGATTGAGAGGCGGGCTGGAGCTACGCGAGGCATCGACGTGAAGAGAAACGAACGCGCCGGGGGAAGCCCCGACGCGTCGAGCTCGATGATGGATGCCGTTGATCAGCCGCCGGGTGGGCCGAAGATCGAGGCGGCCTTGATGGCGACGTCGAGCGATTGGCTCGGCACGATGCCGAGCGCGAGGACGAGGATCGCGGAGACGACGAGCGCCGCGGCGACGTAGCCGGACTTCATCGGGGTCGCGACCGGGGCTCCGGCGGCGGGCTCGCGCATGTACATGAAGACGAGGACGCGCAGGTAGTAGTACGCGCCGATGACGCTGTTCAGGAACGCGACGATCGTCAGCGTGTAGAAGCCCGAGTCCATCGCGGCGCGGAACACGAACCACTTGCCGAAGAAGCCGGCCGTGGGAGGGATGCCCGCGAGCGAGACGAGGAAGAGCGAGAACGCGAGCGCGGCTGCCGGATGACGGCGCCCGATGCCTGCGAGGTCTTCGTAGCTGACTGCCTCGGCGCCTTTGCGTCCGCAGAGGATGAGCGCGCCGAAGGCGCCCGCCGTGCTGACGGAGTACGTGAGGAGATAGAAGAGGACGCTCGACGTGGCTTGCGGCATGTCGTGCGAGGTCGAGGTGACGCCGACCAAGAGATAGCCGGCGTGCGCGATGCTCGAGTAGGCGAGCATGCGCTTGACCGACTCTTGCTGGCCCGCGACGAGGTTGGCGACCGTCATCGTGAGGACCGCGATCCACGCGAGGACCGGAGGCCAGCCCGCCGACCACGACATGAGGTTCTTGTCGGCGAAGCACGTCAGCATGACGCGGAGGAGCATCGCGAACGCGCCGCTCTTCACGACCGCGGCCATATACGTGGTCGCTGGCGTGGGCGCGCCTTCGTACGCGTCGGGCGTCCACATGTGGAACGGGACGGCGCTGATCTTGAAGACGAGGCCCGCGAGGACGAGCACGAGCGCGATGAGGATCATCGTCTGATGCTCGCCGGGAGACTTCACGGCGGCGCCGATGCCCGCGAGATCCGTGTGGCCTGTCGCGCCGTAGAGGAGCGCGAAGCCGTAGAGGAGGAGCGCTGCGGCGAATGAGCCGAGGAGGAAGTACTTGAGGGCGCCTTCGGCCGAGCGCGGCGACGTTCGGCGGAACGCGGTGAGCGCGTACGCGCCGATCGACATCGTCTCGAGGCCGACGAACACGATCAACGCGTCGCCAGCGGCGGCGACCATCATCGCGCCCATCGTCGCGAAGAGGAGGAGCGCGTAGAACTCACCACGCTCCATCTCGTGCTCACGCAGATAGCCGCCCGCGAGGAGCGACGCGAGCGCGCCGCCGAGGCAGAGGAGGCCGTCGAAGAAGATCGAGAAGCGATCGATGACGAGCCACGGCTCGAGCATCGACCGGTCGACGTCTTCGACGCCGTAGAGCCACGCGCCGATCGAGAAGGCGAGCCCGGCGGTGAAGACCATCGTGCTGCCGAGCGCGAGGCCCGCGGCGCGGTTGGCCTTCGGGCCAAAGGCTTCGGCGAGCATGAGCAGCAGCGCGCCGACGCCGATGATGAGGAGGGGTGAGAGGATGAATGCGAGGGCCATGGTTTTCTCGTGCGCCCTTCAGGGGTGTCCAGCGGGACGTTGACCGCCCGGTTTCATGATGATGCCGGGCGGAAGGCCGCCGCCGCCGGGTGCTCCGCCAGGCGCGCCACCAGGACCGCCGCCGGGTGCTCCGCCAGGCGCAGGACGCGAGGGCGGAGGTGACGGCTCGTCGCCGGGTTGCGCGACGCCACCTTGCGTGGGCTCCGGGACGGTGCCGAGCGGCTTCGGAGTGTCGGGACGGCGGATGCCGAGACGAATCGGTCCGTCGTACGGCTTGCCGCCTTGCGGGACGCGCGCACGGAACTCGTAGTCCGCGAGGACGCGGTCGACGGCGCCATGCATCTGATTGAGGAGGAGGTTCGGCGCGAGGCCGATGATGAAGATGACGATGATGAGCGGCGCGACCGCGAGGAGCTCGCGGGCGTTGATGTCGGGGAGCCGCTTGTTCTCGTCGCGCGTGATCGGTCCGAAGAACATCTTCTGGACCGCGGTGAGCATGTAGAGCGCGGCCAAGATCACGCCGAGCGCGGCGCCGACGGACTGGATGCCGCTGACGTGACCGAGCTTGTCGGAGCTGAACGTGCCGGTGATGATGAGGAACTCACCGACGAAGCCGTTCGTCGCCGGGAGACCGACGCTGGCCATCGTCGCGATGATGAAGAGCGTCGCGTAGACGGGCATCGACTTGGCGAGGCCGCCGAAGTCGTCGAGCATGCGCGTGTGGCGGCGGTCGTAGATGACGCCGACGAGGAGGAAGAGCGCGCCGGTCGAGATGCCGTGGTTCACCATCTGGAGGATGGCGCCTTCGATCGATCCGGGCGTCGCCGCGAAGAGACCGAGCATCACGTAACCAAGGTGGGCGACCGAGGAGTACGCGACGAGCCTCTTCACGTCATCTTGTCGCCACGCGCAGAGCGCGCCGTACAGGATGCCGCCGAGGACGGCGACACCGCCGAGCGTCGCGGCCAGCTCGCCGGAAGCCTCCGGGAAGAGGCCCATGCAGAAGCGGAGGTAGCCGTACGTTCCCATCTTCAGCATGACCGCCGCGAGGATGATCGATCCCGCGGTGGGCGCCTCGGTGTGAGCGTCGGGCAACCACGTGTGGACCGGCCACATCGGGACCTTGATGAAGAACGAGATCGCGAAGCCGAACCACAGCCAGATCTGCAGGTGGCGCGGGAGCTGGAGGCGCTGGAGCTCGAAGAAGTCGAACGACGCGGCGCCGCCCGTGACGCGACCGTAGGTGTACGCGAGGTACAAGATCGCCGCGAGCATGAGGAGGCTGCCCGCCATCGTGTAGAGGAAGAACTTGAGCGCGCTCTTGATGCGGTTCGTTCCACCCCACACGCCGATCATCACGTACATCGGGATGAGCATCAGCTCCCAGAAGACGTAGAAGAGGAAGAGATCCATCGCGACGAACGCGCCGATCATTCCCGCTTCGAGGAGGAGGAGGGCGAAGCACCAGTCCTTGATGCGCGTGCCGATCGAGCCGAACGACACGTACGTGGCGATCGGGACGATGAAGACCGTCAGGATGACGAGCCACAGCGAGATGCCGTCGAGCGCCACGTGGTAGTGGATGCCGAAGCGCTCGATCCAGACGACGTCGTGGTTGAAGTGGAACGTCTTGCCCATGTCGACGCGCAAGAGCGGCACCGACGCGAGGAGCGTCCCGAGCATGATGAGGAGCGTCGTCGCCTTGAGGACGCGCGGGGCTTGACGCGGCATGAAGAGGATCGCGATCGCGCCGCCGAGCGGCAGCGCGATGAGCCACGTCAGGAGCGTGTGCATCTCCTGCGAAGGCGCGCCGTCGGTCGCCGGCTCTGCGGCCACGGACGGCCACATCGCGCGAACGAAGATCGCGAACAGCATCGACATGAAGGCGAGCGGCGCGCGCACGCGCCAGCCGTGCTGTTGCGGGACGATCCAGCCGACGACGGCGGCGACGAGGAGCGGAAGGAACGAGCCGACCGCGGCGTTCGTCGCGCTGAAGGAGGAGAGCTCCTTCGCTTCGTTTCCTCGGCCGAGCAGCTGCGTCGCGAGGACCGCGACGATGACGAGGCCAAGGAAGACGAAGAAGGGAGTGGTCCAGGCGGGACGGCCCGACGGTGCCGGAAGATGCTCGCGCTGCGACGTTGCCATCTCAGTGGCCTCCCGGCTGGTTCATGAGGATGTTCGTTGGGACCTGATCGGTCCCGAGCCCGAGCTGCCCCGTGCGCTCGCCCGTGACGGGCGCCGAGCCCGGTGGGCGCTCTGGCATCGGGCGCGTGAGCGTGAGCGTCTTCGCGCTGGTGCGGCCGAAGGCGTTCTTCACCTCGAGCTTCACCGTCTGGCTCTTGCCTTCGCCCAAACGGAAGCGAAGAGGATCGACCGCCGGCAGGAAGTCCTTCGACTGGGCTTCCTTGTCGGCCTCCGGATACCACTTGAAGGAGTACCCAGGGCCGGGCGCGGCGACGAGCGTGTAGTCGCCGTTCTGCTCGGCGACGCTGAAGTCGGGGTGTGGCTCGACGAAGAACCACCCGAGGACGACGATGCCGACGACCATCACGGCGGCGTAGACATGCACGACGCCGTTCTGGACGACGCGAAGCACGGTGCCGGTCGCCGCGACGATGAGCGCGGTGAGGCGCGCGATGACGAAGTCGACAATGCCTTGGTCGACGGACGCGGCGGTGTCCGCGAGCGCATCGACCGCGGCGATCGCCGTCTTGTCGTAGAGCTCGTCGACGCGCCACTTGTCGAGCGCCCACTTGTAGAGGCCAGGCACCTTCAGCATGAGGTCGCGTGCGGGCTTGCCCTTGTTGACGATGTAGACCCAGTACGCGCCGCCCGCGCCGACCGCGAACGCGAGGAACGCGCCGACGGTCGACATGATCTCGCGACCGTGCGCGGTCTCTTCCTTCGCCATCGTGAGGCCGTGCTCGGCCTCGCTGAAGACGGGCTCGAGCCAGTGGTCGAGCGGCAGGAAGTCGAAGTGGTGCGAGAAGAGCTTGAGCGCGGTCGGGTTGAAGATGCCCGCGACGATCGCGGCGGCCGCGAGGATGAGCAGCGGGATCGTCATCGCGCGAGGTGACTCGTGCGGCGGGAGACCCGGCTGCGAGAGATCCTCGTGGTGATGATGGTCGTCGTCGTCGTCGTGATCGCCGTGGTCGTCATGATCGGCGTGCTTGCCGGGGAGCTGCGAGGGACGGCCGACTGTCCAGCCGCGGAACTCACCCCAGAACGTCATGAAGACGCAGCGGCACATGTAGAAGCTCGTGAGCGTCGCCGCGGCGATGCCCATGCCCCACAAGACGAACGGCGCCCACGAAGGCCACTGCCATGGCTGGACCATGCCGGTGAGCTTCACGCCGACGGGCTGCTCGATGAGCGCGCGGGCGAGGATCTCGTCCTTCGAGAAGAAGCCGCTCGTGCCCGGGAAGCCGATGATGCAGAGCGTGCTCGCGACGAACGTCGCGTACGTGAGCGGCATGTATTTGCGCAGGCCGCCCATGTTGCGCATGTCCTGCGAACGATCGTCGTCGTGGACACGCGCGTGCATCGCGTGGATGACGCTGCCGGCTCCGAGGAAGAGGCAGGCCTTGAAGAAGGCGTGGGTGAAGACGTGGAAGAAGCCCGCCGTGAACGCGCCGACGCCTGCGCCGAGCACCATGAAGCCGAGCTGGCTCACGGTGGAGTAGGCAAGCACCTTTTTTATGTCGTTTTGTACGAGGGCTATCGTCGCCGCGAGGAGCGCGGTCGCGGCTCCCGTGAGCGCGACGACGAAGAGAGCGGCCGGCGAGAGGACGAACACGAAGGAGAGCCGGCAGAGGAGGTAGACACCTGCCGTGACCATCGTGGCCGCGTGGATGAGGGCGGAGACCGGCGTCGGACCTGCCATCGCGTCCGGGAGCCAGACATAGAGCGGGATCTGCGCGCTCTTGCCGGTACATCCGAGGAAGAGCGCGAGGCTCACCGCGGTGGCCGCCGTGATCGTCCACGGCTTGTCGGGCTGGAGCTTGTGGAGCGGGATGCGAATGCCCGCGATGACGTAGTCTTGGAAGTTGCCGCCGCCGATCGGCCAGAGGCTCACCGGGCCGAGGCCGGGGCCTGCGGCTTTGTCGGCCGAGGGCATCAGATCGTTGGCGTGCTTCTGGATGCCGTCCCAGTCGAGCGCACCGCAATACGCCGCGAGGAGGAACATCGCGATGATGAGGCCGAAGTCGCCGATGCGGTTGGCGAGGAACGCCTTCTTGCCGGCCTGCGCGTTCGGCATCTTCTTGTACCAGAAGCCGATGAGCAGATAGCTGCAGAGACCGACGCCCTCCCATCCGACGAACAGCACCGGAAGGTTGTCCCCCAGGATGAGGATCAACATCGAGAAGACGAACAGGTTCAGGTAACAGAAGAACCGCCAGTAGGCTTTGTCCTCCTTCATGTACTCGGACGCGTAGACGTGGATGAGGAAACCCACGCCCGTGACGACGAGCATCATGACGCCCGACAGGGCGTCGACGCTGAACTTCAGGTCGAGCGAGATCTTGGCGCCTTGGTAGCCCGAGACGCGCATCCACTCCCACGCCGTCCATGCGAGCTTGGCGTGCTCGTGGTGACCGCCTTCGGCCTTCGTCGCGTCGACGACGGCGTTGAGGCCGATGAAGGTCGCGATCGCCGCCGCGAAGCTGACGCCGATCGCGGCGAGCGCCATGAGGCGGACGCCGTCGCGACCGAGCCGCTTGCCGAAGACGCCGTTGACGAACGCCCCGATGAGGGGCATCGCAAGGACGACCGCGATGAGCGTGAAGTCGTTTTGAGCAAAGACCGAGAAGATAGGCTTCATGCTTGAATGCCGCTCAGTTCTTGAGGAGATCTGCCTCGTCGGATCTCACGGTCCTACGAATGCGGAACAAGGAGAGGACGATCGCCAAACCTACGGCGACCTCGGCGGCTTCTGCGGCGATGATGAAGAACGCGAAGACCTGACCGGTGTGATTGCCGTGGGCCATGTGTGAGCCCTGGCGATTGAACGCGACGAGCGCGAGGTTCACGGCGTTGAGCATGATCTCGATGCTCATCAGCGTGACGAGGACGTTGCGGCGGACGAGAAAGCCGACGCCGCCGATCGTGAAGAGCAGCGCGGAGAGCGCCGTGTACCATTCAACGGGGATCATGTGCTCACCTTGTCTTCACGTTGGGGACCAGTTCACGCGTGATCCCACCCGCGCTCCGTGGAGCGTCGGCGGCGGTGGGGACGTCGCCTTCGAGGGCGTCCGACTGGATGACGTCGGACTTGTGGCGGCCGCGCGCGACGGCGACGGCGCCCACGATCGCGACCATGAGGAGGGCGCTCGAGAGCTCGAACGGAACGAGCCCCTCACGGAAGAGGATGCGTCCGAAGGCGTCGACGCTGCCGAAGTCACCAAACGTGCCTTCGAGGAGCTGCGAGCCTTCCTTCTTCGGCGCCGCGTTGATGAGGAGCGCCATCGCTCCGATGCCGGCGAGGCCGAACAGACCTCCGCCGATGACCCGTGGGATACGCCCGCGGTGGTCGGACGGCGTCGAGGCGCTCGGGCCGAGGAGCATGATGACGAAGAGGAAGAGGACGACGATCGCGCCCGCGTAGACGATGAGCTGAATCGCGGCGAGGAACTGCGCGTGGAGCGCGAGGAAGAGGCCCGCGATCGCGAGGATCATCACGAGGAGACCCATCGCGCCGCGGATCGGGTTCTTCGCGGTGACGGTGCCGACCGCGCCTCCGATCGCGATGAGCGCGCAAAGGGCGAAGTATGCTTGACCTGCCGTAATCATGCGTCGCTCCAGGGTTGAACCGTCAGCTGTGCGTCGAAGCCCTTCGTCTCACCACGAACGTACGCCTCGAACTCCTTGCGGAACTTCTTCAGGTAGCCGAGCGCAGGCATCGCGGTGCCTTCGCCGAACGCGCAGATCGTGTTGCCCATGATGCCGTTCGCGACGTCGGAGAGCGTGTTGAGCTCCTCCATCGAGCAGGTGCCGGCCATGAGCTTCTCCGCGATGCGGAAGAGCCAGCCGGAGCCTTCGCGGCACGGCGTGCATTGTCCGCACGACTCGTGGCGATAGAACTGCATCAGGTTGTGGAAGCACGCGACCGGGTCGGTGCCCTCGGCCATGACGGTCGCGCAGCAGGTGCCGAGCATCGTGCCGATGTTGCGGAACGTGTCGACGCCGAGCGGGACGTCGAGGACGCTCTTGCCGTGCCACGCGTGCGCGGGGTTCTTCTCGTCCGGAGCGTGGACGATGTCGTCGGCGCGGAGCACCGGCGTGGACGAGCCGCCTGGGATGACCGAGTGGAGCTCCTTGTCGCCGAGGATGCCGCCGCCGACGTCGTAGATGAGCTCGCGGAGCGTGATGCCGACGCACGCCTCGACGACACCCGGCTTCTTGACGTGACCGTTCACGCCGAAGAGGCGAACGCCGCCGTCGTTGAGGTGGTGGATGGCGGAGAGCTTGCTGAACTCTTCACATCCGAGGAGGAAGGCGGTGGGGACCGCGGCGATGGTCTCGAGGTTGTTGACCGTCGTGGGGCATCCGAACGCGCCGGCCTGGGCGGGGAAGGGCGGCTTCAGGCGAGGCTCGCCGCGGCGGCCTTCGAGCGAGTTGAGGAGGGACGTCTCCTCTCCACAGATGTACGCGCCCGCGCCGGTGTGGACGACGACGTCGACCGCGTAGTCTTTCCCGAACGGCGTCTTGCCGAGGTAACCCTTCGCCTTCGCCTCCTTGATCGCGCTCCAGAGGCGCTCCTTCGAGAGGTGAAGCTCGTCGCGAACGTAGACATAGGCGGTGTGTGCGCCGATCGCGTAGCAACCGATGATGCAGCCCTCGATGACCGAGTGAGGGTTCTGCTCCATGATCGTGCGGTCTTTGTGCGTGCCTGGCTCGCCTTCGTCGGCGTTGATCACGAGGTAGGCGGGCTTCGTGGGGTGGGGCTTCATGAAGCTCCACTTCACGCCCATCGGGAAGCCCGCGCCGCCACGGCCGCGGATGTTGGCCTTCTTCGCCTCGTTCACGACGTCGGCTTGCGCCATCGTCGTGAGGACCTTGCGCGCCGCTTGGTAGCCCTTCACCTCGCGCTCGTACGCGGCGAGCATCCAGCCTTCCGGGAGGCCATACACCTTCGTGAGGTAGTTGGTCTGCTTGAACATTTTTTGCGTTCTCTGCGGCTAGGTGCGCTGCAGGCGTTCGAGGATCTTGTCGACCTCGGCCGGCGTGAGGTTTTCGTAATAGGTCTTGTCGACCTGAATCATCGGGGCGGTGCCGCAGCTCGCGAGGCACTCGGCCGTCTTCAGCGTGATCTGTCCGTCCGCCGTCGTCTCACCGGCCTTGATGCCGAGCTTCTTCTCGCAGTGGTGCAAGAGATCGCCGGCGCCGCGGAGGGCGCACGGGAGCGTGCGGCAGACCCAGAGCTGATGCTTGCCGACCTTGTGCTGGTTGAAGAGCGTGTAGAAGGTGACGACGCCCTTTACGTGCGCCGGCGGAAGGTCGAGGCGAAACGAAACCCAGGCGATGACGTCGTCATCGATGTAGCCGTTCTGCTCTTGGCAGAGATGCAGCGCGGGAATGCACGCGGCCATCTTCGTGGGATAGCGCGTGAGGATCTCGTTGAGCTCACGGTCGCGTTCAGGGCTGAGGGCGAAGGGCATTCTCTTGGTTTCGGTGTGGAACGAGAAGGAGAGGGAGGAGAGAAGAGATCAGTAAGGAAAAACGGGGCTTTCGCGCGCGCGCACGCTAGGGCCATAGGTGCTCGTATGTCAAGGGAGGACACGGGTCGCGGCCCGGCCCTTGCGATAGGTTGGGAGCGCATGACCGGTGGGCGCACGTCGACACGTGGCGAGTTGGCCGCGGCCCTGCGATGGTTACGCAGCTCTGCAAGGAAAAAGCGCGTCTGTCGCTTTGGAACGTTGGTGAAGGAGCGCTGCGCGGGCGGCGTTTGATCCTGCTCTTATCCCTTAACTCCGTGATGGGGTGCCGCTATGCTCGCGCGCGCGGCTCTTACTGCTCGGCACGTGTAACCCTCACGCGTCATTTCCTCGTTCCCCCGTCTCAACGCTAAAGCGGCCTCGGAGGTTCTCTGTGTTCTGTCCGAACTGTGGCACTCAAAACCAAGAAAACGCTCAGACCTGCACGAAGTGCGGGTTCTCGATGAAGAGCGCCGCACCGAAGTTCAAGGGAACGATGTTGATGATGAACCAGGCGGGAGCTGCGCCTGGTGGTCCGCGTCCTGGTGCTGGCGCTCCACCGCCTGGCGCGCCTGGCGTGCCGCCGCCTGCGAGCAATCCGAACCCCGCGAGCCCTGCGTCGATCGGCGCAGGTGCTCCGAGCGCGGGCGCCGCGCCGGGACTTCCGAGCCGCCTCAAGGGAACGATCGTCGGCGTCGCCCCGCCGAACGCGGGAGCCGCGCCGGCGCCTCAGGTCGCGCCGCCTCCCGGATTCGATCCGAATTTCGGCGCGCCGCCTCCCGCGGACATGGGCGGAGCGCCGCCTCAAGAGGCGCAGCACCAGTTCGGATCTCCGGCGGGCCTGAACCCGCTCGGCGCGACCGTCGCCCTCGACGGAGATCAGCCGCCTCCGTTCGGCGCTCCTCAGGGCGGCGCGGGGGCGTTCGGCGCGCCTCCTCCTCAAGATCAAGGAATGGGCATGGGCATGGGCGCACCTCCTCCCCAAGATGGAATGGGGATGGGCGGACCGCCGCCAGGTGGTGGTGGCTTCGGCGCGCCGCCGCCCGGCGATCCGTTCGGCGCTCCGCCAAACAACGCGTCGGCCGGCTTTGGCGCTCCTCCGCCCGGTGGCGGCATGGACATGAACAACCCGATGGGCGGCGCTCCCGGTGGCTTCGGTGCCCCGCAAGGCCAGTCGCCGTACGGCGCGCCTCCTCCTCCGCAAGACTACGGCGCACAGGCCGCGCAGGGCTTCAACCAGATGGGCCAGGCGATGAACCAAGGCATGGGCGGCGCGATGCAGCCCTTCGGCGGCGCGCCGATGATGGGCATGCCCGGCGCGGGCGGTCCGCAGAAGGCGTGGCTCACGACGCTGCTGCTCGCGGTCTTCGGTGGCTACCTCGGCATTCACCGCTTCTACACCGGCCACACGCTCTTCGGCGTCATTCAGCTCCTGACGTGCGGCGGCTTCGGCTTCTGGCAGCTCTTCGACATCATCATGATCGCGATGGGCAAGTACACCGACGCCCAGGGCCGCCCGCTCGCGAAGTAGACACGGGTACCTGAAGCAAGCTAGCGCGGAAGAAGCGCGATCAAGATCGCGACCACGACGCCGGCGACGAGCAGCGTGATCGCGACCGCGAGAAGGAACGTGCGCGTCGCCGAGCGCGGACGTCGTTCCGATCGCGGCAGCGGTCGCGGCTCGTCGGGCGGCGTGATGCGGACGCGTGGCGTCGCGAGCGGGAGCGTCGTGGGCGGATGGCCGGCGCGCATGTCGAGCGTCTCGGCGACCCCGATCTCGAGCGTGCTCTTCATCCCTTCGGTCGTGTGATTCGGCTTTCCCAACGGGAGGGTCGGCGGCTGCGAGTGGCGAAGCGCGACCTCGCTCACCGTCGACGATGCGTACGGATCGAGCACGCGAACGACGTCGGTCATCGACGCGTAGCGCTCCTCGCGCCGGTGCTCGGTCGCGCGCGTCACGCAGCGCACGACGTCCTCGGGCAGGGAAGGGACGATCGTGTCGATCGGGTGGGGGCGGCCGAGCGGGAGCGGCTTGCCGGTGAGCAGCTCGTACGCGATGAGGCCCCACGCGTACTGATCGGCGCGGCCGTCGACGTCCGAGCTCGTCCACTGCTCGGGCGCCATGTACTCGGGCGTGCCGACGAGCTGACCGGTGCGTGTTCGAAACGACATCGGGCCGGGCTGACTCTCCCGCGCCCGACGCTTCACGATCCCGAAGTCGACGAGCTTGACGACGCCTTCGGTCGACACGAGCACGTTCTCGGGCTTCACGTCGCGGTGCACGAGGCCTCGCTCGTGGGCCTCGGCGAGCGCGCGTGCGATCTCGACGAGCCAGCGGATCCGCATCGCGACCGAGATGTCGTCATGGCCGATCATGCTCCGGAGCGTGGAGCCGACGATGAGCTCCATCGCGATGAAGGGGAGACCTTCGTGCTCGCCGACGTCGTACACGGCGGCGATGTTCGGGTGATGAACGGCCGCGGCGGCGCGCGCCTCGCGAACGAAGCGGGCCTTCGCCTCGGGATCGATCCCTCCCGCGGTGGCGTCGTGGTCGCCCGCGACGTCTCCTTCGGCGGGCTCGAGGACCTTGAGCGCGACCTCGCGGCGGAGCACGCGGTCCTTGGCGCGATAGACAGTGCCCATCGCGCCCTTGCCGAGCGTCGATTCGATTTCGTATCGACCGATGCTCTGGCCAGGCTCGAGCGCCACTATCCCCTCATGGCCGACGCTACACGTTGAAGCGGAAGTGCACGACGTCGCCGTCGCGCATCACGTAGTCCTTGCCTTCGATCGCGAGCTTGCCGGCGTCGCGGCACTTCGCCTCGCTGCCGAGCGACACGAGGTCCTCCCACCAGATGACCTCGGCCTTGATGAAGCCCTTCTCGAAATCGGTATGGATGACGCCGGCGGCCTGCGGCGCCTTCGCACCGATCTTCGTCGTCCACGCGCGGACCTCGACCTTGCCGGCGGTGAAGAACGTGAGGAGACCGAGGAGCTTGTATCCTGCACGAATCACCGCGTAGAGGCCCGGCTCCTTCAGGCCGGCGCTCTCGAGGAACTCGGGGCGATCCTTCGGGTCGAGCTCGGCGATCTGCGCCTCGAGCGCGGCGCAGACGGGGACCGCGAACGTGCCTTCGGACTTCGCGAGCGCATCGAGCGCGACGAAGTGCTTGTTCCCCTGGAGATCCGAGATCGTCTTCTCGTCGATGTTCGCGATGTAGAAGGCGGGCTTCGCGGTGAGCAGGTGCATCTCGCGGACGATGACGATCGCGTCCGCGTTGTCCGCCCAGCTCTTGCCGCTCAGCGTGCGCGCGGGCTTGCCCTCGTTCAGATGCGCGGCGAGGTCCTCGCAGACCACGTGCGCGATCTTCTCCTTCGGGTCGTTGCCCTTCGCCGCCTTGCGGGCGCGATCGAGGCGCTTGTTCACCGTGTCGAGGTCCTTCAGGCAGAGCTCGGTGGTGACGGTCGCGACGTCGGCGACCGGATCGACCTTGTTCTCGACGTGGATGACGTTCGGGTCTTCGAAGCAGCGGCCGACCTGGACGATCGCGTCTGCCTCGCGGATGTGGCTGAGGAACTGGTTGCCCAAGCCTTCGCCCTTCGAGGCGCCGCGGACGAGCCCGGCGATGTCGACGAAGTTGATCGTCGTCGGCACGACCTTCTCCGCGTGGATCACGCCGTCGAGCTTGTCGAGGCGCTCGTCGGGCACGACGACGACGCCGACGTTCGGCTCGATCGTGCAGAAGGGGTAGTTCGCGGCCTCTGCCTTCGCAGAAGAGAGCGAGTTGAAGAGCGTGGACTTGCCAACGTTCGGGAGACCAACGATTCCAATCGATAACGCCATGGGGGAGCGCGCAAGCGAGTAGCACGGTTGGGAGACGGCGTGCAAACCCAGCCGTTGTCGAGGGGTTCGCGTTTTTTGACCTCCTCGGATCGACCGTTCGACGATCCCTTTTCGGTGGACGATTCGCCTACGCCCCAGCCCTCGCTGATCGAGCAAAAGCTGCGCGTCCTCAAGCCGCGCGGATTTCACGACGTACGGCGGATCCTTGCCTGCGCGCTGATCGGCGGCTTCGCCGGATGGGTCGCGATCCCTGGGCGGCCGATGCCGGTCGCCGAGGCGGTGGTGATCCCGGAGGTCACGCTCGACGGCAAGGCACTCCCCATCGCGGAAGGCGACCCTACGAAGACGCTCGAGGCTGCGCGAGCGATCGCGCGCGCGTACGTCATGGGCGAAGTGACCATCTCGGTGAACGGCGGCGCGCGCATCACGCGCACACGCGAAGAGCTCGGCGCTCGGATCGAGCCACGCCGGCTGATGAGCCTCGCCGAGCAGCTCACCGATCGGCAGTCGGCGATGCGGCGGGCGCATGCGCAGCACGTCGCCGCGGGGGTCGCCAAGCCGCTCGGGCTCCCGCTGCCCGTGACGATCGACGGCGAGCGCGCGCTCGCGAACCTCCTCACCGTCAAAGACGACCTCGACAAGGCGCCGGTGGACGCGCGGCTCGACCTCACGAGGCGGACGATCGCGAGCGAGGAGCCTGGACGGCGTGTCGATGTCTACGCGACGCTCGCTCGCCTCGACGACGCGCTCCTTCGTGGCGCGCGCGACGTCGAGGCCGTGATCGAGACGGTGCCGCCCGCGCGGACGGCGGCGAGCATCGGCGACGTCGAGATCGACGACGTGCTCGGGTTCTTCGAGACGAAGTACACGCCCGACAACAAGCACGCCGCGCGTACGTTCAACCTTCGCCTCGCGGCGTCGAAGCTCGACGGGCACGTCGTGATGCCAGGGGAGACGTTCGACTTCAACGAGGTGGTCGGTCCACGCTCGGAGGCGAACGGCTACAAGATCGCGCCGGTGATCGCGCAAGGCGAGCTCGTCGACGGCATTGGTGGAGGCACCTGCCAGGTGGCGGGCACGCTGCATGGCGCGGCGTTCTTCGCGGGGCTCGACATCGTCGAGCGCAAGCCGCACACGCGGCCGAGCTTCTATATCAAGATGGGGATGGACGCGACGGTCGTGTACCCCACGATCACGCTCAAGATCAAAAACCCGTTCCCGTATCCGATCGTGATGCACGAGACCGTCCAGGACGGCGTCGTGCGCGCGGAGATCCTGGGGCCGAAGCGCTCGCGTGACGTCACGTTCATCCGCAAGATCAACGAGGTGATCCCGTTCGCGGAGCGAGACGCGCCGGATCCGAAGATCCCGTCGGGCAAGCGCGTCCTCGCGCAGCGAGGCATCCCGGGCTTCAAGGTCACGCGCTACCGGATCCTCCGCGACGGATCGTTTGCCGTTCGCGAGCACAACACCGACGTCTATCCGCCGACGGCGCAGATCTGGCGCGTCGGGACGGGGGCTGCCGACGACGGGAAGCTCGATCCGGCGTCGGCGGGGGACGAGCATCCGGAGTACGTCGCCGACGAGTACCTCACCATCTCGCAGGGCCCCCACGTGGTCGATCCGCACGCGAAGCCAGGCGACGAGCAGCGGCCGGGCGGGCCGATGGTCGAGTCACGCGTCGCCGGCAAATACGGCACGCACGGATGGACCGTGCGCGAAGGGTTCGCGAAGAGCACCGAGTAGCGCTACGAGAACGGCAAGGTCATGAGCGGCAACGACGCAACCACGCTCGCAGGGGACGGATCAGCGGAGAAGCGGACGATCGCGCTCGCCGTGACCGGGAGCATCGCGGCGTACAAGGCGATCGAGGTCGCGCGTCTGCTCATCAAGGGTGGCCATCGCGTCCTCCCGATGATGACGACCTCGGGTGCGCGCTTCGTCGGCCCGGTGACGCTCTCTGGCATCTGCGGAGAGAAGGTCGCGATGGAGATGTGGGACCCGACGTTCTCCGGCGAGATGCACGTCACGATCGCCGATCGCTCCGATGTCCTCGCGATCGTCCCGGCCACGTCCGACATGCTCGCGCGGCTCGCCGAGGGGCGCGCGGACGATCTCGTGACGGCGACGGCGCTTTGCGCGCGAGGTCCCGTGCTCGTCGCGCCCGCGATGCACCCTCGGATGTGGAGCCATCCGGCGACGCAGCACAACGTCGCGCGCCTCCGCGAGCTCGGGCGCGTTCACTTCGTCGGTCCGGTGCACGGGCCGGTCGCGTCGGGCGACGTCGGTATGGGCCGGCTGGCCGAGCCCGCCGACATCGTCGAGGCGATCCTGGGCTTGGCGCGCGCGCACGCCAGCGATGCCAGCCCAGCGCATGCTCCGCCTTCTCGTGCACCCTCCGATGACCTTCGCGGCAAGCGCGTCGTCATCACCGCCGGCCCCACCTACGAGCCGCTCGACCCCGTTCGCTTCCTCGGCAATCGCTCGAGCGGCAAGATGGGCTTCGCGATCGCCGAGCGCGCGGCGGCGCGTGGCGCGGAGGTCGTCCTCATCGCGGGCCCCGTCACGCTCGCGACGCCCGCTCGCGTCGCCGCTCGTCACGACGTCGAGACCGCCGAGCAGATGCGCGCGGCGCTCGCCGAGGCGCTTGGCCCAGCGCTCGATCGCGCCGACGCGCTCGTCATGTCCGCGGCCGTCGCCGACTTCCGGCCTGCCGCCGTCGCGAGCGGCAAGATCAAGAAGGGCGACAAGGAAGACGCGCCGACCATCGCGCTCGCGAAGAACCCCGATCTCCTCGCGGAGATTGGCGCTCGTCGTGACGGCGCGAAGAAGCCCGTGCTCGTCGGCTTCGCCCTCGAGACAGGCGGCGACGACGCGGTGCTCGAGTACGCGAAGAAGAAGCTCACGGCGAAGAAGGTCGACATCATCGTCGCGAACGCCGCGCACGAGTCGCTCGGCAAGGTCGAGAACCGCGTCTCGGTGGTCGACTTGGCGAGCGCCTCGCCGTTCGTCTCCGCCTCGAAGCACGCGCTTGCCGATCTCATCCTCGATCACGTCCGCGCGCTCTTCTGATGCGCGTACGCTTTCAAGGTTGATCGATCGCGCAAGCGTGCACGTGTGACGCGATCTGTAACAGGCGCGGCCGATCTGTAACGCGCGGTGAGCTCGCCGAGTGCTACGCCAAAGCATGCGCGCCGAGCATGCCGAGGACGTGATCGAGGACGACGACCCACGTCGTCGCGCGACGCTCGCGATCGGCGGCGCGATCGCGATCCACGTGGTCGTCGCCTTCGCGCTGCCGCATGCTCGCGCGACGCCCGGCCTCGATCTCCATGCACGCGCGCTGCCGTCGCTCGACATCGACGTCGTGCCTGCGCCTCCGCCGCCTGCGCCCGAGCCTCCGCGCGAGGCTCCTCGCGAACGATCGTCTCCGCCCGTCACCCCTCGCGCGCCGGCCACGCCCGCCGTGCCGAGCCCGCCGATCCCGCCGAGCCCGCCGAGCGCGCCGAGCGCGCCGAGCGCGCCGAGCGCCGAGGACCCTGACCCGTCTGGCCCGCCTGGGCCATCGGGGCCAGTTGGGCCATCTTCCTCTGGCCCGCCTGGCCTACCCCCTGGCCCGCCTGGCCTTCCGCCTGGCCCGCCTGGCCCACCGCTCGGTCAGCCTGGCCCGCCTGGCCCAGCTGCCGCGCGCGTCGTGCCCGTCGACCGATCGCGTCCCGCGTCGCTCGTCCGCAAGGGCGAGTGGTCATGCCCGTGGCCGGCCGAGGCAGAGGCGGAGCAGATCGATCAAGCGGTTGTCGTCATCGTGGTGACGGTGAGCGAGACCGGCCGCGCGCTCTCGGTCGACGTTCGCGATCCGGGGTATGGCTTCGGTCGCGAGGCACGCCGCTGCGCGATGCGCGAAGCCTACGTGCCCGCGCTCGATCGCGAGGGCCGCCCGACCACCGCGGTGACGAAGCCGATCCGCGTGCGCTTCTCCCGCGACTGACGGTGACTCGTGACTCTGTGTGGGGTGGAGCTCGGAGACGGATCAGGACCGTCGCGCCGCTGGCGAGGTGCTCGCGGCGGATCGCAGAGGACGGGCCCAGTCGCTGTCCAGCAGATCGATCACCGTCTGCGCCGCCTCTTCGCTCTTGCCACGCGGAACGATGGCGGTGACGCCGAGCTTGCCGAGCGTCGCGGCGGACGCCTTCGTGGGATCCGCGTCGTAGACGACGACGGCGACATTTTGCATCTTCTCCGTCCGGCGGAGCGCGCGCACCACGTCGGCGAGCTTCGCGTCGTCGCAGCGCGCGTCGATCGCGAGCACGTCGGGCGCCTCGCCGGCGACGCCGAGGAGCCCCTCGAGGACGGTCGTGAAGGAGAGGAAGGCGGTGCCTCGCGCTTTGCACGCCCGCGCGAGCGCCCGCATCGACGCGCCTTGCTTGCCGATCGCGGCGACCGTCCCGCCCGGGCTCGTGACGGCGCGGGGAAGCGGCGGCAGGTTGTTCTTCTCGCAATAGGCACGCGCGTCATCGGTACGCACGCGGTACTGCGCGCCCGGCGTGCGGAACGCAGGCAGCTTTCCTTCGCGGATCCAGAGGTAGACCGTCTTCGGATGGAGCTCCCAGATGCGTGCGAGCTCCGATGGTCTAAGCAGCGCCATGCGTGCCTCAGCATAAACCGAAGATCGCGTTTGGGCGAACGCTGGGAAGGCATCACGATTGACG
Source organism: Labilithrix sp. (assembly GCA_044227045.1). Classification (GTDB taxonomy): domain Bacteria; phylum Myxococcota_A; class Polyangia; order Polyangiales; family Polyangiaceae; genus Labilithrix. The sequence goes on from JBGAFW010000048.1 coordinate 18,682, forward strand.
TGAGGGCGCGTCGTGGTCTATCGACCCTGTCGTGATGATCGATTGTCGATCCTCACACGTGCGTGGTCGTGACGCTTCATCGTTTTTTTCGACGCGTCACATGGGAAGCCGGTGAGACACCGGCACGGCGCCCGCCACGGTAACCGGGGACGAGCTCGAGAAAAAACCACTGGCAAGGCGACGCCGCCGCGCTGGGAAGGTCTCGGGTGAGGATGATCCGGAAGTCCGGAGACCGGACCCGCACGATGAGACCTCCCTGTTCGTGTCGTGGCCTTCGCGGGCGTGCGTTGGCTTGAGGTGAAAAATGAATCATCGTCGGAATTCGGCCGTGACGAAGGCCTCTGTGTCGTCATCTTCGACGGCGTCGTCTGTCTCAGCGCGCCGGTTCAAGGGCGGACGCCTGCTGGCAGCGACCTTCTTGCTGACCCCTGCGGCGCTCGCCCTCTGGGCGTGCACCGGTGACGACGACGTCTACCGGCCGACGGACGCCGGATCGTTCGACGTGCAGGTCGGCGCCGACCAATCGACGCAGCCGCCGGCCGACAGCGGTCCAGCCGCGCTCGCGTGCGGCGACGCGGGAGGGACGCCGCCGCGCGTGTTCATCGTGCAAGGAAAGCCGCGCGGCAGCGAGCTCGCCGTCGTGAACGTGCAGACGAAGACGGTCGACGGTCGCCTCGCGTTCGACGGCGGCTACGGCGTGACCTCGTCGCTCGGCACCGATCCGTACCTCCTGGGCGGCGAGTCGGATCTCGTGCAGCGCCTCGACGCGCGCGAGCCGTGGAAGGTCGTCGGTACGTGGAACGTGCACGGCGACGAGCCGGTGGCCGACGGCGGCGATCAAAACGCCAACCCGGTCGCGGTGGTCCAGACCTCGTGCTCGAAGGCCTACGTCCTTCGCTTCAACCGCGATCGGATCGCCGTCATCGATCCGAGCCGGCCGGGCGGTGCAGGCGCGAGCGCGACGCCGACGAGCTACATCGATCTCGCGGGCCTGAAGCAGCCCGGAGACCCGAACTTCATCGAGATGACGACCGCCGTCTACGTGCCCTCGAAGAAGAAGGTGTTCGTGCTCCTCGGGAACGCGGATCTCACGCGCACGCAGACGGCCGGCGGCTTCACCAAGCTCCTCTGCGCGTCGCTCAAGCCGTCGATCATCGCGATCGACGTCGACACCGACAAGGTCGTCTCGCTCGGCGGCACCGGCCCGGGGGGCGGGATCTTGCTCGACGGCTACAATCCGCCGCTCGGGACGCCCCTGATTTACGACGCGGCGTTCGATCGCCTGCTCGTCTTGAACGCAGGATGCAACGACGCGCTGGGAGACGGCGGGGCAGGCGGCATCGTTCGACGCCGCGTCGAGCAGGTCGATCTCGCGACGGGCGTGGTGAAGACGCTCTTGCCGCTCGACGCGATGGGCTTCCCGAGCTCGCTCGCGTTCGTCGACGGGAGCCATGCCGCGGTGGCCTTCTACTTCGACGGCTACCACTGGGATCCGAGGACCACGACGGTCGGCGATCCGATCCTCCCCGGGATCGACATCGTCGCGAACGACGGACGTGGGGCCTTCGTCGGATCGCGCGCCGTGTTCTTCTCGGATGGCGGCGCCGGTCCTCTCCAGGTCCTCGCGGTCCCCACCACCGACGCGGGCACGTCCGTCATCCTCGAGAACCCGTTCTCGACGCCAGGTGGGTATGTCGCGGGGCTCGAGGCCTGGCCCCATCCCTGAGCTGCTGGCCCATTCGCGAGCGGACTGGTCTACGCTTCACGGCCAGTCCCATGAGATGGCTCTTTCACATCGCACGTGCGTCCGAGATCAGCTGGGGAAGGGACGGGCGCTATCAGCCCTCCTCGTTCGCGCGTGAAGGATTCATTCACGCGTCGTACCGCGATGAGGTGCTCGAGAGCGCACGTCTCTACTTCCCGCCGGAGGCCCAGAGCGAGCTACGGGTGCTCGCGATCGACCCGCGGCGCCTCGACGTGCCGGTCGAGGTCGCAAAGACGCCGCGCGGGCCGATGCCTCACGTCCACGGGCCGATCCCGTCGGACGCGTGCGTGCGTGTCCTCACCCTCGATCGGGTCCTCGAGCAGCCCGATCGCGTGACCGGCACGCGCGTCGGGCTCTGCGGATTCGGCGGGATGACGCTGCTCGATCTCGTCGGACCCCTTGACGCGCTCTCGCGGATCGCGTCGATGGGCTTCGATCCATCGACGAGCTGCGAGGTGATCGCGCTGACGAAGCCCGCCGAGGAGAAGACCGTGCTCGACGTCGTCGTGTGGAGTGGGTCAGGCGCGTCGCTCGTCGCCAAGCGGTACCGTCCTGCGCTCGACCACTTCGATGTCCTCGTCGTCGCGGGCGGCCCGAGCACGCGGCAGATGGAGCACGACACCGAGCTCGCGTCGTATCTCGCGTCGTATCCGCACAACCGCATCCTGGCCTCGGTGTGCACGGGAGCGCTGCTCCTCGGCGCCGCCGGTCGCCTCCAAGGCAAGCGCGCCACGACGCATGCGTCGGCGTTCGATCGCCTCGCGTCCTTCGGCGCGACGCTGGCGCAAGACGAGCGCGTCGTCGATCAAGGCAACATCATCACCGCGGGCGGCGTGACGGCCGGGATCGACCTCGGCATCCACCTCGTCGCGCGGCTCGAAGGCGACGACGTGGCGCGCGAGGTCGCGCGGCGGATGGAGTGGCGCGCCGCTCCTCTTCCTCTCTGACGAAGAGCAGCCTCACGTTCTCCTCTCGCTCAGCGAGCGTCGCCGCGGACGCCCTTCGTCTCTTCGAGCGCGAGGAGGTAGTCGCCGAGCATGCGGCCACGTCCTTTGATCTCCTCGGGCGTCGAGATCGCGCGCAAGACGCGGTCGATCACGTGCCGGTAGCGGACGTCGTTCGTCGCGCGCGCGACCCGCGCGAGCAGGCGAAGGGCCATCACGTTGTCTTCGAACGGGACGCGGCGCGCCGCGAAGACACCCACCGCGTCAGGATCCTTCGTCGAGCCAAACAGGCCTCCGCCCGACTCGTCGAGGAGATCCACGAGCATGAAGTCTGCGATCTCCTTCGCGTGCGCGAGCCACTCGTCCTTCTTCGTCGCCTCGTAGAGACGCATCAGCCCGAAGCCAAACGCGGCGTTGTCCGAGAGGTAGAGCTGCTTGGCCTCTTTCTCCGCGCTCCCGTCGGTCTTGAGGACGCCGTGCGAGATGCCGCCACGATGGAAGCGATCGAGCTTCGGCGCATGGGTCGTGAGCACGCGACGCGCGGCTCGCTCGGCCGACGCGAGCGGCGCAGGATCGTTCGTCGCCTCGAACATCGTGACGTACGCGGCGATCGCGAGGCCATTCTCGCGTCCGTACTCGTTCGTGTCGACGCGCGGGATGCCCTTCGCGAGCCGCTCCTTCTCGCCGAGCGCGTAGTAGTCGTGGCCGTTCATGAACGGCTTCGTCCGATCGTGCGCGTTCAGATCGGCGTCTTGCGTCGTGTAGAAGCCGCCCTCCGGGCTCTTCATGAAGCGATCGATGTAGCCGTACATCGCGCGGGCGCGCGCGAGCTGCTTCGCATCCTTCGTCAGCCGGTACGCGGTGGCGTAGTTGTCGAGCGCGGGCGCTTGGAAGGTCATGAGCTTCTCGAAGTGCGCGTGGTCCCAGTCCCGCGCCGCGGAGTATTGGTAGATCCCGCCCCAGACCGGATCGATCAGCTTCGCTTGCTGGTCGAGCGTGAAGAGCACCTTCGTCCTCGCGTCGCTGTCGTCCTTGCCTGCGCGCAAGAGGAGCCAGGCGTTGTCCCAGCCGAGCGGCGCCTTCTGCATGCGACCCCAGCCGCCTTGCGTCTCGTCCCAGTAGTCGTCGAGCTCGACCTCGACGGCGTGCTGGATCCACGTGAGCTGCTCTTCGGGGAGCGGCGTCTTCGTGGCGGGGCGTGAGACGGAGACGGCGTAGCCTGCGGAGCGACCTGGCTCGGCTCCCGCCTCTGCGTTGCTGACGCCGAGGACGGCCTCCTTCAAGATCTCGGTCAGCTTCTCGGGCGCGATGTAGCCGCGGTACTTCCCGAGCTCGACGGCGTCGGGCGAGAAGATGATCGTCGCCGGCCAGCCATAGTCGCCGTAGCGCTCCTCGAGATCCGGACGCGAGTCGACGTCGACCTTCACCGCGATGAAGTGCTTGTCGAGGACCTCGCGCACCTTCGGGTCGTGGTACGTCGTCGCTTCCATCACGTGGCACCAGTGGCACCACTCGGCCGAGCCATCCATCACGATGAGCTTCCGCTCGGCCTTGGCGCGGGCGAACGTCTCGGGCGAGAACGTGGCCCAGGGCAGCTCCTCACGCGGCGCGCCTTCGACGTGGCCGCTCGTCGCGCTCGCGTGCGCAGGTCGCGCGAGGGATCCGCCCTCCGCGCAGCCCACCAGCAGCGTCGCGACCAGGAGAGCACCCACACCGAGGACCGAACGAATCATCGCCATGCGCAGAGACGATACGCGCGGACCGGCTCGCTGGTTTCAGCCGCGCGAGAGAGCCTGGATTTTAGGGCGATCAGGCGCGCCCGTACACACGCTTGAACACGTCCCAGCAGGCCGGAGACGCGATGAGCTCGAGGACCTCACGGAGGCGCGTGTTCGCGGCGAGGAGCCGGCGGCGCTCGTCGGCGTGTTGCGTGACGAGCGCGTCGGCGGCGAGCACGCTACCGACCGCGCGGAGATCGCGGCAGAGGATGACGGCGGTGTAGAGCGAGCGCCGCGCCTCCTCGGCCTCCCAGATCGCGAGCTCTTGCCGGACGTCGCCGCCGCCTTCCATGATGACGCGTTCGAGCTCCTTCTTGCTCTTTCGAGGCAAGACGGAGCTGATGCGCTTTCGGAACTCGCGGATCGACGTTCCGTCGGTGTCGGGGATCGCCGCGGCGTCGAGGAGCGCGATCACCTGATCGCGCGGCACGGTGTAGAGGCTTCCGTTCGCGGCGAGGCGCGAGCAGGCATACGCCGCGTGGAACATCGCGAGCGGGCGGCCTTGCTCGGTGAGCAGATCGTTGCCGAGGACGAGCGCGCGGGGCTCGGTGAGCAGCATCGCGACTTCGCGTCCGGCGCCGCGACAGACGATCGGCGGCGGGATGACGCCGACCGCGTTCGCGATCGCACGCACCTCGGTGACGATCGGGTACGAATCGGGGAGGCGAGCGCGCGTCTCGAGCATCTGCTCGGCGCCTGGGAAGATCTTCGGCAGCCAAGGCTCGAGGACGAGCAGCACGCGGCGGAGGAACCAGCAGCGGGTGGGTCCGACGAGACGCGCCATCGCCTCCTCGAAGAGGAGCGACTCGGGGATCGGACGGAGCGGCGTCGCGTTCGCGAGCGTCATCGCCTCGTCCTCTTGCTCGGCCGCGCCGAGGAGCACGGCGGCCGAGCGCAGCATGTTCGAGATCTCCGGGCGCATCGTGCTCGCGGTGAACGCGGCGAGCGCCTCGAAGGGACCGGGCGAGGTGGGATCGGCCTCGACCGCGCGGCGAAGCTCGGCGAGGGCGGCGTCGTCGTTGCGACCGCGCAGGCCGGCGGCGAGCGCGAGGCGCGTCGCCATCGACTCGGGGAACGCTTGGATCGCCGACGCGAGATGACGGTCGGCCGCGTCCGGGTTCTTCAGCTTCTCACGGAGCACGCGCGCGAGCGCAGTCCGCATCGCGAGCACACCAGGCGTGTTCGGTTGCACGCGACCCACCGCGGCGTCGGCGTGCTGCGCGAACCAGCGGAAGTCGCTGTCGCGCGCGGCGCGCTCTTCGAGGAGCGTGATGACGGACGGGTCCGCGATCGCGAGGTCGAACGCGCGCGAGATCGCCGCTTCGACGTCCGCCGGCTTGTACTTTTGCGGGCGCTGGCGCTTGAGGTCGGAGAGCGCGAGCAGCGCACGCGCGCGATCGGTCGCGGAGCCCGTCGTCGTGAGCTCCGTGTAGATGGCGAGTGCGCGGGCGTCTTCGCCGCTTCGGACGCACACCTCGGCGAGACGAAGCGCCGTGTCGCGATCGTCGGGCTCTTCGGCGACGAGCTCTTCGAGGATGGTCTTCGCCTTGGCGTCGTCACGCAGTTCGTCCCCGAGCACGCGCGACTGCGCGAGCCGTGCGCGGCGTCGCGTCTTCTCGTTGACCGACGACGAACGCGCGACGCGCTCGTGGAGGTGGAGCGCCTCCTGCCAGTGGCGCGTGCGCTCTTCGAGCATCGCGAGGACTTCCATCGTCGCGACGTCCTCGTCGTCCGGCGTGAGCGCCATCGCCCGACGAAGATCGATGATCGCGCCCGGCGTGTCGCCGAGACGCCCGGCGAGGATCGCGGCGCGCTGCCGGAGGTATTTCGCGCGGAGATGCGCGTCGCTGATCGCCTCGACGTGCGCGAGGAGCATGGTCGCGGACGTGCCCCAATCGCCGGTCGCCTCGAGCAAGTGAAGCGCACGATCGAGCGCGCGCGAATGGCTCGGCTGCTTCATGAAGAGCGCGCGGTAGCTCGTGAGCGCGCGCGTCGGATCGGAGAGGCGTGTCTCGTAGAGCTCCGCGGCTTCGAGCCAAGCGCCCGCGGCGTTCTCTGCGTCGACGGACGCCGACGCCGACCGCTCGGCGAGCGACGCGGCGGCCGTGAAGTTGCCCGCGAGCACGCGCAGCCGCCTCGACGCGTCGAGCACGGGGAGGAGATCCGGCTCCGCCAAGAGCGAGAAGCTGTAGGCGACGTCGGCGTCGTTCATACGACCGGCTGTCTCGTCGAGCACGCCGCTCGCGAACGCGAGGAGCGCACGCAGCGGCGCGTCGAGCGTGGCGCGAGCGCGCGCCATGATCGCGGCGGCGAGCCGAGCGTCGTTGGCCGGCGCGACGCAGCGCATGTAGCCGTCGAGCGCCTGCGGATCTTCGGGGTCGCGTTGCACGAGGCGCTCGTAGAGGAGCGCGGCCGCCTCGTGGTTGCCTTCGTGCTCGGCGGTGAGCGCGAGCACGCGATGAAGGCCCGCTTGAAGACGTTCGTCCGTCGTCGCCTTCGCCATCGCGCGCAGGCACACCTGGATGCTCTCGCTCGAGCCTTCGATCCGGGCGACGCGCACGCGATCGAGCATGATCGGCGAAGGCTTTCCGCGGGCGCTGATCGCGTTCGCCTCCTCGTAGTACTGCGCGGCGCGCGGGATGTCGCCGAGGCGAAGCTCGCAGGTGCGCGCGAGACGCACGAGCACACGAAGGCGCGCGGTGGGCTCCTCCGTCGTCTCGAGGAGCGCGGTGAGCGTCTGGTCGACGGCCGACCATTCGCCGCGCGTCTCTTGCAGTCGCAAGAGGCCCCAGAGCGCGGCGATGCGCTCGGGATCGTTCTTCGTGCTGCTGAGCCCGCCTGCCGCGACCAGCGCGCGTGCATACGCCGCCGAGGCCGTGTCGGGATCGTCCATGCACAGCTCGAGGATCGTCGCCGCGCGGATCATCGCGCGGACGCGGATCTGCGGATCGTGCGTCGCGTCGGCGAAGTGCTGGAGCACCTGCGCGAGCCGGCGGTAGTTGCCCGTGACGCGGAGAAGCCGCTCGAGCGCTGCGATCGCCGCGAGGTGCGCCGGCGCGTGCACCAAGACCTCCGAGTACGCCGCGATCGCCTCGTCGAGGTGGCCGAGCCGCTCCTCGTTGATCCGAGCGATGCGGAAGAGGCCGTCGAGGAAGTCCTCCGGCCGCGTCGCGAGGTCGAGCAGACGTCGCTCGGCGAGGACGACCTGCTCCCAACGACCCTCCGTCTCGTGGATGCGGATGATCGCGCGGGCGGCGCCTTCGTGGCTCGGCGCGCGATCGAGCACGACCTCGTAGGTCGACAGCGCGCGGCGGAGATCCTTCACGCGGGTCTCGAGCGCGGCGCCGATCCGGTACACCGCCGCGATCTCCTCCGCGCCGGTGAGCATCGCCGCCTGCGCTTCGAGCGCCTCGACGTATTCGGTCCATCGCCCTGCGTCCGCGAGCGCGCGGCTCAGCGAGACGAGCGTGTCGTAGCGATCCTCGGGACCCGTGAGCGCCTCGCGAAGGAGCTCCGCGGCGCGCAGCGGCTGGTTCATGCGCGCGTGGTAAAGCTCCGCGAGGTCGAGGCGAAGCGCGCGTGCGCGGCGGCGATCGCTCGTCGTCTGAAGCGCGCCCTCGTAGAGCGTGATCAGCCGCTGCCACTGGCGCGTCGCTCGATAGATGCGGTCGAGCGCGTCGAACGGCGCCGGGTTGGTCGGGTCGAGCCCGAGCGAGCGCTCGTAGAACGAGCATGCCTCTTCGAGCGTCTTGTCGCCGGGCATCACCTCGACGCGCTCGGCGAGCGAGGCGTAGCGGATCGATCGCGCGGCGTCGTCACCGACGCGATCGGCCTGACGTTGCTCGAGATCGATCGCGAGCTGATGGAGGTTTCGCGCGCGAGCGACGGTGAGGAGCGCCTCGAGCGCAGGCGCGAACGTCGGCGCCGCGTCGACGGCGAGCCGGTAGGCCGCGAGCGCGTCATCCGGACGATTGAGCCGCGTCTCGTGGAGGTTGCCGAGCCGCACGAGCGTCCACGCCTTTTGGACCGGGTCGCCCGTGCGGGTGAGGAGGCGCTCGTACGCCGCGGTCGCGTCTTCCCAGCGCCCGGCGTTCTCGAGGACGATCGCGAGCTTCTCGACCGGACCCGGATCGAGCTCGGCGAGCGTCGCCGCGCGGACATAACAATGCGCGGCTCGTGCGTGGTCGCCGATGCACTCGGCGTAGATGTCGCCTGCGCGCTCGAAGCCTTCGCGAGACATCGCCGGGTCGCGCGTTCGCTCGGCCTGCGCGGCGATGACCTTCGCGTACTCGTCCCATGCGCGGCGGCGCAGCAGGATCATCTCGATCGTCGCCTGGGCCGCGGCGTTCGTGTTGTCCGCGTCGATCGCGCGGCGAAGCGCGGCGAGCGCGCCGTCGGTGTCGTCGAGGTAGCGATCGCGCAGCGCGCCGACCGAGCCGTAGAACGACGCGCGCATCGCCGCGTCGTCCGTGGCTTGCGCCATCACGTCGAGCGACTCGATCACGCCGCCGAAGACGGTGTCGTCGGTGCCCGGATCGTCCCACGACGAGGCGTGGTTCGGCGATTTGAGCCGCAAGTAGAGCGCCGCGAGCGCGTCCCATGCGCCGACGTCGTTCGGTTCGAGCGCGAGCAGCTCGCGCATCGTCTTCGTCGCGCCTGCGACGTCTGCCGCGGCGTGCTCTTCGATCGCGGCGATCTGCCAGAGGAGCGCCGTGCGATCGCGTCCATCGCCGACGTGCCGAAGCTCGGCGCGCGTCCGCTGGAGCACCGTCCCGGGATCGGCGCCTTGCTCGGCGAGCCATCGCCATGTCGCCGATACGAAGCGCGCGTCGGGGGCAAGCGAAGAGGCGCGGGTGAGCGCTTCCTGCGCGCGGAGCGGATCCTGTGTGCCGTCGATGTAGATGCGCGCGTGCGCACAGAGAAGGAGCGCGGCGCGGATCGGCTCGTTCGGCGCGCGTGCGTCGACCTCGCGGAGGAGGCGCTCCATCGTGGGTCGCCACGGTGACCCGGGCGGCGCGACCGACGGCGCCTTGGCGGGCGCGGGCTGCGTGCCCGATACGCGGTGTTGCGCGGGCTGCTGCGCCGCCGCGACGGCCGCCGCGATCGCGAGCGCTCCCGCCGGTGGAGTCTGGATGCGAACGGGCGGAGGAGAAGGCGACGAGCTCTGCTGCGCGAGCGCGGCGACGTTCGTGTTCGAGCTCGGCGCAGGCGGCACCGCGCCCGTTGCCGTCGACGCGCTCGGCTTCGCCACCGGAGGCTTCGACGGTAGTTTCAGCTTCGGGGCGTCGGGTCGCGGCGCAGCGGGGATGGCCGCGTTGCTGCTATTCGCGCTGCTGTTCACGCTGGGCGTGCTGCCCGCGGCGCTCGGGATCACGCTCGGCTGTACGGCATGGCGGCCGAGGATCGGGACGCCTGCGACGTTCGGGCGCGAGGACTGCGCCGCCGGAGGGATCGACTTCGCGCTGGATGGAGCAGGGATCGGCGGCGCGCGTGGTGGGCGCGGCGCCGGGTGAGGGTTGTGTTGGGGCGGCGGCGGAGGATCGGACTCGAGCGCGCTCGCGTCGAGCTCGCTCTCCTCACTTCCGTTCGTCACCCGCCGATCATTGCCACCAGCCACGGGGTATCGAGAATAGCGGATCGTGCTAGGTCGGGGCGCGTGAAGCGTCCGTGGTCACGGTTTACCGTGATCACCCGAGAAAAGCCCGGCGTCATCGAGCGCACACATCGTGCGTGTCTTGTTTGCTCGCGTGTCGGGCGTCGCAAGTTGCAAAATGCACGCTCTCAGGAGCTGCTCTCCCAGCCGAGCATGCGCCAATCGACGGCGTCGACGCGTCGCGGCGATCGCTTGAACTCCACGCTGAGGCGCGAGCCGATCGCTTCACCGCCGATCTGGAGCGGCACCGGACGGGAAAACGTCATGCGCACCTCGGTCGCGAACCAGTCGTGCATGCCGCGAAGCGGGTACTGGCCGCGCCAGAGCTTCGGGATGTCGTAGACGGCTGTGAGCGCGCTCTGATCGTAGATGCGGACGTTCAGCCACTCGAGCAAGCGCTCGGCGAACGGGTAGGCGCGAAAGCCGTAGCCGAACTCCGGACACGTCGCCGCGCCCGCGACCGACGCCATTCCTTCGTAGAGGATCGTGCCGCGCTTGGCGCCTTCGAGGCGGCGTAGCTTCGCGCGACCGGTGTCGCCGGGTAGCTCGTCGATCACGTACACCTCGTCGCCGAGGTTCTCGATGATCACGTGAGGGCGTCCGTGCACGAGCGTCTTCGGCACCGTGCGCGTGAACATCGCGGTGACGTAACCGAAGACGCTCTTGGCGAGACGACTCGAGGGCGAATGCTCGACCTGTTGCCGGTAGTCGTCGAGGATCTGCGCGTCCCACCCGCACCCGCCGAAGAACGTGAGCACGCCGTTGCACTCGAACAGCGCGTAGCGACGCGTCGGGATCAGGCCGTCGCCACGCGCAGCGAGCGCGCGCACGCAGCCATCGAGCTTGCGTGCCCCGAGCGAGTGCGCCCACGCGTTGCCGGTGCCGAGCGGCAGCGCGCCGATCGGCGGAAACGGCTCATTTTCAGGCACCACGCGATCGAGCGCGTTGAGCAGCGTGATCGCCGAACCGTCGCCTCCTGCCGATAGGATGGCGCGGATCGCCCGACGCCCTTGCCCGGCGATGACGCCGCCGAGCCAACCTTCGACCTCCGCGACGCTGCGCGTGAGCCGAACGCTCGCGCCGGGGAGAGCGCGCGCGAGCTGAACGGCGACGCGACGACCTCCGCGCTTGGCGTTCGCATTGACGAGGATGAAGAGGCCGGCGCCAGGTGTGGAGGTCATGCTCATCGTTCAGAGACCGCTCGCGATCGCACGACGAACCTCGCCTTCGAGCGCAGCACGCGCTTCACGGGCGGGGAGATCGGCGAAGCGCTTGGGGTCGGCCGGCGGGTGAATGGTGACGTACACCTCGACGCCGCGTCGCGATCGGATCGCGTTCGCGCGGAGCACGTCGCGGGTGCCGCGGATGCTGACCGGCAAGATCGGCGCGCCGGTCTCGAGCGAGAGCACGAAGCCGCCTTTCTTGAAGGGAAGCAGCTCGCCGGTCGGGCTTCGCGTTCCTTCGGGTGCGATCCACATCGGCACTCCGCTCTGAAGCTTCTGGCGCGCATCGTCAAGGCTCGCGATCGCTCGCTTGCGATTCTGCCGGTCCACTTCGATGAAACCTGCCACGCGCATCGCGCGTCCGAACACGGGCAAATCGAACAGCTCGCGCTTGGCGACCATACGAATCGTCGACCCGAGCACGTAGAAGATCACCGCCACGTCGTAGTGCGACTGGTGGTTGCTCATGATCACGTACGTGGCGCCGGGCTCGATGTTCTCGCGACCGTGAACCGAGATCATCATCTCGCTGTTCGCGACGACGCGGCTTGCCCACGCCTCGAGCCGCTCGTCGCACCGCTCGCGCGTGATCGTGCCGCGCAGGGCGTCCACGACGGTCGGCGCTGAGATGTAAAGCGTCTCGTAGACGTTTCGGAGGGACAGGAGCAGCGATTTGTTTGCGGCGGATGTCAGCGCCATCGGTCGGTTTTTGGGAGTCGGCCTGCGCTACGCGCGTCGGCCGTTGCCATCACATCACAGAAAAGCCCGCATTTTGACGTGGAAAGGCGATCCATTTCACCCGAGACGCGGGCGAGGGAACCGGCCTCCGCGCAAAAAAAGAAAGTCGCGAAAGTTGGCTCCCGAGAGCCTTGCTAGTGGGGTCACCGCTGCCATACCATCGCTTTCCCCGATCTTTCGCGTGTGCTTTCTCGAATGATGTAGCCGATTTGCGTTCGAGATCGCCACGCGTCATGGCGGGCGACTGAGACCACTCCAGATGAGCGCAAATACGATCCGAAGCGCACTCGGCATTCTTCAAGACGAGCCCGACAACGAGCAGGCATGGACGGACCTCCGATCCTCGCTTGGCTATTCGGCCGGCGGTAGCGTCAAAGCCCCTGACGACATGACGGCGTCCGAGCTCGCGAGCTTGCTCGAAGCGGCGCGCCGGGCTCACGAGATGCGACGCGAGTACGAAGCCGTCGCCGAGCTGCTCGAGATGGAGGCCGCGCTCGTGAAGGGGGATCCTCGCGAGGTCGATCTCGTCACCGAGCTCGCGCGCATTCGCGACGATGTTCTCCTCGACGACGCGGGGGCGCTCGCCGCGTACCGGCGCGTGCTCGAGCTTCGCCCAGGCGACGCGAACGCCGAGGAAGGCGTCGAGCGGAGCGAGGTCAAGCGCGGCAAGTGGAAGGATCTCGCGCAGAAGTATTTCACCGAGGCGAAGGGCGCGAACGATCCGCCGTTCAAGAGCTCGCTCCTCGTCAGCGCCGCCGAGATTGCCTATCGCTACGCACGCCCCGAGCTCGAGGCTCGCGAGGCGCAAAAGAAGCAAGAAGAAGAGGAGGCGATCGGGCCGAAGAGCAAGCGTGGCGGCAAGGGAAAGAAGAAGGACAAGGGAGCGAACAAGGAGGGCAAGGAAGGGAAGGACGCGCGACGCGACCTGACCGAGAAGATCCTCGGCCTCCTGCGTGACGCGCTCGCGCTCGATCCGAAGAACCGCCGCGCCGCCATCCTGTTCGAGCGCATCCTCGGCGCCGAAGAGCGCTGGGAAGAGCTCGCGACCGCGCTCGACGCGTTCGCGACCGAGGTCTCGGCGAAGGACGAGAAGCTCGCGGCGCTCACGCGCCTCGCGCGCGTCTACAAGAAGAAGCTCGGATCGATCGATCGCGCCGTCACGGCGTACGAGAAGATCCTCGACCTCTCACCAGGTCACCCCGAGGCCACGCGCGTCCTCGTCGATCACTTCACCGAGAAAGAGCTGTGGGACCACCTCGTGTCGCTCTACGACGGCCAGCTCTCGGGCGGCGGCGTTCGCCCCGGGCAAGAGGTCGGCATCATCCTCCAGATCGCGATGGTGAACTGGAAGATGCGGCACAAGGCCGAGGCGGCCGAGCCGTACTTCGAGCGCCTCCGCAAGCACGAGCCGGCGCATCCCGGCATGCTCAACTTCTTCCGCGAGTGGTGCATCCAGAAGGGTGAGCAGACGCGGCTCGTTCAGATCCTCACCGACGCCCAGCGCGCGATGCCCGACGGCCCCGAGCGCGCGACGCTCGCGGGTGAGATCGCGACGCTCGCCGAAGAGGGCGCGAACGCGCAGAAGGCGATCGAGCAGTGGCGCACGCTCCTCCGTTCGCAGCCGAACAACCAAGAGGCGCGCGACGCGCTGAAGCGGCTCTACCGCACGAGCGGATCGTACAACCACCTCGCCGATCTCCTTCGCTCCGAGCTCGAGCGCGTGCCGCCGGACGACGCCGCCGCGCGCCTGCCGGTGCTGCGCGAGATCGCGCAGATCTACCGCGAGAACATCAAGAGCGACTCCGCGCTGGTCACGGTGCTCTCGCAAATCATCGCGCTCGACGCGCACGACGCCGACGCCGTGCGCGAGCTCGCGCGCGTGTACGAGGCGCTCGGTCGCTGGCGCGATCTCCTCACGACCCAGATGCGGCTCGCGGAGCTCGAGCCCGAGGCGTCGGTGAAGGCCGAGCTGTACCGCGCGGCAGGAAAGCGCTGGCTCGAGCAGTTCTCGAACGTGCAGAACGCGGTCGAGGCGTACGAGAAGCTCCGCGAAGCGAAGCCGAACGATCGCGAAGCGGTCGAGAAGCTGAAGGAGCTCTACGGAAAGCGCCGCGCCTACCGCCAGCTCTACGATCTCTACGAAGGCGAGACGAAGGTCACGAGCGGCGCCGAGCGGCGCGCGCTGTGGGTCGAGATGGCGAAGATGGCGAGCGATCGACTCGATCGCGGCGCCGACGCCAGCCGCCTCTACAAGATGATCCTCGCCGAGGATCCGGACGACGCGTCCGCGCTCGACGCGCTCGAGAAGCAGGCCGAACGCGACAAGGACTTCGCCACCGTGGCGGAGGTGCTCGAGCGCCGCGTGGAGCTCGCCGACGATCCGCAAGCGCGCCTCGTCATCTTGCAGAAGCTCGGCGGCGTCTACTCGGATCGCCTGCAGGATCATAGCGGGGCGCTCCGCGTGTGGCGTCGCGTGCTCGATCTCTCTCCGGGCCACGCGAAGGCGCTTCGCATCCTCCGTGAGAGCTATCTCGCGATGAACGACTTCGACGGCTTGACGGATCTCTACGCGTCGACGAGCGACTGGGAAGGCCTCGCCGAGGTCCTCTCGAGCACCGCCGATCGCGCGGCCGACAACCAGACGAAGATCGATCTCTCGTTCCGGATCGCCTCGATCTACGAGGAGAAGATCCACGTGCCCGAGCGCGCGTTCCGCTCGTACGAGCGCGTGCTCTCGGTGAAGCCCGACGACCGGCGCGCGGCCGGCGCGCTCGTTCCTCTCTACGAACGCGAAGAGAAGTGGGCGCGCTTGCCTGCGCTCTACGAAGTCCTCCTCTCGCATGCGAACAGCGACGAAGAGAAGGTCGCGCTCTACAACAAGCTCGCCGAGGTCACCGGACATCGCCTCGCCGACAAGGTCGCGGCCTTCCGCTACGCGAAGAAGGCCTACGAGCTGGCGCCCACCACGCAAGGCGCGCTCGCCGCGCTCGAAGGTTGGGCACGACAGTCGACGGAGTGGGGCGGGCTCGCGCAAGCGATCCAAGCGCGCCTCGCGTCGGCGTCCGCGAGCATGGATGAACGACGCGAGCTTCGGATGAAGCTCGCGGAGGTCTCGGCGCTCCACGCGGGTCGTCCCGACGACGCGGTGGCGGCGTACAAAGAGCTCATCGAAGCGAACCCGGAAGACGAGGTCGCGATCGCGGGCCTCGATCGGCTGCTCCGCTCGTCTCCCGATCGCAAAGACGATCTGCGCTGGCTCTTCCGCCTCCGCGTCAACCGCGCCGAAGGCCGCACGGCGGTGCCGCTCCTCGCCGAGTGGGCGCTGCTCGAAGAAGAGGCGTTCTCGGAGCCGGCGAAGGCGATCGAGATCTACCGCGAGCTCATCGGGATCGATCCGGATCACATCGGCTCGCTCCGGGCGCTCTCGCGCCTTCTCCTCGCGCAAGGCGACGCGGTCGCCGCGGCCGAGATGCTCCAGCGCGAGCGCGACCTCGAGCAAGGGGAGAGCCGCGTCGCGCGCGAGCTCGATCTCGCGCGCCTGTACCTCGGGCCGCTCAAGAACCCGCGTGAAGCGCTCGCGGCCGCCAAGCGCGCGCTCGAGATCGCGCCTCACGACGCGCACGTCATCGCGCTCGTCGAAGAGCTGATGCCGCTGTCGGAGACACGCAAAGACGCCGCGATCGTGCTCGAGCAGGCGTACGCCGCGGCGGGGCAGTTCGAGAAGCAAGGCGACGTGCTCGCGGTGCTCATCGCGACGGCGGCGTCGAAGGCCGACCGCTTGCAGCTCCATCTCCGCCTCGCGGCGGTGAAGCAGAACCTCGGCGACCGCATCGCGGCCTTCGAGGTGCTCGCGCGCGCCGCGCTCGACTACCCGACCGAGCTCGATCTTTGGGATCGCTTGGCCGTGCTCGCGAACAAGACGGGGCGCACGCAGCAGTTCGTCGAGACGATCGCGCAGGCGGTGCCCGAGACCGGCGAGACGGGTCTTCCGCCGCATGTCGAGATGGATCTCGCGGAACGCGCCGCGACGCTCTACGACGAGATGCTCGGCGAGATCGATCGCGCCACGCCGTATCTCGAGCGCATCCTCTTGCGTGATCCGGGTAACGATCGCGCGTTCCTCCGGCTCAAGCAGATCCTCACGACGCGCGAGCGCTGGAAGGACCTCGAGGATCTCTACGAGCGCATGCTCGCGGCGACCGACAGCCCAGAGCGGCGCACCGATCTCCTCGCCGAGGTCGCGATCATCGCCGAAGAGATCACGAACGACTCTCCGAAGGCGATTCAGTACTACGAACGCATCCTCGAGATCGAGCCGGGGCACGAGCAAGCGATCTTCGCGCTCGACAAGCTCTACGCGACCCACGAGCGATGGCCGAACCTCGCCGACTTGCTGCGCCGTCGCATCGAGCTCGCCGGCAGCACGGGCGGCGCGCAGCTGAAGCTTCGTCTCGGCACGCTCCTCTTCGTGAAGCTCGGCGACCCGAAGGCCGCGCTCGACTACCTCGAAGAGGTCGTCCTCGGCGATCCGTCGAACCGCGAAGCACGCGAGCTCGTCGAGAAGTGCCTCGCGCATCCGGATCTCCGGCAGCGCGCGGCGATCATCCTCGAAGGCGTCTACTCGGATCGCGAAGAGATGCGTGACCTCGTGCGTGTGCTCGAGATCCGCCTCGAGTTCGTCAGCGACGACGTCGAGAGGCGAGAGCTTCTTCGCCGCATCGCAGAGCTCCGCGACGAGCGCCTCAGCGACGACCTCGGCTCGTTCGAGACGTACGCGCGGCTCTTGCCGCTCTCTCCTGGTGATGTCGAGGCCCGGCAGCGGTACCTCGAGATCGCGACGCGCCTCGATCGGCGAGACGACGCGGCCAACGTCCTCATCGTCGCGGCGAAGAACGCGGACGCGCCGCAGCCGCGCGCCGAGATCCTCGGCGACGTCGCGCGCATCTACGAAGAGACGTCGCAGGTCGACAAGTCGGAGGCGATCCATCGTCAGGTCCTCGAGCTCGCGCCCGAAGACCCGTCGATCGCGCTGCCGGCGGCTCGCGCGCTCGAGCGCATCTATGCGGCGAGCGGCAAGAACGTGGACCTCGCGCAGATCCTCCGCGTGCAGGTGCGCCTCGAGGAGAACGTCGAGGCTCGTCGTGAGCTGCTCGGTCGGCTCGGGACGCTCGCCGAAGAGTCGCTCTCCGATGATCCGGGCGCGATCTCCGCGTGGAAGGAGCGCCTCGAGGACGATCCGGCCGACGCCGTGGCGCTCGCCGCGCTCGACCGACTCTACGAACGCTCGGGCGATCATCGCGCGCTCGTCGAGATCCTCCGCACCCGCGAGCGAAACGCCGACGACGCCGACGCGCGCAAGGCGCTGATGGGTCGAGCCGCGAAGACGCTCGAGACGCTCGGCGAGGTCGACGAGGCCATCCTCGCCTACCGCGCCGTGCTCGACGACTTCGGGGCAGACCGAAAGGTCCTCGGCGCGCTCGCCGCGCTCTACCAGAAGGCGGAGCGACCGCGCGATCTCGCCGAGACCCTCGAGGCCGATCTCGCGCTCGCGAACGAGCCCGCCGATCGGATCGATCTCCTCACGCGCATGGGCGACGTGCGTCGCAAGAGCCTCGGTGAGGTCGGCGAGGCGATCGAGGCCTACCGTCAGGCGCTCACGATCGATCCGGCCGCCGACGCAGCGCGAGAGGCGCTCGAAGCGCTCCTCGCGGACGAAGGCGCACGGGGAGAGGCGGCAGAGATCCTGCGTCCGCTCTACGAGGCATCTGGCGCCGACGACAAGCTCATTCGCGTCCTCGACATCCAGATCGAGCTCGAAGGCGGCCTCGAGCCACGCCTCGAGCTTCTGTCACGCGCGGCGCTCGTCGCCGAGGGTCCGTTGAACGATCCGTCGAAGGCGTTCGCGTACACCTCGCGCGGCTTGCGAGAGGCCGCGGGCGAGCCAGTGATCGACGAATGGATCGAGCGCGCGGAGCGCATCACCGAGCGCACCAGCAAGTGGGCGGAGCTCGTCGAGCTCTATCGCTCCGTGACCCCGGACATCCTCGACGAGGACAAGCAAGTCAGCGTGCTGCTCCGCGTCGCCGAGCTCGCGCGAACGAAGCTCGGCGATCGATCGCTCGCGAAGGAGTCGTACCGCCGCGCCCTCGAGCTGCGGCCGGACGAGACGCGCGCGCTCGAGGCGCTCGAAGCGCTCCACGAAGAGTCGGGTGAGCACGAGCAGCTCATCGAGGTGCTGAAGCGCCGCGCCGAGATCGCCGAGAGCGACGACCAGAAGCGCCTCATCCTCTTCAAGCAAGCGAAGATCTGCGACGCGTCCCTCGGCGACCGCGATCGCGCGATCTCCGTTTACGAGCAGATCCTCGAGCTGGGTCTTGATCCGCTGGCGGTCGACGCGCTCGAGCGTCTCTACACCGGGTCGGCGCGCTGGGGCGACCTCGTCGCGCTGCACGAACGCGAGCTCGGCGCAGACGTGACGACGTCCGAGCGAAAGGCGCAGCTCCATCATGCACTCGGCCGCATCTTCGACAAGGAGCTCGGCGAGACCGATCGCGCGTTCGACGCCTATGGCGACGCGCTGCGCGTGAACCCCACCCACGAGGCCACCGTGCAGTCGCTCGAGCAGATCGCGTTCGCGCGCTCCTCGGACGGATCGCCGAGCGGCGATCGCACGCAGGCCGCGCGCGCCGCGGAGATGCTCGAGGCGGTGTACCTCACGAACCTCGACTGGCGAAAGGTCATGAACGCGGTCGAGGCTCGCCTCGAAGGCAGCCAGGATCCGGAGGAGCGGCGCGAGCTGCTTCGCCGCCTCGCCAAGCTCCACGAAGAGCAAGAGGAGAACTACCGCGCCGCGCTCGACGTGATGGCGAAGCTCCTCGCCGAAGACATCACCGACGAGTCGACGTGGGCCGAGCTCGAGCGCCTCGCGCGCGTCGCGAGCGCAGAAGAGCGCCTGGCGGAGATCTACGCCGCGGAGCTCGAGAAGATCTCGGCGGACGAGCCCGCGACGGCGCGCCTCGCGTACCGCACCGGCGAGCTCTACGAAGGGCTCGGCGGCCAGAAGTTCGCGATCCGCGCGCTCCAGTTCTATCGGCGCGCGTATGAGTTCGCCCCCGAGGACGAGCAGAAGGCGTTCCAAGCGATCGATCGCTTGCTGCTCGCCGCCAATCGGCCGGCCGAGCGTGTCGTGCTCTACCGCGACTCGCTCGAGTACCGCACCGATCCGGTCACGCGCGTCCAGACGCTCCACACGATCGCGACGATCGAAGAGGGAGAGGTCCAAGACGACGAGGCGGCGATCCTCACCTATCGAAGCATCCTCGACGTCGACGAGACGGACGTGACGGCGCTCGACGCGCTCGGTCGCCTCTACACCCGCCGCGAGAAGTGGCGCGACCTCGGCGATCTCCATCGCCGGCGCGCCGAGCAGAGCGCGCTGCCGGAGGAAGAGGCGAAGTGGCGCCTCGCCTACGCGAACGTGCTCGACACGAAGACCGGCGACACCGTCTCTGCGCTCGACGAGCTCGAGACGGTGCTCGGCCTCGTCTCCGCGCAGGCGAGCGAGACCGGGCAGGGCGCCGTGCGTGCGCTCGAGGGCATGGTCGACCGCCCCGACTACCGCGCGCGCGTGGTCGAGATGCTGAGGCCGATCTACGAGCAAGCCGACGATTGGCAGAAGCTCGTCGACGTCGCGCGGCATCGCTACGCGATCGCGACGACGCCGAACGAGAAGGTCGCCGTCCTCCGTGACACCGCGCGCCTCCTCGAGGAGCGCGGCAACGATCTCAACCGCGCCTTCGACGCGCTCAAAGAGGCGTTCATCCTCGATCCGGACGACGGCGACACGCGCGAAGAGCTCGATCGCGTCGCCGTGTCGACCGCGCGCTGGGACGATCTCGCCGACGCGTACGAGCAGGGGATCGAGAAGATCGACGGCATCGGGCGGCGTGAGCTGCTCGAGGCGCTGGCGAAGCTCCACGACAAGCGCCGAGACGACCCGCGAAGGGCGCTCGCCGCGTGGGAACGCCTCTTCAGTCAAGACGAGTCCGATCCGCGTCCGCTCGACGAGATGGATCAGCTCGCGACGCTGCTCTCCGACTGGCCCACGCTCGTCCGCGTGCTCGCCAAGCGCGCCGAGCTGACGAACGACGACGAAGAGCGCGCGAGCCTCTGGCGTCGCATCGGCGAGGCCCGCCGCGACATGCTCGAGGACCAGCAGGGATCGATCGACGCGTACGAGCGCGCCCTCGAGCTCGAGCCGGAGAGCGCGTGGACGCTCGACAACCTCATTCCTCTCTACGAGGATCGCAACGACGCCGCCCGCCTCGTCGATCTGTATCGACGGCGCGTGGAGCTGTGCACCGAGGACGATCTCGAGCTGAAGCACCGGCTGCTGCTCGACGCCGCCAAGTGCTACGAGGTCGGCCTGCAAGATCGCCGTGAGGCGGTCGTCCTCCTCGGGCAAGCGCTCGCGACGAAGCCCAACGACCCCGAGGTGATGACCCGCCTCTCGGATCTCTACGAGGCCGAGAAGATGTGGCCGGAGCTGCTCGACAACCTCCGCGCAGAGGCCGAGCTCGTCACCGATCCGATGAAGCGCGCGCAGATCACGAAGCGCATCGGCCGGCTCCTCGCGACGGAGCTCGACGACCACCAGAAGGCGCTCGAGGCCTTCCGCGAGGTCCTCGCGCTCGGCTACGACGAAGACGCGGCGAAGGCGACACGCCAGATCGGTGAGGCTCGAGACGAGCTTCGTCGTGAGGCCGCCGAGATCCTCGAGCCCGTCCTCCAAGCCGCTGGCAAGCACGAAGAGCTGGCCGACGCGCTCGAGATGCGGCTTCGCGCAGAGACCGACCCGCTCGAGCGCGCGAACACGCTTCGCACGATCGCCCGCGTCGTCGAGTCTTCGCTTCACGACGTCGGCCGCGCGGAGGGCGCGCTCCTTCGCGCGCTCGCCGATCAGCCGCAAGACGCGGAGCTTCACGCCGAGATCGAGCGCATCGCCGCGCTCGCGGGTCGTGACGGATGGTCGAGGTACGCGGACACGCTGAGTGAGCGCGCGGCGTCGATCTTCGACGCGAAGGTGACCGCCGAGCTGTTCCTTCGCCTCGGCAAGGTCGCCGAGACCCACCTCGCGGATTTGCCACGCGCCGCGGAGGCGTATGCGCGTGCGGCAGAGCAGGGAGGCGACAACGCCGACGTGCTCGTCGCGCTCGAGCGCGTCCAGGCGGGCCTTGGCGACACGCGCGCGCTCGTGGATGTCCTCGAGCGACGCATCGCGATCGAGCCGGACGCGGCGGCGCAAGCGGATCTCTACCATCGCCTCGCCAGCCTCCAGATCGACGCGCTCGGTGACAAGGCGCAAGGCCTCTCGACGCTCCGCCTCGCGGTCGAGCGCGTGCCCGATCACGCGCAAGCGCGCGAAGCGGTGGAGCGGTTGCTGGGTGACAGCGCGCTCTTCGAGGATGCCTTCGACACCCTGGAGGGCGTCTATCGCTCCACGGGCCGCGGTGAGGATCTCGCGCGGCTCTACGAGAAGCGTGTCGACCGCGCCGATGGCCAGCGCGCACGAACACGCGCACGGCTCGACCTCGCGCGCATCCGCGAGAACGAAGCGAACGACTCGGTCGGCGCCCAGCGCGCCGTCGAGGCCGCCGTGATCGGAGAGCCGACCGAGGTCGACGCCTTGATCGAGCTCGAGCGCCTCGCCGAGAAGAACAACGCGTGGCGTGACGCGGCCGATGCCTTGAGCCGCGCGCTCGAGGCGCAAGAGCGCGCCGCGCCAGGCGCAAGCGGAAGCTCCGAACTGTGGGCGCGGCTTGGTCGATGGCAGCGAGACAAGGCGAACGATCAACGTGGCGCCGAGGAGGCCTTCGCCAAGGCGCTCGAGGCGGATCCGGAGAACATCGAGCTCGTTCGCGCGCTCGAGGAGCTCCGCCGCGGACCGGGTCGCGAGCGTGATCGCGTCGGGACGCTGCGACGCCTCGCGAAGTTGGAAGGTGAGCCCGATCGCAAGCGTGAGCTCGCGAAGGAAGCCGCCCAGCTCGCCGAGATGACGCTCGCGGATGTGAAGCTCGCGGAAGAGGTCCTCCGCGAGCTCCTCAGCGAAAATGAGGCAGACGCTTGGGCCGCCTCCGAGCTCACGCGCCTGCGTGAAGCGGCCGGTGACCACGAAGAGGTGGTGAAGCTTCTCCTTCGCCGCGCAGAGGCCGAGTCGGACGGCGAGAGCGCCCTCGCGCTTCGTCATCGCGCCGCCGAGGTGGCGGCCGACAAGCTGAACGACAAGGATCGCGCGGTCGCTCTCTACGAAGAGATCCTCGAGCAGGATCGCGGCGACCAGCGCGCGCAAGAGCGGCTCGTCGCGCTCTACGGCGAGCTTGGGAAGTACAACGAGCTCGCTCGGTTGCTCACCACGCTCATCGAGCTGGCCGAGTCACCCGAGACGCGCGCGATGCTGCGCGTCGACCTCGCGCGTCTCCAGCTCGACAAGTTCGAGAGCCCGCGCGACGCGACGGACACGCTCCGCGCGATCCTCGACGAGGATCCCGATCACGAAGAGGCGTCGCGTGTGCTCGCGGCGATCTTCGAGAAGGGCGAGCAATACGCCGAGCTCGCCGAGCTGCAGACGAGCCTCGTCGAGCGCGCACGTGCACGTGGCGACGCGACCCTCGAGCTGTCGCGGATGGTGGAGCTCGGCGAGATCCTCGAGCTTCGGCTGAAGGACGCACGCCGCGCGCTCGAGACCTATGACCAGATCCTCTCGCGTGACGCGCATCACCGCGGCGCGCTCGAGTCGGTCGCGCGTCTCGCCGAGGCGCGTGGCACCTGGGACAAGGCCGAGAGCGCGCTTGCACGTCTCCTCGAGACGGCGAGCGGCTCGCAGGCGGTGGAGACCGCGCTTCGCCTCGCCAACGCGCGCAAGGAGCTCGGCGATGATCAGGGTGTCGAGGACGCTTTGAAGCGCGCCCTCGACGCCGACCCGAAGAACGGCGACGTGCGGCAGCGTCTTGGTCAGCTCTACGAGCGGACGAAGAAGTGGGCCGAGCTCGCCGATCTCCTCGCGTCGAACGCCGACGTCCTCGAGGCAGCCAGTGGCAACGGGGAAGGGGCAGCGCCAGGCGCGTCGAGCGCGCCGCCGGCGGTCACCGAACAGGTCGCGCTGCTTCGCCGCGCGGCGGAGATCCACTTGAAGGAGCGCAACGCCCCAGCGGACGCGGTGCCGGTCCTCGAACGCGTCACCGCGCTCGTGCCCGGCGATCGCGAGCTCCTTCTCTTGCTCTGCGACGCGTACACCGCGTCGAAGCGAGAGCGAGACGCCGCGGCGGTGCTCGAGAAGATCATCGCGTCGTTCGGCAACAAGCGAACGAAGGAGCTCTCCGTCTACCATCACCGCCTCGGTCGCGCGCTCGCGTCGCTCGGTGACAAGGACGTCGCGCTCACGCAGCTCGACATGGCGTTCAAGATCGATCCGGGCTCCGTCGAGGTCCTCCGCGACCTCGGCGTCCTGGCGCTCGAGACGAACGACCTCGATCGCGCGCAGAAGACCTTCCGCGCGCTCCTCCTCCAGCGCCTCGACGCCCAGAGCGGCATCTCGAAGGGCGAGGTCTTCTACTACCTCGGCGAGATCAGCATGAAGCAGGGCGACAAGGCCAAGGCTGTCCAGATGCTCGAGCGCGCCGTCGAGAACGAGCCAAGCCTCACCCGGGCCAAGGCGATGCTCTCCGACTTGAAGAGCTGACCCAGGACGCGCACCTGCTCGCACAAGCTCGAGCGTGGTTCGATGTCCGCCTATTTAAGGAGGGCGAAAGGGGTGCGCTCGGCGCCTCCGCTGGCATCTTGTCCTCGGAACCCCGCTGCATGATACGGTTTTCGTTGGATTTGCTTGGCAAGGGCCAATCCTCACATCCTTTTGCACTCTCGTGAAACCCATTGAATGCAAACGGCAGGGGTGCGGTCCAACGGTTTGGGCGTCGCAGAGCGTAATCGACTGACGTCTGGCTTGATCCCGTAATCACGGGAGGGAGATTTCGACAATGATGGTCTCGCGTGTCCTGTTTGGCGTTCTCGCTCTTGGTGTTCTTGCTTCGGTCTCGGGATGCACGGTCCAAGCGTCGGTGAAGACGAAGACACGGTACGTCGAGCCCAACGTCGCGAAGGAAGACACAGCCGACTGGGGTGGCGGGCAAATCTCGATCAACATCGACGGCGTCGGCCTCGCCCAGAACGGCGGCGTCACCGTCACGTCTGATCCCAACGTCACGAAGGTCAAGGCGGTCGCGCGGTTCCTCGCGATGGCCAACGACGACGACAAGTCGAGCGCCGATCAGTCGATTGTCGACGCGAAGAACACGTTCACGATCTCGAGCTCGGGCGGCACTGTCACAATCTCCTGCGGTCACGGCGGCAGCCACGGAAGCTCGAACGCCGGCGAGTCGGGCTGCGAGCGCGTCGACATCACGATCCCGGCCGGCTCGGACACCCAGCCGCTCGACCTCAAGGTCCTCGGCGGCAACGGCGGTCTCGACCTCAACCTCTCGAACGCCACGATCAAGAACCTCGGTGGCAACAGCTCGAACGGCGACATCAAGGCGCAGCTCCCCGCGACCAAGGGCGGAAGCATCTCGCTCGTCTCCGAGCTCGGCGACTTCAACGTCACGATGAGCCCGACGACGTGGGCCGCCGACGAGGTCATCGTCCAAGGCGAAGGCAAGCTCGACATCCCGAGCGACGTGAAGAACGGCGCAGGCGCGGGTGGACGCGGCACCGCCGGCACCGGCCTCGCATCGCTCAAGCTCACCGCGAAGAGCTCGATCAGCGACATCACGCTTCGCTGAGCTTTCGAACGCACGAGGCACGAGGAAGAGGGCGCTCGCGAGGGCGCTCTCTTCGCCATTTAACGCCTCGTGATCCGCGTCAGTGACGCTTGCGCGCGATCGCGTCGATCTCGACGCGCGCGTTCTTCGGGAGCGCGGACACCTGAATCGTGGCGCGCGCAGGCGGAGCGTCGGTGAAGCGCTTGCCGTAGGTGGCGTTCACCGCCTGGAAGTCGCCGAGGTCGATGAGGTAGATCGTCGTCTTCACCACGTCGGAGAACGAGCACCCGGCGGCCTCGAGGACCGCGCCGAGGTTGTCGAGCGCGCGATCGGTCTGCACGCCGATGTCGCCCTGGACCAGCTCGCCGGTCTTGGGATCGATCGGCACCTGGCCGCTCAGGAAGACGAAATCGCCAGCGTCGATCGCTTGCGAGTAGGGACCGATGGCGGCGGGCGCAGAGAGGGAGTTGACCGGCTTCATGGAGGTGCCGAGCACTCTACCTGCGCTTTGGGCCCGGGCAAATCGTCACGCCCGTGCGCCATTGTGCGAGAGGCGTCCCGCGAGCGTCACGTCTTGTCTTGATCGTCGAGACCTTCGAACCGCGCGAGGAGCTCCTTGTCGTCCTCCGCCAGCGGATCGTCCGGGATCGACGCGTCGAGGTCGCCGTTCTCGTCGAGGTGAGGCGCCGCCGCCCCGTCGTCTTTGCCGAACGCCGCGGTCGCGTACGCCTTGATCGACGGAGGGACCCAGCCGCTCCTCGCCGATGGGAGCGACGGCAAGGCGCCGAGGATCTTGCGCATGCCTTCTCTCACCGAGCCCGTGCCTGCCGAGGTCGGCGCCGGCTCGCTCGTGGCGGGCGGCCGCGGCGCGACGAACGCCGGCGCGACGACCTCGATCCGGAGAAGCTTCGAGAGCTGCGCGTTCGCCTCGTCGAGGGACATCGAGCTCGGGCCTTTGCCCGTGATCGCGCGGTAGCAGTCCGTCTCGCTGAAGAGCCATTCGGCGTAGCCGCGAATGTAGTGCTCGGGATGCGTCGTGCCGCCCATCGCCTTTCCGGCGGCGAGCGTCTGCTCGGCGATGACGCGGCACTGCGCGAGGTAGGCGGCGGTGTCGAGCGTGAGATGCACCGACGCGGAGCCTGCGGTCACGTGCATCTCGAGGCGGAGCGCCGCGTCGAGGCTCTTGCAGGCGAGGAGCCCGAAGCGATCGGCGGTGAGCTCGGCGGCGAGCGAGTACAGCTTTCGCGTCGGCGTCACCGCGTCTTGCGCGAGCTCGAGCACCCACGCGTGCTCGGGATTCAGCAAGTGCGCGACGGCGTGTCCGATCTCGTGACCGAACAGCGCGATCAACGCGTCGTGATCGAGCACGCCGAGGGTGTTGCCGATGAGCTCGACGCCGATCGGATCGCCTGGGACCGCGAGCCGCGCCGTGTCGACGCCGCCACGCGAATTCGCCTGATAGAGCTCGATGCGATCGTCGACCATGAGCGCCGACATCGCGGCGTGCGCAGCCTCGTAGGCCTTCGGCGCCATCGTGTCGGTCAAGAGCAGCGCGTTCGCGAGGACCTCACGCCGAAGCGACGCCGCGCCCGGCGCGCGATACCCATCCCGCGCGTGCGGCTCGAGGCGCGCGAGCTGCGCGGCGGCGACTCGCTCGGCCGGGACGCGAATGCGCTCGACGTCGAGCCTCGAGATGGATGGCGATGTCATCGGATCAACCCCGCTACAACGATTGACGGCCGGCGAGCGCGCGGCCCATCGTGATCGGGTCGGCGTATTCGAGGTCGCCGCCGTGCGGGACGCCGCTTGCGATGCGGGTCATCTTCACGCCCGCCGGAGCGAGCTCGCGCTTCAAGAGAAGCGCGGTGGCTTCGCCGTCGACGCTGGGCGGCGTCGCGACGATGACCTCGGTGACGCCTTCGTCGCGAATGCGCGCGAGCAGCCGAGGCAGCGGGAGATCCTCGGGGCCGATGCCTTCGAGCGGTGAGAGCAGGCGACCGAGGACGAAGTAGCGACCGCGCATCGCGCCCGTTCGCTCGATCGCGTAGAGATCGTGGACGCGGCCGACGATGCAGAGGAGCTTCGTGTCGCGCTTGGTGTCCTGGCAGATCGTGCAGAGCGTGGTCGCGTCGCTCGGACTGACGTCGGCGATGTTGCCGCACTGGGTGCACGGGCGAAGCTCGTCGTGCAACGTCATCAGCTCGTGACCGAGATCCCGCGCGACCTCGGGATCGATCGTGAGGAGAAAGAGGACGTAGCGCTGCGCGGTCTTCTCTCCGACGCCGGGGAGGCGGGAGAGGAGGGTGACGAGCTTTCTGATCTTCGGCGACTGCATGGTGAAGAACGATCGATCAACATACGGGGCAGCGCCCCACCGGATCGATCGCTACGTCTTCAGGTTAGGCCAGGAATCTTCACCCCGCCGGTGACCTTCTCGACTTCCGCTTCCATCGCCTTCTCGGCGAGCTCGAGGCCCGAGTTCACCGCCGCGACCACGCCGTCGAGCGCGAGCTCGATGCCCTCGCTCTTCAGGAACTCCGGGTCGATCTCGACCTTCGCGAGCTTGCCTGCGTACGTCACCGTGGCCTTGACCTTGTCACCCACCGCGGTCGCGACAATCTCTTTCTCGCCGACTTCCTTCTTCGTCTGCTCGACCTTGCGTTGAAGGCGCGCGGCTTGGCGCATGAGCTCGTTCATTCCACCGCGAAACTGGGCCATGGCTGTCTCTCGTCTTTCTCTTTCTCGGTTCGGTCGTTCTTCGGTTCTCAGTCGTCCATCGCGGGGAGCTTCACGTCCCGAAGCTCGGCTTGGAACACACGGATGGCATGTTGCACGAGGTCGTGGTGCTCGACGGCGTAGCGTGCCTCGACCTGCATCTGCTTCTTCTTCGCCTGGTCGAGGTACGCGACGCTCGCGACGCGGCTCGATCCTGGAGCCGCGCGCTCGAACGTGACCTCGGTGCTCGCGCCGAAGTGGGCGCGGGCCTCGGCCATGAGCACGGTGCGCGCGTCGGTCTGCTCGGCGCGGGTGTCCTCGAACGAGGCGTCCTCCACGCCGACCACGAGCTTGTCACGGGAGACGGTGATCGGGACGGCGAGGTCGAGCATCGCGGCCGCCTCGGGCTTCGCCTTGCGCACGCGATCGACGAGCAGTCGCCAGGTCGAGAGCGACTCGCTCTCTCTCCACGGCTCGGGCTTCTTCGAAGGCGACGACGGCGCATGTGAGGATGGCGCGCCGGAGGACGGCGACTCCGCAGGAGGCGACGGCGCTGGAGGCGGGGCGGCGCGCGTGGACGACGCGGGCTTCACCTCGAAGGTCTGCGCCGGCGGGTGGCGGACCGGCGCCGGCTCCGGCTCGGAGATCGGCGCGACGTCGAGCGCGAGCGCTCCGCTCGTGGCGGCCTGCGAAGACGAAGACGAAGACGCCTGCGCGCGAAGCAGCGGGGCAGGCGAGGCCGTGGTGGGCGGCGCCATCTCGATCGCGTCCGAGGACATCGTGGACGAGATCGACGCGTGCTCCGTCGGAGGCAAACGCTGGCGACCTGTGCCGCCGCCGCCTCCGCCACCGCCACCGCCGCGTCCAGGAGGCGGCGCGGCGCCCGTCGCGAGTCGCTTCTCGAGCTCGCCGAGGCGGCTCAGCAGCTCGTCGAGCGGCAAGAGGGCAGGCCGGCGCGCGAGGCGCACGAGCGTCATCTCGAGGTTCGAGCGGACCTGACCGCTCTTGACGATGTCGTCGAAGCCGCGGGAGAGACCCGTGAAGATGCGCGTCAGATCGTCTGTGTCGCTCTTTCCGGCGAGCGACATGACGTCGGCGACCTCTTCGTCGGCGAGATCGAGCAGCTCGCGCGCCTGCGTGGCGTCGCACACCTTCGCGACGACGAGGTTGCGGACGTGGCGCATGAGGTCCTTCCAGAGGTGGACCATGTCGAAGCCTTGGCGCGCGGTCTGATCGAGCACGTCGAGCGCCTTGCCGGCGTCGCCTGCGAGCATCGCGCCGGTGAGGTTGTGGAGCACCTCACGGTCGGCGACGCCGAGCACCTTGGCGACGATCTCGGCGGTGACTCTGTCCGCGCCGAACGCGATGACCTGGTCGAGCAAGCTCATCGCGTCGCGCATCGATCCGGCGGCCTCGCGCGCGAGGACGTTGATCGCCGCGTCGTCGGCGTCGAGCTTCTCGAGCTTGACGACCTCCTTGAGGCGACCGCCGATCTGGCGTGCGCTGACGAGCTTGAAGTCGTAGCGCTGGCAGCGGCTGAGGATCGTCACCGGGACCTTGTGCACCTCGGTGGTCGCGAAGATGAACTTCACGTGCGGAGGCGGCTCCTCGAGCGTCTTCAAGAACGCGTTCCAGGCCGCGTTCGAGAGCATGTGGACCTCGTCCACGATGTAGATCTTGAAGCGATCGCGGGCGGGGCGGAACGCGAGGCCTTCCTGGAGGCGGCGAACCTCGTCGACGCCGTTGTAGCTCGCGGCGTCGATCTCCTGGACGTCCATGTCGACGCCCGCGGCGATCTCCGTGCAGGCTGCACATGTCTGGCAGGGCTTCGAGGTGGGGCCCTTGGCTTCACCCTTCGCGCCGAGGCAGTTGAGGCACTTGGCCAGGATGCGCGCGCTCGTGGTCTTGCCTACGCCGCGGACCCCCGTGAAGAGGAACGCATGGGCCACGCGGTCTTGGGCGATCGCGTTGGCGAGCGTCTGCGCGACGTGCTCCTGACCGATGAGGTCATCGAAGGATTGCGGTCGGTATTTGCGAGCCAGAACGAGATACGACACGGCATCGGTCCTACCGCATGCGGGGCCAGGAGTCGACGGTCGACCGTCCGGCTTCGGGCTTCGAAAACGGCATATCGCGCGTGGGCGACGCGCTCGCTAGAATCTCGCGAGGCGCATGCACGATCCCATCGCGTTTGCGATTCCCCTCTTTTTCGTCTTCATCGCCGTCGAGCTCCTCGTGGCTCGCAAAAAGAGGGTCCAGGTCTACCGCTTCGCGGATGCGATCACGGATCTGAGCTGCGGGATGACCTCCCAGATCGTCCTCTTGCTCTGGGCGGCGCTGCACCTCGCGATCTACGCCTGGGTCTACGAGCATTGGCATTTCATCACGCTCACGCCCGCCTGGCTGCCGTGGGTGGTGGCGTTCATCGGCGTCGACTTCTTCTACTACTGGTGGCATCGGCTGAGCCACGAGGTCAACTTCCTCTGGGCCGCGCACGTCGTGCACCACCAGAGCGAGGACTACAACCTCGCCGTCGCCCTGCGCCAGTCGGTGCTCACGAGCTGGACGGCGTTGCCGTTCTACCTGCCGCTCGCCTTGATCGGCGTGCCGATGCCGGTGTTCGCGGTGATGCACGGGCTGTCGACGATCTACCAGTTTTGGATCCACACCCAGCTCGTCAAGCGCATGCACGGGCCGATCGACTGGATCGTCAACTTGCCGAGCCACCACCGCGTGCATCACGCGATCAATCCGCAGTACCTCGACAAGAACTACGGCGCGACGCTCATCGTGTGGGACCGCCTCTTCGGCACGTACGCCCCGGAAGACGAGCCGTGCGTGTACGGGATCACGAAGCCGCTTCGGAGCTTCGATCCGATGTGGGCGCAGCTTCACTACTGGTTCGACATGGTCGCGATGATGCGCGCCGCGCGCCGGCCGATCGAGAAGGTCCGGGTGTGGTTCGCGTCGCCCGCCTGGAAGCCCGAGGGCTACGTCGTCAGCGTGCCTCCGATCAAGGACCGCAAGAAGTACGACCCGCCGGTCTCCATCCGGATGGAGCGCTACGTCTTCGTGCACTACGCCATCGTCGGCAACGCCACCTTCGCGATCCTCTTCTGGCATCACGCGATCGCGCGTGAGGTGCTCATCGCGGTGGGCGTGGCCGTCCTCGCGTCGCTCGTCGCGTTCGGCGCGCTGCTCGAAGGAAAGCGCTGGGCGAAGGTCGCGGAGGTCGTACGCCTCGGGCTCGTCGTCGCCGCGGCAGTCGTGTGGTTACGTGCTTGACCCTGATCGCGAACCTCTATAACCACCGCTCGTGAGCACGAACGGCACCGCGAGCACCAGGCGCACCGCCGCGCTGCACGTCGCGATCGGCGTCGTCGCGCTGGTCTCCGGCCTCGCCACGCTCGTCTACGTGCTCTACGGGTTCGTGAAGAGCCCGCAGAACCCCGTCGCCGCCGAGATCGGCTTCGAGGCCCTGCGCGTCGCGCGCAAGCTGCCGCTCTATGTCGACCCGTGGAAGGGCGCGTGGGAAGACGGGGCGCCGCCGTCCCGCTACTACGTGCTCTACACGCCGGTGTTTCCCTGGCTCGTCGGCAAGCTCGCCGCGATCTTCACCTCGCCCACGCTCGGCGGCGTGCAGCTCGCCGGGCGGACGGTCGCGTTCTTCGGCTGGCTCGTCGTCCAGGCGCTCCCCGTCGTCCATGCGCCGAAGGACAGGCGGCGCGTCACGGCGATCGCGGCGATGCTCGGCGGCGGCATCTTCTTCATCTCGCGTCACGCCGCGTCGATGAGCCCGGACACGCTCGCCACCGCCTTCGTGATCGCGGGCGTCGTCCGCGCGGTGAAGAAGGACAAGATCGATCCGATCGCGATGATGCTCCTCGTGACGGCGCCGCTGATCAAGCCGAGCTGCCTCGGTGGCATCGCCGGCGCGGGGCTCGTTCACCTCGCGCTGCGGAGGCGCGGGTGGGTGCAGTCGATCCTCGCCGGCCTCGTGATGGCGGCGCTGCTCGTCCTCTTCGCGCACGTGACGAGCGAAGGCGCATGGCTCGCGAACATCTCGCGCTCGACCGGGCAGCCGCTGACGCTCACGCGCTTCGTGCAGGAGTACGGGAGCCGCGTGATGGTGCTCGGCATCCCGCACATGTTCATCGCGTGGCTCGCCTACAAACGCAAGGTCACGTGGTTCGTCGTGGGTCCCCTCGTCGGGAGCATCGCGTGGACGACGTTCATCCAGGCGAAGCACGGCAGCGGCTCGCACTACTGGCTCGAGACGACCGGCCTCGCGGTGATCGCGATCTCGCAGATGCCCGCCACGCGAGGCGAACGCGAGCCGGCGTGGGTGGGGCCGTTCGTCCCGTGGGGCGCGCTCGTCGTCGCGGTGCTCATCGCGATCCTCAGCTGGCCTCCGTACCTCGAGGAGCCCGGGCATTGGCGCCGTCACGACGAGATCGCGAGCGCGGTCGACAAGCACTGCGTGCGCGATCGCGCGAAGGGCGATTTCGTGGTCTCGAGCGACCTCGAGCTCGAGCTCGAGCTGAACGGACGCTTCTCGGTGCCCGCGTGGCAGTCGGCGTTCCTCGCGCGGAGCGGCCGCTTCCCGAGGGACGCGTGGCGTGAGGACATCGCGCGCCCCGAGGTGAAGTGGCTCGCGCTCGCGATCGATCCAAGGCAGCCGCCCGGGCCGAGCAACGACGAGCAGATCGAGCTCAATCCGTTTTACGACGTGCTGAAGGACGTCGTGTTCGCGAATTTCGACTTCGATCGCGAGGTCGAGGGCATGTTCGTGTTTCGGCGGAAGGCTCTCGCAGCGAGCCCAGAGACACCTCCCCCCTAGCGAGTCGCGTTTTAGCCGGCGCGTCTGACGGCGGCGCGCATGTGCTCCCGCATCTCTTCGATCGACTTGGCGCGGAGGCGGCCTTCGTGGCCGGGGAGCACCCAGAGGAAGTCGTAGTCGAGCAGCGCCGTGAGCGACGCTTTCTGCTCCTCCCAGGAGTACCAGCACACCGAGGACGCGGCGTAGAGCTCGTCGTGTTCGTCCGTAGCGAAGAGGTGGTCTCCGGTGAAGAGCGCGAGGTCGCGGTAGAGGAGGGCGATGCTCCCGCGGGTGTGACCCGGGACGGGGATGACGCGGAGCTCGGCGTCGAGCATCACCGGCTCATGCCCGGTGATGACGTGCTCGACGTCGCGCGTGTCGTAGCTGAGATCCGCCTCGTGCATCACGCGCGTGCAGCCAAAGCGGCGGGCGAGCTTCGCGTGGTCGGCGACGTCGTCGCGATGTGTCAGGAACATGTGCTTCACGCCGCCGAGCGCCGCGATCCGATCGAAGAGGCGCGGCGTTGCGCGCGGCGAGTCGATGAGGACGTTTCCGCCGCGCGCCTCCGGGCGAACGATGAGGTAGCTCTGCGCGCCGTACGAGCTCTCCGAGGCGAAGCCGCAGAAGTAGATGTCGTCGCCGAGCGGCTCCGGAAACGCGTCGATCGCGTCGTCGACCGGAAGCTTCGAGCGCGACCCGATCGAGCTCGTCGGGCACGAGACGAGCGCCATCTTCGCGCGGAGCACCTCGTGGGGGCTCGCCGGCTGAAGCGTCACGACCGAAGCGCCCGCGCGCTCGGATCGACCAAACGAACGAGGCGCCACGTTCCGGCAGACCGCGCAGTCGATGCACGTCGAGTCGACGAAGAACTCGCCCTCGGCGTTGTCGGGAAGCCGATCGTGGAGCCTTGCCATGAGACGTGCCCGTACGAGGATCGTACCGCGCCGCCGGTCGGGCGCGTCAGGTCGAACGTCTTTTTTGGGGCGGATGTGCGCGACAAAACGACGCGACCGCGCCGAAAAAAGAAGAGGGTTGGAACACCGTCCCAACCCTCCAGCCCTCTCTGCGTCTGAACCTCGAGGCTAGGCCGTGGCCTTCTTCAGCTCGGTGACGAGCTCGGGGACCGCGACGAAGAGGTCGGCGACGAGACCGTAGTCAGCGACCTGGAAGATCGGCGCGTCGGGGTCCTTGTTGATCGCGACGATCGTCTTCGAGCCCTTCATGCCGGCGAGGTGCTGGATCGCGCCGGAGATGCCGATCGCGAAGTAGAGGCGAGGCGCGACGACGCGACCCGTCTGGCCGACCTGGAGCTCGGCCGGAGCGTAGCCCGCGTCGCAGGCGGCGCGGCTCGCGCCGACGGCGGCGCCGAGGAGGTTCGCGAGCGGGTCGAGGACCTCGGCGAACTTCTCCTTGAGCGCGCGGCCACCGGAGACGATGACGCGTGCTTCGCCGAGGTCGGGGCGCTCGCTCTTCGCGGCGTCGAGACCCACGAACTCGACGCGATCGGCCGCCGGATCCTTCGCGGCGAGCGCGACGTCTTCGGTGGGCGACGAGCCGCCCGAGGGCTCGGCGGCGCTGAACTCGCTCTGGCGAACGCTGACGACCTGCACGCTCGTGTTGATCGTGCACGTGCCGTAGGCGTTGCCGGCGAAGACGGGGCGGCGGTACGAGAGCTTGCCGCCCTCGTTCGAGACGCCGCTGATGTCGGGCGCGTAGCCGGCGCCGAGCTTGGCGGCGACGCGTGGCGCGAGGTCTTTGCCGAACGAGCTCGCGGTCACGACGACGACGTCGAAGCCGCCTTTGGCGACCGCCGCGACGGTGGGGGCGATTCGTTCGCAGAGGGGGTTGGCGACGTAGGGATCGTCGCAGACGAGGATCTTCGCCGCGCCGAAGCCGGCGATCTCGGCGGCTGCGGCCTTCGCGCCTTGACCGACCACGAGGATCGAGAAGGGCGCGCCGGCGGCGCGAGCGAACGTGATGGCCGAGTGCGTGGACTTGCGCACTTTGCCGTCTTGCATTTCCGCGATGACGAGGACGTTTGACATGATGGTTATCTCTCCTCGTTCCTTCTCAGAGGACCTTCGCTTCGGACTTGAGCTTCTCGACGAGCTCGGGGACGCTCTTCACCTTGATGCCCGCCTTGCGCGCGGGGGGAAGCTCGAAGCCCGAGTACGTGATCTTGAGCGCCGTGTCGCTCGCGAGATCCGCGAGCTTCATCTCGACGAGCGGCTTCTTCTTCGCGGCCATGATCGCCATCAGCGCAGCGAAGCGCACGCCTTCGGGGTACTTGTGCGCGGGCGAGTGCTTCGACGAGACGCTCTGCGGCGCCACGATGCGAAGGTCGACCGAGACGACCGCCGGGAGGGTGACCTTGAGGTTGATCGTTCCGCCGTCGACCTCGCGGCCGACGATGAGCGCGGTGTCGTTCTCGCTCTTGATCGAGCCTGCGAACGTGGCCTGCGGCCACTGGAGGTACTCGGCGAGGAGCTGGGCGACCTGGTTCGAGTCGCCGTCGACCGCCTGCTTGCCGGCGAGGACGAGATCGGGCTTCTCCTTCTCCACGATCGCCTTGAGGGCGCGCGCGACGACGTCGCCGTCGAGCTGATCGTCGGTGGCGTCGACGCGGATGGCGCGGTCGGCGCCCGTCGCGAGCGCCGCGCGGAGCGTCGTCTCCGTCTCCTTCGGTCCGAACGTGACGACGACGACCTCACCGAGGCGAGCCTTTGCGTTCGCGCCGTTCTCGGTCAGGCGAAGCGCGGTCTCGACGGCGTACTCGTCGAACGGGTTCGGCTTCCACTCAAGACCGGTGGTCTCGAGCTTGCCGCCGTTGACCTTCACTTTGTTGGCGTTGTCGGGGTCCGCAACGCGCTTGAGCGGAACGAGGATCTTCATGTTTTCGTCCTAAAGAAGGCTTGCCAGGTGGATGAATGGCGATTCAGTCACGGCCGGTTTTAGGAGGCATGTTCGCAGGTGTCAACTCACTTGGGCGCCGAACAAAACGGGGCAAAGTTGACCGTAGAATCGCGCAACGAATGCGTCTCCGCGCCACGTTTCGTTTCTTTCGGTCACGCGGACGCCGGCGCGTTAGCGGGAGCGAACCAAAGGGGTACGGGAAGACGACCACGGCCGTGCTAGGGACTGAGAGTGACGCCGTCGGTTCTCCTCGTCGCGCTGACCGTCTCGGTGGAGAGCGAGACGCCGCGGGAGAGCGAGCTCCGCCGCGATCCCAACGTCGTCGTCCCGGCGGTGCACAGCCTCGCGCTGATGAGCGTGATGCGCGGCGTCGAGACGGTGCTCTGGCCGCAGCCCTTCGCCGAGCCGAAATACTTCGGCGCGCATTACGAAGAGGCGTTCACGAAGCCGCCGATCTTCGACACGAAGAAGCCGTTCATGCAGTGGGACGGCGATCCGTGGGCGGTCAACACGATCGGGCATGGTCTCTTCGGCAGCGAGCTCTACATGCGCGCGCGGCAGTGCCGGTTCGGGTGGGCGGGCTCGCTCGCCTTCGCCGCGGCGACCTCGGCGGTTTGGGAATATGGCTTCGAGGGAAACGGCGTGAGGCCGTCGGCGCTCGACCTCGTCTACACGCCGCTCATGGGGGCGGCGCTCGGCGAGGCGCGTTATTTCATCCATCAGCTGGCGGGACATTGGGAGGGCAAGACCCTACGGACGGTGGTGCGTGGCGTCGTCGATCCGCTCGGCGAAATCGAGCGCCTTGCGGGCACCGACTGCTGATAAGAAGAGAGGACACAACCCATGCCCCTTACCTGCGATTTCCTCGTGATCGGCAGCGGAATTGCCGGGCTCTCCTTCGCGCTCGAGGCGAGCGCGTTCGGTGACGTCATCATCGTGACGAAGCGCGCGCGCGAAGAGTCCAACACGAAGTACGCGCAGGGCGGCATCGCTGCCGTGCTCGACGAAGACGACTCGTTCGAGGCGCACATCAAAGACACCGTCGTCGCCGGCGCTGGGCTGAATCACGCCCGCGCGGTCGAGGTCACGGTGAAGGACGCCCCGGCGCGCATCGCGATGCTGCGCGAAGCCGGCGCCAAGTTCGATCTCGCGTCGGCAGGCGTGCACGCCGACGAGTCGAGCCCGAGCTTGTCGGCAAAGACGACCTCGCGCTCGTCGGACACGACGTCGGAGCTCGATCTTCACCTCGAGGGAGGCCATAGCGCGCGGCGCATCGTCCACGCCGGCGACATGACCGGCAAAGAGGTGGAGCGCGCGCTCGTCGAGGCGGTCGCCACGAAGGCGAACATCCGCATCTTCGAGGAGCACATGGCGGTGGATCTCATCACGCTCGCCAAGTACGGCGGGCCCGAGGTCTGCGCGGGCGCGTACGTGCTCGACGTCGATCAAGGCAAGGTCGTGACGATCCTCGCGCGCGCCACTGTGCTCGCGTCCGGCGGGGCAGGGAAGGTGTACCTCTACACGACGAACCCCGACGTCGCGACGGGCGACGGCATCGCGATGGCGTTCCGCGCGGGCGCCGAGGTCGCGAACATGGAGTTCTACCAGTTCCATCCGACGTGCCTCTTCCACACGCAAGCGAAGGACTTCTTGATCTCGGAGGCTCTCCGCGGAGAGGGCGCGATCCTGAAGCGTCTCGACGGCACTCCCTTCATGAAGGAGTACGACGCTCGCGCCGAGCTCGCGCCGCGTGACATCGTCGCGCGCGCGATCGACCACGAGATGAAGCGCAGCGGCGCCGAGCACGTCTTCCTCGACATCACGCACAAGGATCCGATCTTCATCAAGGACCACTTTCCCGGAATCTATGCACAATGCATGCGTTACGGGATCGACATCACGCGGCAGCCGATTCCGGTCGTCCCGGCGGCGCACTACCTCTGCGGCGGCATCACCACCGACCTCGAAGGCCGGACGACGATCCCGGGGCTCTGGGCGATCGGGGAGTGCGCGCACACCGGGCTTCACGGCGCGAACCGCCTCGCGTCGAACTCGCTGCTCGAGGGGATGGTCTTCGCGCACCGCGCCGCCCGTGCGCTCGAGAAGATCGAGCGGAAGAAGCCGTGGCCCGAGGTGCCCGAGTGGGACGTCGGCGAGGCGGTGCCGAGCGACGAGGCCGTTGTCATCACGCAGAACTGGGACGAGCTTCGCCGCTTGATGTGGAACTACGTCGGCATCGTGCGCTCGGACAAGCGCCTTCGCCGCGCCGCGCGCCGTATCGCGCTCCTGCAAGAAGAGATCGCCGAGTACTACTGGAAGTATTTCGTCACGCGCGACCTGCTCGAGCTTCGAAACATCGCGACCGTGGCGCAGCTCATCGTCGAATGCGCCGCTGCGCGTCGTGAGAGCCGTGGGCTACACTTCACGATCGACCACCCGGAGACGGATCCGAAGATGGCTCGCGACATGGTCATGAAGCGAGGCGTTCCGGCTCATCTCTCCTCGCAGACCTCGCAAGCTTCGCAGAGCGCCTAAGCCAAGTGGATAGCCTCCCGCCGTCAGAAGAGCAGAAGGATCGGCCGCTGACGTTCGTCGGCGCCGCGATCTGGACGCTCGTCGCGGTCTTTCTCTATCTGCTCTTCGCCGGGATGACCGACGGCGGGCGCGAAGAGGTCGACCTCGTCGCGCGCACGGGATGCCAGGCGCTCGCGTACTCGATCGTGTTCTTCGGGATCCTGCGGATGCACGAGCCCGACACGTCGATCCGTCACGTGCTCGCCCTCCGTGCTCCGTCGGTCGTGGGGATCTTGCTCGCGCTCCTCATCGGCGCGGCGCTCGCGGTCCCCTCCGAGCTCGTCGATCAGCTCCTCGACGCGCGATTCCCGAGGCCGCCGGCGGAGAAAGAGGCCTACGACAAGATCTTCGCCGTCGCGACGATGGGCAAGCGCATCACGCTGATCGCGACGCTCGTCGTGCTGCAGCCTGCGTTCGACGAGCTGTTCTTCCGCGGCGCGATCTTCACGCCGCTCCGCCGGACGCGACGCGCGGAGACGGTCATCGTCGCCGTCGCGGCCTTCGAGACGCTCGGCAACTTCTCCCCGCGCGCGATGATCGAGCTGCTCGTCGTCACGCTGATCTTGTCGTGGATCCGCGGCGCCACCGGCAGCATCTTCCCGTCGATGCTCGCGCGGATCGCGTACGACGGCGTGCAGGTCGTCCCGATCGCGCTCGGCCGTGCGGAGCTGAAGCCCACCAAGATGCTCCTTGCTGGCAGCGCGATCGCGGTCATCCTCGGGCTGCTTGGTCTGTCGATGCTGAGCAAGCGCGACGCACGCTTGCTCGACGCTCGGCTCGAAGACGGCGAGTCCTGATCGCGTCTTGACGACGAGCGCGCCGCTGGGGAGCGCGCGCGAGCCCCACCACGTCGTTTTCGCCACAGGAGCGCGCGACACGCGTGCGTGGGAGGACGCGCGCGAAGACCTCTTCCGCACGGGCTTCTGCGGTGTTCTCTCGCGAGCGGGTGAAACGGCACCTCGATTGCACCAGGGCGGCGGCAACAAGCCAAACAACCGTGAGGAGCTGAGCCACTATGCGTACGTTCGTTCAAAAGGGTCTCGTTGTGATGTTGGGTTGTGTCGCTGCGCTCGCCGCGGGGTGCGCCGACACCCAAAAGCCGGCGAGTGATCCGCGTCCGCAGCCGTCGTCGTTCAACGATCCGCAGGTGCAGCAGCCGATGGATCCGATCGCGAACAACCACAATCCCTCGCAGCCGGCGATCAACGATCCGAAGCCGCAAACGGCGACGATCTCTCCTGGCAATCCGCAGGAGGCCGTGAACGATCCGCAGCCGCAGAAGCCGTTCTACGGCCCGGGCACGACGAGCACGAAGGACCAGGCGCTCGCGAAGACGGCCAAGCCGCTCAGCGATGCCGAGGTGCTCGGAGTCGCCGTCGCCGCCAACGACGGCGAGGTCACGATGGCCGAGATGGCGCTGAAGAAGGCGAACGGCGCCGACGTGAAGCAGTTCGCGGGCATGATGAAGACGCATCACACGCAGGGCCTCCAGAAGACGAAGACGCTCGCGGACAAGTCGAAGCTCGGCACGTCCGAGAGCGATCTCTCGGCGGCGCTGAAGTCCGAGGTCGAGTCGGCGGTGAAGGACATGCGCGACAAGGACGGCAAGGCCTTCGACCGCGCGTACATGGACACGCAGGTGCGCGCGCACAAGGACGTGCTCACGGCGATCGACAACCGCCTCGTGCCGAGCGCGCAGAACGGCGAGGTCAAGACGATGCTGACGGAGATGCGTCGCGTCGTGGCCGATCACTTGTCGAAGGCCGAAGCGATCCAGAAGAAGATGGACCCGACCGCGTCGGTCAAGGGCCAAGGGGCGGCGACCGTCGGCCTCGGCTTGCCGCAGCCGCGTGAGCCCAAGGATCCGGGCAACGCCAAGGACGTCGACACCAACGACAAGGCGCGCGACAAGGCGCGTGAGGAGAAGGGCCAGAAGCCCGAGCCCCGCCCCTGAATCCGAGGGACGACGTCGCGAGAACGGTGGTCGCGCCTCGCGGCCGCCGTTTGCTTTTTCGCGACGCGCGAAAGCGCGAGAAGACGCTGTTTCGAACGGTGATACGCTAGCGTCGTGGAGGGAAAGGCAGCACGTCGTTGGCGAGATCGGCGCGTCGCGCTCTCTATGGTCCTGACGCTCGGCGGCGCGGCGACCCTCGTTCGCCTCGTTGGCTGTACGCCGTTTTCGGGTTCGAGCACGGGCGCGCCGCTCGACGCGAGCACGTCGGAGGAAGGAAGCGTCGCGGAAGGCGGTCCGAGCCCGGACGGCGCCTCGTCGTCCTCGTCTTCTGGCTCCGGCGCATGCCAGGTCGACGGCGTCGATCGCGACGCGCCATGGCCGATGGCCGGCGGATGCAGCACGCGCCTCGGACGGAGCCCGTTTTCAGGGCCGAAGACGCAGCCGCCGCTTCGATGGACCTACAACGGTCCAGCGCAAGAGTCCTACGCCGAGCCCACGATCGGCAGTGATGGTCGCATCTACATCGCCGTCGAGGACAACGACGTCGGCGCGTACGGGATCCACCCGGACGGCGGCGTGGCGTGGGCGCTCGACGCGGGGAACACCTCGTCTGCGCTCCTCGTGACGGCCGACAGCACCGTGCTCATCGCCTCGGGCAACCGAACGAGCGGCGTCCTCTCGGTCGATCGCGCGACGGGCGCGCTCGGATGGCGCTACGCCGGCGCGGACGAGCATGACGCTCCGCTCGCCATGTCGGCGACGGGAGAGGTCATCACCGGCGACATCCGCGGCAACATGCTCTCGTTGAACCGCCGCACGAGCTCGCGAAATTGGCTAGTCCCGCCGCCAGCGCAGTTCGGCGTTCATGGAATCGCGATCGCACCGGATGGAACGATCGTCCTCACGCGCGACGGCGACGTCGTCGCGCTCACCGCGAGCGGCTCGGCGAAGTGGAGCTTCAAGATCTCCACCACGGTGGTGACCGAGGCCGTCACGATCAACGGCGACGTCGCGTACGTGACGAGCAGCGACGGGTTCGTCCGCGCCTTCGACCTCGACTCGGGACAGCCGAAGTGGAGCGCCGATACGGGCAAGCTGATCTCGCCGGGGCGCGTCGCGGTGGCCGCGGATGGGACGATCTACGTGCCCTGCGACGGCCGCCTCCTCGCGCTCGGCCCCAAGGACGGGAAGCCGGTCTGGGAAGCGACCATCACCGGCACGGCGTGCGAGCCCATCATCGACAAGGACGGCGTGATCTTCTTCACCGCGACGAGCACGGTCGACGCGAACCTCCTCGCGCTCGACTCCAAAGGCAAGCTGCTCTGGACGGTGCAGCACAGCACGAGCTCCATCCAGCACTGCACCGGATCGCCCGTCATCGGCGCGGATGGCAGGATCTACGTGATGGCGGCCGACGCCGCCTTGTCGGCCTACGGCCCGTAGTCGCTGGCGCGGCTCAGGACGTGTAGAGCGGCTCGATCAGCGCGAAGTTCACGCTCGGCGAGAGGCGGTAGCGGGTCTTGCCGTGCTCGCCCGCGTCACGGACGCGCTCGATCGCGGCCGGATCGCCGAGGAGGTCACGGACGCGCGAGATGAGGACTCGGACGCGGTGCTCGGCGTCTGCGGACTCCGGGCCAGGGCCGCCGGCAGCGCGGAGGATCTCTTCGGCGGAGAGGCCCTCGCGTGCGCGGCGAAGGAGCTGAACGACGAGCGGCTCGAGCGCGCGGCGGCGCTCGAGCGAGACCTCACGTCCTTCGACGCGAAGCTGGTGCGTGATCGTGTCGACGATGAGCGTCGAGCCTACGGTCGCGGTGTTCATCTCGGAGGAGCGAACGCGCGTGACGCCTTGGGGCGTCGTGACGTAGATGAGGGTCTCGCCCTCGGGCAGCATGTCGAACTCGGACGAGTCGTCGGCCCCGCCCATCGCTGGGCCCATCGAGCCAGGAGGCATGCTCGGGAAGGACGCACGTGACGGCGGCGGGATGCTCGGGAACGATCCGCGCGGCGGCGGGATGCTCGTCGAGCGGCTCGGAGGCGGCATGCTCGGCGGCGCGACGCCGTTGGTGAGCACGGAGATGATCTTCTCGGCGTAGCGAACGACGCGGCTGTCGCCGCTCTTCAACGCCATCTGCCAGAGCGTCGCGCTTGCTTGGCGATCGGGGAAGACCCAGCCATGGCGATCGCCGGAGAGCGCGGCGCGCTCGACCGCGACGCGAGCCGTCTCTTGGTCGCCGAGCGAGAGCGCGCAGCGCGCGATCACGAGGTTCAGCGAGCCGGTGACGAACGCGTCGGGGAGACGCTCGGCATGCGGGAGCGCTGCCTCGAGCGCCTCTTTGTGCTGGCCACACGCCTCGAGCGTGCGCGATCGCGTCGCGACGAGATCCTGCTCGTCGATCGCGTCGACCTGGAACAAGTCGGCGCGGAGCTTGTCCGTCTTGGCGAGCCACTGCTTCGCCGCCTGCGCACGACCGAGCATCGCGAGCGCGAGCGTGCGGTGACCGGCGAGCTGGTAACGGAGCGTGGGCTGCTCGAGCTCGCCGAGCGCCGCGTGCGCGTCGTCGAGCGCCTGCAAGGCGGCGACGGGGCGATCGGAGGCGATCTCGACGATCGCGAGGACGTCGTACGCGTCGGCATGGCGCCAGCCCGCGGCGATCTCACCGGCGATCTGGCAGGCGGTCGCGGCGTTGTTGCGCGCGTCGTCGAATTGACCGATCGAGCCGAGCGCGATCGCGAGGTTGCCATGCGCGCGCATGCCGGCGAGGCCGCGCGCGGCCGAGCGCTGGAGCGCAGTCGAGTAATGACGTGCGGCCGTGCGCGGATCGGCGAGGCGCATCGCGAGATGTCCGAGCGACATCGACACGGCGACGCGCCAGGCGCCGTCCTCGAGCCGCTCGGCGACGTGCTCGGCGAGGCGGAGCGCGGCTTGTGCTTGTTGAACGCGGTTGAGCCGGAGCTCGAGCTGCGCGCTCGTGAGGTGCATGTCGAGCTGCTCGCGGAGGCCAGTGCCTCGCGCGGCGACGGCGAGCGCACGCGACGCTTGACGAAGCTCGGCCTCGGCGTGGTCAGCGCGACCGTCGATCGTGCAGAGGATCGCTCGTTCGATCGCGAGGCGCGCCGTGTCGAGCGGGTTCCAGGAAGAAGGGGAGCTTGGGAGCGACGCGGCGAGCTCTCGCGCGCGATCGACGCGACCCGTCTCGCGGTACGCGCGGAGGAGGCGAACGGCGAGCGCAGGATCGAGACGCGCGCGACCCGAGAGCATCTGCTCGGTCCATGTGACGAGGAACTGCGCTTCGTCCGCGGCCGCGAGCCGATCGAGCAGCTGCGTGACGGCGTGCATCGCCACGCCATCCATGCCTGGTGGCGAAGCCGAGAGTCGCCCATCCGCGTT
Organism: Labilithrix sp.; assembly: GCA_044227045.1. Lineage (GTDB taxonomy): Bacteria > Myxococcota_A > Polyangia > Polyangiales > Polyangiaceae > Labilithrix. Next base: position 61,958 of record JBGAFW010000048.1, read on the forward strand.
CATTCCTGGCGGAGGGACGCTCGCGCGCGTCGATGGAGGCGGAACGCTTCCTCGCGTCGACGGCGGCGGAACACTTCGCGTCGAAGCAGGCGGCGGTTGACTCCTCCCCTGACCAGGTTGTTGCGACTGGGGGGAAGGCGTTACCGGCGGAGGTCCCGACGGAGGTGGAATGGTGGGCAAGAAGGCGCGCCGCGCCATGCGAGGATCTTATCCAAAGGTTTTGAGAAATAGCCAGAGGTCTTCCGTGGTCGACGTTGCTTATCGATGTCCGGGCTCGTGCTCCTTAGCTCGAGAAGCCCGCCGAACGACGCACTGAGCCAAACGGGCAGGTGACGATTTCGACCCTCCGGCGTCAACAAAAAGTACCTGAAACCTTTTGGTTCCTCTTCGTTTCCGGTCTTGGTTTGCAGGCCTTTCTCCTCCCCTCTCGCAAGCCGTTGTCGGGCCCAAAGTGCGGGCAGATCGCCGAGATGATCGTGCTAGTGTCCGCCGCGACGGCAGGCCATGCAGCACGAGCAAGCGCACGAGAAGGACACGACGAACGCTTCCGGACGAGAGGCTCCTTTCTCTGTCCTGGCGCCCGACGGCGTGAGCGCCGCCCATCGCGCCGTGCTCGAGCATGCCCCGAAGGTCCTCGAGCACATGATCCGCGCGCGGCTCGTCTCGGCGCGGATGGCGCTCCTCCAGCGAACCGAGCGGATCGGCTTCCATACGACGTCGATCGGCTTCGAGGCGGTCACCGTCGGCGCGGCCCTCGCGGCGTCGTCCACCGACTGGGTCTTCCCGGGCGTGCGCGACTGGTACGCGGCGCTCGCGCGGGGCCTACCGATCGCGAGCTACGTGCATCACGCGTTCGGCTCCGCCGCCGATCTCGCGAAGGGCCACTCGTCGCCCGATCACGCGCCCGCCCGCGCCGTGCATGTCGTCCCGGCGAGCGGCGTCCTCGGCGCGCACGTCCCGCAGGCCGTCGGCGCCGCGTGGGCGGCGAAGATCAAGAAGGACGCCGTCGCGACCGTCGCGCTCTTCCCGAGCGAGGTCTGCGAAGGCGGCGACTTCCACAACGCGATGAACTTCGCGGGCGTCTTCAAGGCGCCCGCCGTCCTCGTGTGCCAGCGCAAGCGCGAAGACGCAAAATCCCCGCAGATCGAAGAGCGCGCCGTCGCGTACGGCGTCGCGAGCGCGCGCGTCGACGGGTCGGACGCCCTCGCGGTCTTCACGGTCGTCCGCGCCGCGCTCGAGCGCGCGCATGCGGGCAAAGGCGCGACCTTGATCGAGGCGGTCATGCCCGCGCTCCCGATCGCGACGCTCGACGATGCGTCGCTCGCCGACGCCGAGACGATCCTCTCGCTCGGCGACAAGGATCCGATCGTCCGCCTGCGCGCCGCGCTCGCCACCACAAAAGAACGCGCGGACGAGATCACGGCCGCGGTGCGCGCGGAGCTCGACGCCGCGATCGACGCCGCCGAGAAGGCAGGACCGCCTCGCGCCGCCACGATCTTCGATGACGTCTATGCCTCGCTGCCGCCGCATCTCGCCCAGCAGCGACGGGAGATCGAGCGCGCGACGTAGTCAGGCGGATCGCGAGATCCCATCAAGGACAAGAGGAGACCCCCAGGTGACGCAGCAGCAAGAGGCGCATTCGACCCAGACCTCGTCCCAGCAGCAGATGAATCTGGTGCAAGCGATCAACGACGCGCTCCGTCTGGAGATGAAGCGCGATCCTCGCGTGGTCGTCCTTGGTGAGGACGTGGGCCGCGTCGGCGGCGTGTTCCGCGTGACGCAGGGTCTCTGGGACGAGTTCGGAGACGACCGCGTCGTCGACACTCCGCTCTCCGAAGGCGGCATCCTCGGCACGGCGATCGGCATGGCGCTCTACGGCCTCGTGCCGGTGCCCGAGATCCAGTTCGCCGACTTCATCTTCCCGGGCTACGACCAGATCGTCTCCGAGCTCGCGAAGATGCGCTGGCGATCGGGCGGGGAGTACGCCGCCAAGATGGTCATCCGCACGCCCGTCGGCGGCGGCATTCGCGGCGGGCTCTATCACTCCCAGTCGCCCGAGTCGCTCTTCATCCACGTGGCCGGCCTCAAGGTCGTGTGCCCCGCGAGCCCCTACGACGCGAAGGGACTCCTCCTCGCGGCGATCCGCGATCCCGATCCCGTCCTCTTCTTCGAGCCGAAGCGCATCTACCGCGCGGCGCGTGGTGAGGTGCCGGCGGGCGATTACACCGTCGAGATCGGCAAGGCGAAGGTCGTCCGTGAAGCGAAGACGCGCAGCGCCGTCACCGTCATCGCGTGGGGCGCCATGCTCTACGAGGCGCTCGCCGCGGCGGAGAAGGCCGAGAAGGATCACGGCGTCGAGACGGAGATCCTCGATCTCCGCACGCTCTGGCCGGTCGACATCGACACGATCGCGAAGAGCGTCGAGAAGACCGGCCGCGTCATCATCGTGCACGAGGCGCCGAAGACGTGCGGCTTCGGCGCGGAGCTCGTGGCGTTGATCAACGAGCGCTGCTTCTTGTCGCTCGAGGCGCCGCCCGTGCGCGTCGCGGGCTTCGACACGCCGTTTCCGTACACGCTCGAAATGGACTACTTGCCTCTCGCGCACCGGATCCTTCCTGCGATCCTCGAGACGGCGCGGTACTAGAACGAACACCGAAGAAGAAGAGGAAGAGCGAAGATCATGGCGCGCTGGGAATTCAAGCTGCCCGATATTGGCGAAGGTGTAACCGAGGGCGAGATCGTCAGCTGGCACATCAAGCCAGGTGACGTCGTCAAAGAAGACGATCCGATGGTCGAGGTGATGACCGACAAAGCGACGGTCATGATCACGTCTCCTCGCGCAGGCAAGGTCGTCGAGACGCGCGGAAGCATCGGCACCATCGTCGCGGTGCATGGCGTCCTCGTCGTGTTCGACCTCTCCGGTGACGCCGCGGCCGAAGCTCCGGCGGCGGCGCACGCGAACGGTCATGGTCACACGAACGGCAACGGCAAGCCGGCCGCCAAGCCCGAGCCCGCGGCGACCGCGGTGGGCGACATCAAAGAGAACCTCCCGGGCTTCGCCGCTGCGCCATCACCAACGTCCGTGCGCGGATCGGGCGGCGGTGGCGGCGCGGTGCAGGGCTACTTCAACGACAAGCCGCTCGCGACGCCCGCCACGCGCAAGCTCGCGCGCGACATGGACATCGATCTTCGCTCGGTGCCGCCGACCGGCCCACAAGGTCGCGTCACGAAGACGGACGTCGAGTCGTTCGCCAAGGCCCCGGCTGCTCCGCGTGGCGACGTGAGCACGCCCGCGGCCACGCCGGCCGCGCCCGCGCCGGGTGCGGCGCACGCGCAGTTCCCGCAGGTGAAGATCCACGCGCCCACCGCGCAGCAAGCCGCGCTCGAAGAGCGTGTCCCGTTCGCGGGCATGCGCCGCAAGATCTCGCAGAAGATGGCGCAGTCGAAGCACACGGCGGCGCACTTCACCTTCGTCGAGGAGTGCGACGTCGGAAACCTGAAGGCGCTTCGCGCGCGCCTCAAGCCGAAGGCCGAGGCGCAAGGCGTGAAGCTCAGCTTCCTGCCGTTCATCGTCAAGGCCGTCGTCGCGGGCCTCCGCAAGCATCCGATCTTGAACAGCGCGCTCGACGAGTCGACGAACGAGCTCGTCTACCGCAAGTACTTCAACATCGGCATGGCCGCCTCGACGGACGCCGGCCTCATGGTGCCCGTCATCAAGGACGCCGATCGCCGGAGCTTGCTCGACATCGCGCGCGAGGTCGATCGCCTCGCGCAAGACGCGAAGAGTGGCAAATCCAAGGTCGAGGACCTCCAAGGGTCGACGTTCACGATCACGTCGCTCGGCGCCGACGGCGGCCTCTTCGCCACGCCGATCATCAACTTCCCCGAGGTCGGCATCCTCGGCATCCACCAGATCAAGCAGAAGCCGGTCGTCCGCGACGGGCAGATCGTGATCGGTGAGGTGATGCTCGTCTCGCTGTCGTTCGACCATCGCATCGTCGACGGTCACATCGGCGCTGCCTTTGCGTACGACGTCATCCGGATGCTCGAGGATCCCGAAGGGCTCTTGCTCGAGATCTGATGGTTCGGGCGCGATCCTGATACCATCCTCTCACGATGAGGGGATGGGGTCGGGCAATCGGATGTTCGCTTGCGCTCTTCGTCGCGCCGGCGATGCTGACCACGCGCGCCCGCGCGCAGGATCAAGCGGCCCCCGCGCAGCCCGCGCAGCCCTCGGCCGATCGGATCAAGGCGGCGGCCGAGGAGTTCGATCGCGGCCGGCGCGCGTACCTGGCGAAGGATTTCGTCGAGGCCGCTGGCCATTTCGAGAACGCGTTCCGCGACGCGCCGAGCAAGGAGACGCTGCGCCTCGCGATCCGCGCGCGTCGCGACGCCAAGCAACCTGCGCGCGCCGCGACGCTCGCCGCGGTCGCGCAGTCGATGTACGCGAACGACGCGCAGACCGCCCAGCTCGCGAAGGAGACGCTCACCGAGGCGAGCCCGAACCTCAGCGAGTACGTGATCGAATGCACGTCGCCATGCACGATCGCCGCCGACAGCCGCGTCGTCTCGCAGTCGGACGCGACGCACCATCGCGTGTTCCTCGATCCGGGCGCACACGACCTCGGCGTCAGCTTTCAGCAAGGCGGCAACGCGTCGAAGCACGTCGACGGCAAGAAGGGATCGTCGACGCCCCTCTCGTTCGAGCCGCCGCCCGCGCCGCCGCCGGTGCCCACCACTCCGCCGCCCGTACCGACGACGACCTCCACCGCGCCGCCGCCCGACAAGCCGCCGCCCACGGAGTCGACGAAGCCGCTTGGCCCGGTCGTCTTCTTCATCGCGGCGGGCGTCACCGTCGTTGCCGGAGCCGGGACGATCGTGAGCGGGATCGCGACGCAAAACGATCCCGGCGTCGACGCGGTTCGCCGAGACTGCGCCGGCAAGGACGAGTCATGTCCCACGTACCAGCGCGGGCAAGATGCCGAGCTTCGCACCAACATTTTGCTCGGCGTGACCGTGGGCGCGGCCGTCGTCACCGGCGTGATCGGCCTGTTTTTCACGCAGTGGAGCGGCTCCGGCAAGGCCAAATCCTCGGGGGCGCTGACGCTCACGCCGTACGGGCTTCACGGTCGCTTCTAGCGTTGCCTACATCCTCGCCGACGCGCTGCGGCTGAGTCGTTCGGGCCGGAATGTCGCCGACCCACCAAAACGGTGGTTTAATAGAGGAACGCACAGTGCCCAAGCTCCTCGCGTCGGACGGTGAAGGCGAACGCCTCGACCGCTTCGAGCTCGTCGCCGAGCTCGCGAGCGGTGGCATGGCGACGGTCTTCCTCGCGCGATTGAGCGGTGTCGCTGGATTCCAACGTCTTGTCGCGATCAAGCGGCTGCATCCGCATCTCGCGAAGGAGCCCGACTTCATCGAGATGTTCCTCGATGAAGCGCGCCTCGCGGCTCGCATCCACCATCCGAACGTCGTCCCGATCCAGGAGGTAGGCGAGAGCAAGGCTGGCTACTACCTCGTGATGGACTACGTGGAGGGCGACACGCTCGCGCGTCTCCTCGCGCGCGCCGCCCAGACGAAGACCACGATCCCGTGGGGCGTCACGATCCGCATCTTGCTCGACACGCTCGCCGGTCTTCATGCCGCGCACGAGCTGAAGGACGACCTCGGGCAGCCGCTCGCGATCGTGCACCGCGACGTGTCCCCGCAGAACATCCTCGTCGGCTCGGACGGGATCGCGCGCATCACCGACTTCGGCGTCGCGCGCGCCGCGTCACGCCTCTCCACCACGCGCTCCGGGCAGCTCAAAGGCAAGCTCGCGTACATGGCGCCCGAGCAAGCGCGCGGCGACGAGGTCGATCGGCGCGCCGACATCTTCTCGTGCGGCATCGTTCTGTGGGAGGCGCTCGCGCTGAAGCGCCTCTTCAAGGGAGACGGCGAGGCGCAGACGTTGAACCGCGTCCTCTACGATCCGATCGCGCCGCCGAGCTCGCAGCGACCTGACGTGCCGAAGGCGCTCGAGGACGTCTGCATGCGCGCCCTCGATCGCGACGTCTCGAAGCGCTTTCCCACCGCCGAGGCGTTCGCCGACGAGCTCGAGCGCGTCGCACGCAGCATGTCGTGCGTGGGCTCCGTGCGTGATGTCGCCGCGTGCCTCGAGCAGGTGTTCGGCGCCGACATGTCGCAGCAGCGCGAGGCCGTGCGTGCGTGGCTCGCGCGATCGGAGCCGAACAGCGCGCCCTCCGGCCCGCGGCGCCCGAGCATGCCGGAGTCGATCAAGACGAAGGTCGAGCGCTCGAAGCCTTCGCCTGCGTCGATCCCGCCGCCGCCGATCTCTTCGACCCCTCACGGGATCGATCGCGGCGCGGTGACGGCGCCGGCGCCGCCCGAGATGCTCGCGTCGCTCCCGCCACCATCGCCGTCGCATCCGCCGGAGAAGGTGTCGAGCGTGTCGTCGGCCGTGCTCCACGTGCCGCGCTTCGAGTCGACGAGCGGCACCGCGCCCGTTCCGCGCAAGACCTCTCCCGCGCGCGTGCTCGGCATCATAGCCGCCGCGCTCGTGCTCGTCGGGGTCGGCGTCCTCGGCGCGACGAAGCTCACGCTTCGTTCCGATGGACCCCGATCGAACGCGTCTGCGTCGCCGAACACCCCCGCCACCACGACTGCCCCAGTAGCCGTCGCGGTCGTCGCGACCTCGGCGGCGCCCGCGCCCACGCCCACGCCTGACGTGCCGGATACGGCGAAGCCCGCCGAGAGCGCTGCCGCTTCGCCGTCGGCGTCGGTGCATCGTCCTGGCGCGGCGACGACCGGGAAGAAGCCTGGCGTGCCGTCGCGCCCCACCGCGAACCCCACGCAGCAGCCGACCTCGGTGCCGGACGATCTGTCGAAGAACCCGTATCGGTGATCGATCGTGGTGACGAAGATCGTGCGTGCGTGCGTGGTCGCGATGGCGATCCTTCCGTTCGCGCTCTCGTGCGCGGCGGGCTCGAAGACGCAAGGTGAGCTCGAGCCCCGCTACGTGGCGGTGCACAACACGCTCGCCGCGATGGGGCTCGTGCAGGTCGGCCCGATTCACCAGAGCGCCCTCGCCGAAGGCCGCGACGCGCGTTTCGCGGTCGAGCTCCCTCCGCAGTGCGTCACCGTCGTCGCGATCGGCGCGCCGGGCGTCCGCGATCTCGATCTGACGCTCCTCGACGCCGACGACAAGCCGCTCGCGCGCGACGTGACCAAGGATCCGCAAGCGACCGTGCGCGCGTGTCCGGACAAGGGCGGTCGCTTCTCGGTGGTCGTGAAGATGACGCGCGGGGCAGGGGACTTCGCGGTCGCGACATGGATCGGAGGTGTTTTTGCCGGCGCGAGCGCACCTGCGGCGACCTCGTCTTCGACGACCGCGCTCTCCGGCGCCGGCACATGCGATTCCCCGATCCCGCTCGCCGCGGGCTCCACCGCCGGCAACACCCGCAAAGGTGACGCCGAGCAGGTCGGATCATGCGGGAGCTCCGAGTCGCGCGAGCTCGTCTACAAGCTCGACGTCACGAAGCAGCAGCGCGTGACGATCGAGGTCGATCCGACGTTCGACTCGGTGCTGTACGTCCGCAAGGACGACTGCGCGGAGAAAGAGGCCGAGATCGCGTGCAACGACGACGTCTCGACCGGCAGCAAGACGAGCCGTTCGACGCGCGGCTCGCGGATCGACGAGGTGCTCGATCCCGGCACGTACTTCGTCTTCGTCGACGGCTACAACAGCGACGTCGGCAGCTTTCGCATGAGCACCACGATCGCCGACGTGCCGTCGCTGGCGGAGGACTGCCAGAAGGCGCGGCCGATCCTGCAGAAGACGACCGGCAGCTTGAGCAACGCCTACGACCACGCGCACGGCAGCTGCGATCAAGGCAAGGGGCCGGACATGATCCATCGCCTCGACGTGCCGCAGCGGGCGCGCGTTCGCGTGCTGCTTCACTCGGACGAGTTCGCGCCGATCGTCCATCTTCGCCGCACATGCACAGACGATCGCAGCGAGGTCGGCTGCACCGACTCCGGGCTCCGCGTCGAGGACGCCGCGTTCGTGGGTACGCTCGATCCTGGCGCGTACTACGTCTTCGCCGACTCGGGCGACAAGGCCGCCCGCGGCCAATACACGATCGACGCCGAGCTCACGACCGAGCAAGGCGCGGGCGTTCGGGGCGACTCGTGCGGAGACGCCCTCCCCATCTCGATCACCGACACGAAGAAGATCGAAGGCGACACCTTCGACGCCAAGGACGATCTCCACGGCAAGTGCTCCGCGAGCGGCGCGCCGGACGTCGTCTACCGGTTCGATGTGCCGAAGCGCTCACGCGTGATCGGCAAGATCGGCGAAGAAGAAGGCGATCACGTGTTCGTCCTCATGCGGAGCTGCACGGACACGACCTCCGAGATCGCATGCGGGCCCACCTTCGACGAGGTGCTCGCGCCCGGCACGTACTGGCTCGCGGTCGACGGCGCCGCAAAGGGTCCGATCGGGCGCTTTACGTTCCAGCTGAAGACGAAGGACATCTTGGGCCAAGAAGGCGCCTGCCGCACACCGCCGTCGATCGCGCTCGGGCAAACCGTGACCGGCACCACCGCGAACGCGGGCGATCGCTTCACCGAGTCGTGCGCGGGGCGCGAGGACTCGCAGGCGAGCGCGGACCGCGTCTACAAGCTGACGCTCGCGCAGCGCACGCACCTGCAGCTCTTGCTCTCCACCCCAAACCACGACGGCGTGCTCGCGATCCGGAAATCGTGCATCGACCCGCCGCAGATGAAGTCGGTGCGTGCGCTCGAGGTGGGTTGCAACAACGACGGGCCCGACAACCGGCACTCGAAGATCGACACCACGCTCGACGCCGGGACGTACTACGTGGTCGTCGACGGGCACCAAGCGAAGAACGAAGGGACGTACACGCTCGAAGCGAAGGTCGTGAAGTAGCGTCAGCGCTTCTTCTTCTTGGTCGCCTTCGCGGTCGACGCGCCTGCGAGCACCTTCCGCGCGAGCGTCGAGATGCCGACCTTCTCGAGCGACGCGAGGTCGAAGAGCGCGGCCGACTCGTAGACCTCGGGCAGATCGAGCGTGCTCGGGTCGACGCGCTTCGTCGTCGCGCGATGCACGGCGATCGTCATCCGGCGGTGCGACAGGACGTGCGTGACGCGTGCGCTCGGCCGGGCATCGAGCGCGAAGAGGGCCGGAGGGAACCTCTTCACGAGCTCGGCATGGCCGGGTTTGCCTTCGCCTTCGAAGAGCGGAGGCTCCCAGAGGCCGCCGAAGAGCCCTTCGGATTTGCGCCGTGCGAGGAGGACGAAGCCGTCGGCCTCGCGCGTCGCGACGAGCGCGATCATGCTCTGGTCCTTCGGCTTCGTCTTCTCGCGGAGGACCGGGAGCACGTGGACGCGGCCGGTGGCGTGCGCGACGCACACGCTCGCGACCGGACAGGCATCGCACGAGGGGTTCTTCGGCGTGCACACGGTGGCGCCCAGCTCCATCAAGGCTTGGTTCCACGAGCCGGGGTCTCTCCGATGCACGATCGTCTCGGCGAGCCGCTCCGCTTCGCGCATGCCGGCGCCGCGCATGTCGCTCTCGATCCCGAGGATGCGCGCGAAGACACGCGCGACGTTGCCGTCGACGAGGCCGACCGGCTCTCCATACGCGATGCTCGCGATCGCGCCCGCGGTGTAGCGGCCCACGCCGGGGAGGGCGAGCAGCGCGTCGCGCGCCTTCGGCATCTGCATCGCGCTGTCGTTCACGACGTGCTTGGCGCCGGCGTGGAGCATGCGCGCACGGCGGTAATAACCAAGGCCGCTCCATGCGGCGAGCACCTCGTCTTCGGGCGCTTCGGCGAGCGCGAGAGGCGTCGGGAAGCGCGTGAGGAAGCGATCGAAATACGGGATCACGGTCTCGACGCGCGTCTGCTGGAGCATGATCTCGCTCACCCAGATCGCCCACGGGTCACGCGTCCGGCGCCACGGCAAATCGCGCCGGCAGGCCGCATACCAACGCAAGAGATCGCGATGGAGCGCAGCCGTAACGGAGGGCGCGGGCGCCTCCGACGAAAAATCGGCCGGCGGCTCGGTGGCTAAATCCGCGATCCGTCGCTTCTTGCCCGAGGATCGGCGCGGGATGGGTTGCGCGGGCTTTGGCGAGGTCGCATGTTTCCGCCTCGTGAGCAACTCATCTTCCCGTCGTGATCCTGGCATCGCTGCGATTCTCTCGCTCATCGTTCCTGGTGTCGGGCAGATCTACAACGGAGCGTTCCTCCGCGGGATCTTCTGGCTCATCATCACGCCCGGTTTCTGGATCGGCTCAGGCGGCACGCTGGGCTGGATTTGCCACCTGATCGCGGCCTACACCGCCTACAGCTACGCGAAGAAGCACGCCTAAACGGCGAGGTTGCAGTAAGATCGCCGGCGCACACCCGTGGCGCGGCGATCCTCCATACCTGACCCGGACGAGAGCGAGAACGGCGTCTCGTCCGAGCGCGAGTCGACGATGCTTCGCGCCGCGCTCGCGGCCAACATCGCCGGTCGTCCAAGCGCCGCCTCGCTCGACACGGACGACGTCGCCGCCTGCGTGCTCGTCGCCGACGACGACGCGGCGACGCGTGAGCTCATCGCATCGACGCTCCGCGCGAGCGGCTACGAGGTCGAGACCGCGCCCGACGGCCAAGCCGCGGTGGAGCGCGTCGCCCGTGGTGGGATTGATGTCGCGCTGCTCGACACGGTGATGCCGCGCATGAGCGGCATCGATGCGTGCCGCACGATCCGCGGGCTCGGCAGCGACTTCGTCCCGGTCGCGCTCGTCTTCACGAAGACCGATCCGCAGAGCCGCATCGAGGCGCTGAAGATCGGCGCCGACGGTTACGTCTGCAAGCCGTTCGAGCAGACCGAGCTCCTCGTGTGCGTCGGCTCCGCGCTTCGCATCAAGCGCGCGCACGACCTCATGAAGGCGCAAGAGTCGAAGCTCGATCGCCTTCGTCGCTTCGACGCGCTCACCGACGCGTACTCGTTTCAATACCTCCACGAGCGGCTCGACGCCGAGTTCACTCGCGCGGAGCGCCACTCCGAGCCGCTCGCGTGCTGCATCCTCGACATCGATCGGCTGAAGGTCCACAACGAGCGCGGCGGGCGCACGCTCGGCGACGCGGTCCTTCGCGGCGTCGCGGAGGTCATCAAAGGATCCATTCGCGACTCGGACGCGGTCGCGCGCTACGGCGGGGACGAGTTCTTCGTCATGCTGCCCGCGACGCACTTCGCGGGCTCGCTCGTGGTCGCCTCACGCATCTGGCGCGACGTCGCGGCCCGCGCCTTTGCATCACCGCTTCCTCCGGAGGGCGTGGACGAGGCCTCGGGGATCGCGAAGGTGACCGCGTCGCTCGGCGTCGCGCTCTTTCCGAGCCGCGATGTCCGCACGAAGGACGCGCTGCTCGGCGCGCTCGAGTCTGCGCTGCTCGAGGCCAAGCGGCGCGGCGGCAACCGGCTCTGCGTGTTTCAGCAAGAAGGCTTCATCTTCACGCCGAGCGGCGACGACAGCGCGCGCCCCTAAGACACGATACGTAGACACGAAACGAAGCGTGAGCGGTTCGCTTCGCGGCCTTCGCGATCGCGGAGATCGCCCCTCGTTTCGCTTCCGTTGCCGGCGGAGGGACGCCCGCGATACCATGTGAGAGGATGACGTCCCTCGCGCGGCTCTCGTGGTTCGTCGCGGCGATGGGCGCGGCGATGGCGGGCTGCACCTTGCTCGTCTCGACGACCGGATACAGCGGCGGCACGACGGACGGGACGTCCAGCGGCGTGACGCCAGCGAGCGACGGCGGGGTGGACAGCGCAGGCTTGACCGATGGATCTGTCGTCGAAGGAGGAGCAGACACGGGGCCTCCCGTGCGCTTCTGCGACACGCTCCCGAAGGCCACGACGTTCCTTTGCTCGGACTTCGACGGGCCGTCGCCGCTCGCGCCGTGGGACATCGACGGCAACGTGACGGTGGACTCGACCGTCTCGCAGTCACCCACCGCGTCGCTTCTCTTCACGACGAAGCCAATCTCGAACGGGCAGACGACCGCGAGCATGATCCGCTTCGACGTCCCGCCGGCGACGCGACGCGTTCGCGCGACGTGGTCGATGTATCGCGAGCCCGGTCAGCGAAACACCGGCTTCAACACGGGCGCGCTCTACTTTGCGGACGCCGCGCGGTACATGCTCCTCCAGATGCAGGTGGAGCCGGACGGGAAGTTCGCCTTCCAGGAGTACGGTCAGCCGGGGAAGAACGGTCAGAGTGAGTACTCGGCCGGTCCACCCGACACGCGGATGTCCGCCGAGGGCAAGTGGATTCGCATCGTGTTCACGGTCGACCTCGACGCCGCGGGAGGTCCAGCCGCCAGCGTTACGATCGACGGGGCGCCCTTCTTCACCGACTACAAGCTCGTGGGCGCGCCTCTGTTTGGAGCGATCGTGCAGATCGTGCACAGCAACGGCATCCCGTACATCGGCGGGCCGCGCGAGCCGACGCGCCTCCGCATCGACGACGTCGCGCTCGAGACGTTCTGACGGCGCACGATCGCGAAAGCCTTACGAGCGGACGCACGCCTTGCATGACGGTCGAGCGCGCGATCACGCGTTCGTGCGCCCGAACGTGATGCGATCCGTTGGTTCGGTGAATGCATCGACTCCAGCGCATCATGTCTCGAGCGAGCATCCTCCTGGGTTTGGCTTTGGGTAGTGTCGTCGTCGCGGTAGCGTGCAGCGGATCCAACGCCACGACGTCGAGCGCGACCGACGCAGGCAGCACGACCGACGCGAGCTCGACCAGCGACGCAAGGACGGCCTCGTCCGCGCAAGCTCCTCCCACGGGGACGGGCATCGCGCTCGTGGATCGGCTCGGCGCGGCGGCCGCGGCGTGCGGGAAGCAGAGCATGTTCACCGTGCCCGGCGGCTGGGAGAACGTCGCGATCGGCGCGCAAGGCTGCATGGTCTGGGTGCCTGGCGGATGGAAGATCGAGGGAGCGTTCACGTCGATCGCGACGGCGTTCTCCGACGGCACCGGCGTCGAGGGGTTCGTCGGCGTCGCGGGCGCGACGCAGGAGCTCGCGACGTGCGCGCCTGCTCCGGCGCGCGCCTCGCTGCTCGCGGGCTTCGACGCGAAGGGCTACGAGGGTACCACGTCGATCTGGACCTACGAGGGCACCGAGCCGTTTGGCGGCACGAATTGGTCGACCGGTCACGCAGTGTTCACGTCGACGAAATCGTCGACGCCGATCGTCGGTTACCTCTGGGTGCTGACGACGCCGACCGCCATCGCGTGCGACGTCGTCGGGCTCGGGATCTGGGAGCCTCAGGATCGGATCGACGCCGACACGTGCACGCTCACGCAGATCCTCTCGTCGGTGAAGTGTCCGAGCGGGGGAGGCTGCGACGCCGCGGAGTGCGACCGCTCGTGCAAAGACGAGGGGCACGCCGGCGGATCCTGCAACTCGGGCTGCGAGTGCTACTGACCGCGACGAAGCCAGGCCGATTTCGCGTCGCGTCATGCGCTGGTCTCGAAATGGTCTCTGGGGAATTCAGTCGTCTCTGTCTTCTCGTCACTCACTCATGAGGTGCTAGTTTCGGCGGAACGATGCGTCTTCGCTTCTCGCTCGCTGTGTTGATGTTGTGCGCCTGCGCGACGGGTCAGAGCGACCGCGGGCTGCCTGTCACGGACGGCCCAGCTCCGACGAGCCCGTCGTCCGCGAAGGGACGCGACGCAGGCGCGCCTTCGGACGTGGGTATGGCCGCAGACGCCGCGACGTCGGAAGACAGCGGCGGAGCAGACGACGCCGGCATGGACGCGAGCGCGCCGTTCGACGCGTCGCCGCCGATCTCCGACGCCGCGATCGACGCGCCCGTCGTCGTCGTGACGCCTCCCGTGCTCGACGGAGTCGTCCAGCCTGGCGAGTACGGCGTGCACGCGAACGGGGAGAACCAGGAGTCGGTGACGCTGAGCGATCCGACGAGCACGACCTGGTACATGACGTGGACCGACACGCATCTCTACGTCGCCGTCACGGCGGCGAACGTCACGGAGGGCGTGGTCCTCTTCATCGACCACGCGCCGCTCTCGCCGAGCAACTCGGGCACGAGCGCGGATGGAACGATCGTGAACCCCGTCTACGACAACACGCAGGCCGGCACGCTCCCGATCCGCGCCGACTTCGTCGCGTACGTGAAGGCGGGGTATAGCGAGTACCGGACGTCGAACGGAGCCAACGGATGGTCGCCGCAGGTCGCCGGCGCGCTGGCGGTGCAGACGAGCGGGACGACGCGCGAGATCGCGATCCCGTGGTCCTTGATCCGAACCGGTGGCCGGCCTGGCGCGTTCTCCTGGCTTGGCTACGCCACCTCGAGCACGGGATTCCTCTACGGAGAGATGCCGCCCGGAAATCCGCACGGCATGGCAGTGAGCCCAACCTTTGGCTGGTATTTCGCGGTCCCTGACGCCACGCCGGGCTCGGGCTCGAAGCCCTTCGCGCTGCGGCTCAACCCCTGAAAATGCAGGCGCCGCGCATCGAGGTGCCCATGATGCCGCAAAGCGATGTGATGTTGGAGAGATGCGCCGGGTTTGGTAGTGTCGGACGGCCTTCGGCCTTAACCGACGCTTTTCCTTCGTTATCCCATGATGGTGCGCTTCCACGACTTCGCTCGCTTCGCTCGACGAACGTCTTGCGTGCTGTCGATGCTCGCCGGCCTCGGGGTCATGCTCACGACCGCGAGCGCGAAGGCTGGGCCGTTCGACGACGACGACGCGCCGCCGCCCGCGAAGCCGAGCGCATCCACGGCCCTCCCGTCGGAGGTCATCCCGGCGCCGATCGCGACGATTCGCATGCACGCGTACTCGCTCCGCGAGTGCCTGCTTCTCGCAGAACGTAACGCCCCGCAGCTCTGGGCCGCGCGCGCGCGTCTCGCGTTCACGCACGGTCAGCTCGACGAGGCGAAGTGGACGCCGTTCTCGTACTGGAGCGCGAGCGCGCAGTTCGGCTACTTGCCGCCGATCGGCGGAACGCCGTTCTACAACGCGTCACCGTACACGATCCTCTACCAGGGCTTCGGCGAAGGCTGGCAGCCGGCGTTCGGCGTGCAGCTCCGTGGGACCTTGCCGCTCTACACGTTCGGCAAGATCGAGAACATCAAGAAGGCCGCCGAAGGTCGCGTGCGCGTCGGCGAGTGGGATCTCGAGAAGAACCGCCAACAGATCCGGATGGACGTCCGGCGGGCCTTCTACGGCCTCATGCTCGCGCGCGACATGCAGTACATCGCGAACGACGTCCTCTCGAAGCTCAATCACGCGATCGACACGCTGAACCAGAAGCTCGAGAAGGGTGACCCCACGGTCGAAGAAATCGACCGCCTTCGCATGGAGTACAACCGCGACGAGCTCCTCGCGCGCGTGGCCGAGGCGAAGAAGGGCGAGACGATCGCGATCGCCGCGCTTCGGTTCCTCACCGGCGTGCAGACGGCGTTCGACATCCCGGACGAGCCCCTCAAGCGTCCCGAGACGCAGCTCGGCCCGGTCGTGCGCTACCTCACGGCAGCACGTCTCTTTCGCGCGGACCTCAACATGGCGCGCGCGGGCGTCGCGGCGCGCAAGGCGTTCCTCGACTACCGCAAGTCGGAGCTCTTCCCGAACTTCGGCCTCGGTCTTGGCGCAAGCTACTCGATCGCGCCGAGCGCCGATCCGCAGCGCACGGCGTGGATCGGCGACGGCTTCAACCGCTTCGGCTACTCCTTCGGTCTCGGCATGGAGTGGGGCCTCGATCTTCTCCCGAAGCAGGCGCGCATCGATCAAGCGGCCGCGGAGCTCGAAGAGACGCGTGCCCTCGAGCGCTACGCCCTCGGCGGCGCGGCCTTCGAGGTCGAGCAGGCCTACGCCGCCGTGGTCGAAGCCAAGACGCGCGAGGAGAACTGGGACCGCGCCGAGCACCGCTCGAAGCGCTGGTTCGTCGGCGTGCAAGACGCCGTTGACCTCGGCACGAAAGACGAGCGCTTCCTCGTCGAGCCGCTCCGCGCGTTCGTCGGCGCGCGCGCGAACCACGCGCAGGCCTTGATGGACCTGCACATCACGCTCTCGGAGCTCGCGCGCGTCACCGGATGGGACGCGGCGGCGCCGAGCTCGTAGCGCGGCTCGTCACCAAGGGCACGACGCGAGCGCCAAGATCGCAAGGACGCGCGCCTTGACGAGCTCGAAGTCACGGAGCGCGAGCTGGATCTCGGCCTCGCGCAGCGCCTGGGCTGCGGTGATGAGCTCGAGGCTCGTGCCGCGGCCTTCGAGGTACGACGCGCGCGTGAGGCGATCGTTCTCGGCGGCGAGATCACGCGTCGCGACGGCCACCTTGCGGCGGTCTTCGGCGACGCTGACGCCGCGTCGCGCCTGCGTGACCTCGATCGTCGCCTTGCGCTTGCCGGCCTCGAGGCGCTCGACCGCCTGGAGCTCTTGAGCCTGAAAATCGCGCATGTTGCCGTACTTCACGCCGCCGTCCCAGATCGGAACGGTGAGCACCGCCTGCACGTTCCACGTCGTGTTCGGCGCAGCGCCCGTGTTGACGGTGGTGGTGGCGACGGTCGAGCGGAAGTCGATCGTCGGGACGAACTGGTTCTTCACGTCGTTGACTTGCCGGTGCGAGATCTCGATCCGCTTCTGCAACGCCAAGACATCGGCGCGCTCGTCGACCGAGCCCGCAGGTCGGCAAGAGCCCTTCGCGCTCGCCTCGAGGCCATTGAGGTCCACGCTCGGAGGGACGCCGACCTGCTCGGGGAGCCCGAGCGCGAGGCCGAGCGCCTCGCGCGCTTGCCGGAGCGACTCGTCGCCGGCGACCAGCGTCGCGCGCGCGGTCTCGACGTCTTGGCGCGCGCGGATGACGTCGAGGCCCGTGCCGCTCCCGAGCGCCGTCTTGCGTGAGGTGAGCTCGAGGCGGGTGAGGGCGTTGCGCAGGCCCACGCGATTGAGCTCGGCGACGCGCTCAGCGGTGACGACGCCGACGATCGAGTTCGCGACGTTCAGCGCGATGTTTCGCTTCGTGTCCTCGAGCGAGAGCGCCGCGAAATCTTCCGCGCGGTGCGCGGTGCCGATCGCGTACCACGCGCGGATGTTGAGGACGGGCTGCGAGAGCGTGGCAGACGCGTTCAGGAAGTTCGGAAAGGGCGTCTGCACGGGGATCAGCGTGGTGCCGCCGCCGAACTGCACCGTGTCGTTCGTGATGAGGTTGTGCGTGAACGTCGCCGTTCCGTTGAGCTGCGGGAGCGCCCCCGCGAGCGCGACACGCGACTGACCTTCGGCGCGCGCGATCTCCTGCGCCGCGATGCGAAGGTCGGTCGAGCGGGCGCGCACGTGCTGGAGCGCTTCTTCCCACGTCGAGATCTCGATCTTCGGCCTCGGCACGGGCGCCAGCATCGCATCGTTCACGTCGGGTGGCGGAGGCAGCTGGCCGGGCACTGGCGCAGGCGACGTCGCCTGGTTCGTGGGCGGCGCCGTGACGGGCTGCGTTCCGGGAGGCGTGTTCACAGGCACGCTCGGCTGCCGATCCGGTTGCGCCGGCGCAGGCTGCGCCGAGGCAGGTTGCGCGAAGACGACCGGACCCAAGGCAAACGCCGCGAGGCCACACAAACGAGAGATGCGAGACATGCGAGACCACGTGGTGGGCAAGAAAGAGGATGATTTTGGCCGGAGCATGATCGGCATGGGCGGCATCATGGCCGCCCGACGTGCTTCTGGTCGAGACTATTCCCGCCGGCCGTTGAAATAGGACTGCGAAGGAGATGACGACTAACGACGAGTCGTTGCGTAGCGCGCGTCCCCGCGGATGATGTCGAGCTTCGCGCGGAGCTCTGCGAAGCGACCACGGAGGTCCGCGACGCCGACACGGAAGGGAGCAGCGACCTCCGCTTGCGAGAGCGGAACGTGATCGATGTAGACGATCGCGTACGCGACGGCGGCCGCGAGGCCCGCGACGTCTTCAGCGACACGCGGCGCAGGGAGTGCATCGCGCGCGAGCTCGAGCGCCCGCTCGCGTTGCGCGTCGTGAAGCGGAAGGTTCGAGAGCCCCCGACGCAAAATCGTCGCGAGCCGCTTCGGCATCGGCCCACGCGAGCCATCCGATCTTCGGGAGCGCGAAGGCGTGGAACCAGCGCGCGCAGCGCGCGGAGCAGCGCGCGGAGTAGCGCGCGGAGAACCAGAGAGAGCGCGCGGAGGCCGAGGGAGCGAGTCTTCGAGCGACTCGGCCGTTTCCGCGCGCGAGCGCGCATCGTCACGGCGAAGCGGCGAAGAAGCGGGGAAATCGAGAGGCTTTGTCGTCACGGGGCCGTCGCGCGGAGCCAAAAGACCGCAAAAGCGCGAAACGCTCACGTCCATTGCGGGGAATCGTCGTCGACCGATAGACTTGTTGAGGTGAGCGGAGGACCCGTTCTGGTCGTCGACGATGACATGGTCAGTCGCCATGTCCTTGGGCAA
>JBGAFW010000049.1:0-80352 GCA_044227045.1 Labilithrix sp.
CGCGGCGAGCTCGTCTTCTTCCGCACCGAGCCCTTGCGCAAAGAAGACACCGACAACATCGCGCGGCTCGTCATCCACGACGCCCAGAAGCGCGCCGAGGTGGGGACGCTCCGCGAGCACGACTGCGCGTACGCGGCGCCCGGCGTCGGGCGCTTCCGCGTGAACGTCTACCGCCAACGCGGCACGCTCGGCATCGTCATGCGCTCGATCCCGACCGTCATCCCGCAGTTCGAAGACCTCGGATGCCCCGCGCCGTGCCAGTACCTCGCCGAGCGCGAGCGTGGCCTCGTGCTCGTGGTCGGCGCCGCCGGCAACGGCAAGAGCTCCACGCTCGCCGCGATGATCGGCCACCTGAACCGCACGCAGCCGCTCCACATCGTCACGATCGAGGATCCGATCGAGTTCCTCCACACCGACGACAAGTCGAGCATCAGCCAGCGCGAGGTCGGCATCGACACCGGCACGTTCGCCGACGCGCTCCGCGCCGCGCTTCGTCAGGACCCCGACGTCATCCTCGTTGGCGAGATCCGTGACGAGCTCACGCTCGACATCGCCCTCAAGGCCGCCGAGACGGGCCACCTCGTCATGTCGACGCTCCACACACCCGACGTCGGCCGCACGGTGGGCCGCATGCTCGCGCTCGCTCCGCGCAACCAACCCGGCGCGAGCGACGAGCTTCGCGAGCGCATCGGCGACGCCCTCCAAGGGATCGTCGCGCAGCGTCTTCTACCGCGAAAAGACGGGCAGGGCCTCGTCCTCGCCGCCGAGGTGCTCGTCGCGACCGGAACGGTGCGCGAGTCGATCAAGCGCCCGGAGGGCAACCCCGGCCTGAAGGAGCTGATGGAGAAGGGCACGCATCCGTACGCGATGCAGACCTTCGAGATGCACCTGAAGCAGCTCCTCATGCAGGGTCTGCTCGAGAAGGATGTCGCGCGAGCGGCGGCCGGCTTCTAACCCGACGGCATCGATCCGATGCGCCTCTCGCCGTTGCCCCGACGCGTCGCCTTCGTGATCGCCACGTGCGCGATCACGCTCGGCGCCGCGCCGCCTCCTCCCGCCGCGCCTCTGCCCGCGGCCGACACGCTCACGATGGTCACGCGTCCTCGCCTCGACGAGTCCGTGCGCTTGATCGGCACGTGTGAAGCGGGCGCGAAGGAGAAGGCGCCGCTCCGGTTCGGCTTCGCGCACGTCAACGATCTGCAGGCACGCTACGGCGAGATCCTCGGCGGCCGGAGCCGCTATTCGTACATCGCGGGCTACGTGAACGAGCTGAAGAAGACGCAGCCCACGCTCGTCCTCGACGCGGGCGACGACTACGAGAAAGGATCCATCGCCGAGCTCCGCTCGATGGGCGAGACGACGCGGCAGATCATCCAGGCCCTTCCGATCGACGTGCGCACGATCGGCAACCACGACTTCGCTTACGGCGAGGTGGCCGTCCTCCGTGATGTTCGCCTCTCGCGCCATCCGGTGCTCGCCGCGAACGTGAAGCACAACGCGCTTCCGCCTGCGAAGCAGCCCTTCCGCCCCTATGCGCGGTTCGACGTGGGCTGCGTCAAGGTGGGCGTGATTGGCCTCGTGACGCAGAACTTCGGCGCCGACGACCAGCCCACGAGCGCGCCGTTCGACGGCGTGTTCGTCCAAGACGACCACTACCAGGCGATCCTCGAGCGTGAGTCGAAGGCGCATCGCGCCGAGGTCGACGTCTTGATCGCGCTCACGCACCTCGGCTACGCCGACGATCTCGCGCTCGCGCATCGAGGCGGTCGCTTCGTCGATCTGATCATCGGCGCGCACACCGAAGACCTCCTGAAGGAGCCCACCGTCATCCCGCACCCCGACAACACGAAGACCTACGTCTTCCAGGCGGGGCACTTTGGCGAGACGTTCGGAAAGGGCGACGTGGTCGTCTCGTGGAACAAGAGCGGCGACCGAAAGGTCACGATCGAGAAATACAAGATCGTCACCGTGGACGAGTCGCTTCCCCACGACGACGCGGTCGGCGATCTCGTCAAGCGGCTCGAAGACGCGGTCGTCCCCGACGCGCACGCGCCGATCGGCAAGATCGGCAGCCCATTGAAGCAGGGCAAGGCGCTCGACGATCTCGTCTACCGCGCCGCCGCTTCGACCTGGAACATCGACGCGCTCGTGATCGGCCGCGATCTGTTCTGGGCAGGGCTACCGAAGGGCGAGCTCACGCTGCAACGCATGTACGACGCCGTCCTCGTGCAGCGACAGCCATCGGGCACGAGCGGCTTCTCGTCGATCTGGATCGCGGAGCTCAGCGGCGCCGAGATGAACGCGCTCGGCAAGGCCTTTCACCCGAACGGCACCTACGAGTGGTTTGGCGCGCAGAGCAAATACGACCCCGCCAAGCGCTACAAGCTCGCGATGGACAAACGCGCCGCGACGTATCCGAAGACGCTCTTCGGCGCAGACTCGAAGTACGTGCACCCTGCCTACGCCGGCGAGATCATCGACGCGCTCGAGCCGTACGCGCGAGCCCGCACGGCCAAAGGGCAGACGATCGACTAGGCGCTGCGTCGCGCGTTCTTCTCGAGCCACGCGATGGCCGCGTCGAGTTCGTCGGGCTTCTTGAACACAGGGCCGAACGCGGCGGCGCGATCGACGACGTCTTGGGTCGTCTCGCTCGTGAAGAACGCGATCGGTAGCGCCTCGCGGGACGCGCGCAGCGTCGTCGCGATCTCGGTGCCGAACCCGTCGCCCAGATCGAAATCGAGCAGCGCGCAGGCGAGCGCGCTGGTGTCGAGCGTGCTCACGCTCGCGACCGACTCGCGCTCGACGACGTCGAGTCCGGCGGCGCGCACCCGGCGCGCGACCGTGAGGCGTACGACGGCAGAGTCGTCGGCGATGAGCACGAGGGGGGTCGTGAGGGGTGCCATTCGACGCTGGCGCAGGATACCCGGCGCCTTGACAGAGCTCGCTCCAATTCGGTGCACCGCGGGCACGAATGGGTGACTTAGTTTGGGGCGCCGTCACCTGATCGACCGACATTTCCAGGGGATCGTGCGTGGCACCGGTCTTGAAGAAGGCGCCGGCATGAACATCCGATTCTGGGGCGTCCGCGGAAGCATCGCATCACCTGGTCACGACACCGCGAGCGTGGGTGGCAACACCAGCTGCGTGGAGGTCATGTGTGGGAAGACTCGTATCGTCCTCGACGCCGGCACGGGGCTCCGCGCGCTCGGCAACCATCTCATCTCGTCGGGCAACCACAATCCGATCGAGATGACGCTGCTCCTCTCTCACTACCACTGGGATCACATCCAAGGCCTGCCGTTCTTCGTCCCCGTGTACATGAAGGACACGCAGATCACGATCGTGGGCGGATCGAACGGCGTCATGACCGTGCGCGAGACGCTCGAGCGGCAGATGAGCGCGCCGGTCTTCCCGGTTCGACTCGAAGAGGTGGGCGCACGGATCAACACGCGTGAGGTGAAGCTCGGAGAGACGTTCGACGTCGGCGAAGCAAAGGTCCGCGTCGCGCGCGGCAATCACCCCGGCGGCGTGGTCGCGTACCGCATCGAGCATGAAGGTAAGAGCGTCGTCTACGCGACGGACACCGAGCACTACGCGTGCGTCGATCCGGCGCTTCGCTCGCTCTGCGAAGGAGCGGACGTCCTGATCTACGACTCGCAGTACACGCCCGAGGAGTACAAGACGAAGGCCGGGTGGGGACACTCGACGTACGTGGCAGGCGCGGACCTCGCGCACGCGGCAGGCGTGGGCCAGTACGTCCTCTATCACCACGATCCGATGCGCTCGGACGCGGGCGTGCTCGAGATCGAGAGCTACGCGCGATCGCTCTTCCGCGCGAGCGTCGCGGCGCGCGAAGGGCTCTCGATCGATCTGCGCTCCTCGAGCTCCACGAGCGTGGCTGCTTGAGCGATCCTCGCGGGAGCGATACCGGCGGCTTTCGCCGCGCCGCCCGGCCAGCTTGGGCGCAGACGGGCATCCGCCGCCGAGGAGAGACCGTGATCGAGCACGACGAGGCGGACGCGAAATTCGCGAGAAATACGATACTTCCGTCGCCAGAGCCTCCGGGCTCCATGTTGGGGGGCCTCTCCGGGCTTCGCGCGGAGCCTCGAGCAAGCGCGGCGATCAACGAGGGCGGTCCGATGGACGTCGAGATAGAATCGACCCGCCGAGTCTCCTCCATGGTCAATCGCCTCTCGCTCCTCGTCGATCTCGCCTCGCTGCTCAATCGCGAGGTCGACTTCGACGCGCTGCTCGCGACGACGTGCGAGCGCGTCGCCGAGGCGCTCTCGGCCGAGCGGGCGACGATCTGGCTCGTCGACGCCGAGAAGGGCGATCTCGTCTCCCGCGTCGCGATCCTCCCCGAGCTGCCCACGCTTCGCCTCCCGCTCGGGCGAGGCATCGCAGGCTGGGTGGCGCGCACGGGCGAGTCCGTCCGCATCGCTGACGCGTCGAAGGACGATCGCTTCGATCCGTCGGTCGATCGCACGACCGGCTACACGACGAAGACCATCCTCGCGGTGCCCATTCGTGAAGAGGGAAGGGGACCGGTCCGCGGCGTCCTCCAGGTCTTGAACCGCGTCCCGCGGATGGACGACGCGGACGAGCCGCCTTCGATCGAAGAAGCACAGGCCACCTTCGACGAAGAAGACGAGAAGTACCTCACCGCGCTCGCCGCGCAGATCGCACGCGCGTTCTCGCTCACCACCCTGCGACCCGCGAACGAAGGCGGACCAGGCCTCACGCTCCGCGGCCCGTTCAACCGCATCGTCGGTCGAAGCTCCGAGCTCCGCGCCGTGTACGAGCGCGTTCAGCTCGCCGCGCAGACCGACGCGACCGTGCTCCTCCGCGGGCAGACGGGCACCGGAAAAGGCCTATTTTCTAGGGCGATTCACGTCAACTCGGGGCGGCAGGCTGGCCCCTTCGTCACCGTCGACTGCACCACGTTGCCGATCCAGCTCGTCGAGAGCGAGCTCTTTGGCCACGAGCGCGGCGCGTTCACCGGCGCAGATCGTCGCGTGCCCGGTCGCGTCGAGCTCGCGCAAGGCGGCACGCTGTTCCTCGACGAGATCGGCGACCTGCCTCACGACGTCCAGGGAAAGCTCCTTCGCTTCCTGCAAGAGCGCACCTTCGAGCGCGTCGGTGGACGCCAGACGATGACCGCCGACGTGCGTGTCGTGTGCGCGACGCATCAAGACCTCGAGAAGCGCGTCGCCGAAGGTCAGTTCCGCGAGGACCTCTATTACCGAATTCGCGTCGTCGAGATCGAGATCCCGCCGCTCCGTGCGCGCGGTGACAGCGAGATCGAGCAGCTCGCCATCCACTTCGCGGACATGTACGCGAAGCGCTACAAGCGGCCGTCGCCGGTGTTCACGCCGGAGGCGCTCGCCGTGATGCGCGCGCATCACTGGCCCGGCAACGTGCGCGAGCTCGAGCATTGGGTCGAGAGCGCGATCGTGCTCGCCCCTGACGGCGTCCTCGGCGCGCAGCACCTCCCGCGCCTGCGAAAGCCGGTCGCGCCTACCGAGTCGCAGTCGAGGAGCGTGTCGGGCTCGACCGGCGTGAGCGAAGGGCGAAACGACCCGAGCATGGTGACGTCCGCCTCGCCGCTCGGCGCGTCCGCCTCGCAAGGGAGCAGCCTCGCGGCCGGGCAGACGATCCCGCTCGGCCTCACGCTCGACGAGGCGACGCGTCGCTACGTGGCGGCGACGGTCGACGCGTGTGACGGCAACAAGGCCGAGGCGGCCCGCCGGCTCGACGTGGGGCGCAACACGATCGGCCGCATCTTGAAAGGGGAGCGAGAGAGCATTCCTTTCCCCGGCGCAAACGGCGAAGGCGACGAGCCTTGATTTCCACTTCGCTGGGCTCACGATAGGCCTGAATTTCAGGCCTGGCGTCGCGATCTTCATCTGGTACTTCACACCCGTCGACAATCGCGGCTATGGTCCGCGATCCCAATGCCGATGTTCAGCCGCGAAGAGGTTCGTGCCCTCTACGATCAGCCGCTCCTCCCTCTCCTCGATGAAGCACGACGCGTTCATCTCTCGCATCATCCGGACAACGAGGTGCAGCTCTGTACGCTGCTCAGCGTGAAGACCGGTGGCTGCGCCGAAGACTGCGCGTACTGTCCGCAGTCGAGCCACTACGAGACGAGCGTGGGCGCCGAGAAGATGCTCGACGTGAAGCACGTCATCGCCAGCGCCAAGCGCGCGAAGGAGCTCGGCTCCACCCGCTTCTGCATGGGCGCCGCCTGGCGTGAGGTCAAAGACGGTCCCGCGTTCGATCGCGTCGTCGAGATGGTCAAAGGCGTGAAGGACCTCGGCCTCGAGGCGTGCGTCACGCTCGGCATGCTCGACGAGAAGCAGGCCAAGCGCCTCGCCGAGGCAGGGCTCGACGCGTACAACCACAACCTCGACACGAGCCGCGAGCACTACCGCTCGATCATCAAGACACGCACGTTCGACGATCGGCTCCGCACGCTCGAGAACGTGCGCAAGGCCGGCATCACCGTCTGCTCGGGCGGCATCATCGGCATGGGCGAGACGCCCGACGACCGCTGCGAGATGCTCCGCACGCTCGCGAACCTCGAGCCGCAGCCCGAGAGCGTCCCGATCAACGCGCTCGTCCCGATCGAAGGCACGCCGCTCGCGAACGCGAAGCCCGTCGATCCGCTCGACCTCGTGCGCATGATCGCCGTCGCGCGCATCCTCATGCCGCGCTCGCGTGTTCGCCTCTCGGCAGGCCGCTCGACGCTCTCACGTGAGGCGCAGATGCTTTGCATGCTCGCGGGCGCGAACTCGATCTTCTACGGCGAGAAGCTCCTCACGACGCCAAACCCGGACGAGAACGACGACATGGCGCTCATCCGCGACGCTGGCCTTCAGGCGATGCCGCCGCGCGGCACGTCACCCGAAGCCGAGTAAAGCGAGCGACGGGGGCACATGGCCGCGAGAACTGGAGCCTTTTCCCGAGCCTTTTCACGAGCCTGGGTAGCGCCGCTGCTCGTCGTCTTGGCGTTCGGCTGCACGAAGACGATGGCGACGATCAAGCTGCCGAAGGGCGTCGGCTCGACCGAGCAGATCGCGTTCAACGTCGCGCCGAACACGAGCGTGAGCTTCGGCGTCCACGCGAGCAAGTACTCCTACAGCGGCGGCAACGCGATCATGCTCGACGGCGAGCTCCTCAAAGGCGGCGCGGTCGTCGCGCGCATGTCGTGCGAAGGCTTCGACCTCGAGGGTGGCGCAGGGAGCGGCTGCGGAGCCACGCACTACAACTCGTCGTGCGCGATGAAGGCCCCTGCCTCGGGCGCCGATACGATCCGCATCGCGACCCGCATGCAGAACCCGAACAGCTCGGCCACGTTCGAAGGCGTCGAGATCCGCGTCGAGCAGTAGCCGGTCGGGTCGTCGGGTGAGGGTGAGAGCTCACTTGCACTGCGACGGATCGGGCACCTGGCAGGTGCCGGCGATGCAGCGCGCGAAGGTGTCGCACGAGGCTTGAGGCTCCGCGCTGCTGCTCGATCCGCCCGTCTTGCACGCGGCGCCATCGGGGAGCGGATCGATGCACTTTCCGGGCGTCACGGTGGTGCCGCCGCCGGGCGTCGTCTGCACGGATTGACCACGGCACGAGCCGCGCTCGCAGCGACGTGCGCCGCCGCAGGCCTCGCCGCCCTTGACGAACACGATCGTCTTGCAGACCTTCTCGTCGCACGCGAGGCCTTGCGCGCACTCGCTGCCCGAGCACGCCGCGCCCTCGCCGAGCGGAGCGGAGCATTTGTTCTTGGTGCAGACGAGGCCGCTCGTGCAGTCCGACCGCGTGAAGCAGTCGCCGCCCGTGCCCGCCGGCGCGCGGCATACCGCAGCATTGCTCGGTGTGCTGCCGCTCTGCGAGAAGAAGCAGCTCAGCCCCTTGTCGCATTCGATCGCCTCGCCGCTCTTGCTCGAGCACGCCTCGCCGGCCTTCGCGATCTTGATCGCGACGCACTTCTGCGTGGTCGTCGTTCCCGTGCCCGAGCCTGTCGTGCTGCTCACGCAGCGGGCGCCCTCGACGCATTCGCTCGAGCTGCCGCTCGCGCAGTCGCCGCCGATCGGGATGCGCGGGGCGCATGTTCCGCAGAGCGTGTCGCTCGGCCGCTTGCAGAAGGCGCTCTGGCACTGGTAGCTCTCGCCGCACGGCGTCCCGTCGGCGAAGGCGCCTGGGGCCGTGTCGCAGTCGAGATCGTTCGCGCCGCACGTCGCGGTGTTGACCTGCGCCGTGCAGGACGAGAGCGTCGACGCGAGGTTCGTCGCGCCAGGCGCCGCGAGCGCCTTGTTGCAAAGGTCTTGAAAGCGTGAGCGTGACGACTCGAGCGTCGCCGACGACGATCCCTCGCAGCGATTGGCGTAGCTCGCGAGCGCGTTGAAATATCCCGCGCACGTGTCGCCGTCACCGCTGCTGCTGCCGCCGCTGCCTGGGCAGCCCGTCAGGGCGACGAGCATGACGGACATCGACGTGAGGAGGGTAGCCGTGAGGGTCGCCCGAAGGGATCGCATGGTCACGGAATACCGCAAGAGTCGTGCGCAGCCTCAATTTACGGCATTCTGACGTTCTGGTCGGCGCGGATACCTGACCGTCGAGTCAGACCGCGGGCCCGATCTCGTGAACCCGCGATTACCCGCTCGATCGGTCAGCGGAGGGCGTTCTGGCGACGCGAATACAGGTACAGATCGAACACGCGCGCGGTGCGGCCGCCGCGAAGGACGCGCACACGACTCTGTGAGACGCGGACATGCGCAGGCAGCTGTTCGGCGCCGTCGCCGCCGAAGCGATTGTCGGTGACGAAGAGGACGCTGTCGGCGCGTCGCCACGCGTCGCGTGGCACCCAGCGATCGAAGTCGTCGGCGATCGGCGTCGCGCAGCCGACGCGAACACCGATCGGAAGTGCGGCGCGGAGCTGCGCGCAGACGGTCCAGTGCGGTCCGACGAGCACCACGTCGTGGCCCTCCACATCGAACGGCGTACCCGCCCCGGCCATCTGCTCTTTGATCGCGTTGATGGCCTGTGGCCAGCCATAGAGCTCGTTCGCGATGTCGACCTTCGGGTCGGCCGTCGGCGGAAAGAGCGCCGCCGACTGCGGAGCGAGCACCCACGCATGCGCGAGCGCGGTGAGGAGCGCGGCGAGCGCGGCGCCCACCTTGAGCCATACGCCTCGAAGCTGCGGGATGCCAGGATCACCGGCGTCCTTCGGGCCGGTGAGACCTGCGGTCAACCGGCGAGCTGCATGGATGGGCAACGAGAGCAGCGGCGGCGCGATCCAGTGCGGCTCGGCGACCGGACTCCAGATGCAGAGGATGAGGAGCGGGACGAACGGAAGGGCGAACGACCAGAAGAGGACGCGCGTGGCGACGTCGTCATGGCGCCGGCGAAACAGATCGCGCGCGACGACGAAGCCGAGCCACACGAGGATCGGCGACACGTAGAGGAGCTGTCCTCCCAAGAGCGTGCCGAGGTTCGACGCGAGCTGCGTCAGCCGCGAGCTCGACGACTGCTGCGTCGCGATCAAGCGATGGTGCAGCATCGGAAACCCGAGGCGTGCCTCGTAGAAGACGACGGGCGCGAACGCGGTGAGCCCTGCGCCAAGGCCTGCCCACGGCCAGATCGTCCGCGCCGCCGCGCTCTCCTTGCGTGACGTGAGGTACACGACGAACAGCGCGATCATGAGCAGCACGCCGGACACCTTCGCCGACGCGGCGATGCCGGCGAGGAGCCCGGCGCCGAGGAGCGCAGACGACGCATGGCTCGAAGGGAGCGTCGTCGCCGCGGCTTGATCGGCCGAGGCGCCTTGGCGCGCGCGGCGCGGCGTGTTCTTCGATCCCTTGTGCTTTGCGTCGGACGCGTTCTTGCGCTTCTCTTCTCGCTCCGCGGAGGTGGCGCGCGCAGGCGAGAGCCCGATCATCGCGAGCGCGAGGGCGCCGAGCCAGAGCGGCGCGAGCAGCAGATCCGGCGTCAACGCGAAGAGGCCGACCGCCATCTCGGGGACGACCGCGAAGACGACGGCCGCGCCCCACGCATACGACTTGTCTGCGCGTCCTGCGCGCGCGACGCCGTAGACGAGCCACGGGATCAGCGTCGCGAGGACGGCTGTGATGAGATGCGTACGCTCGGGCGTGGGCGCGGCGCCTTCACCGATCGTCCGCGCGACGAGCCCGACGAGGCCTGGATGATCGAGGTAGGCGGGCTGCGGATGGAGCGCCCAGGACGCATAGAGCGCCTCGCTGTCGCCGAAGCCCACATGGGTCGCCGCCCAAAGGCGCACCGCGAGCAGCACGACGCTCAGGACGAAGAGGATCGACGCGGGATGAGGAAGGCGCATCTATCCGATCGATCGGGTGCGCAAGATCCGGGAAGACTCGAGCCAAGGTTCGAGCATGCGCGCGACCTCGCGCGACGGCGACGCGTGATCGGGGTATGGGGGTGAAGCCCCCATCGGATCGCCGAGCGTCTGCTCGACTTCGATGCAGGATGCAACGAACGCGTCGCGGTCATCGAGCACGCGCTCGAGCTCGTCGGAGATGCGGCTCGCGGCGGCGTTTCGCTGGAGCAGCTCGGGGAACGCCGCGCGGCCGAGGAGGATGTTCGGCAGGGCGACGTACGGCGTCTTGAGCAGCGAGCGCGCGAACGCCTCGGCGGCCCAGCCGACGCGATAGCAGACGACCGGGATCACGCGCGCGAGCACGCACTCGAGCGAGGCGGTCCCCGACGCGCAGAGCGCAGCGTCGAACGCGGGCAACGCGTATCCGATGCCTGCGCGCGAATCGACGTCGACGGCGTCGACCTCGCGCTCCTTCGCGAGGTTCATCGCCCATTCACGCGTGGCCGGATCGAGGCTCGAGGCGAGCATCACGCGCGCGTCGACGCTCGCGCGATCGCGGCGCACCGTCTCGTAGCCATCGAGCATCGGCTCGAGGAGCCTCCGCACCTCGTGGGGACGACTGCCAGGGAGGATCGCCACCGCCCAACAAAACGGCGTGAGCCCGAGGAGCTCGCGCGCCGCGACGCGATGCTCGGGGCCACGACGATCTTCGAGCGCGGGGTGCCCGACGTAGTGTGCGTCGACGCCGAGATCCCGCCAGAGCGGCTCTTCGAACGGCAGCATCACCGCCAAGCGATCGAGGTGACGCCGGAGCGGCTCGGCGCGATTCGGACGCCATGCCCAGATTTGCGGCGCGCCGTACCAGAGCACGCGCGTGCCTTCGCGCCAGAGCGTGGCCGCGAGGCGGGTGTTGAATTCGGTGTAGTTTACAAGGAGCGCGGCCTTCGGCTTGCGCTGGGCGATCGCGGCCCGCAGCTTTCCGTACGCGACCCCGACGCCGTACGCTCGCTTCGCGACCTCGGTCACGCCGAGCGCCGTCGTGTGCCTCAGATCGGCGAGGAGCTCTACGCCTTCGCGTTGGAGCGCTCCGCCGCCCATCCCGAACGCACGAACGTCGAGGTGACGGAGCTTCGCGACGACGGCGGCGCCTGCGCGATCGCCCGAGGCTTCGCCGGCGACGACGAGGAGCTCACTGCGGGTCGCCATCGCGTTCGCCATCGCTTGGATCGTGCGTGCCGCCGGCGTCCGCGGCGGGGGCGGGGAGCACCTCGCGTTCGAGGATGGCGCCGTAGCGGGTCACGCGGAAGGCCCCGATGCCGGGGACGCGCGCGATGTCGTCGATCGTCGACGCGTCTTCGTGAAGGTCGGCCAGGTCTTGAAGGCAGTGACCTGGCAAGACGACCTGCTCGTCGACGCCGCGGCTCTTCGCTTCCTTCTTGCGCCACGACGTGAGCCGCTGCTCGCGAAGTCGCCGGGCCTTCGCGATCGCGGGGGGCAAGCGGGGGCGAACGAGCATGGCGCGTTCGTCTTCCGGGACGCTCGGATCGTCGAGCCCTGCCTTGACCGCCGCGATGAGCGCCGGCGCGAGCGATCGAGCACGTGGCCCGCTCATCGCGCCTTTGATGTTGCCGAGATCGCCCATCGTGCGCGGCTTGGCGCGCGCGATCGCGAAGAGGATATCCGGGCCGAGCACCTTGTAGGGAGGGACGTCGAGCTTGCGCGCGAGGTCCTCGCGGAGCTCGGCGAGCCGGCGGAGGATCGCGTGCTCCGACGCCGGAACGCGATCGATCCCTTTCAGGCGGATCCACGGCGGCCGTGGGTCCACGCTCGACGCCGCCGCGATCGACGTGCCGATGCGGTAGCGCGTCTCTTCTTCGACCTCGTCGGCGATCCCGCGCTCGGCGACCTCGGCCCACAGCTTGTCGGCGAGGCTGCCGAGGTGAACCACGTCATCGGCGAGGTAACGCAGATGGGTGCTGCGAAGCGGGCGCTCCGTCCAGTCGTGGTGCTGGAGCTTCTTGTCGACCGCGATGCCGAGCTCTGCGCCGAGCAGCGAGGCGAGTCCTGTCGCGGTGCGTCCGAGCATGCGCGCGGCGATCGACGTGTCGTGCACGTGGCCGAGCCGAATGCCCGACTCCGCCAAGATGCGCGCGTCGAAGGCGACGTCGTGCACGATCTTGCGCGGGCCTTTGTCGCCAAGGAGCTCGCCCATCTTGGTGATCGCGGCGGAGGCGGCGATGGTGTCGACGACGAACACCTCGGGTCCCGACTGCGCGTCGCTCGAGGCCTCGGCGAGCTGCATCGTGCAGAGCGTCGCTCGGTATTTGAAGAGGCCGTTCGACTCGAGGTCGACGGCGATGCGCGCCGTTTTCTCGAGGCGCGTCACCATCTCCGCGAGCCGTGCCTCGGTCTCGACCAGCGAGACGCGCGGCGCTACGTGCGAGACTCGGCTCGTCTCCGGGGACGACGAAGGCGGAGCGGAAGAGGACGGAGAGGCCAAAAAGATCGAGCTCGCAGGCAGGCGGGCAGCGCTACTTCGCTGCCGGCGGCGGGTGAAGTCGCTTCCACGCGGTGGCGATCTCGCGCGACGCGTCGTCGAGCGCGCGATCGTGCATCACCTCGTGCGCGAGCTTGAGCGGGAGAGCCGTCGCTTGCGTGGACTGCGACTGCGTCTGGACCTGACCGGGGCTGCTGGCGTTCGCGTTCGCGTTGTTCTTCGGCGGGAGCAACAGACCCGCGGCCGAGGAACGAACGAGCTTCTTCGCCTTCGTCGTCTCGTCCACCGTGATCGGGTACTGGCCTTGCGCGCGCGCCGAGACCTCGAACACGCCGCCTCCCTTGAACTTGCGGAGGAAGAGGAGGGACGGCTTGCCCGACGTGAAGACCGGCTCCCCGTCGACGAGCTGTCCGATCTTGCCCACGACGCCGCCCATCGTGCGGATGTAACCCTCGGCGCCTGCTCCGATGTCGCCTGCGACGCCCTGATCGACCTTCACCCTCGTGTACGTGTAGATGCGGCCGTCTTCCCAAACGCTCTGGTGATCGACCGGGGTGATGACGACGACCGCGTCTGCGTCCTTCACGAGCGTGTCGAAGGCGACGGCGATCGAGACCGAGGCCGAGGCGTCCGACGGGGCGAGGACAGCGGCAGCGGGCAAAGCGGCGAGCGCACCAACGAAAAGCGTACGGGCCAAAGCAGCACGAACAGAGAGCCACATGCCGCTAAAGATAGCATGCGGCCCGGAGCGAGTCTCCGCGCGAAGCCAACCCGTGTTCAGCCCCATCCGAGACACGGGACATGCAGGGGAACGACGTCAAACCGCCATCCAGCGCGCAGAACTCGGCCGTGGGCCCTACCAGCGGACGAGCGCGCAACCCCAGTGGATGCCGGCGCCGAGCGCCAAGAGCATGTTGAGCTCGCCGCGCTTTAGCTTGCCGGCGCGGGTGCACTCGTCGATGAGGATCGGGATCGTGCCGGCGCTCGTGTTGCCGAAGCGGTCGATGTTCATCGGCATCTTCTCTTCGGGGACGCCGAGGTGCTCGCGCACGTATTTGTTGATGCGGTAGTTCGCTTGGTGGGCGAGGAACCAGTCGATCTTCTCGAGCGGGATCTTCGCCTCTTCGCATAGAGCGCGCGCGGTCTGCGGGAGCTTCGTGACGGCGAACTTGAAGAGCTCGCGGCCATCCATCCGAGGAATGTGCGCCTGCTCGTCCCAGTGGCTCGCCTTCCAATAGGGGCGCGTGCGAAATCCGCCGCCGGGCACGTAGAGCGTCTCGGCGAAGCGGCCGTCGGTGTGCACCTTCGACGCGACGAGCCCTGCGTCACGATCGGTGGCGCGGAGGATCATCGCGCCGGCGCCGTCGCCGAAGAGGACGGCGAGCGCGCGGTGATCGTTCGCGCGCGCACGCTTCTCGGCGGAGACCTCGCGATCGGATTTCCCTTCGACGACGTCCCAGTCTTCCCACGGCATGAAGCCGGCGTGGGCCTCCGCGCCGACGACGAGGATCGTCTTCGCGACGCCGCCGCGGATGAGCCCGTCGACGAGCTGCAGCGCGAAGATCATCGCCGCGCATTGCTGGCGAATGTCGAGCGCCGGGACGCCTTCGATCCCGAGCTTCGCGCCGAGCACGGCCCCGGACCCCGGGAAGACGTAGTCGGGCGTCATCGTGGCGAAGATGATGTAATCTACATCTTTCGCGGCGATCCGCGCGGCCTCGAGCGCGCGCTTGCTCGCCTCGAACGCAAAGTCGCTCGCGGCTTGCCCTTCGCCCGCGAAGTGACGTTGACGAATACCGGACCTCTGAAAGATCCAGTCGTCTGAGGTGTCCATCACCTTCGAAAGGCGCTCGTTGGGCACCGGTGAGCCGGGTACGTAGTGTCCCGTGCCGATGACTTCGAAACCCATGCGGGCGCAAGACATAGCGAGGCGTGCGGCGATCGTCGACCCTTTCGAAGGAGATCTCGACCTTTATGGCCAAATCATGACGATCGCTGGCCTCTCCCCGACGCTCGGGGCCCGAGTTGGCCTAGTCTGCCGCCGCGAAGGAGAGATTCGGGTCGTGAACGCCACGTCGAAAGCCTGGGCCGCTTCTGCGGACGACGACTTGCTCGCGCCGCTCGTCGCGTCGTATCGAGCCTTCCTGCAGCCCGATGTCGCCCCCGAGGCACGCCTGCCTCAGGGTCTTCATCGCGCGCTCGGGCTCCTCACGACGCGCGAGGACCTCTGCGAGCTCACCTACGAGAGCTATTCGCTCGAACGTCCTCGCTACGACGTGAGCGAGTGCATGCGGCGCGGGCTCTACTACGTCGCGGCGCTCCGCGTCGTGGTGAGGCTCGTCGTCTTCGAGGAGCCGGAGACGAAGAACGGCCCGAAGCCGATTCGCGACGTCAAAGAGCAAGAGGTCTACATGGGCGAGCTTCCGCTCATGACCGGCGGCGCGTTCATCGTCGCCGGCGAGCGACGCTACCTCCCCATACGCACGGTCGAGTCGTGCTGGCTCCCGGAGGATGGGGATCGCGAGAGCACGCCGCCACGAAGGCGGCGCATGTTGCCTGGTGACTGGGTTCAGCACGCCGTCGGGGAAGGCGTCCTCGAGATGTCCGACGCCATCCGCGGCTTCCTCAACCGAACGCGTGACCTCGAGACGTTGATGCCGCACGACCTGATCAACGCGCGTCCGATCATGATGAACGTGCGAACGCTGCTCGAGAAGCGCACGTCGCCGCTCGACGAAGGCAACCCGCTCTGGCGCGTCGAGCGCCTCCGCGCGATCGAGGAGCCGCTCGCGTCGCTCACGTCACCGAAGACGAAAGGACGGCCCAAGCCGAGCAAGAAGACCAAGGCCGAGGCGGCGCCGCCCTCGTCGCTTCCGTTTCGTGGAGACCTCGAAGAACACGAGGAGAGCGTCACGCTGAGCGACATGCTCGTCCCTTTCACGAACGCCCCCTCGCACGGAAAGATGCGAGGCGCGCTCGTGCCCGTTGGCGCCGAGGCCCCGAAGGTCGCGACCGGCCTCGAGGGCGCCGTCGCGCGCGCCGCCGGCATCGTGCGCCTTGCGCGGACGGACGGCGAGCTCGAGATCCTCGATGACCGCACGGCGATTTTATGGCGAGCGTCTTCGAGTGACGTGCCAAGCGAGATCCTCCATCTCGAGGGGCTCCGCGGCGCTTCGCCTCTGCGTGAGGTGGAGCGATGGACGGTCGCGAACGGCGCGCACGTTCGCACGGGCGACGTGATCGCCGAGTCCGACGGAGCGTGTGAAGGCGTCCTCGCGCTCGGATGCCACGCGCACGTGTCGATCCACGACGGAGCGTCCGAGGGTGGCCTCGTCGTCACCCGGGACTTCGCCGCGAAGATGGCGACGCGACGTTTCCTTCGTTACGAAGCCGTCACGCGCGACACGCCGTTCGGACGCGAAGAGCTGACGACACGCGTCGGTCCGAGCGTCGCCGCTCCGAGCCAGCTCGACGAAGCCGGCATCGTGCGGCTCGGCGCGACGGTCGGCCCTGGCGATGCGCTCGTCGGGATCTCCACGTGGGCGCGCATCCCGAAGTCGCGCCAAGAGATCCGATCCATCTACGAGCACTACCGGAGCCTCAGCCCGGAGGAGCGAGAAGAAGAGGGGATGGATCCCGAAGACGACGTGCCGCGTGTACCGAGACCCGTCGTGGTCAAGAAGGGCGACGGAGGGGTCGTCGTCTGCGTCGAGTCGTTCTTCCGTCGTGGTCAAGAAGAGAACAGCCGCGAGGCCGCCGAGCGTGACGAAGAACAAGCGCGCATCGACGCTGTAGTCGCGGCCGCGACCAAACGGCTCGGCTCCCATCCCGACGCCGAGGCGCTCGCCGAACAAGCGAAGGACGCGGCGTACACCCTTCGTCGCGGCAGCGACCTTCCCCCTGGCGTCATCCGGATGGTGCGCGTCACGATCGAGCAGACGATCCCGCTCGAGGTCGGCGACGAGCTCCGCGATCGACACGGCTTCGGCGGCGTCGTCCAGCGCATCGTCCCGGCCGCGCCGGAGGACGTCGCCTTCCATGTCGGCCCCGCTCCCGAAGGCACGCATAAGGAGACGGAGACCGGTGCGCTCTACCTTCTCCGACTCGGCAGGCCAGCGACGAAGAGCCTTTCGCACCCTTAGCGCCCCAGCGCACCAAGAGCGTGCGATTGCGATCGCGTTCGCAGATTCGATCCCCATGCGCGCTCTCCTCTATCGCTCGACGCGGAGGGGCCGCGGGCGCGTACGATGGAAGGAATGATCGCGAAGCAAAGGTGGATCGCGCAGCGTGGCGTGACCGTGGCCGCCATCGGGCTTGCTTCGTTGGGCGTGCTCATCGCGAGCGCGACGTCGTGCACCGATTCGTCGTGCAGCGAGACGGCGAGCTGCGCGAGCCAGGCCACGAGCTCGGACGCCGCTTCGTCCAGCGACGCGAGCGCCGACGCGGAGCGCGTGTACCCCGCGGTGCCCCCACCCGCGGGCTGCGATCCCGCCGCCGATCCGAAAGACGCCGCCGCGGCCGCGTGCGTGGATGACACCTACGCTTTGTTCGTCGACGCGACGAGCGGCGCGGACACCGGCGCGGGAACGAAGGCGGCGCCGCTGCGATCGCTCGCGGCCGCGACGAACATCGACGTGCTCCGCGGTCGGCCTCGCATCTACGCGTGCCAAGGCACGCTCTCGGGTCCGATCGCGCTCCCTCCCAACGTCAGCTTGATCGGCGGCTATGGCTGCCAGACGTGGACGTACGCGGGAGACAAACCCACGCAGCTCGTGTCCACCACGCCGAGCGCGCTCCGGATCGCTCCTGCGACGAGCTCCATCGTCGTCTCCGACTTCGATATCGCCGCGGGCGACGCCGTCTTCGATGGAGAGTCGAGCGTCGCCGTCCACGTCGCGGGCGGCACCGTGACCTTCTTCCGGGACGTGCTGACGGCGGGCAACGGGCGAGACGGAGGCGGCTCGCAAGAGACTCCCTCCAACATCGCCGCTCCCTTGATGACGGCGGCGTCCGGCAACGGGACGACGGGCGGCGCGGGCGGCGCCGCGACGTGCAAGTACGGCAAGAGCAACGGCGGCAAAGGCGGCGACGCCAACGCCGCTGGCGCGAAGGGCATCGCCGATCCGGCGCCCACCTCCACCGTGGGCATCAACGACGGCGCGGGCGGCGCAGGCGGCGCAGCCTCGTGCTTTGCTGGCTTCATCGGCGCCAACGTGAACGTGGGCGCTGCCGGTGGCGCGCACTTCGCGGCGATCGGGACGCTCAACGCCGACGGCTTCGTCGCGGGCGCTGGCGCGAGAGGCTCGGATGGCGCTCCTGGCGGCGCAGGTGGTGGTGGCGGTGGGAAATCGGGAGGCGCGGGCGGAGGAGGCGGCGCGGGCGGCTGTGGCGGTGCGGGAGGGCTCGGAGGGAAAGGCGGCGGCGGCAGCATCGCGCTCACAGCGTTTCAATCGACCATCAACCTCGTGGGCTCGACGCTCACCTCGAAGATCGCCGGCAAAGGGCAAGATGGCGGAAACGGTGAAGAGGCGCAGCGTGGCGGCGCCGGCGGCGGACCAAGCGCGATTGGTGGATGCGAAGGCGGCGCAGGCGGCAACGGGTCAGGCGGAGGAGGCGGCGCGGGCGGAAACGGCGGCGCCGCGGTCGCGTTCATCCAAGCAGGCGGTTCCGTGAAGGTGGATGACACATCCAAGCTCGTCCCCGGCACCAACGGCCTTCCAGGAAACGGTGGAAAAGGAGGACCGGGAACGAGCAATGTCAATGGCGAGACGAACAGCGCGGACGGCAAATCAGGCGATCGCGGCATCGATCTCTTGTTTGCATCGCCGTCGGCGATAACCCTCTAAGGCTGGTCATCGCCGTCCTATAACCCACTAAAGCGCGTTGCTGAGACAATGCGTCAAATGCGTCCATCAATGCGTCCGTCTATCCGCTTTCGCCGGCGACATGACGCTCAATTGCAGACTGCACGCATCTGCGCCCAGGCATAGTCGAAGGCGGCGCGGAAGATGAAGACGGCGGCGAGGTCGTGGGCGTTGGCGAAGCGAACGGCGGAGTTCGCGAAGCTGCCGGCCTTCCAGATCGCGCTGCTGTTCGGCGAGTTTCGCATCCGTTCGTAGTCGCCGCCGAAGTTGTTGCCGATGCCGCCGAACGGCGCCGCCCCGTACTCGTCGTCGAACACGTTGATCCATCCGCCGGTGATGCCGCGAAGGCGTCGCGTGCCGAGGTTGATCGGGATGATGGCGCCGGTGGTCGCGTTCGCCTCGAACGGCGTGGCGCCGATCCCGAACGAGACGGACAGCTCG
This sequence comes from Labilithrix sp., assembly GCA_044227045.1. Classification (GTDB taxonomy): domain Bacteria; phylum Myxococcota_A; class Polyangia; order Polyangiales; family Polyangiaceae; genus Labilithrix. Next base: position 19,151 of record JBGAFW010000049.1, read on the forward strand.
AGCGTCCACGGATGGAGGGAAGGGACGCAGCTCGAGATCTGCATACCCACGCCGACGCGCGCGAACGGCGTCGAGACGTTTCCGTTCACTCCCGCGTAGCCACCTCCGTAGAAGTTGTGAATGCTGTCGTAGTTGGCCGCGTCTCCTCCGATCGTGATGCCGCGCGCCGCGCTGAGCCCGATGCTCGCGTTGAAGCCGATGTTCACGCCCGCGTCGACGTAAGCCGCCGACTCGTAGGCCGTCATGTCGTAGGCATAAGCGGCGCTGAATTTCAGCGCTCCGCCTGCGCCACCCGAAGCCCCATACGAGGCATAGAGCGCCCAGCGGTTGTTCAATCGACGGACGAGCGTGTCGACGCCACGGAACGCCGTGCACGGGCCCTCCGCGATATGGGCGACGATGCGGCGACCGAGCCAGCCAACCGGCGCATGCTCGTTGGGATCCCAATCACGTACGCCGACGTGCGAGCCGCCGCGCGGCTGCGCATGCTTCGACGTGGAAACGTAATGATCGACGAACTCGGGGTCGAAGCGAGTCGCGAGGTTTTGACCGGCGCCGTCGCCGCTTCCAGGCGAGCCGCCGCCCTGCCCCATGTCGTCGCTGCATTGAATGGTATCGCCAGGCCCATTGGGCCCGATGCAACGCTGGGCTGGCGCGCATTGCTGGCCGCTCGCGATCGTCTCGCTCTGGCAGACATACGCGCCGATCGGCGTGAGCTCGGAGCAATACACGCCATCGGCCTTGCCCGCGCACGAGTCCCGTCGCTCGTGATCGGTCGGCGAGCCGTCGGGCCCAGAAGGTCCACCGGTGGGCGGCGCCGGCGGGCTACGCAGCGCCGCGTCGCTGTTGATGTCGACCGACGGACACGCGCCGGCGGAGATGCACTCGTCCTCGAAGAACGACTGCACGTCTTTCTCGTCCGGACGCGACGCCTTCGATCGATCGAGGATGTATCCGTCGGCCATGCAGGCATAACGAAACGACCCGGTGATCGCTTGATCGCTCGCCGCGAATTCCTTCGACTCGACGCCTTCGTCGGGGTTCGAGCCTTCTGACCCTGGCTCGCGCATCGCGCCGGGGAAGGGGGGCGCAGCGGTGACGAACGGCTTCACCTTCTCGGGGAGCGCATTCGGAACGCAGACGCCGCCCGACTCGTGTCCTGGCGCGCCGATGTACACGTTGCCCTCGCGGAGCGCCTTCTGAAACACCTTCGGCGCACGCGCGCCCGGACCGAACGTCGACGAGTCCCATCGACTGCAGTCGAAGTAGCAGTCCGCTCCCGAGGGCGGCAGCGGTCCGCCACCTCCGGTGAGGTTCGCGCCGCTCCCCGACGTAGGCTCCTTGTCCTCGAAGCAGCCCGCCCCGCCAAGGACGAGCGCTACGGATCCCAAGAGCGCGGTGACGAGCGGAGCGGCACGGAGAAAGCCTAAGCGATGGAGAAGCATGAGAACGCATGCTGCAGAACGGATGCCACCGCCCAGATCGCGCGTTTGTGTCGAAAAACAAGGGCGATCATGAAGGCAGAGACGTTCGCTTGGTTGGATCGACGCACGCGGCGCAGTCCCGCCACGTTTGCGTATTCCATCCATCGTTTGGCGGCCGACTCGTCGCCCAAGAATCCGAGATCGGCCCAACCATGCTAGGCAGAGGGGCCGTGCAGCCGCCGAAACCCCTCGAGCCGCCACATCGGGCGAGCCCGCGTCCCAACCCTCCTCCGCAGGATCCCCTCGAGCCGCTCGACGCATCGGTCGTGCTCGTGGCCACGCGGTTCGTTCATGCGCTCGGCGAGCCGTCGGGCGCGGCGTCGCTGTGTGACGGCACGCGTTCGATCGCCGAGATCGCGAAGGGCGCGGGCATCGAGCCGTCTCTCGCGCGTGATCTGATGACGAAGCTCTACGTGAATGGATTCGTGAAAGAGGTGGGCGCGCGCGATCGCGTGAGCCCGAGCACGTTCCTCGAGCATGTCTGCGCGCTCGGACGGCGACTCCAAGCGGCGCTCGCGCTCGAGCGACCAGGGCTCGATGCGCTCTTCGAGTCGGGCGCGTACTCGGCGCGGCTCGCACGTGGCTACTTGCTCGAGATGACGCATTTCGTTCGAGCCGCGGCGAGTCACATCGGGGCTGCGATCGCTCACGCACATGACGATGCAGACGTGCGGCTCGCGCTCGCGGAGTACCTCGAAGAGGAATACTGGCATAGCGAGCTGATGGAGACGGGCCTCCGCGCTGCCGGCCTGACGGATAGCGAGATAGCGCGCGCGGTGCCCTTGCCGCTGACGGCGGCGATCATCAACTCGTGGCGGCATGCCGCGCATACCGACGTACTGCTTTATGGATGCCTTATCGCGATAACGGAGTCAGGCCCAGACGACGCGAGTCAGGCGCAGGCGCTCTTTCAAAAGACAGTAGCGCAAGGCATCTTGCCCGAGGCGGCGTGGAGGCCCTATTTCGAGCATATGCTCGGGGACGGCGACTGCGACCATCGCGCGCTCGGAATGCGGATCGCGAGGTCCGAGGTGACCCTCTCAGGCGAGCGTTGCGAATCGCTGAGGCGCGCCGTCTTGCTTCATGTCGAGACGGCGATGGCGATGGAACATGCGATTGTCAGTTACTACGCAGACGCGGATGGGCCACGCATCCATAGCGTCGACTAACCCATGGAGTCGACTAACCCATTGTCTTGGCCGCGATCCATACGCCGGTAGCCCACGGCAAGCCCACCAACGTGACGCGGGGATGCTTCGTGAGCGTTCGTTCGAGCTCGGCGAGCGATGCCTTTCTCGCGTCGTCGAAGGGCTCGCTCGGATCCTCGGTCATGTCATCGACGACATAGAGACCACCCGGCTTCAGCGCGTCGATCGCGAGGTCGACGAGAGACAGCTTTCCAGGCGGCGCGTCGGCGAAGATCAAATCGAACGCGCGGCTCGTGGGGCTCGAGGCGCGGAGCGACAAAAACGCTCCCGCGTCCATATGGAGCAACGTCAGGCGAGGATCGCATCCAAGCGCGCGCGTCGCGACTCCGCCGACCTCGTCATCATCGATCGACACGAGCGTCGCGCCGGCGGTCATCCCTGCGAGGAGCCACGCGGTGCCGAGGCCCGTCCCCGTGCCGAGCTCGAGGAGGTCGCCGCCGGGCTTCGACGCGGCGAGCACACGGAGGAGCGCGCCCACACGCATGTCGCTTCCGAAGCGAATGCCCGTGCGCTCCGACTCTTCGAGGACGCGCTCGACGAGGGACGGCAAGGCGCCGCCGTGGCCATCGATCATCGACGCCTCAGATCTTGACGAGCCACTTTCCGAGGGTCACCGGCTGCTGCGGAGCCTTGATCTGCTGTTGCGGCACCTGCGGCACCTGCGGCGGAGCGGTGTTGGCGCCGCCCGTTACGTGATCGAGGCTTGCGTCGTCGAGCTCGTCGGCGGCCGTCGTGGGCCGGACCTCGAGCGTGAAGCCTTCCTTGGGCAACGTCACGCCGAGGATCTTCTCGAGCGCTTCGACTTGGTCTTTCGGGAGTTGTTTCGACATGGGCCAAGTGTTCATGCGGCCGGGGGCGACGTCAATTGTTGGCATGTCACCCCAATCGGGTACGTCCATGCAAATCCGTGCAGGTGTCGCAGGAAGCGGTCAGAACGTTCCGCGGAGGAGACGTTGTGGAAGAGTGAGCCCGGTCTTCGGCGTCGCCTGTGGATCGGTGAAGCGGCTCCAGTCGACGAACGCAATGGCGAGGGTGGCCGTGATCGCGCCGACCACGCCTGTCGCGATGAGGAGAACGTTGGTCCGGAGCTGCTTCTTCTTGCCTTCGTCTAGGTTGTCTTGCGAGCGATCGTTCTCGAAGGTGTCGCGCTGGCTCAAGACGTCGAGCCCCGAAACCACACTGAGCCCGCCGAGGACGAGCGTCGCGCCGCCGCCGATCCACACGACGGTCGGCGGAAGCGGCTTCGCTTTGTGCGAGGTCGTGCTCGCTTGAAGGCCGAGCGCTGGCTTCGCGGGCGCGGGCTCGGGCTTCTCTTCAGGTCCGGCAGCGGCGGCGGGCGCCGGACCCGAACCAGACTTCGCGAGCACCACCGTCGCCATCTGACCACCCACGATCGTGGGCGACTCGCTCACCGTCTTGTCGCCATACTTCGCTTCGAACGTATGGGTGCCAGCGAGCACGTAGATCGGCATCGTCGACATGTCCGCGGGCTGACCGTCGATCGTCACCTGCGACGCGCCGTCCGCCTTCAGGTCGACGCGGCCAAGCATCGTCGCGAGGTTCGCGAGCTCGGTCTTCGCGGTCGCGCGGTTCTTGTCCTTCTCCGGTGCCTCAGCCAAGAAGCGCGCGTACTCGTTGGCGGCGCGGACGACGTCACCGTTGCGCTGGCGTGCCGTCGCGGCGTTGAACAGCCAGGTGTAGTTTGCATACTTCGAGAACGCCGACTCGAACCCCTCGGCCGCCGTCTTGTAGCTCTGCGCGCCAAGCGCCTTGCTCGCTTTGCTCGCCTCCGCGGCGGCCGCCTTCTTCGTCGCGGCATCCACGCCGTCGGCAAATGCTGCGCTCGGCGTGACGAGCGAAAGGGCGGCCAGTCCGAAGCAAAGCGCCAGTGTTCGCCATGCGCGGGCCATACGGCATTCTACCATTGGGCTGGTCCATCGTTGATCCGGTCGTCTCATCTCACGATCACGAACGTGCGACTCCGCCAAAAACCCGTGCCGGACGAGCCAAGATACGGAAAGTCGCGGTTGCCGTAGTCGTGATCGCACGTACGATGAGATACGAATGATGCCGCGAAAGGGAGCCGCCTCATCACTTCTTTTCACGTCGATCGCCGTGGCGACCGCTTGCTTCGGGTGGCTGAGCACAGCGTGCACGACGTTCGACGATCTCGAGGCCGATCCGAACAAGGGCGGTCCGGGAGGTGGGGTGCCGAACGATCCCAACAACCCCGCCACGTGCGTCGGTGACACGTGTCCGCAGGGCTACTCCCCCGTGGGAGCGCAGTGCAAGCAAGCCTCGAACTGCGAGAGCAAGATTTGCGTCGATGGTCTCTGTGGGACCGCCACGAACGCCGACGGCGTGATGAACGGCACTGAGACGGACATCGACTGCGGCGGCGGTGAGCCCACGAACGCGAAGAAGTGTCCCGAAGGGAAGGGCTGCAAGGCGCCCACCGACTGCGTGTGGGGCTTCTGCACGAACAACGTCTGCGAGGGTCACAAGCCCGGGCGCAAGGATGGCGATCAGACGGACATCGACTGCGGCGGGACGATGTCGCCTGCGTGCGACTGGGACAAGAGCTGCCTCGTCGATGACGACTGCACGAGCAAGGCGTGCGGCGACACGAAGAAGTGTCTCGTCGGTCCGAGCTGCAAGACGGTCCACGGCGGCTCCACGTGCGGGACGGGCGAGTTTGGCGACGCGGACAAGCAGCACGAGTCGTGTTGCAAGACGCTCGAGGTCACGGACTTCAGCGATCCGAAGGAGCCGGGCAAGAAGGTCTACGTCGACAAGTACGAGATCACGGCTGGCCGCATGCGCACGTTCCTCGACGCGCTCGCGAAGGCGAACGCGAACGAGCCCAACGTCCAAGCGTTCATGGCCGCGCACCGTCCGAAGCGTTGGGTCAACGGCTGGGAAAACCTCTTGCCGCAGTCGTTCGAGGACGGCAACGCGACCTACACCGTATCGAATCCAACCGCCGATCCGCTCTATCCAGGACAGGATCGCTTCGCGGCGTCACCGCAAGCCATCCCCACGTGGAGCGTGAATTCTGGAACGCAGACGGTCGACACCGGCATCAACTTCCAGCTCGGCGCAGCACATTACTTCCCCGAGTTCGTCGCGAGCGGCGCGTGGCCATCACCCGATTATGCCGCCACGCACAACCTGAATTGCTCGAACGAGCACGGCTCGTACGGCTACTCGACATACTGGTTCGACAACGCGACGGTCGCTCAATACAGCGGCGGCGTTGGGAAGAAGTTCACCAAAGACCAGATGGACGAGAAAGCGCTCAACTGCACGCCCTTCGCGATGTACGCCGCGTTCTGCGCGTGGGACGGCGGGCAGCTCATGACGTCCGAGGTCTTCGACTACATCGCTGGCGGCGCGTGGCCGGCGACGCCCGCCTCGGGGACCCCACCTCCGCGCCTCGCGGGCGGCAACACGACGTGCAACAACGCGGCGAACAACCTCAATACGTTCCCCGACGGAACGCAGAGCTGTCCGGGCGTGTATTTCTTCCCGGACGACCAAGGCAACGACTTCGACGGCTCTGCCCGCATCGCGCCAGGCGGCCGTGTCCCCGCGGATGCGATCGCGCTCACGGCCGGCAATGAGCCGTGGATGGACCTGATCGGCAATCTCCAAGAGGCGACGTTGGCGCCCGATAATTCGTTTACGCCACGCGGTTATGGCGCGGGCTGGAGCAGCGTCGGACCCCACCGTCTGCAATCGTCGTTGCCACGTATGAAGGCCGGGTCGTTCGGCGCGCGCTGCATGCGATTCAAGTGACGAATCGTCAAAACGCGGGAATGGTCGACCTCGTCGAGGGTTGTCCCTGACGAAGCCACGAGATTCACGGCGCTGCCGGGATCGCCGCACTGCACGTGGCTCGAAAGGCGATCATGCGACCTCTCAGTCGCCGAATGGCACTTGGCCTGTCCCTTCCCGCGGCGCTTGGTGGGGTCGCGTACCTCCGCAGCGCGCTCCCACTCGAGCCCGCGCGCTCCGTGCGCCAGATGCTGTGGCGGCTCGAAATCAAACCGACATGGCACGGCACCGTCGAAGGATCGCTCTCGGAGGGGCGTTCGAGCAGGATGCCCGTCCTCTTCTTCTTCTGGGCATCGTGGGACTGCGCCGGCAAGGAGCTCGAGCGCGACACGTTCCTCGACCCGCGCGTGAACACGCTCCTCTATCAAGACTTCATCTGCGCAGGGATCGACTGCTCCGACGACGAAGTGCCGTGGGTCAACCTCGCGAAGGAGCAATTCAAGGTCGTCGGCATCCCGACGATCGTCATCGTGACGCCCGAGAGGGACGAGCTCCTTCGCTTCAACGAATACGTCAAGCCGCGCACGTTCGTAGATGGCCTTCGTCACGCCCGGCAGCTCGCCCGCGACAAAGGCTACGACGGACACTACGGCATCGACTGGTGAGCGTCACCGCGCCGAGACGCGTGCGCGCGCTCGCGCCTGGCTCTTCGCCTTCGGCTTCGGCTTTGGCGTTGGCTTCGCCGGCTTCGCGCCCTTTCCCCAGGCGAATGCCGCGGGCGCCTCGAAGCCTTCGGTGAGGCGAATCGCGTGCGTGAGGCGCGGATCGGAGAGGCCGAGCAGCTTCGTGACGAAGCGCACCTCCCACGCGCGCGGGAGCGCCTCGCGCATGCCGTGCTCGGTGAAGTGATCGCGAAGGCTGGCGATGCGCTCGCATGCTTGCTCCTCGTCACCACGTAGCCATGCCGCGGTCGCGGCGGTGAGCGCGAGGGCAGGGGCGCAGCTGCTCATCGCCTCGCATTCGATGTCTTCGGCGCCTCGGGCGACGAGGAGATCGTGAAACGCGGCGTGGAGCGCGCGCGGCGCGTAGGGTGAGGCGCCCTTGTCTGCTTTGTCCTGCTTCTTCCCCTTCGGCTTGGCGCGGAGGTCGAGGACCGCGAGGTCCGCCTCCAGCTCGTTGTTCGGCCGCGCTTTCGGACCGAGCTTCTTCGTGATCGCGGCGCGTACGAGATGCATGTGCGCGCGATGGGCGATGCACCCGGTGGCGGGCTCGGAGAGGTCTTGGGTGAGCAAGGCGAGCGCGTCGTCCTCGCGACCGGCCGCGACGTAGGCGCACGCGCGCGCGGCGTCCGCGTAGTCGATCGCGTCGAAGATCGTGACCGTCTCGGTGGCCTTTCCCATCTCGAGCAGGAGCCACCCGCGCTCGCCGCGATCGTAGTCGTCGGGACGAGGACCCTTCACGAGGCGATCCCAGATCGCGAGCGCCTTTTTGAGCTTGCCAGTCTCGACATAGAGCTGCGCCAGGTTCGTGAGCGGGTGATCGGCCTCGTTGACGTCGTCGGCGTGCGTAGCAGCCGTCTCGAAGAGCGCCGCCGCGCCGCCGGTATCGCCTTGAACGAGCCGAATGCGACCCATCCCATTGATGGCGTCGCGAATCATCTCTTCGTCCGAGCTCTTATCGCGTGCGCAAAGCTCATATTCGCGATACGCGCGTTTCCAGTCGAATTCGTCGTGGAATACCTCGGCGCGGTTATTGTGCATATAAGGCGAAAAGCTACTATCGAGCTCGGCCGCGCGGACATACGAGTCGAGCGCCTCTTTGCGTCGATTGAGCGCTTGAAGTGTCATGCCGCGTCCGTTGTGGGCCCACGCGTCCGAGTCATTTAGCTCAATCGCCTTGTCCCAGCTCACGAGCGCTTCTTCAGGCCGGTGAAGCTCGTAGAGCGCATCGGCCTTGCCCTGCCATGCGTCCGACGACTTCCGGTCGAGCGCGATCGCCTTCTCTTGCACGGCGAGGGCCTCTTCCCAGCGTTCGAGCGCGCGAAGGGACATTCCGAGGTTGTCCCAATGCCATGAGCTCTTTGGCTGGGTGATGATGAGATCCTCGCGAATCCGAAGCGCCTCCTCGTCACGATCGATGTCATCGAGAAACCGCGCGAGGTCGTCGCGATCGTTGTCCCAGTCCGGGGAGTCGTCGAAGATCGATCCGGGCGAAGAGAAGAACGTGATCCCCTCGAAGCGCTCGAGGTGGCTACGAAGGACGTCGAGGCCGGACTCCGCCATGCAATCGAAGGACAACCCAAACGACGAGAGCTTCTTCAGCAGTGGAGTCTTCACGAACGTCTCGAGAAAATCCTCGCTCTCCTCTTCGTCTGCCTGCATGAGGCCGAAGCTCGAGAGGCGTGGAAAGATCTTGCCGCGAAAGATCGGCTCGAGCGCCTCGCGATCGATGGCTTCGTCGCCAACGAAGAGCACGAGCCGCTCGAGATCGAAGGGCTGCGAGGTGAGCGACGCGATCATCGCATCGGCGTCACCGCTGCTGCCGATCTCGAGGTCGACCAGCCGTCCTGGCTTGACGAGCGAAGCCCACAAAGGCTCGAGATCGTCGGTCAGAAGGGCGAGCCCGCAGAGCCGAGGAAACGCCGCGAAGAGCGCGTCCAAGTCCTCGGCGCCGACGGCTTTGTAGCCGAGCGCGAGCCGGCGAAGCGGCCGCGTCGCCGGGGCCTCGCCGAACATCGCCGGGAGCGCCGACACGAGCTCGCGCCGTTTGCCCACCGTGGCCGGCCACGCACGTCGCAGGTCGAGGCTGGTCGTCGAGAACAGCGCAGGCGCCGAGAGGACAGAGCCGATGTCGGCGGGCTCGGCCGAGCGCGTCGCGATGACCTCGACGTGATTCACCAAACCATTCGCGAAGCTGCAGAGCGTGACGAAGCCCTTCGGCATCTGGCGGTTGATCTCCGCCGTCGCATCGATCTCGAGCTTACGCACCTGGATGCGAAGTCGATCGGTGTCTTCGTGGTCGTCCGGAGCCGCCGCCAGCTTGTTCGACAGCATGATGAGCTGCCCGCGCGGGTCCTGTCGCTCGAGCAGCGCGTCGGCGTAGATCAGCCGGGCCTCGGCGTGCTCGCCCGGCTGGGTGTACGGGTCGAATGTGCGAATCGTGCTCTCGAGCCCGACGAGCACCGAGTCTCGCTTCGTGCTCTGCGCGGAGGTCTTCGTGGACGAACGACGCGTCGTGCCAGTTGCCATCGGCGCAGGCTATCACTTGGGCGGATCGGGTGGCTCGCGCTCGTAGTCGCGTAGCGCGATCGGCGACGGCAGAAAATGGAGCCCGTGCTTTCGTCGATGAAGCCGCTGCGATGGATAGATCCCGCGATGGCCGCTGAGCACGTACGCGATCGCGGCGACGATCATGACATGCGGAAACGCAGCCGAGCCGAGCAGCTCGACCGCCATGATCGAGAGCGCGAGGGGCGTGTTCGCGGCCGCGCCGAACACCGCGCCGATCCCGACGCCCGCGCCGAGCTCGATCGGAAGACCAAGGAGGCGCGCGAGGACACTTCCGAGGGTGGCGCCGACGAAGAAGAGCGGCGTCACCTCACCACCCAAAAAGCCCGCCGAGAGCGTGACCGAGGTGAACAGGAGCTTTGCCGCGAAGGCAAACCACGGGAGCCGAGGGTCGCTGAACGCGCGCACGATCGTCGGTACGCCAAGGCCGAGGTAGTCGCTCGTGCCGATGATTTTCCACATGACGACGACGAGGACGCCGCCGACGAACATGCGGATCGGCAAACGCGCCACGCGCCGCTCGAGCAGCTGCTTCAATCGATGCGTGAGCTCGACGAACGCGATCGTCGCGAGCGCCATCGCGACGCCGATCACGAGCAGCTTGCCCGCCACGAGCGGGCTGATCTCGACCGGCGCAAGCGCGGGATACGCGGTGTGCTTCACGCCGAGCTGGCGCGTGACGAAGTCGCCGATGACCGACGCGACGAGGGCAGGGAGGAGCGCGTCGTATTCGATGCGCCCGATCGCGACGACCTCCATCCCGAAGACGGTTCCCGCGATCGGCGTCCCGAAGACGGAGCCAAAGCCGCCCGCGATCCCGGCGGCGAGGAGCTGCCGGCGCGTCTCCTTCTTCACGCGTAGCCGATGCGCGATCGCGTCGGCGAGGCTCGCGCCCATCTGCACCGCGGTGCCTTCGCGGCCCGCGCTTCCGCCGAACACGTGCGTGAGCACGGTCCCGATCAGCACCATCGGCGCCATCCGCAGCGGGATCTGCGGCCCGGAGCTTCCGTGGATCGTGTCGAGCACGAGGTTGTTGCCGCCTTTGATCGTCTTGCCAAATCGCTCGTAGAGCGCGCCGATCACGAGGCCGCTCAGCGGCAGCGTGTAGACGATGACCTCGTGCGACTCGCGAAAGCGCGTCGCCTGATCGAGCAGGAGCAAGAACACGGCGGAGGCGACGCCGCACGAGACGCCCGCGAGCGCGCCAAGGCCGACCCATTGCGCGAGGACGAGCGGGATCTCGATCTCGATCCGGCGCGTCTTCTTCTTGTCTTCGATCGGTTCGTTCATCTGAGCCTTCTGGGTGATTGCACCGGAGGCTCGCTTCGAGGCCTACGGCGCCGTGCGAGAGAGCAAGGCATTGCCGTAGGAGCCATTGGCCCGCAGTCATCGCCCCTCTTCGAGGGGGGAGCGGACGGTTAGGGCGGACTCCACCGCCACCCATGAGGTTGTCAGCTCGCCCGGGCGAGGTCAACGGCAGTCCAACAAGACCGCGCGAATTGCTGTAAAAAGGCCGTCCGATCCCGCGCCGATGATGCACCTCCACCCAGGACTCGAGCGAGCACGCACACGCGAACGGCGCGTCATCGCCTTGAACGCCCTGGCCCTCGCCTTCGCCGTCCGGCTCTTCTGGATCCTGCGCTTCCAGTCACCCTTCGCCGCCGTGTACTCGGACATGGGCGGCTACGTGATGCGCGCCGAGCATCTCCTCAAAGGCACGTATCCGGACGAGCCACGCATCCTCGCCCTGTGGCCTTGGGGCACGCACGCGCTCGTCGCGATCGAGCTCGGGCTCTTCGGGCACTCACCAAAGCCCATCGCGGTGATTCACGCGCTCGTCGGCGCGATCCCCGCGGCGTGCGCCGTGCTGATGACCGCGCGCTTCGTGCGGAGCCGCGTCGCCATCGCCGCCGCGGGCGTGGTGGTCGCGCTCTGGCATCCTCACGTCATCTACTCGGGCTTCTTCTCCTCCGAGATCTGGTTTACGGCGTTCTTGTGGATCTTCACGCTCGCGTTCGTGCGCCACTGCGACACGGACGGAGGAGGGAAGTGGAGCGCGCTCGTCGCTGGCGTCTCGCTCGCGGTGTGCTTCGCCGCTCGGCCACAGATCCTGCTGACGTGCGTCATCGCCGGCGCCGGGATGGTGCTGCTTCGCTGGCGACCACGCTTTCGCCCGCTCCGCTGGCGGTGGGCGCTTCTTCTGGTGCCGCTTCTCCTCACGATGGCAGGCAGCAGCGTTCGACTCTATCGACTAACGGGTAAAGTGGGCCTCATCGCCGCGTATCAGCCCGTCCAAAGGCTCTTTGGCGAGACCAACGTCGATAAGATCGAAGCCAATTGGGTAAGCGCCAAAGGCATTCCGCAAACGTATTGGTTCAATCCGCATACGAAGCAGCCGGTGCATCCGCAAAACATCGTCCACATCAACGGGTTCGTCTGCGACCCCGAGCTCATCGCGAAGGTGCGTGAAGAGCGTCTCCGTGGCGTGCCGCTCTTGGCCCGCGTTCGACGAATGATCGACAACATCGGGCTCCTCGCGGTGAACAACGTCCCCTGGCCCGAGGACGACTTTCGCCGAGACCCGAAACGAGCGTGGCTCCAGCGCCTGTACGCGCGCATCACGCTCACGATGTTGCCATTCGTGCTGATCGGCCTCTTCTGCCTCCGTCGCAACATCGCGGGCCAGATCCTGATCTGGGCGAACATCCTCACGATCCTGATCGTCGCCGCGCTCTACCTCGGAGAGGCGCGCTACCGCGTCCCATACGACACGTTCGCGATCGTCGCGGCGGTCGTCGGCATCCACACGCTCTGGGCGCGCCTTCGTCGCGTCGATCCCGCGACCGGCGCTGCCATCCTTCGCTAACGCTTCTTGCCCTTCGCGTGCCGTGCTAGGCACTCTCGCGATGCAACACCCGCGAGCTCTCGAGACCGCCCATCGCCGCCGTTACCATCGCCTTTGGATCGCGCTCGTGCCGCTCCTGTCGGTGGGGCTCGCGGCCTCCGCGTGCGACGGTGACGACGCAGCCACGACGCCGTCCGTCGACGATGCGTCGGCCGACTCCGCGACGAAGAAGGACGGCAACGGATCGTCCGGCGGTGACGAGGACACCGGCACGAAGCCGAAGGACGCAGGTCAAGACACGGCCGAAGATCCAGGCACCGTCGCGACCGAGGTCGAGCCCAACAACGGCAAGACAGCGACCGAGATCGGCACGATGAAGCTCCCCGGCACGATGAACGGCGCGATCGACCCCGCGAACGACATCGACCTCTTCGCGATCGATCTCGCTCCGGGCGACTTCTGGGAGTGGACGCTCACGCCAAAGGGCGGCGACCTCTCTCCGCACGTCATCATCTTCGACTCCGCCGGCGGCCTCAACCCGAACGTCGTCGGCTTCGCGGGCCCAGGCTCACCCGCCACCCTGCAGCACTTCGTGCTTCGCACCGGCACGTTCGTCGTCGGCGTCCGCGACAAGCGCAACGTCGGCGCCGACGGCGGCAAGGGCGGCCCCTCCTACGGCTACGCGCTGACCGCAAAGCACGGCACCACCCAACCCACCGCGGTCACGTTCCCGACGAAGAAGAGCGGCAAGCTCGCGTCGGTCGGCAGCGTCGACCTCTACACGTTCACCGGCACGGGCGGCAAAGGCTTCGACATCGTCATCAAAGCCGCGCGAAAGGCTCAGCCCTCGACGCTCGACTCGCGCCTCTCCCTCTTCGACATCACGGCCAAGAAGGCCGTCATCACGAACGACAACATCACAGGGAGCACCGACTCTCAAGTAGGCAGCCCCGACGAAGCCCCCAGCACCTATATGGTGATCGTCGAGAACGAAGGCACCGACGGCACGGACCTCTCGTACGACATCGAGTTCAATCTTCGGTAGTCTGCAACGGACTAGACGCTATCCGTCCAACACGGAAGTCGAGTGTGCATTGCACATCTGTCGATTAACTTAGGCAGAGTTACCGTGCGTTGTTGGTTGGTATAGTCGGTTATTATCGGGTCCGGTTCCGGATTCGACTACAATGAATACACCTGGCTGCAATGCTTCGCTGCTGAGTATGGTGGTGCAGCCAATAGCCGCTTCTGCCAATGGCTATAGTCCGCGCATCTCTGATGGCTTCGTGCTTGTTCGTCCTGGACTGCGGACGCACGGCGACAACAGGAGTTGCTGATGCTGCGACTGAGAGTGGGGTTGGAGAGGAAGCGCCACGGCTCGATTCAAGCCGCGTCGTGCAGGGTTGCGATTGCCTCTGCCCACTCAGACCACCGAATGATTCATGCACCTTCGCCGATGGTGGTGTCTCGTGCCCGAATCAGTGTTCTCGTGAGGTAACCTGTTCGTTCTTGGAGTTGCTCCTGCCGTCCGATCCAAACTATGTGACTCAACCGCCTTGGGGAGTGTGTGTCATTGGCGATCCTTGCGAAGCGCTCATCTGTCCAACAGGTAGAGTGTGCAAGCTCGAGCCTAACTTTGAGCGCGGCCTATTCCATAAGTCTCACGCCTTCTGCGAGAAGACCCCTTAGAGATTAGCCTTCAGCCCGACTTCTTGGCGCGGAGGGGGATGCGGAACGTGGCGGGGGCGGATTGCGCGGGGAAGCGTGTTCGCTTTGCGACGCCGACGATGCATTGGCCGAGCGGGGTGCTCGTGAGATCGCTTGGGATGACCTCGGCGCGCTGGACGACGCCCTCTTTGTCGATCGAGAAGCGGACGGAGACCTCGGGCGATGAGCCAGGCGCGGCCTTGTCGCGGAAGCACGCCTCGATCTCCGGTTGGTTCTTCGCGAACGCGGCGGAGAGAGGATCGCCACCGGCGGGCGGCTTCGGTCCTTTGCCGGCCGTTCCTGCGGTGCTGGCGGTAGGACGGGCGGAGTCGTCGGCGGCGGCGGCAGACGAAGACGCGGGCGTGACGATCGAGGCCGAGCTCGCGACCACCGAGCCGGCGCCTGCGGTCTCGCTGCTGTTCGAGCTTCGTTCGATCACGACGAGCTTCGTTTGATCGTCGCTTCGGCGGAGCAAAATGACGACCAATGCGACGAGCGCACCGACGAGGAGCACCGCGCCGATGCCCACGCCGATGAGGAAGCCGCGGCGATTTTGGCTGGATGTCGCGGCTACCGTGCGTGCTTCGGCCGCCCCCGATGCGAGCTCGTGGAGCTGGGTTGGGGCTTCGCCGATCGTCGCAGCGAGCGCCGCTTGCTGCGCGAGGTCGGGGGACGAGACACGAAGCTTGGGTGAGCTCTGCGCGCCACCAAGCGCGGGCGGTGGATTGCGCCACGCGGCGTCGAGATCGGCGAGCGAGGTGCCTTCGCGTGCGGGCATCGCGGCGAAGTCGCCCTTGGCGACGACGGCGAGGGCGCGGGTGGCTTCGTCTTCGGGGAGCTTCTGCACTTTGCGGAGCTCGCGCGCGAAGTCTTTGGCGCTGGCGAAGCGTTTGTCGCGGTCTTTCGACATCGCGCGGTGCACGATCGCCTCGAGCTCGGGCGATACGCCGGGGCGTACCTGGCTGATCGGCGTCGGATCGTGCGAGATGACCTTCGCGAGCGTGCGCGTCTCGTCCGTGCCCGTATAGGGGTTTTCGCCGGCGAGCAGCTCATAGAGGGTTACGCCGCACGCATAGACGTCCGTCGCGATCGTGGGAGGTGAGCCGTCGAGCGCCTCGATAGGCAGATAAGAGAATTTGCCCCGAATCGATTTGCTGTCGGTGGTTTGCGTCGCTTCACCGCGCATACGCGCGATGCCGAAGTCGAGCAGCTTCACTTGACCGTCTTGGTCGACGAGGATGTTGGCCGGGGAGATGTCCGCGTGGACGATCTCGAGCGGCGCGCCGTCCGGTCCGGTGAGCCCATGCGCGTACTCGAGCGCGTCGAGCACCTTCGTCATGATGTGGACGACGCCTTCGATCGGAAGGAGGTCGCCTCTGCCTTCTTTGTGCTGCTCGCTACGGAATCCCGCCCAGAGGCCCAAGTGGTACGCGCGCACATAGTCGAGGACCATGATGTACGCGCCGTCTTCTTCGCCGAAGTCGATGACGCTGACGATGTTCGGGTGCTGAAGGTTCGCGAGGATCTTCGCCTCGCGGACGAAGAGGCGCGCCATCTTTGCGTCGCCCGTGAGATCGGGGAGCACGCGCTTGACGACGACCGGCTTGGCGAAGCCCGCGGCTCCTTCCGCCCGCGCCAGGTAGACGATGCCCATCCCACCTTTCGCGAGCCGCGCCACGATGCGGTAGCGACCGAGCACCGTGATGCCCGTCATCTCGTCTCGGATCTGCGGAGGGGAAGAGGAAGCGTTCATCGAGAAGCCCGTGGCGTTGCCTGCCTGCCTCGATCACCGCGCGTGACGAACGTAGTAGACGGTGCCGCGCTTTGGATGACTGAGCTTGAGGACGATGGCGTTTTCTCCAGCAGGCACGGTGGTCATCGTCGAGAAGCGTTTTTGCTCGTCGAGAGCAACGGCAACACCGTTCACGCTGACTGTCCACCCTTCGACGACGACACCCGCCACCTTCACTGTATCACCAGGCCCGAAGCTTCCATCCGCCGGCTCGCGAACGCTCGCGGCCGGCGCGGCGTTATCGAACTTGATAACGAGGGTGGTATCGACCGAGCGCTTCGAGCCGTCCTCTGTCTCGAAGTGAAGCGTGTGCGTCCCTTCGCCGATCGCCCCGGATTTCAACGACTGTTTCGGGGTGGTGGACTTCGTGCGCTGGTTGTCCACCACGAGCACGAAGCTGCCGGTCTGCGGGCCGTCCGCCCAGCGCGCGATGACCGCCGGTAGGAGGTTTTGGTAGAGCAGCGTGTAACGGCGACCGTCCATGTCGACGACGGTGGACGGTGGAAGGCGGGGGAGCTCGGCTCGCGCGGCGTCGGCGACGACGGTGACCGAGCCACTCGCCGCGGGCTTGTCCTCGACGCCATCGGGGCCGATGCAGCGAACCGCATAGTCGTGATGACCTGCCGGGAGGAACATCCCGGCGCGCTTCTCGCCGCGCGCGCTCACCATCGTCGCGCCTTCGCCGCGTGAGACGACGCCGCTGCCGCTCGGACATGCAGCCGAGAAGTCGAAGCCGAGCGCGGTCGGTGGCTTCGGGTCGCGGATGATGATCGAGTCGCCAGCGCGGATCGTGAAGTCCGTCTTCTCCGGCGCACGCGCGACGGCGGCGGCGACGCCTTTCGGGCTCAGCGTCGCCGCTTCGCCGGCGCGAAGGGCCATCGGCTCTGCGCTGGCGCCTCTTCCGCGTACTTCGCCTTTGCCCTGACGAACGGACACGCGCGTGCTCGCGTTGCCGACATCGGCGTCGACGCGGCTCTTTCCGCCTTCGGGCTTGGCCACCACGACGCCTCCGGGGACCTCCACCGCGACCTCTTCGCTCGTCGCTTCAATCTCGACGTGGCCAGAGCTCGCGCGGAGGAGCGTGTCCGCGTCGCCGGCGACGTATTTGCCAGCGCCGGTGACGCGCGCATGACGAGCGCCGCGTCGAATGTCGACCGAGGCGCCGCCGGGGACGTCGAGCGAGTCGCCAGGCGCGATCGTCATCTCGCCCTCGGCGGCGGGCTTCCATGCCGTCTCGCCCTTGGTCTGGACGCGAACGCCGGCGCCTTTGACGACGACGGCGATCGGACCCGTCGCCGCGCCTGCGTCGACCTCGGGCGGGGGCACGTCGGGCTTCTTCGTCTTCGATGCGTCGGCCGACGCATCGGCGATCTCGCGCTCGATCACCGCGCCGCCGAGCGACACCTCGAACGACTTTCCCGGTGCGAGCGCGACGCCGCCGTCCTCGGTCTCGAGGCGCGCCGCGCCGACGACGACCTCGACGCGCGACGTGCCCGTGCCGTCCGCCGAGACACGAAGCTTTCCGCCGGGCTCGATCTGCGCGACGCCGATCGTGGTCTCGACGGTGAGCCCGTGGTCGTCGGCGTCGATGCTCGCTTCGCCTGTCTCGATCGCGAGCTTCGATCCCGCGCGGCCGCCTTTGGCGTTTGGCGTGCCGGGCAAGAAGCGAATCGTCGTGTCGCTCGAGACGGCGATGTTACCGCCTGTGGTCAGATGGACGATCGCGTCGGCGCCGGCGGCGGTCTTGAGCCCATCGCCCATCGCGAGCTTGGCGCCGTCGTTCGCGGCTTGCCACTCTTGCTTCGACTTCGCCGTGTCGCGCGACACGGTCCCGTGATGCGACGTGAGCTCGCCGACGTGCGCGTCCTTCGAGCACGACTCGCAGCCGGTGGTCGACATGGGGAGCACGCAAAGCGCGGTCGTCGCCAAGAGCACGGTGCGCAACGTCGAGCTCCAGAGGAGCCGCGCGGCCGCGCTCGCGGGACGGCGGGACGACCTCATTGGTCTTTGCCGTCCTTCGGCGGGTCTTTGCCCTGGCGAAGATCCGCGTTGAGGATCGTCACGCCATTTTCTTCCACCGTGACGGGACGTCGCTGCCCGACATGGCCCGCGGCGCTGACGACGACCTCGTAGGATCCGGGCGGCACGTCGATCTGGAAGGTGCCGTCGGTGTCGGTCTTCGTCTCGACGCCCAGCGGCTCGACCTTGATCGTCGCCGTCAGGCCCTTGCCGGTGAACGAACGCACGAGACCGCGGAGCTGACCGGGCTTGATCGCGCGCTTCATCACGAGATCGATCGTCGCCGGTGCTCGCGTGTCGACGTTCACCTCGGCCGACGCGTCTTCGAAGCCCGCCGCCTTCGCGACGACCCGCACGCGACCAGGTGGCACGTCACGAAGCGTGAACGAACCGTCCGCGCCCGTGTCGGTGGAGACTTCTTTGGACGCCTCGCTGTTGGCTGGAGGAGCGAGCGGCGTCGCGGCGACATGGGCGGCGGCGATCGCGGCGTCGTCCGACGCGCTCTTGACGCGGCCACGCACGACACCTGCGTCCGATCCTCCGAGCGGCAAGCCGTCGGGTCCGAGCTTGCCGCCGGAGCCGCCATGACCATCCGCCTTCGCATACACGACGAGCGCGGGCGCCCAGCGGAAGCCGATGACGAGGCCGAAGCGTGGGTCGATCGGCGTCATCGGGTCCGTGGGTCCCGACGGCGCACGCTCGCTCAAGAGAACTTCTGCTCGAACCTCGACCGACATGGATCCGACGTAATCGCCCTCTTCCTTCAGATGGTAGCGGCCGCCGAGCCCGAGCAGCAGCGGGGACTGGATCGCGCTCGGTGCTTTGCTGCCCAGCAGCACGTCCCAGGTGATCTCACCGAGCGCCTCGATGCGATGAAGTGAGGTGTGCGAAGGGCCCAAGCGCTTCGATGCGCCCACACCAAGGAGGACGGCGTCCGAGTCGCTCAGGCGCAGCGAGATGCGGTCGCCGCGGCGAAGCACGAGCCGCTCGCGTGCGTCGAGCACGTTGGCGCTTCGATCGAGCCGGTAGCCGGCGTTGAGCGCGAGCGCGAGCCCGGTGTTCGGCGGAGCGAACGTGAGCAGCGCCTTCGCGTCGAGGACGGACGCGTCGAAGCGAAGCGACGGAGCCTCTGCGCCAGGGACCCACCACGAGAGCTGCGCTCCAAGCGCGAGGGATCGCGACACTTCCTCGTTGCCGCGTACGATCAGCCGCGGCTCGCCGACGGTGCTCGAGCTCGAGCCGCGCACGTCGTCGGGATGGTTGTCCACGCGGCCGTCGAACGTCAGCGCGGCTGCGAGAAATCGAAGCGGCTGTGCGGCGAGCGCGAGGGAGCCGAGCGCGCGGTGGTGCGAGCCCGACTCTGCGGCTTGTGCCTCGGTGAATCCGTAGCCGACGTTCGAGGCGACCGCCGCATGAGGAAACGTGCGCGGCGCGGCGACGGCGACGCGTCCTATCCCGGGAAGCCCAGTGCCCGAGGCGCCAACACCCGGGGCGACGTTCGCAGGGACACGCCCGTCGCCATACGCGTCGGTGTCCGCGCCGTCGTGATGGGGCTCATCGGCTCGCGCCACAGCGGGAAGAACGAACGCGGAAAAGAAGAGCACGAGGAGCGCGACGAGCCTGGCGCCGGCCCTCACTGACCACACGGCTGACCACCTACGCGTCTCTCCTCTACGCATGGCGCTGCCAGACGAGAATGGGCGAAATGGAAATGCAGCGGCGTGAGAAAGAAGAGCACTTCGCGACGGAGCGCGCATTTTACGTCCGTGATCGTATACTGAAAGCGTGGCAGTTTTCGCGCGAACATGCGCCTTTACGCTGCTAGTTTGCGCGACGGCGCTTGGTCTAGCGTGTGGGCATCTCCCTTTCGATGATCTTGCCATCGGTTCCGATGACGCGGGTCTCGATTCATCCGGATCGGTCGTCGACAGCGGCCCGTTCGATCGACCCGACGGATCGGACGGCGGTGTCCGCGACAGCGGTCGTGAGGATGGAGGCCCATGTGCTGGTCCAACATGCGTTGGTACCTTCGTGTCGGGTGGAGCAGGCAAGGATTCGAATCCGGGCACGGCGGAGAAGCCCGTTCAGACAATCAACAAAGCGATCGCCATCGCCGCTGCGCTGGGTGGCAAGCAAAGCGTGTACATTGCAGCGAGTCACTACACCGAGAAGGTGACGCTCGAAGAGAACGTGGACCTCCTCGGCGGCTACCAATGCGACGGCTCTGCCTGCACGTGGTCACGCGACGTGCAGAAGAACGACACGGTCGTTCAGGACGTCGACTTCGAAGGCGTGCTCGCGCCAAAGACGGTGACGAAGAAGACGCTGGTGGATGGGCTCCACATCGTCGGCAAGGATGGCGTCCCGTCCGCGGCGCCGGGCGGCGTCGCGCTCACGATCTCGGGAGGCACGCCGCGCATCGTTCGATGTCGAATCGAAGCGGGCCAGACGAACGGAGGGCCGCAGGGCGGAAAACGATCGATCGCGGTCGCGCTGCTTGGTCCAATGGTGGAGCCGGAAGGAGCCACCATCGATCAAAACGTTATCGTCGGCGGAGGGTCGACCGAGGAGTCCGTCGGCGTTCTGTTCGATCAAAAGCCGGGCAGCACGAACGCGGTCGCGACGGCGACAGTCACCGGGAACATCATTCGTGGAGGGGACGCCTCGATCACGGCGGCGGTCGGCGTGCTCGCGAGCAGCCCGAAGAGCCTCCTTCACGACAACGCAATCACGGCCGGGAGCGCGACGAACGCAGGAGGAAACAGCGCGAGCTGGGGCGTCGCGATCGGATCGGCGATCACCGTCGACGGAAATCGAATCAACCTGGTTCAGGCCAACGTCGGCACCTGCACCCAGAACGGCGCGGGCAATTTCTGCGGCGGTATCGTCAGCCGTGGCTCCACCGCGACGCTCACGAACAACATTGTCTTCGGCGTGAAGGGGCCGCGAAGCACGGCGGTTCTCCTTACCGACGGAGAGGGTGGCCTTGGCGACGTCATCATCAATGCCAACTACCTCGACGGCGCGGGCAACGGCGGCGCCGACACGACCTTCAGCGCCGCGATCGCCCTCTATTTGAATCAAGGCAATACCGGCACCTTCGGCAAAGTCCGAAACAACATCTTGCTCGGCGGCACGAACAAGAATCGATATGGCGTTTACGAGGAGCAGATGGGCAGCAAGACCGCCCACCTCGCCGCGATCGAGAACAACGACTTCTGGAATGCCGGCACCCCGAAGAACGATTTCGCGTATCGCACGTGGAACGGGGCCACCACCGCCGACGTCACCTTCGCGCAGCTCAATACGATCACGACGCCTACGCCCACGGCGAACATCGCGTCCGACCCGTTGGTCGACGCGAGCTTCCACCTCGCGCCAAACTCACCGTGCATCAACAAAGGCACGCTCACGGAAGCGCCTGGGCGCGACATCGACGGCGATCAGCGGCCGAAAAGCAACGTGATCGACATTGGACCAGACGAAGCAAAGTGACCTTGCTAAGGTCGTCCCGTGGCGATCGCCAAGCTGCTGAAGAAGAGGGAGACGCTCCCGCTCGACGCCGCCATGCGGCTCGTCGTGGTCGCAGACACGCATAGTGAGCCGCACCCGAAGAGCCACGAGCACATCGCTGCGGCCAAGCCTGATCGCATTCTCCACGCGGGGGACATCGGCAGCCTCGACGTCCTCGACAAGCTCGGGCGCATCGCGCCGGTGCTCGCGGTGCGAGGCAACATCGACATCCACGCGCCCGAGGTGCCCGACTGGCTCACGATCGGGATCCAAGATCGCGACGGGGATCTCCTCTTCAAGATCCTGCTCCTCCATATCGCGGTCAATGGACCGCGGCTTCGCGCCGACGCCGTCCGCGCCGCCACCGCGGAAGAGGCGTCGATCGTCATCTGCGGTCACTCGCACGTCCCATTCATCGGGCGCGATCGCAAGCTCACGGTCTTCAATCCAGGCTCGATCGGGCCGCGCCGATTCCATCTCCCGATCGTGTTCGGCGTGATGGACATCACGAACGATCCCGTTCGCGTCAACATGAAGCACGTCAGCTGCGAGACGGGCGAGCAGTGGCTTCCATGAGCACGTCATGGAGCAGCTGAGCCTCAGCAAAGACGAGGTGATCGCGGGGCTTCGCCTCATGAAGACGATCGCGCTTGCCGATGGCTCGCTCGACGACGCCGAGACCTCGCTCCTCGACGCCGCGGCTCGCGCGCTCGGGATGTTCGCCAAGCCCGGTCCGGCCGGCGAAGCGTGGGCGCTCGATCTCATCGAGCCGATCGAATCGCCGAGCACGCTCCCCGCGGCGCTCCTCAGGGCGTCGCCGCTCCTTCGCGAGCGCGCGCTTCAGGCGGCGATGATGATGTCTTTGATGGATGGCGACGTGCGCGACGTCGAGATCGCGACGCTGAAGACCTACGCGCAAGCGCTCGGTGTCGACGAGCCAAGGCTCGCGAACCTCGAGCAGCTCGCGCGCGGGCAGCTGCGACGAATGTGGATCGATCTCGCCCGGCGCTCGTTTGCGAAGCCCATCTTCGAGGACGCGCTGAAGAAGCGCGGGCTCATGGGCGTTTTGAAGATCGTCGCGCCGATGGTGGGGCTCGGGAAGGATCCCGATCTCGCCCGCCGCTACAACGATCTCGGCAAGCTGCCGAACGACACCCTCGGATATGCCTATTGGAAATTCGTCGTCGATAACGAGTTAGGCTTTCCAGGCGAGGGCGTCGTCGCCGAAGAAGGGGTGTGGCACGACATTACCCATGTGCTCGCGGGTTACGACACGAGCCCGGAGGGCGAAGTTCAGGTCGTTAGCTTCATTGCAGGTTATCGCCGGGAAGATCCGTTCTTTTGGCTCTTCACGATCGCGCTGCAATTTCATTTGGGGATCAAGGTGTCTCCGTATTCTCCCGGGATGAAGGGGCGCTTCGATCCAAGCCTCGCGATCGCCGCGCTCGCTCGCGGTATGGCGGTCACGCGCGACTTGTCGGTCAACTACAACCCGTGGATCGACATGCCGCTCGCCCTCTCCGAGGTGCGCGCCAAATACGGCGTCGAGTGATCGCTTGATCGCTCACTTCTTCGGGACGCACGCCGTGTAGGGCGCGAGGTTGCACTCCCAGCCTTCCTCGGGGCAGTCCTCGGCCTTGGTGCAGGTGCGAGAGCAGAACCCGCGCGGCGTGCCGCTGTTGTCCGTGAACTTCACGCACTTGCCGTCCTTGCACTCGCTGCCCGCGGTGCAGTCGGTGCCGAGCGCCTTGCTTCCGCCACCACCCGAGCTGCCGGAGCTGCTCGAGGTGCTCGACGAGCTCGTGGAGCTGCTGCTGCTGCTCGCCTGACCACTCGAGCCGCTCGAGCCGCTCGCTCCACTCGAGCTGCCCGAGGTGCCGCTGCTCGAAGACGAGCCCGTGTCGTCCGACGAGCTGCACGCAAGGACGCTCACCGCGGTGAAGAGAAGAAGAGAAGAGATTCCGACGATCCGAGACAGATGCATTGATTTGGCCTCCTCTCTCCAGACGCCGCGGCGCGCGCGCTGTAACACGAGATGTTCATCGATCGATGAATCCCAGCCGATTCCGAGCAGTTGCGAGCCGCTCAGGGCAGGCCCAAGCACAAGAGAGCCATGTATCCTCGCTCCTGCCATGACGACATCGAACGCAAATGGGGACCCGAAGGTCGAGGCGTTCCTCGCCGAGGTCGAAGGGCTGACGCACAACGCGCGCCAGCGACGGATGGTGGATCTCGGGCAAGCTGCCGCCAAAGGCGACGAAGCCGCGAAGGCGCTGCTCCGTGGCCTCGTGGCGTCGAACAGCGCCTACGCGCGCGCGCTGGCGGTCACGTCGATCTTCGGGAGCAAGGACAGCGAGCTTGCGCTGACGATGATCGCCGACCGATCGCGGCTCGTGCGTTCGCGTGCGGCGCGCGTCATCGTCCACGTCGGGAGCGATGAGCAATGCGCGAAGGCGCTCGCGCGAGCCGTCACGACGAAGGCGCGGACCAGGCTCGCGATCGCGCTCCGGCGTAAGAAGCGCTTGGCGCCGATCGACGCGTTCTTCGCGACGGTGTCGGGGAGCTTGGCCGACGACCGCACGCTTTGCGCCACGCTCCCGATCGCGTCCGGCAGCGCCGTCGACGCCTCGCTCGAGGTCTTCGAGGAGCTCGCCAACGAGATTGGATGGAGCCGCCTCGCGAAGCTGCACACCAAGCACTTCACCGCGTACGTGATGAAGGCGCTCGCGCGGGACCAGGCGTCCGCGTCGGGAGCCATCGACTTTCGACTTCAATATCGCATTGGGAGGGTGGCAGGCGTTTATGCCCATAGCGATCCGACCGCTGCGCTCGGTGTCATGCGCTTTCTTTTGGAGGGTAGCGGAGGGGCGAATAACCAGGTTTCCCACGCAGGAGACCCCAATAGCCCCATCGTGCGCGCGATGCTTCCCCATGTGCTGCGGAGACATCCTCGGGAAGTCTTCGATTTGCTGCGGCGACGGCACGAGAGCGCGGCGCCCGCGCTTCCGCCCGGGGCGTTTGGAGCCGTTCGGTTCGACCCCGTCGCACATCGGCTCGGCGCGGATCGCCTTCGCTACCTGATTGAGCACGCGTGGGCGACGCTCTCGGACTTCAAGAAGGGTAGGGCGTGGTTCTTCCGCCTCTCCGCAGAAGATCGCGCCGCCGTGGTGGAGACGTTCACCTCGCGCGGTCGCGGCGGATGGGGCGGGTTCTTGCTCCGCCATGTCCCTGCAGGCGAGGCGCGCGAGGCCGCGTATGCGCGCTGGTCGACCCAAGCGCAGAGCAGCGAAGGGATCATCCCGCTTCATCTCGTCGAGTGGCTCCCCGCCGATCTTCGTCATCGTGAGGCGCGCCGACACCTCGCGCTGCCCGTCCTCTCCACCCGCGTGGACGTTCGCAATACGTATGCGTCGCTTCTGCCCTTCGACGAGGCGAAGAAGGCGCTCGATCCATTCCTCGGTCACCCCGAAGGCGAGGAGCGCGCGAAGGCCATCCGCGCTCTCCTGTGCAGCGTGAAGCACGAGCCCACGAGCATGGGCGCTGCGCTCGAGCTCGTGCGGTCGAAGAAATTCGAACAAGACCCGGTCCGCCTCGCGATGCTCACGGCGCTCTCGTGGTTACCGGTCGCGCGATTCGAGCCCAAGCACCTCGACGACGTCGGCACGATCGTGAACGACGCCCTCGACGCCGCGGACCTCTCCTATGGCACGGCGGCGTCGGCCGAGCGCCTCGTCGTGCGGCTCTTCCGCATCGACGCGATGTGGGGCGCGAAATGGCTCACGACGATCCTGCAGCGACGGGGCTCGCTGATCGGCGCGCTCGGCCCAGGGGTCGGGCTCGTCGACTTGCTCACGCCACGCGACGTTGATCGCCTCGCGCCAGCGCTCGTCGAGCTGGCCAGCACCTGGGCGACCCAAGAGAGATGCGGCGCGCTCTTGTGGCTCGCGCGAAGCCTCGGGATCCGACTCACGCAGGTGCCGGCGCTGCTCGATGCGCTCGAGCGGATGACGCGCGAGCAGCCGTTCGTCGGCGTGGCAGCGCTCGCGCTCGGGCTCCTCAGCAAGCACGCGCGCAAGCGCTTCACAGCGCTCGTGCCCGAGCTCATCGCGGTCGACCCGAGCTACATCATCGTGACCGACGTGGCCACGCTGCTGTCCTGCCACCGGCAAGATCTGCTCGCGCCGTTCGTGTCGGACGCGCCGATGACCGGCCGCTTTGCGACGGGACGCACGAGCTGGGCGATCCGCTTTCGCCGCGGTCACGACCGGTGGACGCCTCGGCTCCAGACGCTGCACGCAGAGGCATGGAAGCGCATCCTCCAGGACGAGAAGCGTGACGTGCCGAGCTTGATCAACGCCGTCAACGCGCTCGCGGAGCTGGCATTCGCGCCGCCCGAGGGGCTCCTCGACGCTGCGGCCGACAAGAGGCAGGCGGTTCGGGAGACGGGTGTCCGTGCGCTTCCGTGGCTCGACGAAGGGCAGGGCGCCCAGACGCTGCTCGCATGTCTCGGTGACGATCGCGCCCGCTGGGCGATCTATGCACTTCGTAAAGCCTTCTCCGAGATGCCGCGCGCCGAGGTGCTGGAGCATCTTCGCCACGCTCCGATCAACAAGGTAACGGTCGCGAAAGAGGTCATTCGCCTCTTGGGCGAGCTCGGCGGAAAAGAGGCTTACGATATCCTGCTCGAGCACGACAAGGACACCAACCTTCATCGCGATATCCGGATAGCGCTGTTGCGCGCGCTATGGGATTATCTCGAGAAGGATGAGACGTGGGCGGTCTTCGATCGCGCCGTAACCCACAAAGACTGGGTGGTCGCGTCGAAGCTCGCCGACATCCCGCTTGGCAGCCTCTCGGAGGTCGCGCAAGAGCGCCTGGTCGATCTCTTGGTGCGGATCCTCGGCCGTCCTGAGCCCGAGGCGCGTCTCGCGCTCCTCGCGCGTACGCCTTCGCTTGCCGTCTCGGACAGGAAGCGCGTGCTCTTTCGCGCGCTCGTCGATCATCTGGGGGCGCAGCGTCCAGACGAGGCGCTCGCCGCCGCTCGGGCCGTGATCGCGCGGATGGCGCCGGGCGAAGGCGAGGCCGTGCTCGGTCGACTGCGCGAGCTGTCTCATCGGCGCGACCTCATGGTGGAGCTCATTCCAACCTTTGCGCCAAGCCCGTATTCGCCCGAGCACGTGAGGCAGCTCGCCGAGAGCCTCGTGACGATGCTCGCGCGCGATCCGCTCGCGACTGTGCACTACGTCCGCTTCGCAGGCTACGTCTTCGACTGGAAACGCCTCGTCGCGGTCTTCGAGGATCTCGGACGGCGAGACTTCATGCACTCCGACGCGATGATGGCGGCCTACGAGACGATCGCGCGATGCGTGCACCCTGCGCTGATCGAACAGACGCTCGCGAAGCATAAAAACCCGCGGCTCAGGCGGCTCGCAGTCGAGGCGCTGAAGCACGCGGCCGGCCCACAAAACGGATGGACGCCCGAGCGCCGCGCGAAGCTCGAGGCCTACCGCCGTGACGAAGCCCCGCTCGTGGCCGGCGCTGCGGTCTACATCTTTCCGCCGCACGAGGAGGCGGGGCCGAGCACATGACCGGCGCTCAGCGTCGCTTCAGCTCGAGGAACTGCTTCTCGGAGATGATCTTGACCGGGACGCCATGCGCCTGGAGCTTCTCGGCCGCCAAAATCTTCGAGCCCTTCGCCCCTGCTCCGTAGAGCGGCGAACCGTCGTCGCCGACGACCAAGTAATCGAGCTCGCGCGACACCGAGCTCGCCGAAATCCCGCCCAGCCACTCGACACGCTTCTTCGCGTCGTCGCGAACGAGCGACGCCATCTTGCCGGTGAAGAGAAAGCGGCGCCCGACGGTAGGGAGGCCGCTCGAAGCGGCCGGCGATGTCGAAGACGACGCGGACCCGTCGGCCTTCGCTGGCGCGGGATGCGCGGCCTTGGTCAAGCGCGCGAGCTCCTCGTAGGCACACAGCTTCAGCTTCAGCTGCTCGACCTTCTTCGCCATCAAGAACTTCTTGATCGTGTCGATCGCGCTCGGAGTCGCGGGGAGATGGAGCTCGAAGAGCGAGCCTTCGTGCGCGCAGGCGATCTCCTTGGCTTCACCTTGCGTGAGGTCGATGGTGCCGAAGGGCGCTGTCTTGAAGTCACGAAGGAGGGGAGTCGTCTTCGCTTGATCGAAGAACGCGTGAAGCTGCTTGCCGAGCTCCTCGCCGGGCTTGCCCATCGGGAGGCGAAACGTCGCGGTGAGCGTGAGCATGCCGTCCTCTTCGTCGCTCACCGAGACGGCGTCGTTGTCGCTGAAGAGCTGCGCGAGCGACGCATCGACGAGCGCAGGAGCGTCGGGTGACGAGCAGTGAAACGCGACGACCTCTTGCGCGGACACGACGAACCACCCGCGAGGCTCGACGAGCGGCCGAAGCTTCTCGAGCATGGCCATGGCGGTCTTTGCGTTTTCGAAGCGAACGATGACCCGACGGGAAGAGGTGCTCATCTCTGGCGTTTACCTTGTGTGGAGTGATTGCGGTGCGCTCCGCGAGCTCACGATACACCAGGTCCATAAAGCTCTTGAACGAGCCGCTCGAGATCGGCGGCGAGCTTTCCGATGGTTCGATAAAAGATGCAGCGGTGGTGACTCAGGTCGAAGTGGAGCTTTTGCCCTTCACGCGCGAGCAGGATGACAGGCTTGTTGAGACCCCACGCATAACCAACCTCGAGGTACACGTTGGGCTTCTCGTGCGTGAGATCGGCGACGACGAACCGCGCGTCGCGAATGCCTTCTTGGATCCGAAGTACGATATCGCCGGCAAACGCGCTGACGTCGACCTTCTCACATGCGTAGCCGCAGCGCCGGATGGGGGCATAGACGCCAAACTCCCATACGTCCTCGAAGTCTTCGGTGAACGGCATCGCGACGAACGCGGTCTTCTTCTCGGCAGCAGGCGGCTTCATCACGCCAGGTGACGCGAGCGTCCCAGGTGTGGCGTTCGCGACGGGCTTCAGCGGACCAAGCTCGCGGAGCGCGGTCTGGAGGAGGTCGACGCGCCGAGGCTGCAGCTCGACGAACGAGATCTTGGACAGGGCGGGGGGTGCGTGCGCGCTGCACCCGAGCTGAAACCCGAAGACCATCGCCTGGAGCGACTCCTCGACATCGAGGCCATAGCCGGCGCCATGGACCGTCGCGGCGAGCGACTTGACCGGCGGCGATAGCTTCGCGACCTCCTCGATCGCGTTTCGCGCGAACGAACGCATCTGCGCATACCGAAACTCGCGCAGCAGCGGGACGCCTACGAACATCACGCGGGTCGCGGCGATCGCGCCTTTCGTGTCGACGATGACGACACGACCTGGCGCGGGGCGCATCGCGTCGAGCGAGCACACTCCACGCGAGTCGAGGATGGTCGCGACGATCTCGTCGGCACCGTAGAATTTCTGCGCGTACTTGAGGACGAGCACGTCGGCGGCGACGCGCCGGATGTCACCGAGCTCGATGCTGTATTCGACTGCGAGGGTCATAGGGTCATGTCATCCAGTGCAGGTGTTTCGATCTCCGGTGCGTCCGTTTTGGCCGTGTTTCGAAGCAGGAACGGAGCGCACGTCTTGCACGTTGCCGGAACGAGTTGAGCTTACCCTGCTTACGACGTAGAAATAGAGAATGGTCGGCGGCGGGATGCTGAACCTCCTGGCGCGGTCTGTCGGCCACCTCCAGGACGCGGTGATCATCACGCAAGGGGAGCGTGGTCCCGACGGCGTCCGACGCATCATCTTCGTGAACCGAGCGTTCGCGGAGATGACGGGGTTCGCCGAGTCCGAGGTGGTCGGCAACACCCCCGACATCACGATCGGCCCCGAGACCGATCGCGCCGCGTTGATGAAGATCCAACGGGCGCGCGACGAGCTCCGGCCCGTCCGCGTCGAGCTCCTCAAGTACCGCAAGGACCGCACGACGTTCTGGGCGGAGCTCGACGTCGTGCCGGTGCTCGATGAAGCCGGACGCGTCACGCACTTCCTCGGGGTGATGCGCGACGTGACCGAGCGCCGAGCCGCGCATACACGTTTGCTCGAGCAAGATCGCTTCGCGCAGATCGGAACGCTCGCGTCCGGCGTCGCTCACGAGATCAACAACCCGCTCGCATATGTGCTGATGAACCTCACGCTTCTGGAGGAACAACTGCCATTGCTCATCGCTTCTTCCCGCGAGCCATCGTCACGCTGGGTGGAGCTCACGCGAGCGATCAGCGAGATGCGCGCCGGGTCGAACCGCATATCGAGGATCGTCAACGACATTCAGTATTTCTCCCGCGTCGACACCCCGGCGAACATCTCGTGTGACATCCCCCCGTTGCTCGACCGCGCGATCCAAATGGCATGTACCGGAATGCCGTCGCGGTCGAACGTCGTGTGCCTCTACAACGGCGCGGGCGTCGAGGACGCCGATCGGCTGATCGCGCTCGCCGATCCCGCGCGCCTCTCCCAAGTCTTCTTGAACCTCCTCATCAACGCGATTGATTCGATCCCCGAGGGCGAGACGCACCGGCGGCATGTCGAGGTGAAGTCGTATCGCCAAGGCCCTTCGATCGTCGTCGAGATATGCGATCAAGGCGTCGGCATTCCCCCGTCGGTGCTGCCACGGATCTTCGATCCGTTCTTCACCACGAAGGGGGTCGGCGGCGGAATGGGCCTTGGCCTCTCGATTTCGCGCAGCATCGTCCAGAGCCTCGGCGGGATGATGATCGTCGAGTCCACGGTGAACGTCGGTACGGTCGTGCGCGTCACCTTGCCGATCGCGAAGGAGCGGCTCGCGCACGAGACAGGCATGCGTCGCAAAGTGACCGTCGCGAGCCTCTCGGCCGAGGAAGCCATCCCGGTCGACGCGCCGAAGGTCGACGAGCCGAGAGAAGACAAAGACGAAGCGGCAGCACGAGACGCCACGCCAGCGTCGTCGGCATCACCCACCAACGAAGCTTCCCAGAAGAGTCTTCGCATCCTCATCATCGACGATGAGCTCGCGATTGGCCGCGCCTTGCAGCGCGCGATCGCCGAGGTGGACGACCGCGTCGTCGTCTGCGAGCGCGCCCAAGCGGCGCTCGACTTGCTCGAGGACGGCCACGACTTTCACATCATTCTTTGTGACCTCTCGATGCCAGGCATGACCGGCGCCGAGCTCTATGACCGCATCGCCACACGCTGGCCTGGGCTCGAGCAACGCATCCTCATCATGACCGGCGGCGCGGCGAGCGACTCGACGAGGGCGTTCCTCGCACGCTCGTATGTGCGTCGCATCGACAAGCCGATCGATCTTGGGGCTCTGCGCGCGCTCCTCCAGCGCATGCGCAAGCGAAGCACGTACGCGTCGGGTGTGCGTGAGGCGCCCGAGGTCGCGCTCCTCCGTATGGCCAAGTCCGTAAAGTCCTGACCGATCGGGTGAGGGCGACGCGCTGGGTGAGGCTCCGAGGCGGACAATCATGGTGCCCTCGCGTTCCAAACAGCCGCGCTGCAGCCGATAGACCGCAATCGTCGTAGCACTTCGCGTATGAAGTGATGCCTCGCGTTCTGAAACCCACCTACGCGCAAACTCCGTGATTGACGCAAGTCATGCACGATGATTAGTGGCGCCTGGTTTGTGGGACAGAGACACGTCGCGCTGCACCGCGCCGTGCTCCTGGATTGACATTCGACGCGCTTGTTCGTGCGGCGTTCGTTGGGAGACGAGCTGCGCGTTCTGAGTCCTCACTCCGGTGGGATGAAAAGGCGTGCGAGTGGCCGGGTGGCATGAGCACCGTCGCAGCGCGTGCGTTCGTCGCTGGATGTTGCGTGCGCGGAGACGCACGCGTGTGTCACTCGGGAGGTCGTCGATATGCGTGCATCATGGCTTGTGGCGGGCTTGGTCATTCCAACCATCTACGCGCTTGGATGCTCACCGAGCGTCGCTGGCGACGACGAGGTCGTTCAATCCTCGGCGTCCGACTTCACCGCGCAAGCGAAAGCAAAGACGACCGCGTTCCTCGATGACGCCGCGATCTCGTGGGTCTCGAAAGACGACTGGGGCTTCGTACAAGGCGGCCGCTGCGTGATGTCGTGTCACACGACCGTCCCGTTCATGCTCGTTCGTTCGAAGTTGAGCGCGCCTTCGACGACGCCGGCCTCGACATCAGGCTCGATCCCGTCGACGCCTTCGACGCCGAGCGCGATGACGACGGTGCGCGGCTACGTCGAAGATCGCGTGAACAACTGGGCCACGGTCGCGCCGCTCTACAACTGGGTGGCGGCGAGCTCGCGTGGGCTCGAGGCCGTGCTCAACGCCTTTGCGCTCGTCGCGTCGGACGCGCCGAGCGGCACGCTCAGCCCGATCGCGAAGACGGCGCTTCAGTACATGTGCGCCGCCCTCGCGGACTACATGATTGGCCTCACGCCGGCCTCGTACACGACGAACATGACGCCGGCCGAAAAGAGCAAGCTCGCCGCGCTCGAGAACTACCTGCGCTCGAAGGTCGCCGCGCCGCCGGCCTCGTCCTCGTCCTCGTCCTCGTCAACACCGTCCTCGGCGATCGCGCCGCTGAACAACCGCGCGATGATTCTTCTCGCCGCCACACGCCGGCCGTCACTGCTCACGCAAACGGTCAAAGACGCGCTCGCGGACGAGATCCGTAACCTTCAATCGGCCGACGGCAGCTGGAGCGCAGGCTCGCTCGGCTTCACGGTTTCGGGCGGCACCAGCGCGACGAACGCGGCACATCCATACGCGACCGCGTTCTTCACGTATGTCCTCGCGCAAACCGGCGACACGTCCTCGGCCGTCACGAGCGGTCGCGCCTGGCTCGAGGCGCATCAACGCTCCGACGGCGCGTGGGAAGCCAAATCCCTCAACGCGCCGACCGACGCATTCAACAATCAGCTCATCACCGAAGCGTCGACGGCATACGCAGCGCTCGCGCTATTGCCCTGAGCGCGTAAGCGTTTAGCCAAGTAGCTCTGCCGAAGTCGACGCGGAATTCGGCAGAGGCCTGCGTTGCGCTCTGCCGAAGTCGACGCGGAATTCGGCAGAGGCCTACTTCGTGACTGTGAGGATGCGGTTGGGCTTGGACTTCGCCTCGTCCGAGAAGCGGTAGCCGTTGTTCTCGATGGCAAAGACGCTGTCGGTCGTGACGATGAAGTCCGTGACGGCGATGTCGAGAAACTTCACGGCGTCGCCACTCGTGACTGCGGCGCGGTAGAGGCCGCCGCCCGCTTCGCCACCGTAAACGTATTTGTCATCGGCGTGGATGGGACCTGAGAACCCGCCCTTCGTCGAGGCGAGCTGCTCGGGCGCGCCGGCGCCCGTCTTGGCGATGCGCATGAGACGATCGGTGATGTCCTTGTGATCGGAGAGCGCGCCGTTGTTCCAGTACACGTGGCTTGGGCCCGTGCCGACGTACTCGGGCGCGGCTTGATCTTTGGCGAGGACGGTCGGAGTCACCGGCGCGTCGCCGCTCGTGGGCAGTGACGAGATGGTCTCGGCGTCGCGATCGGAGACGTAGAATTTGTCGCCGGCCTCGTCGAGCGCGATCCCGGAGGTGTAGGTGAATCCCGTCGCGTAGTCCGTCGTGGTCTTCGTCGCCTTGTCGTACTTCACGATCTTCTTGTGGTCGTGGCTCGCGAAGAACACCGCGCCAGAGGCGACGGCGAGCGATTCGCCGCTGGCCTCGGCGACCTTTTCACCATCGCCGCCGGCGCGCGGCATTCGGTAGAGCGCGTCGTCGTTGATGAGCCAGATCGCATCTGCATCGAGGGCCATCGCTTCGCGGCGTGACGTGTATTCGCCACGCTTGAACGCACCGATCTTCGTGATCGCGCCGGGCGCGTTGCTCCGCGGGCGCTGCGAGACGTCGCCGTTCTGCGCGATGATCACGATGTTGCCGTCGTCGAGGGCGAGCGCGTTGAGGCGGTTGGGTGACGACGTGAGCTCGACGGCGCGCGCGTCCGCTTCACCGGGCTGTTGGTTGTTGGCGTCGACCGCCTTGGCGACCTCGTCGCAGCCAGTGGCGGTCACGAGGGCGAGCGAAAGCGCAGCGCCCATGAGGATCCTGGTGATGCATGCGGCAGAAGAAAGGAAACGGGTCATCGAGGAGGTCTCCATCGGTTGGGTAACGCGCAGGCACCTTCATACGGACGTGGATTGGACGAGCGGTATCACGATCCGTTCAACCGTCGCGACTACGGTTCGTTCGAAAGACGTTCCTTCGCTGTCACCCAAACACGTGCACGACACGCCTGTCATGGTCCGCTTCATTTCTCGGGGGAGGACGGACGGGTGACCACGCGAACGATGTCCGCGATGACTTCGGCAGAGCGAGAGCCCCTGGCCTCTGCCGAATTCCGACGACTTCGGCAGAGCGGACCCTCAACGCTTCACGAGTCTCCTCCAGCGGCTCGCGTACGGCCTGTCGGCGACGCGTTGAAAGAGGAGCATCACGACGCCAGCGGACGCGGCGACGATCGCTACACGGGTGTTGTCGGCGGACCACACCGCGAGGAGGAGGCCGAGCGCGATCACGTACGGGCGAAGGATCGTGAGAGGGCCGAAGACGATCACGTTCGTTAGCACGCGAAAGTCTCCGATCGGGGCGAAGTAAAAGCCGAACGCGGTGAAGATGGCGGTGGCGAAGATGGCGTAGACGAGGACGCAGGTGCGGCCTCCTACGAGGAAGGCCGCCCACGTGGCGTCGGGGTCTGGAGACGTCGCGACGAGCGCCCACGTCAACGCCACGTGGGCGGAGGCGACGGCGAGCGCGAGCCAGAAGGCGCGCGTGATGGCGGACTTGTAGAATGCATGCTTGTCGAGGCGGCCTTCGGTGCCGGCTGCGCCGCGGAAGCCGCAGAGGACGCAGTCGGTGAGCGCGAGGATGACGAGCGCGATCGCGATGTTCATCCGGCGATGACCTCGAGGCGGCGCGCGAGGGACGCGTAGGCGCGCGCGAGCCTCGGCTCGAGGTTCGAGCGAACGCCGAGCGCCGCTTGGAAGATTCGTACGACCATGTAGAGGCCTGGGTGGGCGTCGAGCATCGACGCGGAGAAGGTCGGGGCGCCTTCTCGGATCGCCGCGGCCAGCGTGTCGGCGGAGTGGGCGCGAACGGCCGACCAGTAGCCGTCCCACTTCGCGAGTGGCTCACGCATGCGCGCGACGTGGAAGACGTACGAGCCGAGGGGCGCGATGAGGCTTGGTCGGATGTCGACGTGGACGAAGCCGAGGGCGGGGGACTTGTCGTGCTCGGCGAAGAGACGCGCGAGGTCGGGGCCGCGGAAGTGGTGGAGGACGCCCGTCGAGATGTAGACGTGCGCTGGCTCCTTCAGACGAAACGCATTGGCGGCGACGAACGAGCAGCGAAGGTTCTCCTCTTTCGCGAGCGACGAAGCGGCGTGGACGAGCGCTTGGTTGTAGTCGGCGCCGACGAGCTCGACGTCGTCGCCGAGCTCACCATGCGCGGCGAGCCAGCGGAGGATGAAGCCGAGGCCGCAGCCCAAGTCGACCACACGGATCGGCCGGTCGCGCGTCGCCTCGCGCGCGAGGTCGAGCATCGGGACGAGCAGCATGCGCATCAAGGCGCCGACGCGAAACTCCTCATGGAGGCGCTGGAGCTCGAGATGGGATCGGACGAGCACGCCGTCCATCTCCGTTGGGTCGAGGAGCCCAGCCTCGCCGTGTGCTTCGAACGCGCTCGCGATGCGCAGAGGACGGCTGCGGCCCTCCGCGCGAAGCCGGTCGAGGACCGCCGACTTCTTCACCGGCCTTCGTTCGAGCGAGTCAGGGTCGTAGTCGACGATCAGGTCCGAGATCTCGGGACCAAATGGGTCGCGATCAGCTTCGAGCTTGGCCTGCATCGTAGGTCTTTGCGCAATTGGAGGGGTCGGTCGTCTCGAGCAGGCCTGCGTTCTCCGGTAAGAACGGCGCGGCGATGCGCGGGCGGCGATGGTGAAGCTCGTGAAAGAGGAGCGACGACGCCGCGGGCGTGAGGCGCGTCGTCCACGGCCTCAGGCGTTTGACGAGCCAGGGCGCCTTCTCGGGCAAGAGGTGAGGCACCTTCGCGCCGACGAGCGGCACCGTCCACGTGTTGACGAACACGACCGCCAAGTAGATCAAGGGCGCATATTCACCCGCTCTCCACCACGGGTAGAGCAAGAGGAGGGTGAGGATCACGTCGAGGAGTGACTCGACGACCTGCCACGGCCGCGTCTGCTTGTCTTTGCGGAACGAGAGATAGCGCGCCTGCAGCGCGAGCCACGGCCCGGTTACGAGCAGCTTCCACGTCGGGATGTAGACGACGTTGCCTTCGCGGTCGTCATCTTCGAGGCAGCGCGCGTGATGCTCGAGATGAAGTCGCCGAAGCGCGTGGCCGCTCTTGATCAAGAAGAGGGCGTAGAAGGAGAGCGCGAGATCGTTCAGCCGGCGCGGCAACGCATACGAGTTGTGGATCAGATCGTGGACGAGCACCGCGGCAGACAAGAACGTCGCGAACGCGAACGGCAGCCCCCAGAGCGGGCCGTACCGAACGTCGAGCACGAGGAACAGGACGAGGAACACGAGCGGGCGCGTGAGCTCCATCGCGGTCACGAACGCGCTCGTTGGTTTGGGCGGCGATGCCGCTGTCGATGCTGTTTCCCCCATCACGACGATCGCACCATCGTACGAAGCGCTTCGCCAAAGCACCACCCCAGATGGGTTTGGATGGTTCCCGCGGTCCCATCGTCTCGCGGTCACGCGCGGCGCGATCGCACGCAATTCGGTGTGTTAGCCTCTCCGCACTTTGCAATACCTCCACCCCACCCACGACGAAGAGCTCGAGCTCGCGACCGACGATGTCTTCCTGACGCCCAGCTATTTCGACGGCTCGTCACGGCTCGACACCGACCTCACGCCGCCGGATTTCTCGGGCGGTTCGCACCCGATCGTCTCCGCGAACATGAACGCTGTGACGGGCAAGCGCATGGCCGAGACGATGGCGCGCTTCGGCGGCCTCGGCGTGCTCCCGCAAGACATGGCGATCGACACCGCCTCGCGCATCATCGCGCACATCAAGGCAGCCGACCCTCGTTACGACACGCCGCTCTCGGTCTCGCCGAAGGCCACCCTCCGTGACGTACAAGGCATCATCCGCAAGCGGTCGCACGACCTCGTCGTCGTCGTGGACGAAGAGCGACGTCCGATGGGGATCGTCACGCAAGAGAACCTGAACAGCGATCAGTACACGCCGGTCGGGGCGCTCATGTCGCGCAAGCTCGTGACGCTTCCGGTCGGTATTTCGAATCGCGACGCGTTCCTCCTCATGATGGAGGCGCACGTGAAGGCCGCGCCCGTGCTCGACAAAGACGGCCGGCTGATCGGCGTGCTCACGCGCGACGACGCCGTTCGACTCGAGCTCCTTCGGCCTTCGATCGACAAGAAGGGCGAGCTGATGGTCGCCGCCGCCGTCGGGATCTCGGACAAGGCCTCCCAGCTCGCCGGGCAGCTTTGCGAGCTCGGCGTCTCGGCGATCGTGCTCGACACCGCGCACGGACATCAACGCCGGATGCTCGAGGCCATTCGCGCAGTGAAGGCGGTCGTCCAGGGAAAGGTGCCGATCGTCGCGGGCAACGTCTGCACGGCAGAGGGCACGAAGGCGCTCATCGAGGCAGGCGCAGACGTCATCAAGGTCAACGTCGGACCCGGCGCGATGTGCACGACGCGCATGCAGACGGGCGTCGGACGGCCGACGTTCACGTCGGTCCTTCAATGCGCGCGTGAGGCCGCGAAGCACGGCAAGCATGTCTGGGCCGACGGAGGCGTGAAGCATCCGCGCGACGTGGCGCTCTATCTCGCCGCCGGCGCGAGCCGCGTGATGATCGGGACCGCGCTCGCCGGCACCTACGAGAGCCCCGGCGACGTGAAAGAGGACAAGGACGGCCTTCTCTACAAAGAGAACTACGGCATGGCGAGCGGACGCGCGGTGAGCGATCGAACCGCCGATCTCGATCCGTTCGAGCGCGCGAAGAAGGGCTTCTTTCGCGAGGGAATCTCGACGTCACGCATCTACATTCGCGAAGGGCAGGAGAGCGTCGGCGCGATCCTCGTCGAGATGATCACCGGCGTTCAATCGGCGCTCACCTACGTCGGCGCCAAGACGATCGCGGAGCTCAGCGACAAGGCTCGCATCGGCGTGCAGACCGCTGCCGGTTACGGCGAAGGCACACCGCACGGCAAGCTACGACGCTGACGAACGGCTTCGCTCTTTCGCGTGCCTTCGGAGACGCGCGATCCACAGCGACGCGAAGAGGACGACCGCGGCCAGCACGCCGGTGCGTTCGCTGCGCGCGCGTGGAGCCGCCACGGCGCAGCCGCCGTCGTCGCTGGCGCCGCCCGAGCCGTCCGCGTTCGCGCCGGGATCTCCGCCGCTCGGTGCGGGGGACGGAGCTCCGCCCCCGGCCGGAGGCGCCGCCAGATTCACCTCGCTGCCGTCCATCAAACGAAGCTCGATGTCCTGCCCGTAGAAGAGGCGGAGCATGTCGGCGTACGTCCAGCCCGCATACGCGAGGCAGGCCTGAATGTTCTGGCTTGCGCAGCCGCGGTTGCTCTCGTTTTTGGGGTCGCCGATCGTACTCCCGGTCACGTCGGCGCCCGCGCGTGACCAGTTGTATGTCACGTAGGCGGGATTCGCGGCGCCTTGGGACGAGAACGTAAAGCACATGCAGTCGGCCGGGTGATCCGCCGGGCTCATCGCGACGGTCGGACCAGGCTTCGCGCATGTGCATGCCTTTTGCGCAATGCACTCGGGGCGCGGGCCATCGACGAAGAACGAGACGTTGGCGAAGCGATCCCCTTTGGCGTTCGTATATGCCGTTATCTGACCTTTCGTCGCGGTGACTGCGTCTTTGCACTTCGTGGAGACTGGCTGTTTGCAGAAATACGCTTGATCGGCAGTGGTCCCGGATAAGGGCTTAGCGGCGGTCCCTACGCCCTCACCGTAATAGCGAAAGACCATATAGCTGCGCGCCATCACGGCCTGCGCTTTCAATGCCTCCGGCGGCGCGGCGCCGTTTTCGCAACAGACCACTTGAGGAAGATAATTGTCTTCGACGTCGAGCTCCCCAGCGCCTTTCACGTTGACCTTCACGAGCGGCTCCACCTTCGCCAGTGAGAGCGGCTCGCGCGTGACGCCGCTCGGCGGCTCGGGCCCCGACTCGAGAGAGCACGCGGCCACGAGCGTCCCGAGCGCCACGAGGACGCGCGTATGTCTCATGGCGCGGCCTCCCGTTGCGCCCTGCTGATGCAGATCGCGGTCTTCGTGATCTCGCTGCTCGCGTAAGGCGACCCTTGGCCGGTGCAGGTGAAGCCCGCGCCGAGCGGCGCGCAGTCTGCGTCCGTCGTGCATGTCTTCGTGCAGGTCGCGCCATGCTGCTCGACGATGAAGCAGGCCGCCGGCGCACGGCAGTCGCCACGCCACCGCGGTCCGTGATGACCACAGTCCTGGCCCGGGTCACGAATCTCGACCTTCGGCCCACCGCAGTGAGGCATGACGTCGGCCGCCACGGGAAGCGAGGTGGCCGCGAGGAACAACGAGATCGAGAGGACGCGCATGACCGCGCGTCCATCGTACTACGAGACGCTCGGCCGTCAGAGCGTCGAGAAGAAGCCCCAGGCGGTCTTCGCGGCGTCGGACCAGAGCTGGTGACCAAGGTTGGCGATCGGGCAGAACAGCACCGGATACGTGCCGGGGCAGTTGTCCTGTTTCGCGCACGGCGTCGGCCCCGAAGGCGACCGGGTCGTGGCGCAGCCATTCACCGTGGCCCAGTAGTTGGCGGTGTACTCACCGCTCTCGAGCGGCACCATCGTATCGGCCGTACCGTGCATCACCATGACGGCCGGGCCGTTCGTCTGCCCCGCGCACTTCACGAACCCATTGCCCCAGGTGCCTGCGCTCGGGTCGCGTGGCTCGCTCGGCGCTCCGCCCGAGTGCGGGACGATTCCCCGAAAGAGCGACGACTGGCGACACGCGACCTGGTTCACCATGAACGCGCCGCTGCTCAGGCCGATCCCGAAGACCCGCGACGCGTCGATCGCGGGAAAGCGCGTGCGAAGCGACTGAACGAGCGTCGTGATGAACGCGAGGTCCGAGTTCTGCGGGGTGGGGTCGTAGAGGTCCCACGTCTCGCTCGCGCCCGTGGGGTAGGCCACGAACGCGCTTTGCCCCGACACCTCTTCGAAGCGCAGCATCTGTTGCATGATGGCGCCGCTCTCGCCGTCACCGTGCAGCGCGACGATGAGCGCATACTTGCCGTTCGCGTTGTACGTGCTGGGGGAGGCGAGCACGAACGATCGAGGCGTGGCGTTGACGTCGACCGTCTCGGACGTGATCGTGATGGTGCCCTCCGCCGTCCCGCTGCTGCCGCCGCTCGCGCTCTCGGGCGATCCAGGGTTCTGCGTGCCCGCGCCGCCATCCTTGTTGTCGAGCGTCGGGCCTGTGGCGCCACCGCTCGATGTCGAGCCATTCGAGGACGAAGAGCGATCGGCTCCGCCGCAGGCGCCCACGATGACGGACACGCAAGCCAGGACCATGCAGCGGAGAAGGGGAATTGAAGAACGACGCCGAACCATGACGGGCGACGAAGCACGACCCGCGCCGACGCGCCCGAACGAAGCGAGGCCGCCGAGATCGTCCGTGGATGAGCCCTGGGCGCTGGCCGAGAGCGAAGCAGCGACCGCCTGCCGCGACGATCTTTGTCACGACGCGTCGTCATGTGCTGAGTCCTGCCCCACCAAAACTCAGCTCGCCAAGAGCAAGACCTCGATGCGCGTCCGCGCGATGAGCTCGCGGCCGCCTTCCGCGAAAGGCTCGACGATCGGGACACCCGCCGCATCGCGCTCCGCCGCCGCGGCCTCGAACCACCGCCGAACGACGCAGACGACATCGGGATGAACGCGCTCGCTCAGCGCATCGAACAACCGACGCCGCGGCGAGCCTGAGCCAGCACCGATCGCGCCACCGAGCGGGCCTGCACCCATCGGAAGATAGAACGAGACGAAGTGAAGCGAGAGAGCCTCCCATCGAGGCAGCACGGTCGCTCCGCGCCAGGCTTGTGCGGTCGCGTCGAGGGCGACGTTGAAACGCTCCGCCCACGCTCCGCGCTCGGCATCGCGGAGGCGCAGAGGATTCTCGGGCCCAAACACCATCGCGCATAGGTCATCGGGAGGCTGCGGTCCGGCTTCGCACAGGCCGCCCCAGAGGGTCTCGGCGACCGTCGCCACCAACGTCCCGAGCTCGGCTTCCGTCTGGGCGTTGCGGCGCTGACTCATTCGCGCCCACGCCCAATACCGGATCGGCAGATACATCGAGACGAAGTGCTGGTGTCGAAGATAGTCGCGGCTCCACACCGCGCAGTCACCCGATGGGTCGCGCTGACGAACGAGCTCGTTGATCGACCGCACATCGAGCTCGCCGTGATGCAAGAGCTCTGCGGCCGCTGTCTCGAGCTCGCGGTTCACTTCGTCGTGGGTGGGGGCGGAGGTGGCGGAGGCGGCGGCGGGGCAGGGGGAGGCGGCGGCGGTGGGTTGTCGCTGACGATCTTTTGCGTCCATTGCGCCATGTGATTGGACGTCGTCATGTCTTGGAACGGGAGGAAGAAGCCCGTCGCGCTGCCGTCTTGACCGGCGAGGACCTTCGCGGGATCGACCGCGAACATCCAGAGCGTCTGCTGGGTCGCGGGATCGCCGACGACGCTCGGGTTCGGGAAGAACTTGCGAAGGCCTGCGCGACGCTGCGAGCTCACCGTGAACCAGAGGAGCTTGCCGCCGCGATGGACGGTCTCGAACGGCGTCGCGCGCGCGAACGTGTCCATCAGGTTCGTCGCGACGCCGTCGTTCTTGCCCGGCTTTGCGGCGTTCGCGAGCAGCACCGGCGTCGCCGCGGCGGTGGGTGGCACCGCCCATGTCTTGGCGGACGGGTCGGAGTAGCCGTTGCACGGCGCGCCCGTATCGCAGCTCGCTTCTGTGTAGAGGAGGATCGAGCTGTTCGGCATGAACGTC
This sequence comes from Labilithrix sp., assembly GCA_044227045.1. Classification (GTDB taxonomy): domain Bacteria; phylum Myxococcota_A; class Polyangia; order Polyangiales; family Polyangiaceae; genus Labilithrix. Next base: position 60,817 of record JBGAFW010000049.1, read on the forward strand.
GGGTTGTAGCGGTTCTTGTTCGCGACCGGCGGGACGACCTGGACGTCGGTGAGCGTCGTCGCGCTGGTCCACGTCGCGCCGTCGTTCTTGAGGACGTCGATGCCGCCGCCGTGAAACTCGATCGACGTTTGGTTCGAGCCGCCGATGCGCGTGACCGCGATCGATTTTCCGTCGGGGGACCAGTCGGGGTGGCTCGCGACGAAGCCGGCGTCGAGGTTGAAGGAGCGGAGGCCCGTCGTCGCGTCGTGGAACATGAGCTTCGTCTCGGCGGCGGCGTCGTTCACCGGCGCGGCGGCGACGAAGAGCGACGCGGTCGGATCGAAGGAGCCGAGCAGCACCCGATTCGTGTTCGCTGGCGCGGCGTCCGCGCCGTTCACGACGAGGGTCTTGGCTTTGACGTCTTGGATGAAGACGAGGTTGCCCTTGGACGAATTGCCCACGCCGGCGAACAGCTTCGTCCCGTCACGCGAGAGCGAATGGCAGCCCACGCATTCGTTTCCGAGCCCGCCTTGGCCCGGCACGAGATACGGCTCGGGCAAGCCGGTGCCGCTGCCGAAGTCGAAGCGCATGATCCGTGGCGGGTTGGACGCGGTCCAGTAGTAGACGCCGCCGTCGACACGGTTCTCGGCAAACTCGATCTTCTGAACGGCCGACTCGCCGAACACGCCGGCTTCGTTCGTGCCGCGCACCTTCAAGTCGACGGGACCGAGGCCGCGGTTCGTCTCGGCAAGAGCGCCATACATCGCCTCATCGAGACGCAGCGCGCACGCGCCTGCCTCGAGCGCGTTGGCGGCGAAGTCGGTCGGCGTGTCGGTGCATCGCGTGTAGAGGACCACGCTGCCGAGCGCGCTCGAGAACGTCACCTCGAAGAGCGTGTCTGCGGCGTTGCCCTTCTTGAAGTGGATCTCGAGGCGCTTCAGGTTCGGTGGAACGATGACGCCGTCGTTGGGGTAGTGGATGACGGGCGCGTGGGCAGCGTCGGGAGCGCCGGTGAAGAAGCTCGTCGGGTTGGCGGGGATCGCGGGGGTCGCCTCGGGAGACCCCGCCGCGAAGGAGCCCGTCGCGCTGAGGCGCACGGTGAGCGTGGTCGTCACCGTCGTGATCGTCTTGTCGGAGTTTGCCGCCTGCGCCTGCACCGTGACGAGGCCGCCGCGCGCGGGCTCCGGGTTCGCTGCGGTCGGCAGCCGTGTCGAGAACAGCGGCCCGCCGTCGGCGGGGAAGGTGCCGATCAAGTATCCGGCAGGCACGTAGAAGCGCGATCGCGCGGTGATGTCGATCTCTTGGCCAGGCTTCTCTTTGATCTTCGCGAGCACCTTGAACGCCTTCGTCGCCACGACGCCGCTCGTGACGTCGAGCGTCGCGTTCTCCGGGTCGATCCGCATCGACTCGATGTTCTCGGGTTGGCCGCCGTTGTCGCCGCCGTCGGTTTGATCGGCGGGGTTGAAGGGCGTCGGGTTGTTGTTGTCGCCGCTCGACCCCGAGGACGACGCACCGGTCGGGTTCGCATCCCCCGAACCACCACAAGCAAACGCGAAGGCTGCAGAGCCACCCAAAATGGCAAGAAGGAGCGCAGTAGACCGCATGATCGAATAGTAGAGGTCCGCGCGCCATCGCGTCTAATCTCTTCGAAGCACGCTCTTCACCTTCACCTTCACCTTCACCTTCACCGTCCATGCACTTCTTCCCGCCAACACCACCGCCAACGAAGCGTCCATGAACTGCCCTCGATGCAGCGGTGACCCACGCGTGTCTGCGTATCGGGGTGAAGTGCGCACGGCATCCGCCTCCTCGGTCCTCCTCGAGGAGGTGCATCCCGCAGGGGTTCGCGTCGCGCGCTGTCGTTCCTGCCGCGGTGCGTTCGTCGCACACGCGGACCTCGTGAAGATCGAGTCGCACGGAAGAGAGAAACGCGGTCGCGCGCTCTTCTCGGGAGCGGCGGGGCGGACGTGGGATCCGCCGACGGAGGCGATCGCGTGTCCGTCGTGCTTCAGCGAGACCACGCGCCGCGAATGGAGCATCGGGACGCTCCTCTTCGTGGACGTGTGCGTCGAGTGCCGCGGCGTGTGGCTCGATGGCGGCGAGCTCGAGGCGTTCGGCTGACTCGAGCGCGAACGGTTACTTCTCGCTGATCGTGACGGTCGTGATCTTGTCGCCGACCGCGATCTTCTTCGGGACGTCTTGTCCGCTCGTCACTTTGCCGAACACGGTGTACTTGCCGTCGAGCGAAGGTTGCGCGCCAAGCGTGATGTAGAACTGACTGCCGGCGGAGTTCGGCGCGGAGGTCTTGGCCATCGCGAGCGCGCCATCGACGTGCAAAAGACCGCTGTTTTCGTCGGGGATCGTGTACCCAGGTCCGCCGGTGCCGTTGCCCTTCGGATCACCACCTTGAATGACGAAGCCGGCCTCGACGCGGTGGAACGTGAGCCCGTCATAGAACTTGTCACGCGCGAGGAAGACGAAGTTGTTCACCGTGACGGGGGCCGCCTTGGCGTCGAGCGAGAGCTCGATCGTGCCCTTGGAGGTGGTGATCGTCGCCGCGTAGGTCTTGTTCGCGTCGATCGTCATCGCGGGAGCTTGGGCATAGCGCCCTTCGCTGGTCGCGGGCGCTGTGGTGCTGTCGTCGCTCGAGCACGCGGCGAGGAGGAACGCGCAGCACGTGGCGATCACGAAGAGAGATCTCATCGAGCGAGACTCTACACGAACGATCCGCTCTTGGTCAGTGCGTGCGTCGCGGCGGTCGTGTGTGCCGCGGCGGCTTGTGCGCGCTCGCCGAGCCCGAGGCGGGCGGTGACGCCGACGCCGACGCCGACGCCGGCGCCGGCGCGGATGCGGATGCGGATGCGGGCGGGGCCGCCGCGGAGTCCGACGCCGCCGGTGACGCTGACGCGGACGGCGCGCTTGGCGCCGGCGTCGCGGCCGTGGTCGCGGTGACCGACGACGACTTGCCGATCAAGCTCGTGACGAACGCGGGCCAGCCATAACGACGAACCGCCGCCGCGCCGCCGAAGATCGCGCCGAAGACGAAGAACGCGACGAGAAACGCGCCAAACGGCGTCATTCCTTTCTTCTTCGGCCGGCCGCTCTTCTGCGCGCTGCTCGTCGGCGGCGCGCTGACGTCACTCGACGTCGACGTCGAGTCGATCGGCGGACGCATCGGAGCCATGTGTGGCTGCGGCGTCTGCATCGGGTGCGTCTCGCGGAACACGGGTGGCGGGAATGACGGCCCTGCCGGAGTCGCGACGAAGTGCGGAGGGGGATGCGAAGGAGCTGCCGGGTGCGGCGCTGACGAGGGGAGCGGGCCGGCAGGCTGCACTTGCAGCATCGTCGCGGCGCGTTCGAGCTTGGCCTTCGCGCTCGCGTCGGGGCGCACCGACGCGATCGCCTCCTGAACGACGGCGCGCGGGATCGCCTCGGTGCCCGAGCTCACGGGTGAGGGAAGCGCGCCGAGGAGCGATCGCGCCTCGTCGGACTGCGAATGCCAGGGCGGCCAGTGGCCGGCCGCCTCGGAGTCGAGGCGCGGGCGAATCGGCGGCAGATCGGCGAGGTTTGCAAACGCAGAGACGACGGCCTCTTGCGGCGAGAGCGCTCGGTTCGACGCCGAGCTCGGGCCTACGCGGCGGACCTCCGCCTTTGGCATCGTCTCGTCTTCTTCGTTCGATCGGTTTCCTCGTCGTGACGACGGTGATGGGTCGGGGATGACGACGTTCGGCGCGGGTGCTGCGAGCGCAGCCGGCGTGGGATCGAGCGTGGGCTCTTCTTTGTGACGAAGCGTGTGGTCGGTGTCGTCGTCGTCGTCGTCGTCGTCGTCGGCGTCGGTCGTGGCCAGGTCGTCGACCACGCGCTGGGAGCTTTGTTTTGCGATCGTCCCGATCAGCTCGTCGGGAGGCTTCTGCCTTTTCGTGGTCCCGGTCTCGGACGTGTCGGGATCGTCATCGGCGGGGATGATGGGCACGATGGGAAGCGCGGCGGCTTGCGCGAGCGAGCTCGCGGTGCCGGCGCCTTCGATCAGCGCGCGGATCTCGGCGGCGTCGGGGCCGTTGGCGATCGCGCGCTCGGCTCGCACGAGGCCGATCGGCTCGAGGCGCGGCGTGATGAGCGAGAGCGACAGGTCGGCGGCGCCCGTCGGACCGACGCCGGAGGTCTCGTTGGGCGGCCGGCCCACGCTTCGCGCGGCTCCTGCGCGTGACTCGGCTTGGAGCGTCTGCATGTCGTCGTCATCGTTTGGGGCGGGCAGTGAGCCGAGGGCTGGCGAGAGCGACGAGACGGGAGACAGCGCCTCACGCGAGAGGCCGGGCGCGGTGGTCTCGACGGAAATGGTGATGGACGGCTGATCGACCTGTGCGTCGATGTCCGTCACCCGCTCGTCGTCGACTTTGGGTTTGAGAGGCGCTCGCGCCACGGTGGCCTTCTACAAAGTTACCTCGGAATTCAGCGAAATCGCACTTCTGCGACCAGATCCTCGATTCTGCGGCCGCCGCCGCGTTTGCGCGTCCGCTCGTGGGACGCGATCAACCTCGTGGGCGAACCGAGCAGCACGGATTGTGCCGCGTTTTCGTGGGGTCCCAGGACTCGGCACGTCACGTACTATCCGGTCGTGGCGTACCGAACAACGCGAGTCGAGACGGCGAAGCGAACGGCCGAGCCGGGCATCGTCGACGACATGGTGCGCCAATTCGCCGATCGTTACGCCTTCCTCCGCGAGCTCGTTCAGAACGGCATCGACGCGGGCGCGACGCGGATCGAGGTCCGGATCGATCGTGACGCCGACGGCGCGGTCATCACGTCGGTCGACGACGATGGCAGCGGGATGACGCGGGAGATCATCGAAGGGCCCCTGCTCACGCTCTTCTCCTCTTCGAAGGAAGACGACTCCTCGAAGATCGGAAAGTACGGCATCGGCTTCGTGTCGGTCTTCGCGATGGATCCGGTCCACGTCGACGTTCACACGCGGCGCGGCGACGCGGAACAATGGCGTGTGCGTCTGTTCGGCGATCACTCGTTCGAGCTCTCACGGATGCCACGCGACACGAACGGGACGACGGTGTCGATCGTCCAACAAAAAGAAGAAGGCAACTTCGACGTGCATGTCGAGAGAGCGCAGGTCGCGCTCACGAAGTGGTGTCGTCATGCGCGCGTGCCGATCACGCTCATGATCCTCGACGCCGCGAACCTCACCGCGTCGCGCAGCGTTACGATCAACGAGCCGTTCGGACTCGGAGGCGCCGTGATCGCCACGCATGCGGCGGACAACGAGACGTTCTTCGTCGCGGTCGGTCGCGACTCCGAGCGAAGCGAGACGAGCGCGTCGAGCGCTCTCCACGCGGGCTACTACAACCGCGGCCTCACGCTCTTCGAGTCGAACGACGCAGAGAAAGGCCTCGGTGGTGTGCGCTTCAAGGTCGACAGCCCGAGGCTCTCGCACACGTTGAGCCGCGACAACGTGAAGCGCGATCGCGAACACGATCGCGTGCTCGGCGTCGTGAAGGAGCTCGTTCGCGAGCGCCTCTGGCGTGAGGTGCTCGTGCGCACGTCGGACGCAGCGGAGAAGGTCGCCGCCGCGCCGCGAGACGAGGGAGCGATCCGCGACTGCAGGCTGCTCCTCGAGGCGACCTTCGCGACGGCGTTCGAGAAGGAGAAGAACGAGGGCGTCCACGTCCCGCTCATCGAGCCGCTCGACGGAAAGCGCACCCTCTTGCTGAACGACCTCGAGCCCGGACCGTCGGGCGCGTATTTGGTGGGTGACGAGTCGACGCCGCTCACCCGTGCGCTCGCCTCGCAAAACGTCGCCGTCGTTCACAGCGCCGCGCAGATGGCGGTCCTGCGGAGGAGCAAGAGCTCGCACGTGCTCGAGCCGTCTCATGCGCTCGGCCATGTCGTGCGCATCGCCGAAGCGCAGCGTCATGACGTCGACGACGCGCTCACGGCGGGGATCGTCTCCGTGCTCAAACGAGCCGGGCTCGCCGTCTCGTCGGCGTTCGTCGCGACGTTCGATGGCGCCAGCAAGAGCGACTTCTTCCGTGTGGTCGACGGCAAAGGCGAGGAGGCGATCACCGTCCCGATCGCCGACCTCGAGGCGCGAGGCCGGCCATGGGGACGCTCATCGACGCTGTTTCTCAACGCGGAAGACGCCGCGGTGCGCCTCGGCCGGCGGCGGGCGAAGATCGATCCCATCGGCGCGGCCCACCTCGTGGCGCGACGAATCCTGATCGACGACTCCGGGCCGCTGCCCGCGAAGGTCGTCGACCGGCTCCTCGAAGAGGCCGTGAAAGCGCTTTCGAATGGCTGATCTTCGCGGCCCTCTCGACGGTCCGGTCCTTCGCGGCAAGATCAAGGTCGACGCCCGAAAGGCGCGGGGGAAGCTCCGCGATCACATGCTCGTCGATCCGCATCTCTATGGATGCGAGATCGGGCGCGCGGCGGTGGCGCTCTCCGCGAGCATCCTCGACATCGATTACGACGCCGATGACGTCGTCTTTACGTTCGCGTGCCCGAACCCGCCGGCGAGCGAGCTGCTCGCGCGCCTGCGCGACCACGTCCTCACGCCTTCGGACGGCACGCCGCACGGTGACGCGCTTCGCCTTCTCGGGATCGCGGTCAGCGCCGCGCTCTCGCAAAACCCGCTCTTCGTCGACGTGTATCGAGCGGACGCGACGACGTGCACCCGCGCGCGGTTCGAGCCCGACGACGCCGGCGAGGACGCCGCCGATGCGCCGCTCGAGGCGCCAAAGGCCGACCTCCAGTCCTCGCGACCCGAAGGGATGGCGAAGGCGGGGAACGTCCTTCGTGTGCACGTGCGGTATCGGATCGGCATCTCGCTGATCGGGCGCGCCTTCAAGCGCGACATCCCCCGCGAGGTGGCGCTCCTGACGAACGCGGCGCGAGACTCCTCGCTCGACGTGCGCGTCGCCGGGAAGCCGGCGCGAACGTCATCGAAGGCGCCCGAGGACGTCCTCTTGCGCGTGAGCCTCGACGAGCCCGCGCTCACGAGCGGTTACGTCGAGATCCTGAGGCCGGGTACGAATCAGAAGCCCGACTCCTGCATGCTCTTCGCCGAGCGTGGCATCCATCTCGCGCGCTACGGGCTCTTCGATTGCTGGAATGTCGTTCGCGAGGAGGGTGAGCTGCCCGTGCGCATCCGCATCGACGCGCCGAGCCTCCCGACGAACGCCTCGCGTTCGGCGATCCGAATGGATGGCGAGCTCGCGCAGCGCATCCTCGCGCGCGTAGCGCCGGCGCTCGCGGTGGCCGTGCGCACGCTCGAGCAGCTCGCGGGAGGAGCGGTAGGAGAGACCGCGCGGCCGTCGGCGACGGCGGACGTGGGGCACACGGTCCACGTGCTCAGCGACGATCGCGTCGCGCTGCTCGACGCGCTCGGGATGATCGTGACCGAGGTGGCGATCGCATGCCGTCATGGATCGAAATCGGAGCCGGTGGCGCCCGACGCGCTCCGTCTCCTCTCGCTTCCACTGCTCGCCGACGTCTTCGGGAGCCCGCTCGCGCTCTCTGCCCTCGAAGGAGGGACGCCCGAGGTCCCGCTCCGCGTCTACTCTGGGCCAGGGCCGTTGCCGCGGACGCTCGAGACATGGCTCGCGGGGGTCGTATGGCTTCGTGGCACCGCGGCCGAGCGCGCGATCGCGTCGCTGAATCTCGTCTCGGCGAACGACCTGGTCGTCCAAGCGCAAGAGGCCTTCACCCGCCGGTCACGCGCGCTCACGCATCCGCCGTCGAAGCCGGAGCTTCCGCCTGGCGACTACGTCGTGCGTGAGGCGTTCCACGTCACGAGCGGTCCGTTCGAAGGGCTGGCGGGTGAGGTCGGCGTCACGCGCGTCGACGCGACGGCGCCTTCACACTACCGGAGGTCGGCGACGGCGCGGTTGTTCGTCGATGATCGCTTGCTCGAGATGACGCAGCTGCCGGGCGTGTCCTTGCCAGTGGAGCTCGCGCTGTCGTGGCCCCGAGGGATTCGCGCGCGCTTCGCCTACGATGGCGTCGAGCGCGACGAGTCACTCTCGCGCGCCCTCCTCTATGCCTTGCGTGTCGCGGCGATCGCGATCGGTGAGCGCGCGATGACGAACGTCAGCATGAGGGCGGAGCCCGAGCTCGTGCGCCATGCGATCGTGGCGTGGGCAAGCAGCACGCGCACGTTGGGCGACGGTGAGATCAACACGAAGACGCTCGGCAAGCTCGCGAGCGTGCCGGCGTGGCCGACGGCGTGTGGGAAGCTCGTCTCGCTCGCCGACCTCGAGAGCTATGCGCTGCGCACGTCCGCCATCTGCGTCGCGCCGCGCGGACCAGAGGAGCCGCCCGACGGACGACCGGTCCTCGACGCAAAGGTCACCGCCGACGTGAAGACGCTCCTGCCGAAGAGCACGAAGATCGTCGCGTACGAACGAGCGTTGCGCGCGAGCCCGAACGCCTCGCGTGACAAGATCGCCAAGGACATCGGCGACTCTCCGGCGGTCGCGATCCACCGAAGGAATGTCGAAGGGTTTCTCGCGATCGGTGGCAATCGCATGCGCGTGTATCATGCAGGTGTTCTCCTGCAGGATCGGGCGTACACCTCGCGAAATGGATCGGTGCAGCTCGTCGTCGAGGATGACGCAGCCGTCCCGACGGCCGATTTCACCGGCCTCCTTTGGTCGACGCCGCTCTCGGGGATGGCGCGTGAAGAGGACGCGCTCGTCGATCTCGTCGCGAGTCGATGCGAAGAAGGCGAGGTCGAGCTCTCGACGGACGTGGCGAGCTACCTCGAGACCTCGCGACGCCGCATCCTCGAGCGAATCGAGGACTGGAAGAAGAAGAAGTCGCGAAAGAGCGGCGAGGGCGCAGCTCCGGGTGAAGAACGAGAGGACGACGAGCTCACGAAGATGAGGGCGACTGTGCAGAGGCTCGCCGAGCTCCCTCATCGGCTTGCCCGGCGGAAGCTCGAGATCGTCAAGGCTGCGCTGCTCGCGCGCCCTCGCGTGGATGTCGATGCCATCTTGGGCGCAGGGCCTCGCGCGACGGTGCGCACGCCGCAGCGAGGAACGGTGACGGTCGTCGCCGCGCGCGATCATCTCCGCGCGGAGCTCCTCTACCGAGGTCACCCGATCACCTCCACGTTCGTGAGCGCCCTTCCGCTCGCGGCCGTCGTCGACATCGAGAGCGAGGAGCTGCTCGCGGATTGGGCGGAGCTCACGGCAGAAGGCAGCGAGTGGATGCGCTCGATGATCATCGACGCGGCGCTGAAGCTCGTCCTCGATCTGGCGCACACCCCGACGTTCGCGTCGGACACGCTCGCGCTCGATCTCTGGCTGGCGCTCGCGCAGACGGAGCTCGTTCGCGTTTGGCCTGCGCTCATGGCGAGCCGGTGGCCCACGGTTCAAAACACGCTCGCCGCGCTCCCCGAGGAGCCTGGCATGCTCCCCGTCGCACGCCAGATCTTCTCGAGCTACCGGCCGCCCGCGTCCGAGGCGGAGGAGTCGCCATACGACGCGGCCACGTTCCATGTCGGGGGCGACGCGCTCGGAGACGTGCGTCGCCGCGTGCTCATCACGGCGGGTTACACGTTGAACGACGTGACGGACGCGGTCGCCCGGCTGCAAGCGAGACGTGCGCGTGGCGCGCGGACGCCGCCGCCGAAGCTCGATGGGGCGCCGTCGCATCCGCTCGTACGGATGTCGCTCGCCGAGCTCGGCGCGACACACCTCGAAGGCGAGCTCGAGCTTTTGTCGGAGGAGCTCGATTGGTCCTCTCCGAACACGTGCCGCGTGCGGGACGGCGCGTTCGACCCCATTCGCATCGCGCTGCCGGTTCCAGTCAAGATCATCTACCGGTGCGACGAAGGCGTCGCGACGCACGTCATCACGTCCGAGCTCGCGATGGCGACCGAGCGAGCGGTGCGGACGTTCGCGACGAACCTCGACGACGCGCCGCTGTTCCTTCGCGCGCACCTTCGTCGCCTCGTCTGCGCCGCGGCGATGAGGCAGACGCTCTCCGATCTCGATCGGAGCGTGCCGGTCTTCCAAGACACGACGGGCGGCTGGCATTCGCTGGCGACGCTGCAGACGATCGGCAAGCAGCGCGCGACGCAAGACGGGCCGCCATGGCCGGCGCTGCCGGAGGGCATGGGCGGCGTGCTTCATCTGTCGTACGGCGACATGAAGGATCTGAATTCGATTGTCGAGATCGAAGACGTGACCGAGAACCTCCGTGCGATCGCGCGAGGCGCTGCGCGTAGGGCGTTGCCGCCGCTCGCGACGATCGAGCTCGGCGACGACCTCCGCGCGAAATGCCTCCTGACGTTTCGAATCGAAGGTCTTCAAGATGGGTTCTCCGGAGAGGTCGGGCTTCTTCGACCCGCGCATGCGGCGCTACGAGCGGTCGCGGTGTACACGACGAACCGCCACGTCACGAACATCGCCGATCCCGACGGCTGGCCGATCGTCGCCACGGTCAACGTCGATGTCCTCGAGCCGTCTCTCGGCTTCGACGCGCTCGCCAATCCGCGTGACGAGTCGCGCATTCACTCCGTGCTTCGCCTGGCGATCGGCACGCGGATGCTTCCGCTCCTCACGGCGCCGGCCGACGTGCGTGGTGTGATGCGCTTGCCGAGCCCATTCCTCGTACGTGCGGCGACGAGCCCTTCGTCACGACCGGTCGCATGCATGGGTGTGTTTTGGGTGGAGCATGAGTGGCCCGAGTCACCGGAGCTGCACGTCGAAGGAGTCGGGGTCGTCGATCCGAACCGCGCGCCGTCGCTCCCTGCGGAGGAAGGCGGCCATCATCGCCTCTTGCCAGTGCGCGGACGACTCTACGTGTCGGCCGACGCGCGTGGGATCACAGCGGCGGTGGAGGAGGTATGCCGGTGGATCAAGCACCGGCTTCCGCCGATCTTTCGCGCGACCTCACGCTCGTCGAAGAAGGCGAACGCTCGCGCCACGGCCGCCTACGAGTGGGATCTCGCGCTCCTCGGGATGGCGAAGGGAGAGGGCGACACGTGCGATCCCATTCTGGAGCTCGCCAAGGATCGCCCCGACGAGGTGCTCGTGTACGTCGCGACGCGGCGTGCGCCTCACTTGATGGTGCCCGCGCAAGGGGACGGCGATCGGCTCGGAGGCGCTCCGCTCCTCTCCGAAGAGCTCGAGGCGATGGTGGCGGCGCGCGAAAAAGGGGAAGCGGACGACGCGATGATCTCGCCCGCGAACCTCGGGGCGCTTCGTTCCTCGCCCGCGGCACCTTCACCTTCACCTTCGCTCTCCGCGGCGCAGCGCGACGAAGCGATGGTGGCGGCGATGACCGAGACGTTCCTTGGTGGCCTCGTTCGCCGGATCGTCTCGCTCGTCACGGGGCCAGAGCCGCCGCCCTCGAAGCGAAGCTCCGCGCTCACGAACGCCGTCGCCGCCGCGCTCCGCGCGATGAAGCTCACGGGAGATCCGGTCACCGACGTGGTGGAGTCGCGTCGCGGCCGCGCCATCTCGTACGACAAGGACACGTGCCGCGTCATCATCAACACGCGCCACGAGTGCGTGCGGGCGCTCGCGAAGGCGTCGGTCACGAGCGAAGCGGCGAGCCAGGCGAGCGTGCTCTTTCTCTTGATCGCCGCCATCAGCGAGATCAACCGCGAGCTCGTGCCGGTCACCGACGCCGAGGAGCTCGCGATCCTGATGGACCTGCTCCGCGCGCAGGGCTAGGGCGCCCGGCCTGCGCTCAGATCACTTCGATGTCGACCGCGAGCTGCACGCACAGCGTCGTCTTCGACGTGGTGCCGACCATCGCCATCGTCAGCTTGTTGACCTGACGGCTCGTCGTGCTGCTCGCGCCGCTGCACCCGGTTACGGCATTGCAGTCGCCGTTGATGATGATCGGGTTCGTCCCCGACGCGGTGACCTTGAAGTTGGAGTTGCCGAAGCGAAAGAGCGCGACGTGCTTCGAGCCGCCACCGCACTGGGTCGGCAAGTCGACGGTGGGGCCCTCGGAGCAAACGAACACGACGAGGCTCATCGCGGCGGACACGTCGAACGGCGCGGTGCATGCGTTGTAGACCGAGCCCGTTCCCGAGCAGCCCGAGGCGACGCATGACACACCGTTCGGACAGCTCGGGCATGCTTCGCCGTACGCCGGGGCGTCGGCGCCGCTGTCCTTCGGCGGCGAGCCGTCGTCGCCGCTGCTCGAGGAGCCGTCGGTGTTCGTCGACGCGTCACCGCTCACGGTCGCGCCGCTGCTCCCGCTGCTCGATCCTCCGCTGCTGGAGGAGCTGCTCGTGCTGCTCGATCCGTTGTTCGTCGCGTCCTCGCCGTACGAGCTGCACGCGAGCACGACGAAGCTCGTTGTCGCGAGCCATACCGCTGCGCTTACGCGCGCTCGAGCGCGTCTCGTTGTGCACGCGCGGAGATGGCCGAGTCGCTCGCAGACTCGCTCCCTCGGCCTCCGCGCGCGTGCCCGGACCATCCACCGAGTATAGCGCCCTCTACGCGAGGCGCGCGCCTCTCGGCGAGGCGAGACAGCGCCTGTAAGGTGCGGTTTCAGGTTCTGCGTTTCTTGGCGATGCCAAGCACGGTGAGCGACTCGGCGCTTCGTCGAAGGGTAAGCACATCCCCGATCGTCACATCGTGAACGATGTTGTGACCATCGAGGAAGACCTTCGCCTGACGCATTTTACTGCGCAAAACGAGCTTTTCGCGCGGTCCGACCAAGCCCCGCGCAAAGTGGAAGTGGCCTCCGGCGGGCGTGTAGGGCTCGCGAACGACGTACTGGATGTTATCCGACTCGAGTGGGAGCACCTTGCCGCCTGCGCTTTTTTGCGCCGCGGTCGAGCCCGCCGCCGGGCCGATCCAGAGGCCGCTCGATCGCTGATCCTCGCGCTCCCCGGAGAGCTCGAAGATGTAGCGCGACGTGGCGGCCGGCGACGCATGGCAAAAGAGCGCCTCGTTCAACACGCGCGAGTGGAGCGTCTTGCCGTTGAGCTCGACGCGCATGCGCGACAGCTCGGAGGCCGGCAGCTCACCGGCGAGCGCGCGTTCGATCGTTCGACGGACGTTTCCCTTCGTCGCGCCGCAGAAGAAGCCGACGGAGTGACCTGGCGCGCTGTTGATCCCAAGGAGCGGGACGCCGTCGCCGATGAGATGGGACGCCGCGAGCAGCGTGCCATCGCCGCCCACCGTGATGACGAGGTCGCTACGGAGAGGGACACGTGCGCGCGGACCGCCACGAAAGACGATCTCGGCGCCCAAGTCGTCGAGCGCATCTTCGACCTCGCGAAGCGTGACCTCGTGATCTTCGTGTGACTGCTTGATCCGACCCACGCTCGGATCGCCGCGGCGAAGCAGCCGGGCGATGAGCGGATCGTGCACGTCGAGGACGAACTTCCGGTAGGAGGTGCGCTTCACGATGACGGCGACGCGCGGCCTCCTGGTCTTCTTCGTCTTCGTCATGGAAACAAACGCGCGAGCCGGTAGAGCGCGAGCTCGGTCTTCGAGTCGCGGATCGTCCCGTCGTTGCAGGCGGCGAGCGCCTCGTGAAGCGGGACGCTCACGATCCGCGCGGCCTCTTCGAGCGGTGACCCATCCCCACCCGGCGCCCTGCGATGCGCGGGGTCGACCTCGACGTGGAAGAACCAGTGCACCTCGCCGATGAAGCCCGGCGCCGGCAACATCCAGTCGCCCAGCGGAGTGAGCGACTCGGGCGCGCACGCAAAGCCGAGCTCCTCTTCGAGCTCCCGCGCCGATCCGGCCGCCGGTGACTCACCCGGCTCGATGAGGCCTGCAGGCAGCTCCCACAGAACACCGGTCGACTGCGGGGCGTCTTTTCGAAGCGCGGCCGGTGGACGGACAGCGCTCCTTAAATAGATGCAGCGAACCCCATCCGATCGGAGGTGATGTGCGGCGATGACGCCTGCGTCGAGGGCCCGCCGCTCCACGATGTCGTAGCGGAACGGTGAGCTCGTCTTCCCCTCGTGCTTCAAGGTCAGGTCGAGACGCCGGAGAGAAAGAAATCCGTGCGGCTCGCTCGAGTGATCCGCGACGATCTCGAGCTCGACATGGGGGACTTCGAGCGAATGCTGCTTGGGTTTTGACGAAGGACTCGACAAGAGGGCCGCATCTTAGCGCCGTCGAAATGAGCGCGAGCGCCTTTTGCGTGGTGGACGAATCGTGGACAGACGGGAATGAAACCACCCGACCGCGGCGTATGGTTTGGGGAAAGCCGCTCTATTGTCGTCAAAATGCGCGTGGGCAGAGGCCCTTCAGGCCTCGGGGATCCCTGCTACGATGTAAGGGTCGGATTTGCGTGAACGTTTACGTCCCCGGCGGGCATCATTCGCGAAGAAGCCAACATCGACGCATCGAAAACGCACCAGCCAAGAGGGAACTTTGTCACGGGTCGAACGTCAGGACCGAGGTTGTGGAGTCTCGTTACGCGCGCACCTCACAACGCCACCTCGAGAAACACCGCTCGCGTAGCTAAGAGCTTGGAAAGATTCCCATCCCTATGACCTCGGAAGCGCTCTCTCTCGACGCGATCAAGCAGCCAGCCTCACGGGCGGAACGGCGCCTCCGCACACGACGCGCCATCCTCTGGGCGGCGAAGGCGCTCGCGGGTGGCCTCGTGGCCATCGCGGTCCTCTTGGTTCTTCGAAAGACCGGCGTGATCGGCGAGCGATTCTGCCGGGTCGGCCTCGCGCTCTCCTTTCTCCAAGTCTTCGTCGCCGCGTCGGTGGGCTATGCTCGGCGTCTGCCTCGGCAAGCGGGCGCCGTCGCGCTCGATCGTTTCCACGGCCTCGCCGATCGTCTCTCGAGCGCGCTCTCCTTCGGTGAGCTGAAGAGCGAGGAGCGCACGCCCTTCATGATGGCGGCGATCGACGACGCGCTCGATCACGCGAGGCGCGTCGATCCGAAGAAGGCCGTCCCGATGGAGTCGCCACGCGAGTGGCCTTTCCTCCTCGCGATGGTCGCCGCGATCGGCGCCATCACCGTCTTCGAGGTTCGCAAGCACGAGCCGGTGATGAGCGCGAAGACGATCGACGCCGTCGACGTCACCCAAGACGATCTCGACGCGATGCGCGAGTTCCTCCGCGACGTCGATCAACGCCTCCAGACCGACGAGGCGAAGGCCGCGACGCAGGAGTTCAACCAGCTCATCGAAGACCTCGCGAACAAGCGGCTCGATCGCACCGAAGCGTTCCGTCGCATGCAGCAGCTCGAAGACAAGCTCCTTCAAGGTCGCGAGGCGGACGCCAAGGCGCTCGAAGAAGCGCTGAAGAAGATGGGCGAGGAGCTGAAGAAGAGCGAGATGTCGAAGCCCACGGGCGAGGCGCTCTCGGACAAGAACCTCGACGCGGCCGAGAAGGCGCTGAAGGACTTGGCGAAGAAGCTCCGTGAGGATCAAAACAAAGGCGGCGTCGACAAGCAGCAGCTCGAGAAGCTGCGCGAGGCGCTCAAGAAGGCGAGTGAGGATCAGGCCAAGCGCGCCGAGGCGCTCGCGCAAAAGCGCGAAGAGCTGAAGCAGGATCTTCTGAAGCAAAAGCAGAAGATGGGCGACGCTGGCGCGAACGAGCAGGAAAAGAGCCTCCTCCAGAAGAAAGAGCGCGAGCTCGAACGACTCGATCGCGAGCACGAGCAGCAGCAGAAGACGCAGCGCGAGCTCGATCGCCTCGATCGCGAGCTGCAAAAAGCCGCCGAAGACCTCATGAAGGACATGGGGCTCTCGGCCAACGATCTCGACAACGCCGCGCAGGACATCAACCGCATGGCGAAGCAGGAGATGACGCAGGAGGAGAAGGAGCAGCTTCGCCAGAAGCTCCAAGAGCTCCGCGAGATGATGCGCCAGCAGTCCCAAGGCGGCGCCGGTCAGATGCAGCGCCTCCGCGTCTTTCAACAGCGCGCGCAAGGCCAAGGTCAGGGCCAGCCCGGACAAGGTGGCCAGCAGGGCCAAGGACAACAAGGTCAGGGCCAGCAGGGCCAGGGCCAAGGCCAGCAGGGCCAGGGGCAAGGCCAGCAGGGCCAGGGTCAACAGGGCCAGGGTCAGGGCCAGGGCCAGGGCCAAGGACAACAAGGCCAGGGCCAAGGACAGGGTCAGGGTCAGGGTCAAGGTCAAGGCGGCCAGGGCGGACAGGGCGGCGAGACCTGGATCCTCGGACCGAACGGCGAAAAAATTCTGATGATCACGAAAGGCCAAGGCCAAGGCAGCGGCAACGGTCAAGGCCAAGGCGGCGGTGGCGATCCCGGTAAAGGGCAGGGATGGGGCACCGGCCACGACGAGAACGTGCAGGGCAAGAACGCCACGAACCCCAAGGTCGGAACGCAGGACACGCAAGTCCAAGGCAACGACACCGGTCAAGGCGGCTCGCGCAGCGAGGTCATCCTCGGCGCCGCCGAGCGCGGCTTCGCCTCGAAGGGCTACACGAAGGTCTATCGCGAGTACCACACGGTCGCGGAAGAGGCGCTCAACAAGGACGAGATCCCGGGCGGCTACCGCTTCTACGTGCGCCGCTACTTCCAGCTCATTCGTCCTCGCGACGAAGGTGGTGGCCCGGGCGGCGCGGCGCCCGCTCCGCCGACGAATGCACCCACCGGCAACGGCCCCTGAGCCAACCCGAGCCTGAATCAAATAGCTGCAGTCTGCATCTATCCTTCCCCGAACACACACGAAAGCACGGAAAAATGGCCGCTGAGATGGACGCGGGCGCGGTGCGCGCCGAGGTCGACCAATTTCGTACGTCGATCGCCACGCTGAAGCAGGAGATCGCCCACACCATCGTCGGCAACGAGCCCGTCATCGATGGCGTCCTCATGTGTCTGCTCGCCGGCGGGCACGCGCTCCTCGAAGGCGTCCCCGGCCTCGGCAAGACGATGCTCGTCCGCACGCTCGCCGAAGCGCTCTCGCTCAACTTCTCGCGCATCCAGTTCACGCCCGACCTGATGCCCGCCGACATCCTCGGCACCACCGTCATCGACGACACCCAGGCCGGCGGCAAGGTGTTCGAGTTCCGCAAGGGACCCATCTTCGCGAACATCGTCCTCGCCGACGAGATCAACCGCGCCACGCCGAAGACGCAGTCGGCCCTCCTCGAGGCGATGCAAGAGCACCGCGTCACCGTCGGCAAGCGCACGCACATCCTCGAAGAGCCCTTCGTCACGCTCGCGACGCAAAACCCGCTCGAGATGGAAGGCACGTATCCACTTCCCGAAGCGCAGCTCGACCGCTTCTTCATGAAGCTGCACGTACCGTTTCCGAACCGCGACGAGCTGCACGCCATCCTCGACCTCACGACGGGCGAGACGCGCGGCGCCCGCACGGCGGTTCTCCATCGTGAGGACATCCTCCGCATGCAGTCGCTCGTGCGCCGCGTGCCTGTCGCTCGCCACGTCCAGGACTACGCGATCCGCGTCGTCCAAGCGACGCACCCCGACGGCCCCGACGCCCCCGACATGTGCAAGCGCTTCGTCCGCTTCGGCGCCTCGCCGCGCGGCGCGCAGTCCGTCCTCCTCGCCGCGAAGATCCGCTCGCTCTTCGAGGGTCGCTTCGCCGCGAGCATCGACGACGTTCGCGCGATCGCGTTGCCCGCGCTACGCCACCGCGTGCTCCTCAACTTCGAAGGTGAAGCAGAAGGCATGAAGACCGATCAGGTCCTCGACGCGATCATCAAGGCTCTCCCCGAGACCAAGGCGGGCGGAGCGCGTTCGGAGGCACAGGTCCTCAGCTGATGGGCTTTCTCGATACCGTCCTCGGTCGAAAAGGCCCAACGGCGGCGAAGGCGGACAGCGATGACCTGTTCGACGACGACTTCCAGCGAAAGCTCGACTACCTCGCGCTGGTCTCGAAGCGCGTCTTCGCCGGACGCATGCGCGCCGAGCGGCGCACGAAGAAGAGCGGCTCCGGCGTCGAGTTCGCGGACCACCGCGACTACCAACCCGGCGACGACTTCCGCTACCTCGACTGGAACGTCTACCAGCGCTTCGATCGCCTCCTCCTTCGCCTCTACGAAGAAGAAGAGGACCTCGCCATCTACTTCATCGTCGACGCCTCGTCCTCGATGGGCTTCGGCGACGGCAAGAAGCTTCGCTACGCGAAGCGTGTCGCCGCCGCGCTCGCCTACGTCGGCCTCGCCAACCTCGACCGCGTCAGCATCGTCTCGACGACCGATCGCGTCCTCGATCGCATGCCCGCGACCCGAGGCAAGGCGCGCATCTTCAAGGTCTTCCGCTTCCTCAAGGAGCTCGAGCCCGAAGGCCAAACGAACCTCGAAGAGGCGCTCAAGAAATTCGTCGCCCAAAACAAGCGCCGCGGCCTCGTCGTCCTCGCCTCCGATCTCTACGACCCGCAAGGCTTCGAGCGAGGCATCAACGTCCTTCGCTACAACAAGTTCGATCCGTTCGTCGTCCACATCGTCGACCCCGCCGAAGGCAAACCCAACCTCGCCGGCGACGTCCTCCTCTACGACTGCGAGACCGGCGACGAGCGCGAGGTCACCGTCACCGCGAAGGTCCTCGAGCGCTTCGAGACGGCCTACAAGAAGTACCTCGACGACATCCATCACTTCTGCACGTCGAAGCAGGTCCCCTACATCCAAGCCGACGTCGACGTCCCCTTCGACGAGCTGATCCTGCGCGTCTTCCGCCGAGGAGGCTTCCTCCGATGATCCTCGCGCATCGCTTCCACTCGATCTTCGTCGACCTTCACGCCTGCCGCGGAGTCCGCTTCGACACGTCGCTCTTGACCGCCGAGGCAAAGGCGGACGCCGGCGGGATGAGAGAAGAAGAATTCACAGGGAGACAGGGAGACAGGGAGACGATTAATCGATCTCACGGGCTCCGCTTCGGTGCGCTCCGCAGCTCGCGAGGTGATGGCGATACGCGGGAAGGGTTCACAGGGAGACGGGGAGACATGGAGGGCTCAGAGGAAGAGGAGCTCTCGGCGCATGCCGAACGCCGCTTCATCGGGGTAGTGCCTCTCGCCTCGGTGCAAAGGCAGAACCGTCTGGGCTCTGTGTCCTCCCGATCCAAGATAACCGCACACTCGAGGCACGAGTTCGTCGAGAGCAACGACGAAGCCAACGATCAACGGGCAGCGGTCGATGAGGCGATAGCGATCGTTGGTGAGGACGTCACTGCATTTGCCTTTTTGAAAAGGCAGAGATGTCTGCGCTCTCCGTCCTCCCTGTCTTCCTGTCTCCCTGTGAACCTTTCCGGCGGGTGGGATGAGAGAAGCGAACCTCGAAGCAGCGCCAGCGAGAGAATAGAAAATCCCCTCCCTGTCTTCCTGTCTCCCTGTGAATTTCTCTCGACCGCGACGCCCGTCACATCATCAAGACGCCCGGCCATCGAGAGCAACGAAGGCAGTCATCCGATCGATGAGATGACAGCGAGCTACGGCTTTGTTTTGCCGACCGTCGCACAGCCGAGGGACAAGTTCGAGGACGTCACGGCGTTTGCCTTGTTGAAAAGGCAGAGATGTCTGCGCTCTCCGTCCTCCCTGTCTTCCTGTCTCCCTGTGAACCTTTCCGGCGGGTGGGATGAGAGAAGCGAACCTCGAAGCAGCGCCAGCGAGAGAATAGAAAAT